>NZ_DATJTA010000087.1:0-178221 GCF_035503875.1 Nocardioides sp.
AAGCTCGCGCTGCAGGCGCTTGATCTCGAGCCGCATCTGCACGCGCAGCTTGGCGTCGAGGTTGGAGAGCGGCTCGTCGAACAGGAACACCGCCGGCGCGCGCACGATGGCGCGGCCCATGGCGACGCGCTGGCGCTGGCCGCCCGAGAGCTGGCGCGGCAGCCGCTCGAGCAGCGGCTCCAGTTCGAGCGTCTTTGCGGCTTTGCGCACCCGGCGGTCGATGTCGTCCTTGGGCAGGCCGCGAATCTTCAGGCCGTAGGCCATGTTGTCGTACACGCTCATGTGCGGGTAGAGCGCGTAGTTCTGGAACACCATCGCGATGTCGCGGTCCTTGGGCGGCAGGTGCGTGACCGCTCGGTCCCCGATCAGAATCTCGCCGGCCGTCACCTCCTCCAGGCCCGCGAGCATCCGCAGGGACGTCGACTTGCCGCAGCCGGACGGACCGACGAGGACCATGAACTCGCCGTCGCCGATCTCCAGGTTCAGGTCCGCGACCGCCGGGGTGTCCGAGCCGGGGTAGACGCGCTCCGCGTGCTGGTAGGTCACCGAGGACATGACCGGTCCTCCCTTCACCGGCAGGCACGTGCCGGACGATCCGTCGTGAATGGGGTGCAGGCACCGTACGACGTCCGCGTCAGCGCGTCTAGTGGAAGCGTTTCCACGACCCGTCCACACCAGCTACGCCACGCTGACCGGGATCCCTTGACAGGCAATGTGACGCATGCCATCGTCGGGAACGTCGATCAGTGGAAGCGCTCTCACAAGCCTTCCACCTCCGGCCCAGGACCCTCCGATCGACGCCGACCATCGCTGTCTCGTGCCAGTCAAGGAGTGTCACCGTGCGCTACACCATCTCTCGACCGGTCCGCCGGTCCCTCGCAGGCGCCGCCGTCGGCGTCCTCGTCCTCGGGCTGACCGCCGCCTGCGGTGGCGACGACGACCCGAAGCAGTCCGCCGACCAGGAGGACCTCGCCGCGGGCGACGCCATCACCATCACCACGTTCGGCGAGTTCGGCTACGACGCGCTCATCGAGCAGTGGAACGAGGAGAACCCCGACACCCAGGTCGAGCAGACCAAGGTGTCCAAGTGGGACGACTGGAAGGCCGAGATCACCACCAGCCTCCAGGCCGGAGGCAAGGGTCTCCCCGACGTCGTCGCCCTCGAGGGTGACTACATGCCCGCCGTGGTGGCCGCCCCGGACGTCTGGGTCGACCTGGCCCAGTCCGAGGTCGAGGGCCGCTGGCTGGAGTTCAAGGTCGACGAGGCCACGACCGACGACGGCCAGCTGCTCGGGTACGCGACCGACGCCGGCCCGGAGGCGATCTGCTACCGCAAGGACCTCTTCGAGGCGGCCGGCCTGCCCGGCGACCGCGAGGAGGTGGCCGCCCTGATGACCACCTGGGACGACTACTTCGCCCTGGGTGAGGAGTTCAAGAAGAACTCCGACGCCAACTTCTACGACGCCAGCGGCTCGATCGCGCAGGCCATGCTGAACCAGGTCGAGTTCCCGTTCGAGCAGGCCGACAACTCCGTCGATATCAGCAGCGACGAGTTGAAGAACGTCTGGGACACCGTCACCTCCCACACCGACCTCGGCAGCAAGGCCGTCCAGTGGAGCCCCGACTGGACCGCGGCGTTCAAGAAGCCGGGCAACGCCACCGTCGCCTGCCCCGGCTGGATGCGCAACAACATCAAGGAGAACACCGGCGACCCGGCTCCCGACGGCGTCGTCTGGGACATCGCCGACGTCTTCCCGGGCGGAGGCGGCAACTGGGGCGGCTCGTACCTCACCATCCCCAAGAGCTCGACCCACCAGGCCGAGGCGCTGGAGTTCATCACCTGGATCACCGCGCCCGAGCAGCAGGCCAAGGTGTTCGAGCTGACCGGGAACTTCCCGTCGCAGGTCGAGGCGCTCCAGTCCGAGACCGTCCTCGCGGCCACCGACGAGTACTTCAACAACGCGCCGGCCGGTGAGATCTTCTCCAACCGCGCCGCGGCGATCACGGTCCAGCCCTACCACGGGCCGCTGTACTCCGACATCCTGCAGAAGTTCCAGGACGCCATCAACCGCGTCGACCAGGGCACCGACCCGGACAAGTCCTGGGCGACCTTCGAGCAGGACGTCGCCTCGCTCCAGTGACCGAGCAGGCGTGACCGGACCGTCGGGCCGCCCGGGGCTCTCCCCCGGGCGGCCTGGCTCACCCCGCACGGACCCGTGCACCCGACGAACTGCCAGGAGGGGCGTCGATGCTCACCGATGACCGGCCAGGCCCCGGCGCCGACACCGCCGAGTCCGGGAGTACGACGCCCCCGAGCCCGCCGCGCGACGTACGCCTGATCCGCCGGCGGCGCCGGTCCCACTGGGACCTGAAGCTCTCGCCGTACCTCTACATCTCGCCGTTCTTCATCCTCTTCGCCCTGGTCGGGCTCTTCCCGCTGCTCTACACCGGCTACCTGTCGGTGCACGACTGGGACAAGCTCTACCGCCAGCGCGGCGAGTTCACCGGCATGGAGAACTTCGAGTTCGTCCTCACCGACCCGATCTTCCGCAAGGCGCTGGTCAACACCTTCAGCATCTTCCTGATGTCGTCGGTGCCGCAGATCGTCGTCGCCGTCGGGGTCGCGGCGCTCCTCGACAACCAGCTCCGCGCCCGCACCTTCTGGCGGATGAGCGTGCTGCTGCCGTTCGTCGTCGCCCCCGCGGCGGCCGCGCTCATCTTCGGCAGCCTCTTCGCCGACCAGTCGGGCCTGATCAACGCCGCGCTCCGCGAGCTCGGGCTCGAACCCATCCGCTGGCACGTCGACCGGCTGTGGAGCCACGTCGCCATCTCGAGCATGGTCAACTGGCGCTGGACCGGCTACAACACCCTGATCCTGCTGGCCGCCATGCAGGCCGTGCCGCGCGAGCTCTACGAGTCCGCGGCGCTCGACGGCGCCGGACGGCTGCGCCAGTTCTGGTCGATCACGCTCCCGATGATCCGCCCGACGATGATCTTCGTCATCGTCACCAGCACCATCGGCGGCCTGCAGATCTTCACCGAGCCCCGCCTCTTCGACGACTCGATGAGCCGTGAGGGCGGCGCGGACCACCAGTACATGACGGCCGCGCTCTACATCTACGACCGCGGCATCGTCGACGGCTTCTACGGCCGCGCGTCGGCGGCCGCCTGGCTGCTCTTCCTGATCATCGTCGCGATCGCGCTGCTCAACTTCGTCCTGACCCGCTACCTCACCAGGAGGTCGTCATGAGCCAGCGCCGTCCCGGCTGGGTCGTCTACGGCCTGCTCGCCGCCTTCGTGATCGGCTCCGCCCTCCCCCTCTACTGGTCGTTCGTGATCGGCTCGCACACCAAGGCCGAGGCCATGGAGATGCCGCCGCCGCTGTTGCCGGGCGGGCACTTCCTGGAGAACGCGGGCCGGGTCTTCGACACCATCGACTTCTGGCAGGCGATGGCCAACAGCATCATCGTCTCGACCGCCTGCGCGGCCTCGGTCGTGCTCTTCGCGACGCTGGCCGGCTACAGCTTCGCCAAGCTGCGCTTCCGCGGCAGCAACGCCCTGATGGGCTTCGTCATCCTGACCATGGCGGTCCCGACCCAGCTGGCGATCGTGCCGCTCTTCATCATCATCACCGACTACGGCCTGTACGACACGCTGATGGCGGTCGCCCTGCCCTCCCTGGTCACGGCGTTCGGCGTGTTCTTCATGCGGCAGTACCTCCTCGACGCGATCCCCGACGAGCTGATCGAGGCGGCGCGTGTCGACGGCGCCTCGATGATCCGCACCTTCTGGACGGTGGCCGTCCCGGCCGCCCGCCCGGCGATGGCGATCCTCTTCCTGTTCACCTTCATGACGGTCTGGACCGACTACATGTGGCCGCTCGTCGCCCTGAAGGACAACCAGACCCTCCAGGTCGCGCTGGACGAGCTGGCCATCAGCGGCCAGGGCCAGACCACCGACTACGCGCTCGTCCTCTGCGGCACCGGGCTCGCCACGATCCCGCTGCTGATCCTCTTCGTCCTCTCCGGCCGCCAGCTGGTCGCCGGCATCATGCAAGGAGCCGTGAAGGGATGAACTCCACCCCACTCCAGACAGCGCCCACCACCACCGGGCCGCTGGTCTTCCCGCCCGCCTTCCTCTGGGGCGCCGCGACCGCGGCGTACCAGATCGAGGGCGCCACCGCCGAGGACGGGCGTACGCCGTCGATCTGGGACACCTTCGCGCGGGTCCCCGGCGCCGTGCTCGGCGGCGACACCGGCGACGTGGCCTGCGACCACTACCACCGGGTCCCCGAGGACGTCGCGCTGATGCGCTCGCTGCACCTCAACGCCTACCGGTTCTCCACCGCGTGGCCGCGCGTCCGCCCCGACGGCGGAGCGCCCAACCGGGCCGGCGTCGACTTCTACACCCGGCTGGTCGATGAGCTGCTCGGCAACGGCATCACGCCCTGGGTCACGCTCTACCACTGGGACCTCCCGCAGGCTCTCGAGGACGCGGGCGGCTGGACGAACCGCGACACGGCGTACCGCTTCGCCGAGTACGCCCTCACCCTGTACGACGCCCTCGGCGACCGCGTGCCGTACTGGACCACCATGAACGAGCCGTGGTGCTCGGCGTTCCTCGGCCACACCGGCGGCCAGCACGCCCCCGGCCGCCAGGAGGGTGTCGCCGGGGTCGTGGCCGCCCACCACCTGATGCTCGGGCACGGCCTGGTCATCGACGAGCTGCGCCGGCGCGGCACCACCGCCGAGCTGGGCATCACGCTCAACCTCACGGTCGCCGACCCCTTCGACCCGGCCGAGCCGGCCGATGTCGACGCGGCCCGCCGCGTCGACGGCTTCTTCAACCGGGTCTTCCTCGACCCGATCCTCCGCGGCCGGTACGCCGACGACCTGGCCGGCGACACCGCGGGCATGACGTTCGACGGCAAGGCGTGGCACGACTTCGTGCAGGACGGCGACCTCGCCCTGATCAGCACGCCGATCGACGTGCTGGGCGTGAACTACTACCACGGCGACGCGGCATCGGGCCGGGTCGTCGAGGACGGGACCCAGCTGCTGGGCGCGCGGGTGGAGCACCCGTCGCGGCCGGTCCTCTCGCCGTACCCGGGCGGCGGCGACATCCGCTTCCCGCGGCGCGGCCTGCCGGTCACCGGGATGGACTGGGAGGTGCAGCCCGAGGGGCTGACCCGGCTGCTGGTCCGGCTGCGGGACGAGTACGCCGCGCCCCCGCTCTACATCACCGAGAACGGCGCGGCGTACGACGACGAGGTCGGCCCCGACGGGACGGTCGACGACCTCGAGCGGCTGCGGTTCATCGACGCGCACCTGCGGGCCACCCACGACGCGATCGAGCAGGGCGTCGACGTGCGCGGCTACTTCGCCTGGTCGCTACTGGACAACTACGAGTGGGCCTACGGCTACCGCCAGCGGTTCGGCATCGTGCACGTCGACTACGACACCCAGGTGCGTACGCCGAAGGCCAGCGCCCGGTTCTACGCCGAGGCCGCGCGCACCGGACGCCTTCCGGAGGGGACCCCGTGAGGTCGGTAGCGTGGCTCGGGTGAACAGCCGCAACGGCCTCGGCCCCGGGGGCTCGCCCACCCTCGACGAGGTCGCGCGGCTGGCGGGGGTCTCGCGGGCGACCGCGTCGCGGGCCATCAACGGGGGCAACCGGGTCAGCGCCGCGGCCCAGTCGGCGGTCGACGCCGCCGTGCGCACGCTCGGCTACACGCCCAACCCGGCGGCCCGCAGCCTGGTGACGCGCCGTACCGACTCCGTGGCGCTCGTCGTCCCCGAGCCGGACGAGCGGGTCTTCACCGACCCGTTCTTCGCCCACACCCTGCGCGGCGCGACCCGGGTGCTCAACGAGCGCGACGTCCAGCTGGTGCTGCTGCTCGCGCGCCCGGGCGACGAGGAGCAGCGGATGCTGCGCTACCTCCGCAACCGGCACATCGACGGCGCCCTCGTGGTCTCCCACCACCGCAGCGACAGCCTCGCCGACCACCTCGCCGCGCTCGACCTGCCGTGCGCGTTCGTCGGCCGGCCGTGGACCAGCGCCGACAAGGTCGCGTACGTCGACACCGACAACATCGCCGGCGGTCGCGAGGCCACCCAGGCGCTCGTCGACCGCGGCTGCTCGCGGATCGGCACGGTCGCCGGCCCCGCCGACATGACGGCCAGCGTCGACCGGCTCGACGGCTGGTACGCGGCGATGCGCACCGCCGGTCTCGCCGACGACGCGGTCGTGCACGGGGACTTCACCGAGGCCGGCGGGGAGCGGGCGGCCGCCGCCCTCCTCGAGCGGCACCCCGACCTCGACGGCATCGTGGTCGCCTCCGACCTGATGGCCGCCGGCACCCTGAAGACCCTCGCGACCCTCGGCCGGCGGGTGCCCGACGACGTCGCCGTGATCGGGTACGACGACCTCGGCGTCCACGAGCGGACCGAGCCGGCGCTCACCACGATGCGCAACCCGATCCGCGAGATGGCCGAGCAGGCCACCCGGCTGCTGCTCGAGCAGGTCGACGGCGAGCGCCCGGCCGCCGCCATGCGGGTGATCTTCCCGCCCTCCCTGGTCCGCCGCGGGACGGCCTGAGCCGGGGCGGCGGGGAGGGGCGGGGTCTCGGGGCCCGCCCAACCGCCGCAATTGCGGCCTCCGGACAGGGTTTCGCGCGGCAGCCCTGTCCAACGGCCGCAATTGCAGCCTGCCGACAGGTTCCCGCAACGCCAGCCCGCTCAATCGCCGCAATTGCAGCCCCCGGACAGACCAGCGCGCCCCCCACCCTGCCCAGCCACCGCAATTGCAGCCCCCGGACAGACCAGCGCGCCCCCACCCTGCCCAACGGCCGCAATTGCAGCCTCCGGGCGGCCCCGCGCGGGCGCCTACTCCCTCCGGTCGTGGCCCGCCCGCTCCAGGACCCGGTACGCCGCGATGCTGTCGGGCGCGAAGACCGAGTCCTGCTGCAGGCACAGCACCTCGGGCCGGCGGAAGAGCTCGCTCCCCCACATCTCGTGGTCGAGGTAGAGCTCGACGAAGGCGAGCCGGCGCGATTCGTCGAGCCGGCGCCCGGTCGGGAGCTGGCCGGGCTCGCGCATCGGGGCGTTCTCCCGCTCGAGGAGCACCCGGTCGCAGGTCATCCGGCGCGCGCCGTACGTCGCGTCGAAGGCGTCGGCGAGGACCCCGACCACCTCGTCCACGGCCGCCGAGGCGGCAGCCGCGTCGAGGCCCTCGGGCCGGTCGAGCACGACGACGTACTTCTCGGCGCAGAGCGCGGGACCGGACCGCTCGCGGATCACGGTCTCCTCGACGTCGAAGCGCCGCAGGTCCCGGAGGAAGTTCTGGTGGTCGTGCGCGAGCATCCCGCCGACGTCGCGCGAGAACTCCATGCCCGGCGGCTCGTAGCGCATGGTCGCGTAGCGCCAGAGGTCCGGCACCCGGCCGAACCCGCCGGTGAGGTCCCACTGCCCGACGAGCAGGTTGGTGTGGTAACCGACGACCTCCGGCATGTCGCGGAACGTCGTGACCGCCCACGGGCTGTGCACGCCGAGGTAGTGCGCCTCGGACTCCTCACGTGGGCGCAGCGCGCTCGGCTGGAACTGCATGACCCGCTTGGCCCAGGGGACCGCGACAGCACTCATGGTGGCAACGTAATCTGCCAACCATTCGTTTGGAAAGCCTCAGGCCTCCGTCGCCTCGACCGCCGGCGGGGTCGCCAGCAGACTCGCCACGGCGTACGTCGAGAGCTCGGCGACGACCTCCTCGGCGGAGATCGAGCCGCGCGGGTCGTACCAGTAGTGGATCCAGTTCGCCATGCCGAAGACGGCGCGCGCGGCGAACGTCGAGTTCACGCCCGGTCGCAGCAGGCCCTCCGCGGCGGCGCGATCCACCAGGTCGCGGAAGTCCTGGTCGTACTCGTGCTGGGCCTGGACGATCTCGGCCGCGCGATCGGGGCTCAGCGCCCGGAAGTCGCGGAAGAAGATGATCGAGTCGGCGGAGTGCTCGAGCGAGCGCCGCATGTGTCCCTCGATGAACGAGCGCAGCGCCGCGACCGGGTCGTCGGCCAGCTTCCGCCACTCCGGGTCCGCGGTGATGATCCGCTGGTGGTTGCGCTGGATGATCGCGAAGAGCAGATCCTCCTTGGTGTCGATGTAGTGGTACATGCTGCCCTTGAGGATCCCGACCTCGTCGGCGATCTCCTGCAGGCTCGTCGCGTCGTACCCCTTGCGGCGGAAGATCGACGCGGCCGCGTCGATGATCAGCTCGGTCCGGTCGAACCGGCGCTGGGTGCGCTTGCCCGAGTCGGCCTCCGCCACGTTCTGGTCATCGGACCGCTTCTTCACCGTGCTCCTCGTATCCCTCGAACCAACCGGTCGATTGTCGCAGACCCTCCGACCCCGACGCGACTCTCGTCCCGGTCGCCGCGAGCCGCCCGGACTCCACCCTAATCTGCCAACCATTCGTTTGAATAAGGTGCCGAAAAGTCTTGTCGGCGCCGATCCGGTGTGATCTGATGCACAGGCGCATTGATGCACATCATTAGCCTCGTGGGACTCCTCGGGCCTCGCTTCGCAGCCGCCCCCGGACCCACCACCGCCCGAAAGGACGACCCCGATGACCAGCTCCGCCACCGCGGCCTCGACCTCCGCCGTCGACGCCGACGAGCGGCCGGCCGACGTCGTCCTCGAGGCCGCGTCGGTGACGTTGCGCTACGGCAGCGTCACCGCCCTGAAGGACGTCTCCTTCACCGTGCGCAGCGGTGAGGTCGTCGCGCTGGTCGGCCCGAACGGGGCCGGCAAGACCTCGCTCTTCAACTGCGTCAGCGGCTTCTCCCGCCCCAGCGAGGGCACGCTGACGTTCGCCGGTCTCGACCTCGGCACCGCACGCCGCCACGCGATCGCGCAGGCCGGGGTCGGCCGTACCTTCCAGAACCTCTCGCTGTTCCCCGGGGCGACCGTCATGGAGAACGCCCTCGTGGGCCGGCACCCGCTGATGCGCTCCAGCATCGCCGGGAACCTGCTGCGCTGGCGCCGCTCGCGGGCCGAGGACGTCGCGCACCGCGAGGCGGTCGCCGACGTACTCGACCTGCTCGGCCTCTTCGACCTGCGCAACACCGAGGTCGGAGGCCTGCCGTACGGCACCCGCAAGCGGGTCGAGCTGGCCCGCGCCCTCGCCTCCGAGCCGCGCCTGCTGCTGATGGACGAGCCGGTGGCCGGCATGAACCCGACCGAGACCGCGGAGCTCACCGAGACGATCGGCCGGGTCCGCGCCCAGCGCGACCTGGCGATCCTCGTCGTCGAGCACGACATGGCCATGGTCATGGAGGTCGCGGACTGGATCACCGTCCTGGACTTCGGCCAGGTGATCGCCCAGGGCCGGCCCGCCGCGATCCGCGACAGCGAGGCCGTCCGCGAGGCCTATCTCGGCAACTCCGTGTCCCTCGACGCGGAGCACACCCCCGACCACCTCTCCCCCCTCTCCGAGGAGATCTGACATGCGGGACCTGGTCCAGCTCGTGGTGAGCGGCGGCGCGCTCGGCGCGGTGTACGCGCTCGTCGCCGTCGGCTTCGTGCTGATCTACAAGTCCACCGGCCAACTGAACTTCGCCCAGGGCGACGTGATGGCGATGGGCGCGTTCCTCGTCTACTGGTTCGGCCCCGGGCGCTTCGAGCTCCCGTTCGGCCTGGCCGTGGCGCTGGCGATCCTCGGGGCCGCCGTCTTCATGGTCTTCATCCAGTGGGCGCTCGTGCGCCACCTCGCCGCCCATTCACACGAAGCCGTGCTGATCGGGACCCTCGGGTTGGGCATCCTGATCCGGGCGGTGCTGACCGCGGCGTTCGGCACCGACAAGCTCGGCATCGGCGACCCGTGGGGCGACTCGACCCTGAGCGTCGCCGGGGTCACCATCACCACGTCGAGCATCCTGGCGATCCTGGTCACCGGCATGGTCATCGGCGCGATGGCGATCTGGTTCCGCCGCAGCCGCACCGGCGTCTCGATCACCGCGATGTCGCAGGACCCCGTCGCCGCCTCGGCCCTCGGCGTGAACACCCGGCTGATGACCGCCGTCGTCTGGGCGACCGCCGGGGCGCTCGCCGTGCTCGCCGGGGTGTTCCTCGCCGGCTACCCGCGCTCGATCGACCCACACATGGGCCTGATCGCCCTCGCCGCCTTCCCCGGAGCCGTGCTCGGCGGCTTCGACTCGCTCAACGGCGCCGTCGTCGGCGCCGTCTCGATCGGGATCATCCAGACCGTCATCGCCGGCTACGAGGGCCCGTGGTCCGGGGTCGTGGGTCACAACTTCCACGTGATCGTGCCCTGGCTGGTGCTCGTCGTCGTGCTCCTCGTCCGCCCCCAGGGACTGTTCGGAACGAAGAGGGTCATCCGTGCCTGAGACCGCTGCCGCCACCCCGTCCACGACCGTCGAGGGCGACGGCCCGGCCGACGCCGCGTCGCCGGCCGGCGCCCCCGCCGTACGGCGCCTCGACCCGCGCGAGTCCCGCGCGCACGTCACGCTGCTCGGCACCGCCGGCGGCAAGGTCGCCGCCCTGATCACGCTGGTCGCCGCCCTCGGCGTCCTCGCCTCCGGGCAGGAACGCCTCCTCTCGGTCCTCAACTTCGGGCTGATCGCCGCCGTCGCGGCCATCGGGCTCAACCTCGCCATGGGGACGACCGGGATCATGTCGCTCGGACATGCCGTCTTCGTCGGCTTCGGGGCGTTCACCGCCGCGGTCCTGGGCGACCACGGCGTGCCGTTCCTGCTCGCCGCCGTGGCCGCGATGGTCGTCGCCCTGCTCGCCAGCCTCACGATCGGGCCGCTGGCCCTCCGGCTGTCGGGGCTCTACCTCGCGGTGGGCACGATCGGCATCGCGTACGTCGGCGAGCACCTGTTCGTGAACCTGCGCAGCCTCACCGGCGGCGGCGCCGGCCGGATCGTCGAGGCGCCGAGCCTGTTCGGCATCGAGATGTCGCAGAGCTCGGTGCTCGCCGGCCGGCTGGTGACCAGCGACATGAAGTGGTTCGCCCTGCTGCTCGTGGTCGTCACCCTGGTCGGCGTCTGCGTGGCCTCGCTGCTCCGCCTGCGCTGGGGCCGCGCCCTGGTGGCGATCCGGGACAACGAGAACTCGGCCGCCGCGGCCGGTATCGCCGTGACCCGCGCCCGGGTGACCGCGTTCGCGCTGTCGGCCGCGCTCGGCGGGCTGTCGGGGGCACTGCTCGCGGGCTACCTGCGCTTCCTGAACCCGGAGAGCTTCGGGCTGGAGCAGAGCATCCAGTTCCTCGCCATGGTGGTCATCGGCGGCCTCGGCTCGGTGAGCGGCGCCGTCGTCGGCGCCGTGCTGATCACCGCCCTCCCCACCATCCTCACCGAGGTCTCGCTCCGCCTCGGCCTGGTCGAGGCGGCCAGCGGCACCTCGAGCAGCTTCAACACCGGCACCCTCGCGCTCGTCGCCTACGGCCTCGTGATCGTGATGGTCATGGCGCTGGCCCCCCGGGGCATCGCGGGCGGACTCGGCCGGCTCGCCCCTCTCCTCCGCGGTCGCGGACCGCGCGCTCCACGGACCTCGGCGTGACCGCCGGTCACTCCGCACCCCACCCGCACCCGAGTCGAAGGAACACGGCCATGCACCAGCTCCGCCGCCCACTCATCGCCGGCCTCGCCGCCCTCGCGATCGCCACCTCGGCCTGCACCGCAGCGCCGAGCGACAGCTCCTCCGACGGTGGGCTCGCCACCGGCAACGGCGTCACGGACGACACGATCACCGTCCTGTCGCTGACCGATCTCTCGGGGCCGGCGGCGTCGGGCGGCAAGCCCGTCCAGGCCGGCATCGAGGCGTACTTCGACCACCTCAACGAGGAGGGCGGCATCGACGGGCGCACCATCGAGCTGAAGACCGTCGACCACCAGTACAACCCCCAGCTCGCGGTGCAGTCGTACCAGGCCGACAAGAACGACATCGCGGCCCTGATCACCTACGGCACGCCGACCACCGACGCGATCCGGCCGTTCACCGCCGACGACCAGGTGCTCTCGCTCGGCTTCAAGGGGCCGTACGCCGAGGACAACACCTTCGCCCAGGGCACGGCCTTCGAGGTCGACACCGCCAACCTGCTCAGCCACGTCCTCGACGAGGACCCCGACGCCAAGGTGGGCGTCATCTACCAGGCCGACGCGATGGGCGACGCGATCCTGCGTGGCGTCGAGGCGGTCAGCGAGGAGACGGGGCTCGAGGTCGTCGCCGAGGCCAGCGCCGACGCCACCGCGACCGACCTCACCGCCCAGGTGACCTCGATGCGCAAGGCCGGCGCCGACACGGTGGTGCTCGGCGTCGGACCCGGCGGCACGATCGCGGGCGTCGGTGCCGCGTCCGCCCTCGGGTACGACGCGAAGCTGCTCTCGCCCGGGACGGCGTACAACCGCGCCCTCCTCGACCTGCCCGTCGGGCCGGCGATGGAGAAGAACATGACCGTGTCCTGCTCCTACCCGCTGTGGGACGACGAGTCGCCGGGCAACGCCACCTTCCACGAGGCGCTCGACCCCTCGGTCTCGCCCCAGGGCACGATCGTGCTGGGCTGGATCGCCGGTCAGACGATCGCCGGCTTCATCGAGCAGGCGATCGAGGACGGGGACGTCACGCCCGCCGGCATCGTGAAGGCCGCCCAGCAGGCGACCATCTCGACCGACGGCCTGACGCCGGACATGACGTACGGCAAGGACATCAACGACCGCACGCCGTTCCGCGAGAGCCGGATCTGCGGCGTCACCAAGGACGAGGACGACGGCGTGACCCTGCTCGCCGACTGGGCCGAGAGCCCCGCCGCGACCAACGTCTCGCTCGACTGAGCGCACCCGGACCGGCCCACCCACGACGAGAGGCACCCAGATGCTCGAGGTGCAGGACCTGACGGTCACCTATCCCGGAGGCGCCGAGGCGCTCCGGGGGGTCGGGCTCAGCGTGCCGACCGGCGAGGTGACCACCGTGCTCGGCGCGAACGGCGCCGGGAAGACCAGTCTCCTCCGCGCCGTGGGCGGGCTGCTCCCGCAGTACCGCGCCGCGATCCGGTCCGGCAGCATCACCCTGGACGGCAAGCCGATCCACGCGCTGCCGCCCTGGGCGCTGGTCCGGCTCGGGCTGGCCCAGGTGCTGGAGGGCCGGCACATCTTCACCGACCTGTCGGTGCGCGACAACCTCCTGGTCGGCGGGCAGGGCCTGGGCCGCGCCGAGCTGGCGGAGGCCGTGGAGCGCACGTTCGAGCAGTTCCCCGTGCTGCGCGAGAAGGCCGATACCAGCGCCGGCTACCTGTCCGGTGGCGAGCAGCAGATGCTCGCCATCGGGCGGGCCACGCTGAAGAAGCCGCGGGTGCTGCTCCTCGACGAGCCCAGCCTCGGCCTGTCGCCGCTGATGATGGAGCGGATCGGCGTCGTGGTGGCCGAGATCGCGGCGAGCGGGGTCACGGTCCTGCTCGTCGAGCAGAACGCCCGGCTCGCCCTGAGCATCAGCCGGCAGGCGGTGGTCCTGGCCAACGGCCGGGTCGTCGCCGCCTGTCCCGCGCACGAGCTGCTCGACGACGACAAGCTGTCGGCCGCCTACCTCGGCGGCGGCCTCGTCGCGACCTGACGGACCCTAGGAGACGATCCGGATCACGTCGTCGACGCCCGCCCGCTCGGTGCGGAAGGCGTTGGCGGGGTGGTCCGGATCGGCGTACCCGAAGGACACCGCGCAGACCACCAGCCGGTCCTCGGGCAGCGCGAGCAGCTCCCGCACGCCGTCGGAGTACATGGCGATCGCCGCCTGGGCGATCGAGTCGATCCCGCGGGAGCGGAGCGCCAGCAGCAGGGTGGCGACGTACCCGCCGCAGTCGACGGCCCCGTACGTCCCCTGCTCGCGGTCGGTCGTCACGATCGCCACGTGGGGCGCCCCGAAGAAGTCGAAGTTCCGCATCGTCTGGCGAGCGCGACCCTCCCGGTCGTGCCGCTCGATGCCGAGACTGGCGTAGAGCGCGAAGCCGCTGGTACGGCGCCGCTCGTCGTACACGCCGCTATAGCCGGCCGGCAGGTCCAGGTCGGACGACGGCGCGGACCCGGCGACGTGGGCCGCGAGCCCGGTCGCGAGGTCCCGGGTCGCGTCGCCCCGGGTGACGACCGCCTGCCAGGGCTGGGTGTTGCACCACGAGGCGGTCCGCTGCGCGAGGCCGAACACCTCGCGCACCGTCTCCTCGGGCACCTCCTCCGGGCCGTACGCCCGGCAGCTGTAGCGCTCCGCCAGGAGCGCGTCGAGGGAGGCGGTCACCGGACGGCCGCCGGCGCGCCGGTGATCAGCGGGACGACCACCTGGGTGTCGTACCAGGTCGACACCGTGCGGATCGCTCCGTCCTCGACGTCGATCACGTCGAACGCCGGGAAGGTCAGCTGCGTCCCGTCGCGGAGCCGGCCGCGGAAGGTGATCTCGACGGCGGCCCGCGAGCCGTCCACCAGGATGCGGGTGGGACGGTCCTCGTGCTCGTCGTACTGCGCCACGATCGCGCGGTAGAGCCGGGTCACGTCGTCCACCCCCGACGCCCCGAGCAGCTCGCCCTGGCGGATCGTCACCTCGGGGTGCAGGGTCGCGGCGAAGGCCTTCCAGTCCCGGGCGTTCACCGCGGCGAAGTAGCGCGTCACGAGGTCCCGGATCGCGTCCTCCGGCGTGGTCGCCGGCGCCGCCGTCGCCTCCGCGCGCAGGTGCCGGCGGAGCACCTTGCCGTTGGCGCTGCGAGGCAGGGCCGCTCGTCGTACCTCGATCACGCGGGGGACCTTGTAGCCCGCGATCCGCTCGCGCAGACCCGCCTCGAGCGTGGCGGCGGTGACCTCGTCGTCGTCCACGACGACATAGGCGTACGGCGTCTCGCCCCACCGCGCGTGGGGTACGCCGACGACCGCGCACTCGACCACGCCGGGAAGCGCCTCGAGCGCCCGCTCGATCTCGGCGGGGACGACGTTGATGCCGCCGGTGATGATCATGTCCTTGAGCCGATCGACGACGTAGAGGTAGCCCTCCTCGTCCATGGTGGCGACGTCGCCCGTGGCCAGCCAGCCGTCGCGCAGCGACCCCGGGTCCGGAGCACCGTCGACCCAGTAGCCCGTCATCACCGCGGGTCCGCGCAGCCAGAGCTCGCCGGGTTCCCCGGCCGGGCAGTCGGTGCCGTCGGGGGCGACGACCCGCGACTCGGTCATCATCATCGGCCGGCCGATCGAGCCGGGCTTGCGGTCGATGTCCTCGGGTCGCAGCGCGGTCGCGACGCCGGACGACTCGGTCAGGCCGTAGCCCTGCGAGAGCCGGATGCCCCGGTCGCTGAGCAGCCGCATCAGCTCGGGCGTGACCATCGCGCCGCCGGCGGAGACCGTGGTCAGCGACGACACGTCGGTCGACTCGACGTCGGGGTGGGCGACGATGGCCTGCCAGACGGCCGGCACCGCCATGAAGACGGTGATCCGGTCCTCCTCGAACCGGCGCAGCGCGCGACCCGGGTCGAAGGCCGCGTCGACGACCGTCATCCCGCCCGCGACGACGGTCGCCAGCCACGAGGCGAGGATGCCGGCGGAGAACGCCAGCGGGTACGGCACGTAGGTCCGGGTGTCGCGGTTCCAGCCGTCGTTGACGATCCGGTCGTGGGCCATCGCGACGATGCTGCGGTGGCTGACGGCGACGCCGCGCGGGCGGCCCGTCGTACCGGAGGAGTAGAGCAGGACGGCGATGTCGTCGAGCTCGCGGACGACCCGCGTCGGCGTACCGCCCGTCCAGTCGGCCGGCACCGGGTGGCGCAACGCGATCGCCAGCTCGGCCGCGACGGCGGCGGCGGTCGCGGCGTACGTCTCGTCGTGGCTGAGTACGACGGCGCCGGCGTCGCGCAGCTGGTCGGCGGCCTCCGTGGCGTGCAGGCGATGGTTCACCGGGACGACGATCGCCCCGGCGGCGAACCCGGCCAGCACGCTGACGCAGAACTGCCGGGAGTTGGCCGTCAGCACGCCCACCCGGTCCCCCGGCCGCACGCCGAGCCCGACGAGCCGGGTCGCCTCGCTCCGCGCCGCCTCCAGCAGCTGCGTCCAGGTCAGGTCACCGTCGTCGTCGCGGACCGCCACGGCGTCGCCGCGGCGCTGCGCCCAGTGCTCGACCGGCCTCAACACGTCCATGCCCACCCACTCCTGATCGCCTGGCGTCATCGTGACCGGCGCCACGTTACACAACCAAACGGATGGTAGTCTGATGCTTCGATTCATGATCATATTGCCGTCGGACGCTGCGCCGCCAGCGCGGCCGGGACAGGAGCACGCAGATGACCACGGACCTCGCCCTCGGGATCGGACTCGGCTACTGGCAGGGCAGCCCCCGGGACGAGACCGACACGGTCGTCGCGGCGGAGGCGCTCGGCTACGACTCCGTGTGGGTCGGCGAGGCGTACGGCTCCGACGCCTTCACCCCGCTGACCTGGTACGCCGCCCGCACCTCGCGGATCGGACTCGGCACCTCGATCGCCCAGATCGACGCCCGCACCCCGGCCAACGCGGCGATGACCGCGATGACGCTCGACGCCCTGAGCGGCGGCCGGCTGCGCCTGGGCCTGGGCGTCTCTGGTCCCCAGATCATCGAGGGCTGGTACGGCCGGCCGTTCCCCCGCCCGCTCGCGCGCACCCGCGAGTACGTCGAGGTGCTCCGCGCGATCTGGGCACGCGAGCAGCCGGTCACGCACGAGGGCGAGTTCTACCCGCTCCCCTACCCGGGCGGCGCCGGGCTGGGCAAGCCGCTCAAGCTCATCACCCAGCCGCTGCGTTCCGACCTCCCGATCTACCTCGGCGCGCAGGGGCCGAAGAACACCCAGCTGGCCCTGGAGGTCGCGGACGGCTGGATGCCCGCCTTCGTGCACATCGAGCAGTTCGAAGCGATGTACGGCGCACTGCTCACCGACGTACCCGAGGGCTTCGACATCGTCGCCAACGTCAACACCTTCGTCGACGACGACCTGCGCGCGGCCTTCCGCCGGGCCAAGGAGCCGCTGGCCTGGTACGTCGGCGGGATGGGCGCCCGGGGCGCCAACTTCCACTTCGACGCCGTCGCCCGGGCCGGGTTCGAGGACGTCGCCCACGACGTCCAGGAGCTGTTCCTCTCCGGTCGCCGCGAGGAGGCGGTCGAGCGGATCCCCGACGAGCTGGTCGACGGCACCTCGCTGATCGGGCCACCCGGCCGGATCCGCGAGCGCCTCGAGCTGTGGCGCGCGTCGCGGGTGACGACGGTCGTGATGATGGACCTGCGCGACGAGCCGTCGCTGAAGGCCGTCGCGGCGGAGGTCGGCCTGTGACCGCGCTCGCCCCGACGGCGGGCCGGCAGCTCACCGCCGCCCAGCTGCGCTTCCGCCCGGGGATCGCGTCCTGGATCACCCGGCACGCCGACCGCACCCCGGACCGGCCGGCGCTGGTCCTCGACTCGACCACGCTCACGTACGGCGACCTCGAGCGGCGTACCTGGCAGGTGGCGCGGGCGCTCCGCTCCGCCGGCGTCCAGGTCGGCGACCGGGTCGCGCTGCTCCACGAGAACCACCCCGAGTTCCTGCCGGCGACCCTCGCGATCATGCGCCTGGGGGCGGTCTACGTGCCGCTCAACCCCCGGCTGGCCGACGCCGAGCTCGCCGCGCTGGTGCGCGACTCCCGGCCGGTCGCGCTCGTGACCCAGGTCGCCGCCGCTCCTCGGCTGGCGGCCCTGCTCGGGACGGCGACGCCGGCCTGCTTCTTCACCGACGGCCCCGCCCCTGCCGGCGTACGCGACGCCTCGCCGTGGCCGGAGCCCGGCGCCGACGCGACGCCGTTCGCGGTGGGCGCGTTCGGGGACGACTCCCCGGCGGGCATGTTCTACACGTCCGGCACCACGGGGCTCCCCAAGGGCGCGATCATCACGCACGGCAACATCCGCTCGGTGGCGACGTCGCTCGCGGTCGACCTCGGGTTCTCCGTCGCCGACCGGCCCCTGGTGTCGCTGCCGATCAGCGTCTCCGGCGCGATGCTCGCCGGGATCCTGCCGTTCCTGCACCTCGGGTGCAGCATCCGGCTGCTCGAGCAGTCGACGCCCGAGCTGATCGCGGCGGCCATCCGCGACTACCGGCCGTCGTACATGGCGAGCGTGCCGACGGTCTTCAAGGCGCTGCTGGACCACCCGGCGTTCGACGACCTCGACCTGACCTGCTTCCAGCGTGTCCTGTCGGCGGCGGCCTCGATGCCGGTCAGCCTGATCGAGCGGTTCCGCGAGCGCGGGCTGTCGGTCTTCGTGCAGGGCTACGGCCTCACCGAGTCGTGCGGGTTCTCGACCTGCCTGATGCCCGAGGACGCCCTGCGCAAGGTCGGATCGATCGGCCGACCGCTGATGTACAGCGACGTGCGCGTCTTCGTCGGCGGCCGGGAGGCCACGCCCGGCGAGATCGGCGAGCTCTGCGTCTCGGGGCCGTCGATCATGGCGGGCTACTGGGAGCGGCCGCAGGAGCGCGCGATCCAGGACGGCTGGCTGCACACCGGCGACCTCGGGTACGCCGACGAGGAGGGCTACCTCTACGTCACCGGCCGCCTGAAGGACATGATCATCACCGGCGGCTACAACGTGTACCCGGCCGAGGTCGAGAACGTCGTCCACCAGCACCCCGGGGTCGGCGAGGTCGCCGTGATCGGCGTACCGGACGACCACTGGGGCGAGCGGGTCGTCGCCGTCGTACGCCCGGTGGACGGCGTCGACCTGGACCCGGCCGAGGTGCTCGCGACCTGCGCCGCACACCTCGCGGACTACAAGCGCCCCAAGGAGGTCCTGGTCGTCCGCACCCCGCTGCCGATCAACCCCACCGGCAAGATCGTCAAGGCCCGGATCCGCGAGGCGTACGCCGCCGGCTCACTCGCCTGACCCGACGACGCTGGTTGAGGTGCGAAGGACGAAGTCCCGAGCCGCTGCCGCTGGTTGAGGTGCGAAGGACGAAGTCCTGAACCGCTGCCGCTGGTTGAGGTGCGAAGGACGAAGTCCTGAGCCTCGAAACCCAGCAAGCCGCACGACGACCCCGACCACCGCTGCCTCTCAGCCTGCGGAGGTTTCGAGGCTCGCTCCGCTCGCACCTCAACCAGCGTTGCCTGACGCTGGTTGAGGCGCGAAGGACGAAGTCCTGAGCCTCGAAACCCAGCGAGCCGTACGACGACCCCGACCCCGGCCGACTCCCGGGCTGCGGAGGTTTCGAGGCTCGCTCCGCTCGCACCTCAACCAGCGTCACTCGCCGTTCGGCTCGCCTGAACCGACGACAACGCTGGTTGAGGTGCGAAGGACGAAGTCCTGAGCCTCGAAACCCAGCAAGCCGTACGACGACCCCGACCACCGCTGCCTCTCAGCCTGCGGTGGTTTCGAGGCTCGCTCCGCTCGCACCTCAACCAGCGTCACTCGCCGCTCGGGTCCCGCCTCGACCGGCGTCCCTCTCCGCTCGCGCCTCAGCCGGAGGACGCGGGCCGCAGTGCCCAGGTGCCCGTGGCGATCGCGCACAGCACGCCGCGGGCGTCGGTGATGCGGACCGTCGGCACGCAGGTGCTCCGACCCCGGCGGACCACGTCGGCGGTGACCGTCAGCGGGCTGGCGACCGCGGGGGCGAGGAAGTGCATGGTCAGGTCGGTGGTGGCGGAGCGGGTCACCGGCGGGTCGCTCGTCACCACGGCGGCACCCGCGGTGACGTCGGCGATGGCCAGCAGGTAGCCGCCGTTGACCGGGCCGTCGGGGTTGCGGTGCCGGTCGTCGACCACCATCTCGGCGACGGCCCGGCCGGGCGACAGCGAGACGCAGCTCAGGGACAGGCCGCGGATCACGGCGAGGTCGTTGAAGTAGTCCCGGAAGCCTTCGAGGTCCGCGCCGTCGCGGATCGGGGCGAGCTGCTCGGTCATCAGGCGTCCCGGAACACGGCGGGGCGACGCTCGGCGAAGGCCCGCGTCCCCTCGGCGAAGTCGTCGGTCGTCGTGAGCAGCACCTGGGTGCGGTTCTCGAGCTCGATCTGCTGGTGCAGGGAGAGACCGTCGCGGGACTGGTTGAGCAGCGACTTGGTCATCCGCAGACCGAACGGCGCGGTCGCGCACATCCGCTCGGCGAGCTCGATCGCCTGCTCGCGAGCCGTGCCCGGCTCGACCACCCGGGAGACCAGGCCCATCGCGAGCGCCTCCTCGGCGCCGACCTCGCGCCCGGTGTAGAGGATGTCCGCGGCCCGCTCCCAGCCCACGATCCGAGGCAGGAACCAGGAGGAGGCCATGTCGCCGCCGGAGACGCCGAGCTTCACGAACGACGCCATGAAGCGCGCCTCGGGCTCGACGATCCGCTGGTCGGAGGCGCAGGCCAGCGAGAGCCCGCCCCCGGCCGCCACCCCGTGTACGGCGGCGATCACCGGCTGCGGGACGTCCCGGAGCTTGGTGATGATCCGCCCGACCGCCTCCTGGAGCGCGTAGAGCGCCTGCCGGGGTCCGGCGTCCTCGACCCAGGCGTCACCCGCGGCCTGACCCTTGAGGTCCATGCCCGCGCAGAAGGCCCGGCCGTGGCCGGCGAGCACCAGCACCCGCTGCTGGTAGTCGTACAGCAGGTCGTCGAGCAGGTCGTCGAGCCTCCGCAACAGCCCGTGCGAGAGGGCGTTGAGCCGGTCGGGCCGGTTCAACGTCAGCACCGTGACCGGGCCGTGACGCTCGACCTCGATGCTGTCGAGGTCGGCGCTCACCGCTCGGCCGCCGTATCCGCGAGGAGGTCGGCCCGCAGCTCGCGCTTGAGGATCTTGCCGCTCATCCCCCGGGGCAGCGGCTTGTCGCGCAGCTCCAGCCGGCGCGGGCGCTTGTACGTCGCGAGCGAGTCGGCGACGTACTCCGTGAGCCGCTCGAGGTCGAGCGACGGGTCGGTGCTGACCACGCAGGCGACCGGGGTCTCACCCCAGCGCTCATCGGGCATCCCCACGACGGCGACCTCGACGATGTCCGGGTGCTCGCTGAGCACCGCCTCGATCTCGGCGGGGTACACGTTGAGGCCGCCGCTGATGATCATGTCCTTGGAGCGGTCGACGATCCGGAAGTAGCCGTCCGCGTCAACGGTCGCGAGGTCGCCCGTGTGCAGCCAGCCGTCGCGGATCGTGGCGGCGGTCGCCGCCGGGTCGCGCCAGTACTCCTTCAGCACGCAGCTCCCCCCGAGCAGCAGCTCGCCCGTGTCGCCGGGCGCGCAGTCCCTCCCCTCGGCGTCGACGACCCGGGCCTCCTGACCGAGCAGCGGGATGCCGACCGAGCCGAGCCGGTTCAGCGCGTCGTGGGCCGGCAGCTCCAGGTTGAGACCGGACCCCTCGGTGAGTCCGTACGCGTTGACGAGGTCCACGCCACGGTCGATGTAAAGCCGGATCAGGTGCTCGGGTACGACGGCCCCGCCGCACTTGGCGACCCGCAGGCCCGAGAGATCGCGCTCGGCGAAGTCGGGCTCGGCGGAGAGCCGCTCGAGGATGACCGGGACCACACCGATGAACGTCACGCCTCGCTGCTCGATGTCGTCGAGGACGCGGGACGGCACGAACTCGTGACGGATCAGGATGGAGCCGCCGCAGCGCAGGAACGGGATGGCGAAGGAGACCCCCGCGCCAGTGAAGGCGAGCGGGACGGTCACGATGGCGCGGTCGTGGCAGGTGAGCGCGTCGACGGCGATCGCGCTGGCGGCCACGCCCTCCATGTTCGCGTGTGTGAGGACCGCGCCCTTGGAGCGGCCCGTCGTCCCGCTCGTGTAGCAGATCATCAGCGGGTCGGACGGCTCGACGCCCGCGTCGTCGTCGACCGTGCCGTGGGTGCGCAGCTCGGCGTACGCGCGGGCGCCGGCGGGCGGCGTACCTACGAAGAAGATGCGGTCGGTGCCGACCATCTCCTCCAGGGGCGCGAGCACGGGGACGAAGTCGGCGTCGGTCACCACGACGGAGAGCTCGGCGTCCGTGGCCACGTCGCGCAGCTCCACCGCGGTCAGCAGCGGGTTGAGCGGCACGAAGATCGCCCCGAGGCGGGCGCACGCGAGGACCACCTCGAAGTGCTCCGGGGCGTTACGCATCAGCCCGCCGACCCGGTCGCCCTTGACGACGCCGATCGCCCGCAGCCCGGCGGCGACCTCGGCGCAGCCGTGCTCGAGCTCGGCCCAGGTCCGATCGCCCGTGTCGGAGAGGAGAGCGGTCCGGCCGCCCCCGAAGCGCGCCCAGTAGCGGGACCACTGACTGATACCTGACATGTTGCGCAAACTACCAATCGGTTGGTAAGAAGGTCAACGTCATCGATGCGTCGAGCGCATCGATCAACCAGCCCGGAAAGAGGCACAGATGAGCGAGATCAACAAGGTCATGGTGGTCGGCGGTGGCGGCCAGATGGGCAACGGAATCGCCCAGGTCGCGGCGGTCGCCGGGCTCGAGGTGACGCTCGTCGACGTGGCGCAGGGCGACCTCGACCGCGGGATCGCCCGGATCGAGCGGAGCCTGGAGCGCATGGTCCGCAAGAGCACGCTCGGCGACGTCGAGGCCAAGGAGGCCCGCGAGCGGATCACCACCAGCACCGACCTGGAGGCGACCGGCCGCGAGACCGACCACGCGATCGAGTCGATCGTCGAGGACGTCGACGTCAAGCGCGACGTCTTTCGCCGCCTGGACGAGGTCTGCCGGCCCGAGGTGATCCTCGCGTCGAACACCTCGCAGTTCGCGATCTCCAAGATCGCCAACGCCACCAACCGCCCCGACCGGGTCATCGGGACGCACTGGTTCAACCCGCCGCCGCTGATGAAGCTGATCGAGGTCGTGCGCGGCGTGGAGACCAGCGACGAGACGCTGCAGACGACACTCGAGCTCTGCGAGCGGTACGGCAAGGAGGCGATCGTCTGCCAGAAGGACACCCAGGGCTTCGTCACCTCGCGGCTGATCATGGCCTTCATCTCCGAGGCGATGCGCGTCGCCGACGAGGGCGTGGCCAGCCCGGACGACATCAATCGGGCCTGCCAGCTCGCGTTCAACCACCCGATGGGCCCGCTGCACACCGCCGACATGGGCGGTCTCGACACCTTCGTGAAGGCCGCCGCCGCGATGGCCGAGAACTACGGCGACCACTTCCGCGCCACCCAGGGCCTGCGCGCCCTGGTCAACGCCGGGCACTACGGCTACAAGACGGGGCGCGGCTTCAGTGACTACGGCTCCGCCCAGTAACGAGGCCCGTCCCGCGCACGGCTCGGCGCGGGCGGCCTTCGACGAGCTCTGCACGCTGCTCACCCCGGTCCGCCAGGGCACGCTGTTCTACAGCGGCGAGGCACCGCTGGTCGACTGGGGGGTGCCGTACGGCGGCCTCCTGGTCGGCCAGGCGCTCGCGGCCGCGGCCGACACGGTCCCCGAGGGGCAGTGGATCCGCAGCCTGCACGCCTACTTCCTCCAGGTGGGCCGGGGCGACGAGAGCGTCGACATCGAGGTGCGGCCGGTGCACGCCGGCCGCTCCTCGAGCTGGCGCACCATCGAGGTCCTGCAGCGGGAGCGGCTGCTGCTGCGGATGGACGCGATGTTCGGCGCCGACGGGCAGGGGCCGACCCACCAGGCGGCGATGCCCCCGGCGCCCGCTCCCGAGTCGCTGCCCAACATCGGCACGCAGCTCTCGGCGTACTCCGACACGTTCCGGCCGTGGGACGAGCACTCGCCGTTCGACCTGCGCTACGTCAGCACCCCGCCGCGACTGCAGGACGGCGCCGGCGCCGAGGCGGCCTCCCGGGTCTGGCTCGGGCCGGCCGGTACGCCGCCGCGCGACCGCGCCCTGGCCGCGGCGCTGCTGGCGTACTCGACCGACATGTGCCTGCTCGACGCCTGCATCCAGCCGCACGGCCTGTGGTTCGGCCAGAGCGCGTCGGGGTTCTCCCTCGACCACAGCATCTGGTTCCACGCCCCCGCACGGGTCGACGATTGGCTCCTGCTCGACCAGCGCTCGCCCGGGCAGCGCGACGGCCGCGGCCTGAGCAACGCCCAGCTGTTCGCCCGCGACGGCGAGCTGCTGTGCAGCGTCGCCCAGCTGGGCTCCATCCGACCGACCTGACCCCCGACCTCACTCCCAGGAGATCTTGATGTCCACCCGCTCCCTCGTCGAGCGCTACCTCGACGCCGTCAACACCCACGACTGGGCCACCCTCGTGGCCGTCTTCCACCCCGACGTGACGATCCAGCACGGCATGACGCTCTCGACGAGCGGCCGCGACAAGGCGATCCGGCTGCTCACCGCGGTCGTCGCGCAGTTCGCCGAGCACGAGGACCGCCCGACCCGCTTCATCGTCGAGGGCGACAGCGCGGCCGTCGAGATCACCTTCGTCGGCACCCTGCCCGACGGCACCGAGATCACCTTCCCGGCCGCCGACGTGATCGACACCGACGGCGAGCGGATCACCCGGGTCGTGTCCTGGTACGACACCGCCGCCGTGGTCCCGCAGATCCGCAAGGAGAGCTAGGCGCGGCTCGTACGACGACGAAGCCCTCCGGACCCGATGGGTCCGGAGGGCTTCTTCGTGGGCCGGTCCGGCTCAGCCGACCGCCTCCAGCGCGGCGGCGTCGCCCTGGCCCAGGCCGCCGCAGATCGAGGCGACGCCACGGCCGCCGCCCTGCGCGGCGAGCTGACGCGCAAGGGTCAGCAGGATCCGGGCACCCGACGCGCCCGGCGGGTGACCCATCGCGACCGCGCCGCCGTTGACGTTGAGGCGGTCGAGGACCCGCTTCTCGACCTCGGTGCGGCCGTCGGCCAGCACCCGGGCGCTGACCAGCGGGACGCACGAGAAGGCCTCGTTGATCTCGAAGCCGTCGATGCTGTCGAGGTCCCAGCCGCTGGCGCCGAGGGCGCGGTTGATGGCGTCGGCGGGCGCGACCGGGATCTCCCGGGGCGCCCGGGCGGCGCTGCCGAGGCCGGCAATCCGCGCGAGCGGGGTCAGACCCCGCTCCTCGACCCAGCGGCGCCGGGCGAGGACGACGTAGCAGCCGCCGGTGTCCTGGCCCGGCGCGTTGCCGGGCGTGACGAGCGGGCCGTCGAAGATCGTCCGGAGCCGCGCGAGCCGCTCGAGCGAGGAGTCCGCGCGCGGCCCCTCGTCCTCGGCCAGGTCGCCGAGGTCGTGGGTGATCGGCGTGATCTCCCCGTCGTAGAAGCCGCGGGCCTTGGCCTCGAAGTACGTCTGGTGGCTGCGCAGCGCGAACTCGTCGGCCTCCTCGCGGGTCACCCCGTGCTCGACCGCCACCTCACCGGCGTCCACGGCGACGGGCTTGCCGCCGATGTCGGCGCCCGGCTCGGCCATCGGGTCCTTCAGCTTCGGGCCGCCGCGCTTGATGCCCCACCGGATCGTCGGGTTCATCAGGAACGCCGCGCGGCCCATGTTGTCGGCGCCGCCGATGAGCACGACGTCGGCCTCGCCGGCGCGGATCGCCCGGGTGCCGAGGTGCGCGGCCGTCATCGAGGAGCAGCAGGCGCGGTCGATCGTCAGCGACAGCCGGTCCTCGGGGATCCCGGCGCGCAGCATCGCGACCCGGGCCGGGATCGACCCCTCGAGCGACTCCTCGCTCGGGATCGTGACACCGCTGTAGACCTCGTCGACGTCCTCGGGGCGGATGCCGGCCTGCTCCATCGCGGCGCGCATGGCGAAGGCCGCGATGTCGACGCTGGGCACTTCACGCAGGGCGCCGCCGAAGCGGCTGAACGGCGTACGCGTGCCGCCGACCAGCAGCACGTCGTCGGGATGGTCGGTCATGGTTCTCCTCGCGTTCGGGGTGGTGGGCTCAGCGGTGCGTGAAGACGGGCGCACGCCGCTCGACGAAGGCCGCGAGGCCCTCGCTGAAGTCCTCGGCGGCGGCGACCTCGAGGAAGATCGAGCGCTCCTCGACGAGCGCGTCGTCGAGCGCGGGCCGGGTGGCGCGCTTGAGCGCCTGGACGGCGACGCGGGGCATCGCGGCGATGCGCAGGGCGAGCTCGCGGGCCTCGTCGACCACCCGGCCGGGCTCGCTGACCCCGTCGACCAGCCCCACCTCGGCGGCCTCGGCCGCCTTGACGACGCTGCCCAGCAGCATCAGCTTGAGCGCGAGCGGCCGCCCGACGCGCTGCGGGAGCCGCTGGGTGCCGCCGCCCCCGGGGATCAGCCCGAGCTTGACCTCGGGGAGGCCGAACTTCGCCGTCGGCTCGGTGAGGATCAGGTCGGCGGTCATGGCGATCTCGAGGCCGCCCCCGACCGCGCTGGCCTGGACCGCGGCGATCACCGGCTGCGGCAGCGCGGCCCAGGCGGCCAGCACTCCCCCGGCCCAGGCGCTGTGCTCGCGCATGCCGTCCGGCCGCGTGCGCAGCTCCTCGAACTCCGAGATGTCGGCACCCGCCATGAACGCCTTGGTCCCGCCGCCGGTCAGGACGACGACGCGGGCCTCCTGCGAGTCCGCCAGCCAGCGGGCGGCGTCGTCCAGGCCCTGCAGGACGGCCTTGCCCATCGCGTTCACGGGCGGGCTGTCGACCAGGACGGTGGCCACGCCGTCGGCGAGGTCGAGGCGGACCGGACCGAAGGTCTCGGTGACGGACGGGGTGACGACATCGGTGCTCATGAGGTCCCTTCGGAGGGCTGGGAGACGAGTGGGCGGCCGAGTCCTCAGGCCGCGGGGGCCCGCGAGTGGGGCCACGGTCATTCAACGCTCGCGATGCGCGCTTGTCAACCAACCGTTTGATTGTGATGGGCGGGCGCGGGTGAGCTGTAACGCGACGTTCGCCGCACTAGACGCCCGTTGCAGCGTGCGGGTAGTGCGGCGAACATCGCGTTACAAGCCGGCTGGCCGGCCGAGCCTCAGTACGACCGGGGCAGGCCCAGGCCCGAGACGGCGACCTGGTTGAGGGCCAGCTCGCGGGAGACGGGCGTGGACTTCAGCAGGCGGAGGTAGCCGAAGCGGTCGAAGAGCATCGACTCGGAGGTGAAGCCGCTGCCGCCGAAGGTCTGCAGGGCGGCGTCGGCGGCCTTCAGACCGGCGTCGCACGCCTTGACCTTCGCCATGTTGCAGGCGAGGCCGGCGGCGCGCGGGTCGTCGCCGCTCTCGTACGCCGCCGCGCCGCGCTCGATCATCGCCCAGGCGGCCTCCAGGTCGATCAGGGCTTCGGCGAGTGGGTGCTGCACGGCCTGGTGCTGGCCGATCGGCACGTCGAAGACGACCCGTTGGCCGGCGTACGCCGCGGCCTTCTCCAGGCACCAGCGACCGATGCCGACCGCCTGGGCGGCGACGATCAGGCGCTCGGGGTTGAGGCCGTCGAACAATGCCCGGCCACCCCCGCCGGCCTCGCCGACGAGCGCGTCGTCGGGGAGCTCGACGTCGTCGAAGTACACCGTCCACTGCCGCTCGGGCACGGGCGCGAGCACCTTGACCGGCTGCAGCTGGAGCCGGTCACAGGGCAGCGGGAGGGAGAAGAGGGAGAACCCGCCCGAGGCGGCGTCCTTCGCGACGACCAGCATCATGTCGGAGTCGTCGACGGCCGAGATGTAGGTCTTCTCGCCGGAGATCCGCCAGCCGCCGTCGGTCTTGGTGGCCGTCGTCGTCATCCGGGCCGCGTTGGACCCGGCGCCCGGCTCGGTCAGCGCGAAGCAGAAGCGCAGCGAACCGTCGCCGATCGCGGGCACCCAGCGCCGGCGCTGCTCCTCGCTGCCGTGTCGCAGCAGTACGGCGCCACCCATCGCGCTGGAGATGGTGAGCTTCCCGGCGGGGTAGCCGCCCGCCGCCAGCCGCTCCGCCACCAGGAGCAAATCCGACATGGTGCCGGCGCCGCCGTACTCGGTGGGGAGCGAGATCGCGGCCAGGCCGGCCTCGGTGACCTCGCGCCAGTGGTCGCGCGCGGCGTCGAGGTCGCCGAAACCGCGGGTCTCGTAGCGACGTCCGATGCCGAAGGCGAGCTCGGTGAGCGCGGCGCGCTCGTCCGGGCCGATGGGCTCGTAGGTCGACTCGACGGGGCTGGCGTGCACGGTCGTCATGCGCTCTCCTCGGGGGTGTCGTTCAGGGACGGGCCGGACGCCGGCGCCCACGACAGGACCGCCGCGTGGACGTCCGGGTCGAGGTCGTGGGACGCGAAGATCTCGGCGTTGTGCTGGCCGACGCCGACGGCCGCGGGTCCGACTCGGGCCGGCGGTCGGCCGTCGACGTGGACGGGCGTGCCGATCTGCTGGTGGTCGGGGGCTCCGGCGACGGGGACGACCATCTGCCGGGCGAGGAACTGCGGGTCGCGAGCGACCTCGGCGAAGTCCTGCACGGGCGTCGCGCAGGTCTCCCGACCCTCGAGCAGCTTCGCCCACTCGTCCAGCGTCCGGGTCGCGACGACGTCGGCGACCTCGGCGATGGCCTGCGGGTCGTGCTGGCGGGCCGCCAGGTCGGGCCGGTGCAGGACCTCGGTGAACTCGGCCCAGAACCGCGGCTCGACCGCGCCCACCGCCAGGTGGCGGCCGTCGGCGCACTCGTAGACCCGGTACGACGGCGTCGCACCCGTGACGGCGGTGGACTCGGGACCCTGCGCCTCGTCACCGGCGAGCCAGGACGAGACGTGGATGCCGAGCGCCCAGAGCGCCGCGTCCGCGAGCCCGACCTCGACGTGGCACCCGTCGCCGCCCGCACGGACGCCGAGGAGCGCGGCCAGCAGGCCGACGCCTCCGGTCAGGCCGCCCACGATGTCGGCCGTCTGGACCCCGGCGATCGCGGGGCCGTGGGTGCGGCTGCCGCCGAAGCCCGTGGCGCCGGCGTACGCGAGGTAGTTCAGGTCGTGGCCGGGCTCGTGGTCGCGCGGACCGCCCGTGCCGTACCCGTTGATCGAGCAGTAGACCAGCCGCGGGTTGACCGCGATCAGGTCGTCGTACCCCACGCCGAGCCGGTCGGCGACGCCCGGACGGAACGACTCGAGCACCACGTCCGCGTCCTGCGCCAGCGCGTGCACGGCCCGTACGCCGCGCGGGTCCTGGAGGTCCAGCGCGACCGAGCGCTTGCCCCGGTCGAGGAAGGCGTGACCGGCCGTCGTCCCGGCGACGGGTACGCCGAACGCCCGCGACTCCTCTCCGACCCCGGGCCGCTCGACCTTCACGACGTCCGCGCCGAGATCCGCCAGCATCTGGGAGATCACCCCGCCCGGCAGCATCCGACTCAGGTCGAGGACCCGGACGCCGGACAGCAGCGGGTTCACAGGCTCGCCGCCTCGGCGAGGGCGCGCAGCTGCGCGCGGTGGGCCTCGACGCCGATGCCCGGCGCCGAGTTGAAGACCATCGTCTCGATCCCGGCGTCGGCGTACGCCGTCAGCCGCTCGGCCACCGCGGCGGCCGGACCGACGATCGTGAGCGCGTCGATCAGCTCCGTGCTCACCGCGGCCTCGGCCTCCCGCTTGCTGCCGGCCAGGTAGAGGTCCTGGACCTTCCGGGCGTTCTCCTCGAAGCCGTACTCGGCGACGAGGTTGAGGTAGAAGTTGTTCTCCCGCGAGCCCATGCCGCCGATGTAGAGCGCCAGGAACGGCCGGAGCGCGTCGCGCCCGGCGTCCACGTCGTCGGTGACGACGATGCTCACCATCGGGGTCATCGCGACCTCGCCGACGTCGCGGCCGGCGCGCGCGGCTCCCGCCTCGAGGGAGCGCCGGAAGATGCCGGCGTGCTCGGGGCTGAAGAGGATGGGCAGCCAGCCGTCGGCGATCTCGCCGGTCAGCTCGATGTTCTTCGGTCCCATCGCCGCGAGGTAGATCGGCACCCGGTCCTGCACGGTGGAGGTGGCGAGCTTCAGCGGCTTGCCGGCCCCGTCGGGCAGCGGGAGCCGGAAGTGCCGGCCCTCGTAGGTGACGACCTCGCGGGCCAGGACGGCGCGCACCACGTCGACGTACTCCCGCGACCGCGCGACGGGCCGGTCGAACGAGACGCCGTGCCAGCCCTCAGCGACCTGCGGGCCCGAGGTGCCCAGGCCGAGGACGAAGCGCCCGCCGGAGACCTGGTCGAGGCCGGCGGCCGTCATCCCGGTCATCGCCGGGGTGCGCGCGACCATCTGCATGACGCTGGTCCCGAGCCGCATCCGCTCGGTGTGGGCGGCGAGCCAGGCCATGGAGCTGACGGCGTCGGCACCGTACGCCTCCCCGACCCAGACCGACTCGAAGCCCAGCTGCTCGGCCTCCGGTACGACGGCCAGCGCGGCGATGGGCGAGCCGCCCATGCCGCCGGCCCCGACGCTCAACCCGATCCTCATCCGGTCAGCCGATCCGCTGGATGAGGGTGGCCGTGCCGAACCCGCCGCCGCAACACATGGTGACCAAGCCGAGCTCCTTGTCGTCCCGCTCCAGCTCGTGCAGCAGGGTCGTGATCAGCCGGGCACCCGAGGCGCCCAGCGGGTGACCGAGGGCGATGGCGCCGCCGTTGACGTTGACCCGGTCCCGGTCTGGTCCGAGCTCGCGCTCCCACGCCAGGACGATCGCGGCGAACGCCTCGTTGACCTCGAACAGGTCGATGTCGTCGATGCTCAGGCCGTTGCGCTTGAGGATCCTCCGCGTCGCCGGGATCGGCCCCTCGAGCATCCGGACCGGGTCGCAGCCGACCGTCACCGCGTCGACGATCCGGGCGCGCGGCCGGAGCCCGCGCTCGAGCGCCCAGCCCTCGTCCGCAACGAGTACGGCGGCGGCCCCGTCGGAGATCTGCGAGGAGTTCCCCGCGGTGATCCGGCCGTCGGGCCGGAAGGCCGGGCGCAGGCCGGCCAGTGCGTCGAGGTCGGTCGACGGGCGGATGCCCTGGTCGGCCTCCACCACACCGTGCGCGGTCTCGACCGGCGTCAGCTCCCGGTCGAAGCGGCCCTCGGTGACCGCCCGGGCCGCCAGCCGGTGCGAGCGCACCGCCAGCTCGTCCATCTCGGCCCGGGTGATGCCGCGGTCGTCGGAGATCATCTCCGCCGCCTCGCCCTGCCCGACGAGGGCGTGGTGGGCGAGGACCTGCTCGGTGTACGGCTCGCCCCAGGTGCGCTGGGTGTCCGGGCCGGCCGCGAACGACACCCGGCCCATGTGCTCGACACCGGCCCCGATGACGGCGTCCGCGGACCCGCAGGCCGTGACGGCGGCCGCCGTGTTCACCGCCTGCTGCGAGGAGCCGCACGCCCGGTCGACGGTGGTCGCGGCGGTCTCGACGGGGAGGCCCTCGTGCAGCCACGCCGTACGCGCGATGTTGGCCGACTGGACGCCGATCTGCTGGGCACAGCCGGCGATCACGTCGTCCACCGCCGCGGGGTCGAGCCCGACCTGGTCGAGCAGCGAGCGGTAGGTCCGGCCCAGGAGCGCCGCGGGGTGCTCGTCGCGGAACACCCCCTTCTCGAGGTGACCGCGACCGATCGGCGTCCGGGTCGCGCCCAGGATGACCGGACGGCGTCCGTGCAGCGCCGTCACTCCATGCCCCACAGGGCCTTGAACTGCGCGTCGTAGTCCTCGACGAGGGGGTAGAGACCGTTGGTCTCGACGACGTTGTCCTCGACCAGCGTCTGGCGGATCATCGGGATCGCGTTGCGGTCCCCGACCTCGGCGCCGGCGAAGAAACGGGCCAGGGTGTCGGCCTCGAGCCACATGAGCTCGTAGAAGCCGAGCGCCTGCGCGGCCAGCTCGTCACCCGCGGCGACGGCGGCGAAGTTCGTGGCACCGGACGCGGTGGTCACGACGTTGACCTTCTCGGCCAGACCGGCGGCCTTCAGCGCGGCGCCGACGCCGGCGCTCATCGCCCCGGTGGGCATCTGCACGTAGTTGATGTCCGGGTTCGCGCGCAGCTTGGAGACCAGCAGGTTGGGGATCTCCTTGCCGACCTGGGTCAGCGCGACGTCCATCGTCTCGTAGCCGCACCCGGGGCAGAGCTTGTCGTACTCCTCCTCGAAGTTCTCGCGCACGGCCTCCAGCACCTTGAAGGCGGGCAGGTCGACGTACAGCGTGTTGGCCTTGCCCTGGGAGTGGTCGACGACGAAGGCCGCCGCCAGGCCGCCCGCGCGCGTCGTCTGCGAGTTGTTGTACGACGCCAGCAGGCCGTTCTCCTCGGTGGCCTCCTCGGTGAGCGAGTTCTGGACCACGGGGATCCCGGCGTCGACGACCTTCTCCAGCTCGTCCGCGTAGAGGTAGGTGTCGTGCCCGGAGGCGATCACGCCGTCCGGCTGCATCTGCACGACCTGCTGCCAGGCGGCCTTGACGCTCTCGGGCGCACCGGTCGTCGGGATGGTGACGACCTTCCAGCCGAGCACCTCCGCCGCGTCGATGAAGATGCTGTTGAGCTCCTCGCAGCTCTTCAGGCCGCACAGGATGCTGGCGATGGTCTTGCCGGTCGGCACCGGCGCGCCGATCGGGCCCAGGTCCTGGATCGTGGTCGGCCGCTGCATGGACTCCTCGGTGATGGTCCGCGCCTCGGCGAGCTGGTCGGCGCTGGATCCCTCCTCGCCGGAGTCGGCGTTGGAGTCGCTGCCGCAACCGGCCAGCACGAGCGTGAGGGCGACGGCGCCGAGACCGATCGCCCGCAGGCGACCTCCGCTGAGTCGGGTAGTGGAGTGCATGGTGACCACGTTCCTTCTGGATGACATGACGAGCTGGATGAGGGAATGGCAGAGCTGCCCGGCCCGGCCCGGGCAGGGATGGAGGAGGCGAGAGGGGGTCAGTCGGCGGAGCTCGCCGCTCCCTGCTTGCGGTTGCTGCGCTGGTAGCGGGTGGCCACGAGCGCGACGATCAGGACGACGCCGGTGAACAGGTCGTGCGACCAGGTCGGCGCCTCGGCCAGACCGAGACCGACGACGCCCGTCCCCAGGAGCAGGACGGCGATGAGGGTCCCGAACGCGTTGAACTTGCCGCCGTGCAGCTGGGTCGCGCCGAGGAAGGCGGCCGCAAAGGCACCGAGCAGGTACGGCGCCCCGGCGGTCACAGAGCCGGCGGCGAGCGTCCCGGCGAGGACGATGCCGGCGAGGCCCGCGATGCCGCCCGAGATCATCAGCGAGACGAAGCGCAGGGTCTCGGTCGGTACGCCGGCGAGGCGCGCCGCGTCCTTGTTGAAGCCGGTCGCGTACATGCGCCGGCCGAAGGCGGTCTGCTGCATCACGAACCACAGCACGACGGCGACCAGGAGCGCGTAGTAGACCGGCAGCGCGAAGCCGCCGACGAGGTGCTGCCCGAACTCGTCGAAGCCCTCGCTCAGCTCGACGCCGGTGACGTCGACGTCGCCCGTGACCATCGTCGTGAAGGCCGCGAGCAGCGCCCCGCTCGCCATCGTCGCGATGAACGAGTCGATCTTGAGCACCACCACGATCACGGCGTTGAGCGTGCCGATCAGGATGCCGACGACCAGCGCGAGCGCGATGGCCACCGGCACGCTCAGGCCGCGCTCGACGATCAGCTGGGTCACCACGACGCCGGTGAGCGTGATGGTGCCGCCGATCGAGAGGTCGAAGACCCGTGCGGACAGCGGGATGATGATGCTCAGCGCCGCCAGCGCCGTGACCGCGTTGCTGTTCAGGATCTGGCGGAACGTGTCGAGGGTGAGGAAGGTGTCGGGCACCCACACGCCGAAGACCACGACGAGCGCGATGAGCACGTAGACGGCACCGATGTTGGTGAAGGCCAGGTGTCGCGACCACGGCTTCCGCGCCCTCGGCGGGGGCGGCGTGGGGCCGTTGCGAGCGGGGCGCTCGACGACCTCGGTCAAGGAGTCGCTCATGCTGCGGTCGTTCCTTCCATCGCGCGGATGATGTCGGTCTCGGTGACGGCCTCGCCGAGGAGCTCCTGGACCACGCGGCCGTCGCGGATCACGAGGACGCGGGTGCACATCGCCACCAGGTCCTGCAGGTCCGAGGAGGTGACGACGACGCTGAGCCCGGCGGCCGCCTCCCGGGCGACGAGGTCGTAGATGCGGGAGCGGGTGGCGATGTCGACGCCCGCCGTCGGCTCGCTCATCGCGAGGATCTCGGGATCCTGGTTCAGGCAGCGGGCGAGGACGACCTTCTGCTGGTTGCCGCCGCTCAGGGTGGCGATCAGGGTGTCGCCGTGCGGGGCGTCGATGCCGAGCCGGTCGATCCAGCCGTCGACCATCGCCTCCTCGGCGCGGGCGCTCAGCCGCGGCCCCCGCGAGAGCGAGCCCAGGGAGGAGATGCTCAGGTTCTCCGCGACGCTCGCCTCGAGGAACACGCCCTCCTGGAGCCGGTGGGCGGGGACCAGGGGTACGGCGCGGCGACGTCGGCCGCCGCCGTCGGTCATCCGGTCGATCCGGCCGCCGAGGAGCGAGCCGAGGTGGCCGGCGACGGCGTACGGCACCTCCTCCGAGCCCGAGCCGACCAGGCCAGCGATGCCGAGCACCTCGCCGCGGTGCAGCTCGAAGCTGACCCCGCGCATGGTCCTGCCCGTGAGCTCGTCGGCACGCAGCACGACCTCCGAGCCCGGCGCGCTCTTGCCGACGTTGCGGGCCGACGAGCCCTCCTGGCCGACCATCAGGTCGGCCAGCTCGTCGGTGGTCAGCGTGCTCACGTCGCGGGTGGCGACGATGTGCCCGCCGCGGATCACGCTGACCCGGTCGGCGAGCTCGAAGATCTCGTCGAGGCGGTGCGACACGTAGAGCACGCTCGCGCCGGAGGACCGGACCTGGCGGACGATCTCGAAGAGCCGGCCGACCTGCGCCGGGGGGAGCATCGCCGTCGGCTCGTCGAGGACGAGGACGCCCTGGCCGGCCTCCCAGCCGTGCATGGCGGCGGCGATGGCGATCTCGGTGCAGACGACCGCGCTCAGCGACTCCAGCGGGGTGTCGATGTCGATGCTCGTCCCGAACCGCTGGAGGGCCTGGCGGGTGAACTCCCGCTGGGCCGCCCAGTCGATCCGGCCGAACCGGCCGTGTCGGAACCCGTGCGTGAGGGCCATGTTGTCGACGGCGTTCATGTCGGGCACGAGCCCGAGGTCCTGGTGCACGAAGCGCAGGTCGTCGTGGCGCTTGACCGCCCGGGCGCCCAGGTCGAGCGGCGTCCCGTCGAGCTCGGCCTCGGCGCCCGGGTCGGCGCCGTGGTAGCCGGCCAGCACCTTGATCGTGGTCGACTTCCCGGAGCCGTTGGCGCCGACGAAGGCGTGGATCTCGCCGGCGCGGATCTCCAGGTCGACGTCGCGCAGCACCTGGGTGGTGCCGAACGTCTTGCTCAGGCCCCTGACCCGTAGGGCCGCGCGCGGGTCGGCCGGCGCCGCCGTCGGCGAGAGCTCGGGGTCCTCTGCTGTGGTGCTGATCACAAGCGCCTTTCTAGTCTGCCAACCGTTTGGTTGTCAATGAAAAAGGTCGTAACTATCCGCATGGACTAGCCGGGCACGGGGACGTCCGTGGCGATCAGGTCGACGGGGGGCTCGTCGCCGAGCCGCTGGTCCGTCGCGAGCGGCAGGTACGACGGCACGTCGCCGCCGCGCAGGTAGGCCCCGACGGTCGTGAAGTCCCGGCCGGCGAGGGAGCGGCGGGTGAGCGGATCGGCGTCCGCCATGGCCTGCTCGAGCGTGGTCTCCAGGGCGCGCTGCACCTGCCACTTGATCACCCCGAGGGACACCGGGGAGCTCGACGCGGCGATCGAGCGGGCGTACGCGAGCGTCTCCTCCAGCAGCGACTCGGGCGGGAAGAGCCGGTCGACGAGACCGATCTGCGCCGCCTCCGCACCGTCGAAGAGGCGCGCGGTGTACAGCAGGTCCAGGGCGCGCGACGGCCCGACCACCCGGGGCAGCAGCCAGGCGAGGCCCTGCTCCGCCACGAGCCCGATCCGGGCGAACCCCGTGCCGAACCGTGCGGTGGGGGTGGAGAACCGGAGGTCGCAGGTGAGCGCGAGGATCAGCCCGAGGCCGGCGCACGGCCCGTTGACGGCCGCGATCACGGGCTTGGGGACCGTCCGGGCGCCAAGGTAGTCCATCCCCGGCATCTCGACCCCCTGCTCGCCGCTCCCGAGGTCGTTGAGGACGCTCAGGTCCGCACCGGCGCAGAACCCTCGCCCGGCCCCGGTCACCACGACGACGCGCACGTCCTCGCGGGCGGAGACCTCGTCGAGCCGGGCCAGGAAGTGGTCCATGAGGTGGTTGTCGACGGCGTTGAGCCGGTCGGGTCGGTTCAGCGTCAGCAGGGCGACGCCGTCGGCGACGTCGAGGAGCACGAGCGGCTCGGTGGACTCACTCATGCGTACATCTCCTCGACCAGGGCCTCGTACTGCTCGGCGATCACCGAGCGCCGCATCTTCGAGGTGGCGGTCAGCTCCCTCCCCGGCAGCCACTCCCCCGGGACGATCCGGAACCTCTTGATCTGCTCCGGCCGGTTCAGCCGGGCGTTGCCCTGCGCCACGCCGGCCTCGACCTCGGCCACCACCCGCGGGTCGCGGCTCAGCGTCTCGAGGTCCGCCGACTCCAGGCCGTTGGCGCGCGCCCACTCGCGGACGTACTCGCCGTCGAGGACGATCAGCGCCACGTTGTAGGGACGGGCGTCGCCCAGGCAGCACATCTGCCCGATGAACGGGCTGGAGGTGAGGATCGCCGACTCGACCGTGACGGGCGAGATGTTCTTGCCCGAGGAGCTGATGATCAGCTCCTTCTTGCGACCCACGATGCGCAGGTAGCCGTCCTCGTCGAGGCTGCCGAGGTCGCCGGTGTGCAGCCACCCGTCGGCGTCGATCGCGGCGGCCGTCGCCTCCGGACGACCGTGGTAGCCCTGCATGACCTGGGGGCCGCGCAGCAGCACCTCGCCGTCGTCGAGCAGGCGCAGCTCCATGTGCATGCTGACCTCGCCGACGGTGCCGATCCGGATCCGGTCCGGCCGCGCCGCCGTCCCTCCGCCGCTCGTCTCGGTGGCGCCGTACGCCTCACCCATCGGTACGCCGAGGGCGTGGAAGAAGCCCATCAGCGGGCCGGGGTTCGGGGCGGTGGCGACCACGACGACCCGGAGGCGCTCGAGGCCGACCGACTCCAGCCACGGCCGGAAGACCTCGCGACGGTCGCGCTCGGTCGCCTCGAGCAGCTCGGGCGACGGCGTACCTCCCGCCTGCTCGACGTCGACGCGCTCGAACCCGCGGCTCAGCGCCTGACGGGTGCGCTCGGCCGCCTCGTCGTCGAGACCGAGGACCCAGGTGTCGAACCCGGCCCGGAGCTTCTCGAAGATGCGCGGCGGGCCGTAGAAGTAGCCCGGGTGCACGTCGGCGACGGTGGCGACGACCTCGCGGGGATCGTCGAGCGTGACGACCTCGAAGCCCTGGTAGAGCGGGATGGCGTACCCACCGAGCCGGTCGCCGACGTGCGCCGACGGCAGCCAGGAGATTGTCACGGTGCCGGCCGGGATCTCCTGGGTCAGCAGGGTCGCCTCGGCGCAGGTCAGGAGGTTCTGGTGCGAGAGCAGGACGCCCTTGGGGGTCCCGGTCGTGCCGCTCGTGTAGATCATCGTGACCACGTCGTCGGGGCCCGGCGGTGCGACCGCGGACAGGTCGACCCCCTCGCCCTGGGCGGCCACGTCGGCGAGCAGCCGCCAGCCCTCGGCCGGCTCCCCGTCGAGCTGGAGGCGGTGCTGCGGCAGCCGGACGCCGTTCAGCATGGCCTGGTACGCCGGGTCCACCACGACGCCGACGGCGCCGGAGTCGGCGAGGGCGTAGTCGTTCTGCTCCGGCGACGACGAGGCGTAGAGGGAGAAGGGCACGGCGCCGATCCGGACGAGCGCGAGGTCGACGACGTAGAACTCCGGACGGTTGCGCATCAGCAGCGCCACCTTGTCGCCGGGCGCGATCCCGGCGGCCACGAAGCCGCGCGCCATCGCGGTGACGCGCTCGGCCAGCTCCGACCACGTCCAGGAGATCCGGCCGTCGTGGCTGCGCACCGCCGTCCGGTCGGCCCGCGCGGCGACGACCCGCTCGAAGGCGTCGATCAGCGTCCCGGGCCGGGCCAGCGCCTCGAAGGGCTCCGCGGTCTGCGTCATGGTCGTCATGCGTGTGCTCCCGTTCGGTCGGCCACGAACCCGCGGTCGGGTGCGGCGAGGGCGTCCTGCTCCTGGATCCCGCGAGCGACCAGTCCGGTCGTCCAGTTGTGGTCGTGCGTGAGCTCCCAGCCCGGCCGGACCGACCACGGCAGCAGCTCCTCGATCAGTCCGCCGCGCACGGCGAAGACCCGACCGGTGATCGCGGTGTCCGCCGCCGCCAGGTGGGCGACCAGCGGGGCGGCGTTGTCCGGGCTGAACACGTCGAGCTCGCCCGCCGGCACCGGGCGCGCCATCAGCTCGCCGATCTCGCCCGGCGTGGACGCGGTCATCCGGGTGCGCGCACCCGGCGAGACGGCGTTGACCCGGACGCCGATCCGGCCGAGCTCGGCGGCCGCGACCTGGGTGAAGGCGGCGATGCCGGACTTCGCGGCGGCGTACGCGGCCTGTCCGGGGAGGACGTGCGTGGTGCCGGACGCCGACACGGTGTTGATCACCGACGCGCGGACGTCCTCGCCGGCCTTGGCCCGGGGACGCCAGTGGTCGACCGCCTCGCGGACCACGGCGAAGTGCCCCCGCAGGTGCACTCCCAGGACGGCGTCCCAGTCGTCGTACGACAGCCGCGAGATCGGCGCGTCCCGCAGGATGCCGGCGTTGTTGACCACGACGTCGAGCCGGCCGTACGTCGACACCGCCCGCGCCACGAGCGCCGCGGCACCCTCCCGCGTCGAGATGTCCGAGCCGTCGGCCGTCGCCTCCCCGCCCGCAGCGACGATCTCGTCGACCACGTCGTGCGCCGGCCCGCCGTCCCCGCCCTGCCCGTCGAGCCCGGCCCCCAGGTCGTTGACCACGACCCGCGCCCCCTCCGCCGCCAGCAGCAGGGCATGGGAGCGGCCGAGGCCGCGACCTCCGCCCGTGACGACGACGATCCGGCCATCCAGCTGTCCCATAGGACTCCTTCAGCTTCAGCGAGAGTGAGAGCGGGGTCACAGAGACGCTACCAACCGTCTGTTTGTTTAGCAATGGTGTGCGGGGGCGGTTCGGTGGCTTGTCCGGCGGCCGCAATTGCGGCCGTAGGACGGGTTCTGGCGCCGCCGATCTGCACGGACGGCGCAATTGCGGCCGTAGGACGGCCCGCGGCCGGCACCGCGCACCACCGCCGCAATTGCGGCCGCATGACGGGGTCGTCCGCCCGGAGCATGTCCAACGGCCGCAATTGCGGCGCTTGGACAGGTCGGCGCGCTCCCGGCATGCCCAACCGCTGCAATTGCGGCCTCCTGACAGGCCGCGGGTCGGCCCGCTCCCGCCCCTCAGCCCGCAGCAACCCCCGGCACCAACAGCGCGGCCCGCGTGGCGGCATCAGCCGGGTAGAAGGCCTCGATGGCGAGCTCGGAGAGGGTGACCTCGCGCGGCGTACCGAAGACGGTGGTGGTGGACAGGAACGACAGCTCGCCGCCGCCCGGGGTGCGCAGGCGCAACGGGACCACGAGCCCGGGAGTCCGGGCGCCGACCCGGCCGACCGGTCCCAGCTCGTCCAGGAGTGCAGCGAGGCGCGGGTCGCCGGTGGCGTCGTGCTCGTGGGCCAGCCGGACGAGCAGGTGCTCGCGCCACTCGTCGAGGTTGGCGATCCGCGGGGCGAGGCCGTCGGGGTCGAGGGTCAGCCGGATGACGTTGACGGGCGGTTCGAGCAGGCGCGGAGCGACCCCGTCGAGGAGCGCGTAGACGGCGTCGTTGGCCGACACCAGGTCCCAGCCGGGATCCACCACCAACGCGGGGAAGGGCAGGTGCGCGGTCAGGATGCCGTCGATCGCGGCGGCGACGTCGGCCATCGGCGGGTCGGCGAGGGCGTGCTCGGGGTGCTCGGGTGCGAACCCGCCCGCGAGCAGCACCCGGTTCTGCTCACGCAGCGGTACGTCGAGCTGCTCGCACAGCCGCAGGATCATCGTGGACGTCGGGCGGGACCGGCCGGTCTCGACGAAGCTGAGGTGCCGGCTGGAGACGTCGGCCCGGTGGGCCAGCTCCAGCTGGGACAGGTGGCGGCGCCGCCGCCAGCTCCGGATCAGGTCCCCCGCGTGCTCGGCGCTCGGCGTCATGCACGGACGGTACGACGCCCTCGCCGGTCGCGCCGACTACCTCCGAGGTCATCGACGCCATGACCTCGGAGCGGTGGACTTCCGGACATGACCACCACACCTGCCTACGCCATCGCCGAGCTCCGCGACGTCGACCTCGGCGAAGAGATCATCGACTACATCGAGCGCATCGACGCGACGCTCGCGCCGTACGGCGGCCACTTCCTCGTCCACGGCGGCCCGGTCCACGCCGTCGAGGGCGAGTGGCCGGGCGACATCGTCATCATCGCCTTCCCCGACCGCGACGCCGCCCTGGCCTGGTACGACTCGCCCGCCTACCAGGCGATCCTGCCGCTGCGCACCGAGCACAGCGACTCGCGGGCCGCCGTCCTCACCGGACTCCCGCCGGGCTACCGCGCCGTCGACAAGCTGACCACCCTGCTCGCCTGACGCCGGGACGCGCCGACTAGCGTCGCGGAGTGGCCAGGCGACTCACCTTCGTGACGCTGGTCCTCCTCACCACGATCACGGCGGTCGTGAGCAGCCTCGGCGCCCCGCTGGTGCCGGCGATCTCGGCGAACCTCGACGTACCGCTCGAGGACGCGCAGTGGACGCTGACCGCCACCATGGTCGCGGGCGCGGTGAGTACGCCGGTCGTGGGCCGGTTCGGCAGCGGGCGGCTCCGGCGACCGACGATCCTCGCGGGCCTCCTCGTCGTCACCCTCGGGACCACGCTCGCGGCGCTGCCGTTCGGCCTGCCGACCCTGCTCGCCGGGCGCACCCTGCAGGGCGTCGGCCTGGCGCTGGTGCCGCTGGCGTTCGCGGTCGCCCGGGACGTCTGGCCCGGGCCGCGGCTCCCCCAGGTGGTCGCGATGCTGTCGGTGGCGACCGTCGCGGGCGCGGGGCTCGGCTACCCGCTGACCGCCCTGGTCGCGCAGAGCTGGGGACTCGCGGCGGCGTACTGGCTCGGCACCGCCCTCACGGGGCTGACCCTGCTGATGGCGTGGGCGTTCGTGCCGAGCGCCGCCGGCGAGGAGCCCAGCCCGGTCGACTGGCCGGCCGCAGCACTGGTCGCACTCGGCCTCGTGGGCGTGCTGCTCGCCGTCAGCCGGGGCGAGACCTGGGGCTGGACCTCCGGGCGTACGACGGGCGCGGCCGCGCTCGGCGTACTCCTCCTCGCGGCCTGGGTACGCCGGACCCTGCGCAGTCCGCATCCGCTCGTCGACCTCCGGCTCGCGGTCCGGCCCGGTCTCGCGGGTCCGAACCTGGTCGCGGTCGTGGCCGGCATCGGGATGTACAGCCTGCTGACCCTGGTCATCGTCCTGGTCCAGTCCGACGTGCCGGGCTGGGGACTGGGCGAGCCGGTCACCGTCGCCGGCCTGGTGCTGGTGCCGTACTCCGTGATGAGCGTCGTCGGGAGCAGGCTGGCCCAGGCGGTCGGCCGCCGGTTCGGCGACGCGGTGCTGCTCCCGACCGGCTGCGTCGTCTTCCTCGCCGCGACCGTGCTGCTGGCGGTCGAGCACGACCACCTCTGGCAGGTGCTCGCCTGCATGGCGGTGGGCGGCCTCGGCAGCGGTTTCACCTTCTCCTCGCTCGCGGCGCTGATGGTGCCGCACGTGCCGCGCGCCGAGACCGGCAGCGCGATGGCGTTCAACCAGGTGCTGCGCTACATCGGCTTCGCGGTGGGCAGCGCGTCCAGCGTCGCGCTGATGACGGTGTACGGCGGCGGCCCGGGCGAGGCGGGCTTCCGTGGCGCACTGCTCACGGTGGCCGGGGTCTGGCTGCTGGCCGCGCTCGCGAGCGCGGCGCTGAGCCGCCGGGTACCCCCGGCCTGAGTCCTGACGGACACTTCAACTCAGCGGGACTCCCATCGTCTCCCGCCGCCACCCGGGTGAGGATCCCACCATGCTCCTCGATGTCCAGCTCGACGCCCGACCCGACGTCGCGGCCGACCGCGCCCGCGAGCTCGTCGCGGCCGGGGTCGACGGCCTGTTCACCTTCGAGGGGCCGCACGACGTCTTCCTGCCCCTGGCGGCCGCCGCCGGCGTGGTCGAGACCGACCTGATGACGAACGTCGCCATCGCGATGCCACGCTCCCCGATGCACCTGGCGCACACCGCGTGGGACCTGCAGCTGATGTCGAAGGGCCGCTTCCGCCTCGGGCTGGGCTCGCAGATCCGCCCGCACATCGAGAAGCGGTACGGCGCCACCTGGTCGCCGCCCGCGGCTCGGATGCGCGAGATCGTGGGTGCCGTGAAGGCGATCCTCGGCTCCTGGCAGCACGGCACGCCGCTGGACTTCCGCGGCGAGCACACCCGGCACACGCTGATGCCGCCCACGTTCGTCCCCGGCCCGAACCCGTACGGCGCCCCGCCGGTGCTGCTCGGCGCGCTCGGACCGGTGATGACCCGGACCGCGGCGGAGGTGGCCGACGGGCTGCTGGTGATGCCCTTCCACAGCCGGCGCCACTTCGCCGAGCGAACGCTCCCCGCCGTACAGGAGGGCCTGGAGCTGGCCGGCCGCGAGTCGATCGGCATCTTCCCGCAGGCCATCCTCGCGATGGGCCGCACACCGGCCGAGCTCGAGGCGGCCACGCTCGGCGTCCGGGGGCTGCTCGCGTTCTACGGCTCGACCCCGGCGTACCGCTCCGTCCTCGACGTGGAGGGCTGGGGCGAGCTCCAGCCCGAGCTGAACGCCCTGTCCAAGCGCGGCGACGTCGCCGCGATGATGGCCCTGGTCACCGACGAGATGGTCGAGACGATCGGCGTGCGCGGCACCCCGGAGGAGTGCGCCGCCGAGCTCGACCGCCGGTTCGGCGCGGTGGCCGAGCGGGTCTGCTGCTACTTCCCCGGGTACGACGCCCCGCTGGCCCAGGTCGGCGAGCTGGCGGCCGCCCTCAACGCGGCCTGATCCCGACAACCTCGCCCGAAGGAGTCCCGTGTCCGATCCCGTGCGTCGTGGCCTGCTCTTCCTGGCGGCCTGCGTGGCCGCCGGGTTCGCGCTGACCGGCTGCGGGTCGGAGGACTCCTACGACGCCGCCGAGGACGGGCTGCGGGACTGGCTGGCCGCCGCGGCCGCGAGCGACCCGGGCGTGTGCGACCTGGAAGCACCCGGGTCCGGGCTCCACGCCGACCTGCTCCGCCGACACCCCTCGCTCGGCGGTCCGGGGACGAGCTGTCCCGAGCGCGCGGCACGCATGGGCCGGATTCGGCTCCCTCCGGCGGACGCGGCGATGGAGGTGCCGGCCTGGGACCCGTCCGGCGAGGCGTTGGTGGAGGCCCCGACCGGCGGAGGCGAGGTCAGGAGGTTCTGGATGCTCTACGCCGATGGACGCTGGCTCGTGTCCGGCGAGTCGACGTAGTCGGGCCGGGAGACCTCAACGCGGCCTGGTCCCGGGCGGCGGGCTCGCGGCCCGGATGCCCGCGCCGGCGAAGGCCAGCGCGAAGGCCAGGATCGAACCGCGCGCGACCGCCTCGGGCAGCAGCGGGCCGAGCGGCAGGGTCAGCACGTGCAGCAGCAACAGCGCCGGCACCCAGCGCGGGACCGATCCGGCCCGCAGGAACGCGATCGCGAGCAGCAGCTCGCCGAGGTAGAAGGCCAGGATCCAGCCGTAGAGGAAGACCCGCAGCCCCGTCTCCTCCGTCACGGCGTCGATGCTGTGGTCGCGCAGCGCGTCGGTGACGGCCAGGGCGCGGAAGAAGACGAGCAGCATCGCGTAGCCGGCGACGCCGATGAACCCCACGGCGAGCGAGACCGTGGCGGCGAAGGCGACGTTCCGGCCCCGGTCCGGGACCAGCACCAGCAGTGAGGGCAGTCCGATGATGAGCATCGCGGCGGCGAGGAAGTAGATCGCCGACACCGCGAGCCAGCGGCTGTCGTGCTCGCGCACCAGCTGGAGCGTCTCAGGCCCGGAGGAGCCGGTGGGCGTCAGCAGCGTGGCGAGCGCGAGCGCCATCGCCCCGGTGACGAGCAGGGCCGCGGCGCCCGGGATCCAGTCGTTGCGCACTCGCACACCGTAGGGCGCGCGGCACCCGCGACCGGGGTCTAGCCGAGCAATTTTCCCGCGATCTCGGCAACGATGCCCACCTGGGCGGGGTCGGCGCTGGTGGGGATCAGGTTGACCTCGTCGACGCCGAGGTCCTCGAAGCGCCGCAGGGCGTCGACGAGACCCGCCGCGTCCCCGGCGTACCCGGCGACGCGGCCGGTCTCCTCGACGTAGCCCGGGTTGGCCCAGTCGACGTAGTCGCGTACGTGGTCCTCGATCTGCTGCCGCGCTCCTGCGGGCGCGGTCTCGTCGAGGGCGAACCAGAACGACGTCCGCAGCTGCGGCGCCGGACGACCCGCATCGGCCCAGCTCGCCCGCGCCAGGTCGAAGATCTCGGCCAGCTCGGCGAGGCACGGCTCGTCCGGGCTCTCGATCACGTGCTGCACCCCGTCGGCCCAGGCCGCGCCGCTGCGGACCGCGTGCGGTCCGAACAACGACATCAGCAGGAGCGGTCCGCTGTCGCGCACCGGTCGCGGGCCGACCGGACGGACGGTGTCGGTGAGGTGGTCGCCCCGCCAGACCCAGCGCATGGTGCGGGCACGGTCGGCGAGCTGGTGCACGTTCTGGGTGCGCAGGTCGACGCCGAGGGCGCGGTAGTCGTCGTCGCGCGCGCTGACGCCGAGCGCGACCGTCAGCCGGCCCTGGCTGAGCCGGTCGACGGTCGCGAGCGACTTGGCGAGCAGGACGGCGTCGTACAGCTGGGGCGTGATGGCCGCGACGATCTCGACCCGGCTCGTCCAGGCGGCGACCGCGCCGAGGAGCGCGCCGATGTCCGGACTGTCCCCGGCGACCCGGCCGCCGATCGTCGTCGAGGCGAACGGGCCCTCGTCGATCGCGCGGGCCCACTGCTCGAGGGTGTCGAGGGGATCCCAGAGTCCGTCCACCGTCACCGGCAAGGACATCCCGAGCTTCATGGCGGAACTGTGCCAGAACCGGTCCGTCCGGTCAGCCCCCGTGCAGGGCCTCGGCCACCCGGTGCACCTGCTCGACGTCGGACCCGGTCGGGATCAGCTGGACCTCGTCGGTGCCGAGGTCCTCGAAGCGCCGCAGCAGGTCGACCAGCTCGGGCACGGTGCCGGCGAACCCGGTCGTCGGCGCCATCGCGTCGACGAGGTCGCCGGGGAGCCAGCTCAGATAGTGGCGCAGGTGCCGGTGCACCTGCTCGCGCGCCCGGCCGCCGGAGGTCTCCTCCAGCGCGAACCAGAACGAGGTCGTCAGCCGCGGTGCCGGCCGACCCTCCTCGGCCCACGCCTTCCGGGCGATGTCGAACAGCTCGCCGACCCGCTCCAGGGACAGGTCGAGCGAGACGCCGGCGAGGCCGTCGGCCCACCCGGCGGCGTACCGGATCGTCCGGGGACCGGTGGTCCCGACGAACAGCTCCGGGCCACCCTCCTGCACCGGCGGCGGACCGACCCGCCCCACGTCCTCGCCGACCCGCTCGCCGCGCCAGACCCGGCGCATGACGGCGGCCCGGTCGCCCAGCTCGCGCATCCGCTGGGTGCCGAGGTCCGCGCCGACCGCGCGGTAGTCCTCGACCCGGCCTCCCACGCCCAGCCCGACGGTGAGACGGCCGCCGCTGAGCCGGTCGCCGGTCGCGAGGGACTTGGCGAGCAGCACCGGGTCGTGCAGCTGGGGTACGACGACCGTGGTCACGATCCGCACCCGCCGGGTCCACGCCGCGACCGCCCCGAGCAGGGTCAGCGTCTCGGGGTTGTCGAAGGCCATCCGCTCCCCGAAGCAGACCGACGAGAACGGTCCCTCGTCGCTCGCCCGGGCCCACGCCTCCAGGACCCCGTCGGCGGCCCACAGGTCCGGCTCCATCACGGGCAGCGTCATCCCCACCTGCACGGGGCCACCCTGGCACGGGTCGGTCCGGCGCCGGTCGGATCGCCGGCCGGGATCCCGATGACCGGGATCGGTGGTCGAGCAGGAAGGACGAAGTCCTGACGCCCGTCGAGACCCGGCGAGCCGGACGCCGGCGTCAGGCGGGCACGGCCTGCCGGCGCAGCTCGGGGATCAGGACGACGAGCCCCAGGACAGGCAGGAGCGCGAGCAGCGCCAGCGCGAGCGGTACGCCGAGGACGCCGCCGGCCCCGCCGACGACGGCCGAGCCGACCGAGCCGCCGGTCATGAACACCAGCGTCGCGATGCCGAGGGCGACCCCGCGCACGTCCTGGTGCACCGCCGAGCTCACGGCCGCCGTCATGGCCGGCTGACCGATGCCGAAGGCCACCGTCACCAGCAGCACGCCGACGCCGAGCACCGGCGCGGAGTCCAGGCCAGCCCCGAGCCCCGTGACGAGCAGCGCGAACGTCGCGGTCGAGCCCGCCACGGCCAGCGTGATCGCCGAACCAGTCCGGGCGAGCAACGGACCCACGATCCGCGGCACGAACATGGCGACGACGGCGCTCGGGACCAGCAGCAGCCCGACCTGCCACGGCTCCCAGCCGTCGTGCACCAGCACCGCCGGCACGGCGATCAGCTGCCCGAACCAGGCCGCCGGAACCGCCGCCGCGGCCAGCGCGCTGCGCACCACGGTCCGGTTGCCGATCACCGCCGTCGGGAGGAAGCCGTCGAGCGGCCGGCGCCGTACCTGCAGGGCGGCGAGCGGCGCGCCGAGCACGAGCAGCAGGACGCCGACGAGCGCGACGACGAGGCCGGTCGACGGTGACTGCACCAGCAGCACCAGGCCCGCGGCGGTCAGCGCGACGAGGACGGCACCCAGGATGTCGAGCCCGGCCCCCGTGCCCTCGCCCACCAGGGCGCGCCACAGGAACGGGATCACGGCGGCGCCGAGGATCGGGACCGCCAGCACCGCGCGCCAGCCGAAGGCGTGCTCCACGACGCCGCCGACGAGCGGGCCGAGGCAGGAGATCGCCGCGGCGACGGCGGCCAGTCGGCCGAGGGCCAGGCCGCGGATCGCCCCGTCGTACCGGGAGCTGAGGATCGCGACCCCCAGCGTCGGCACGGCCGCCGCGCCCGCGCCCTGGAAGAGGCGAGCGACCAGCAGGACGCCGTACGACGGTGCCGCGGCCGCGACGAGTGCACCCGCGGTCATCAGGCCGATGCCGACCAGCAGCGGTCCCTTCACGCCGACCAGGTCGGAGATCCGGCCGTAGACCGCGGTGGTGACCGCGAGCATCAGCGCGTACAGGCTGATCACCCACGTCGACTGCCCGACGCCGATGTCGAAATGGTCGCCGAGCATGGGCAGAGCGACCGCCGCCGACGCCGATCCCATGCCCGCCAGTCCGAACAGCAGACCGAGCAGCACCGAGATCCGCCGAGAGTCGTCCACCATGTCTGGCGGCAACCGGGCGGACCCCGATTCCATTCCGCCTACGCTGTCGCCCGTGAGTCCCGACCGCGATCCGATCCGCGAGGCGCACCGTCAGTGGACCCGCCACGGCTGGGCCGACGCCGCCGACGGCATGGCGATGGTGACCTCGGTCGTGCGGGTCCAGCAGCTGCTGATGGAGCGCATCGACGCCGTCCTTCGGCCGCTGGGTCTGACCTTCGCCCGCTACGAGGTGCTGCGGCTGCTGTCGTTCTCCCGGGCGGGCGGGATGCCGATGACCCGGCTCGGGTCGCTGCTCCAGGTGCACCCCACGAGCGTCACCAGCGCCGTGGACCGGCTGGAGAAGCAGGGGTACGTCGAGCGCGTCCGCCGTACCGACGACCGGCGGGTCATCGTCGCCTCGATCACCGACGCCGGACGCGCGGTCGTCGAGACCGCGACCGAGGGCCTCAACGGGCAGGTCTTCGAGCGCCCCGGGATCACGCCCGAGCAGGTCGCCTCCCTGACCGAGCTCCTCGGCGCGGTGCGCGCCGAGGCGGGCGACCGGGTGGACTGACCGCATGCACCGTTGAACGGCCGGCTCCGGAGCTCGAACCACGGGAACGCGGAACTCCGGAGCCGACCAGCGGGGCCGAGCATCAGCAGGTCGCCCGTGACGGATGGCTCCCTCCAGAGCCGCGCGCCACACCCGATGAGCGTCGAACACCCTGAGCAAAACGCTATGACCTGGGTCACGTTCCGTCGTCATCAAATTCGAGTAATCGGGGCGGGTGGGGTCGGGGGCCGGGCCGGGCTGCAGGCACATCACGGTATGCAGACGAGCCGGCGGTTCCCACGGCGTACCCACCATGGGAGGCGAGAACTCGTCTGCATACCGTGATGAAGCCGCGACCCCTGAGGCCCCTGCGACTCCCCGCGCGCGAGCCCGGTCCCAACTACTTCCCCGTAGCGCACCCACGACCTATCCTCGAATAGTTGGACGTCCAACCAACTCATCGAAGGACCCCCATGACCGACCTGCACACCCCTCAGCACCCCGTCCGGCTCGTGACCGCGAGCAGCCTGTTCGACGGGCACGACGCCTCGATCAACATCATGCGGCGGATCTTCCAGAGCCAGGGCTGCGAGGTCGTCCACCTCGGCCACAACCGCTCCGTCCAGGAGGTCGTCGACGCCGCCCTGGAGGAGGACGTCCAGGGGGTCGCGGTGTCGTCGTACCAGGGCGGCCACGTGGAGTACTTCGAGTACCTCGTCGAGTCGCTGCGCGCCCAGGGCGCCGACCACGTTCAGGTCGTCGGCGGAGGCGGCGGGGTGATCGTGCACGACGAGATCGAGCGGCTGCGCGGTTCGGGCGTCACGATCTTCTCCCCCGAGGACGGCCAGCGGATGGGCCTGGTCGGGATGATCAACAGCGTCGTGAAGACGTGCGACACCGACCTCTGGGGCGCCAAGCAGGTCGGCGCCGAGCAGGTGCTGAGCGGCGACCGGTTCGCGATCGCCCGGGCGATCACCGCCGCGGAGCAGGGCCGGCTGCCGGCCGACGTACGCGCCGCGCTCGCCGACGCCGCGGGACGCAGCCACGCGCCGGTCCTCGGCATCACCGGCACCGGCGGGTCCGGCAAGTCGTCCCTCACCGACGAGCTCGTACGACGCTTCCGCGTCGACCAGCAGGACAAGCTCCGGGTGGCCGTGGTGGCGGTGGACCCCACCCGGCGCAAGGGCGGCGGCGCGCTGCTCGGCGACCGGATCCGGATGAACTCCCTCGACGGCGACCGGGTGTTCTTCCGCAGCCTGGCCACCCGCGGTGCGCACGAGATCCCCGACCAGCTCGCCGACGTGATCACCGTGCTGAAGGCGGCGGGCTTCGACCTCGTCATCGTGGAGACCCCCGGTATCGGCCAGGGCGACGCGGCGATCGTGCCCTTCGTCGACACCTCGCTGTACGTGATGACGCCCGAGTTCGGCGCCGCCTCGCAGCTGGAGAAGATCGACATGCTCGACTTCGCCGACGTCGTCGCGATCAACAAGTTCGAGCGCCGCGGCGCCCGGGACGCGCTGCGCGACGTGGGCCGCCAGCTGGTCCGCAACCGCGAGGCGTTCGGCCAGCAGCCGAGCGACATGCCGGTCTTCGGCACCAGCGCCGCCACCTTCAACGACGACGGCGTCACCGCGCTCTACCAGCACCTGCGCGGCACCCTCGCCGAGCAGGGCCTCCCGCTGGAGGCCGGCGTCCTCGAGCCGGTCGAGGTCAAGCACTCGTCCGGGATCCGCGCCGTCGTCCCGCAGGAGCGGGTGCGCTACCTGGCCGAGATCACCGAGACCGTCCGCGGCTACCACGCCCGCACCGAGGAGCTCGCCGCCGCGGCCCGTCGGGCGCAGGCGTACCGGCTGGTGGCCGACGACCTCGCCGACGACGACCTCGTCGGTCGAGTAGCGAGCGCCAGCGAGCGTATCGAGACCCAGCTGCCGTCGGAGCTCCGCGACCAGTTGGCCGACTGGCCCTTCGTCGTCCAGGCGTACGCCGACAAGCCCGGCCGCGAGTCGCTCTCAGGCAACACGGTCCCGCGGGTCGCCGTACCCCGGTTCACCGACCACGGCGAGCTGGTGCGGTTCTTCCGTCGGGAGAACCTGCCCGGCTTCTTCCCGTTCACCGCCGGGGTGTTCCCGTTCAAGCGGGAGGGCGAGGACCCGGCGCGGATGTTCGCCGGCGAGGGCGACCCGGCCCGCACCAACCGCCGCTTCAAGCTCCTCTCCGAGGGCAACGAGGCGACCCGCCTGAGCACCGCGTTCGACTCGGTGACGCTGTACGGCCGCGACCCCGACGAGCGCCCCGACATCTACGGCAAGGTCGGCACGTCCGGCGTCTCGGTGGCGACGCTCGACGACATGAAGCAGCTCTACGACGGCTTCGACCTGCTCGCCCCCACGACCAGCGTCAGCATGACCATCAACGGCCCCGCGCCGACCGTGCTGGCTTTCTACCTCAACACCGCGATGGACCAGGCGCGCGAGCGCGGCATCGCCCCAGCCGAGGCGCTGCGCACGGTCCGCGGCACGGTCCAGGCCGACATCCTCAAGGAGGACCAGGGCCAGAACACCTGCCTCTTCTCCACCGAGTTCAGCCTGCGCTGCATGGCCGACATCCAGGAATGGTTCATCGAGCAGGGGGTGCGCAACTTCTACTCCGTGAGCATCTCCGGCTACCACATCGCCGAGGCCGGGGCGAACCCCATCAGCCAGCTCGCCTTCACCCTCGCCAACGGCTTCACGTACGTCGAGGCGTACCTCGCCCGCGGCATGGACATCGACGACTTCGCGCCCAACCTGTCGTTCTTCTTCTCCAACGGGATGGACCCCGAGTACTCCGTCATCGGCCGGGTCGCGCGCCGGATCTGGGCGGTGGCGATGCGGGACAAGTACGGCGCGAACGAGCGCTCGCAGAAGCTGAAGTACCACGTGCAGACCTCGGGCCGCTCCCTGCACGCGCAGGAGATGGACTTCAACGACATCCGCACCACGCTGCAGGCGCTGATCGCCATCTACGACAACGCCAACAGCCTGCACACCAACGCCTTCGACGAGGCGGTGACGACCCCGAGCGAGGAGTCGGTACGCCGCGCGCTGGCCATCCAGCTGATCATCAACCGCGAGTGGGGCCTGGCGATGAACGAGAACCCGCTCCAGGGCTCGTTCATCATCGACGAGCTGACCGACCTCGTGGAGGCCGCCGTACTCGCCGAGTTCGACGCGATCAACGAGCGCGGCGGCGTACTCGGGGCGATGGAGACCGGCTACCAGCGCGGCCGGATCCAGGACGAGTCGATGCTCTACGAGCACCGCAAGCACGACGGCACCCTGCCGATCATCGGCGTGAACACCTTCCTGAAGAAGGACGCCGACGGGGCCACGCCCACGCACGTCGAGCTGGCCCGCGCGACCGAGGCGGAGAAGGAGTCGCAGCTGACCCGGGTCCGCGACTTCCAGGCCGCGAACACCGACGAGGCCGCCGCCGCGCTCGCCCGCCTCAAGGAGGCCGCGACCTCGGGCGAGAACGTCTTCGCCGTCCTCATGGACGCGGCGCGCGTCTGCTCGCTAGGCCAGGTCACCGAGGCGTTCTTCGAGGTCGGCGGGGCCTACCGCCGCAACGTGTGAGGTCGCCCCTGCGCTGGTTGAGGTGCGAGCGCAGCGAGCCTCGAAACCCGGCGACCGGAGAGTCGGCCGTGATCGAGGCCGAGGGTCGACTCACCGGGTTTCGAGGCTCAGGCGCTGAGCGCCTTCGCACCTCAACCACCGCCCGGTGACGGCACCCGCGCGCTACAGGGGTCTCGACGGGCGCTCAGGACTTACCCCGGTGGTCGAGCAGCGAGGCCGCGCTAGCGGGCGAGCGCCCGTCGAGACCCCAGCACCCGAACAGCGACCTCTCCCCCGCCTCATCGGGACACCGACGCCACCAGCGCGCTACGGGGGTCTCGACGGGCGCGCAGGACTTCGTCCTTCGCTGCTCGACCACCGGCGAGGCGCCGACCTGCGGCACTGGGTACCCTGCCCGTCGTGACCACCCTGCCGACGTACGACCAGCTGGCCGACCTCCCCGCCTACAGCGAGCGCCGCGTGCCCGTGGCCTTCGAGGACATCAACGGGCACATGAACGTGCGCCACTACATCGGCATCGCGAGCGAGGGCCTCGACGACTCGCTGACCGAGGTCGGCATCCCCACCAACTGGGTCGACAAGGGCTTCGCGGTCTTCTCCGCCGAGCACCACCTGACCTACGTCAACGAGCTGCTGACCGGCGACCAGGTCTCGGTGCGGGTGCGGCTGGTCGGCCGCTCGGAGCGCGCGATCCACGCCGTGGTCTACCTGGTCGACGAGACCCGCAAGCAGCTGAGCTACGTGATGGAGGAGATCTTCCTCCACATCGACATGACCACCCGCAAGAGCTCGCCGTGGCCGGCCGACGTCGCCGCCCTGGTCGACGCCCGGGTCGCCGAGCACGGCAAGCTGCCGTTCGAGCCGACGCTGTCGGGGTCCATCGCCCTGCGGTGAACGTACTGCGATGAGCCGACAGCGGGTCGTGTCGCTGGTGCCCTCGATCACCGAGGCGCTCGCCAGCGTGCGGCCCGAGGCACTGGTCGGCGCGACCGACTGGTGCACCCACCCGGGTGACCTCGAGTCGTACGGCGTCGCCCGGGTCCGCGGGACCAAGAACCCCGACCTGGCCGCGATCCGCGCCCTCTCCCCCGACCTGGTGATCGCCAATCGGGAGGAAAACCGCGAGCTCGACGTACGCCGCCTCCGCGACGCCGGCGTGCGGGTCCACGTCACGGTGATCGAGACCGTGCCGCAGGCGATCTCCTGCTTCGACGAGCTCTTCGACGACGTGCTCGACTGGCCGCGCCCGCCCTGGCTCGAGGAGGCCCGGTCGCTGTGGCTCGGCCCGCTCCCGCCGGTACGCCGCCGCGTCGCCATCCCGATCTGGCGCGACCCGTGGATGGTCGTCGGCTCCCGGACCTTCACGGGCGACCTGGCCCGCCGGCTGGGCCTGGAGAACGTCTTCGGGTCGCACCCGGACCGCTACCCGCACGTCTCCCTGGACGACATCGACGCGCGCGGAGCGGACGTCGTACTCCTGCCGGACGAACCGTACGAGTTCACCGCCGCCGACGGTGTCTTCGCCACCCCCACCGAGCTGGTCAGCGGCCGGCTGCTGACCTGGTACGGCCCGTCGCTGGTCGAGGCGCACGCCTCCCTCGCCCGAACCACGGGGTGAACGCGACGGCGGGTCGAGACCACCCCCACGGGCCTCGACCCACCGTCCGCTCTACCTGGATCAACGAGCCGCGGGCCGGGGCGTTACGGACCCGGTGGTCGAGCAGCGGCCCGCCGGTGGTCGAGCAGCGAAGGACGAAGTCCTGAGCGCCCGTCGAGACCCCCGCACCCGGACGTCAGCTCGCGCCGGCCACCGCGGCGACGTCCGCGTCGCTCAGCAACCCCAGCCGCGCCAGCTCGCGCGCGATGCCCGCCGAGTCGGCGGCGAGCACGAACGGGACCGAGGCGTCCCAGTCCGCCTGGACCGCCTCCACCCGGCCGTCGAAGGGGTCGAGGCGCACCTCGCGGATGCAGACGGCGAGGACCCGGCCCGGGTAGCGGCGGACCGTCTCCGCGTAGATCTCCGGGTCGTGCTCGGCCGAGTCGCCGATCAGCACGAAGCGCAGGTCGGGGTGCAGGGTCAGCACCTCGTCGATCCGCTCCCGCTTGTGCCCGCCGGTCACCAGGTCGCGCAGCAGCACCGGGCCGGGCGGGAAGCCGCGATGGGCGAGGAAGCCGAGCAGGAAGTCGTGCAGGTTCCACGGGCTGGAGGAGATGTAGAAGAACGGGTTGCTCCCGTCCGCGCCCGCCAGCGCCCGGTAGAGCTCCGGCGCGCCGGCGAACGACGTCCGGGTCAGCGCCGACCCGGTCAGGGTCTGGCGGATCATCGTCCAGGTCCGCTGCACGCCGGTGACCAGGATCGTGTCGTCGACGTCCGACAGCACGCCCAGCCGCGCCCCGCCGTCGTCGACCCGGATCCGCGCGACGGCGCGCGCCTCGTCGACCCCGCGGTACGGCGCGGTCAGGCTGATCGTGCCCTCGGTCCACGGCGCCACCAGCCGGGCGTCGGCCAGCTCCGCGCGGAAGTAGCCGTCGTCGTCGGTGACCGCGTCGACGGCGACGCCACCGACCTCGATCCGCACGTGCACGCCGGGCAGCTCGGTCGTCAGGAAGCCGGCGACGCTGCGCCGTACCGCCGCCCACGGGCTCTCCCCCGCGATCGTCTCCGCGGGCTCGGCGTCGTCGAGCACCCGGCCCCGCACGATCGCGGTCCCGGTGCCGGAGGGGCCGACGCGGCCGTGGCCGACGTACGCCACGATCCGGAAGTCCGCGGCGACCTTGTCGCCCCAGCGGGCTCGGCGCGCACGGTCCCACCGCCGTTCGACGGCACCGAGGATCGAGCGCGCCCGGCTCATCCGAAGGCGGGCTTCTCCTTCGCCAGGAAGGCCCGCACCCCCTCGACGAAGTCCGGCCCCGTGTAGACCTCGCGCAGCATCGCCTCGTCGTCGCGCGGCGGGGCCTCGGCGACCCGGGCGCGGGCGAGGAGCTGCGCCTTGGTGGTCCGCAGCGTCACGGCCGACGCGGCGGACAGCCCGTCGAGGAGTACGGCGAGCTCCGCGTCGAGGTCGTCGACGACGGCGAGCAGCGCGCCGACGGCGTACGCCCGATCGGCGTCGACGAGCCGGGACGCGAGCAGCATCTCGCGGGTCAGGGCCTCCCCGAAGACGGCGGCGGTGCGGTAGACGATCGAGGCGGAGAGCGCGTTGCCGAGGGTGCGCGCGATCGGGTAGCCGAACCGGCTCCCCGGCGTCGCCAGCCGCAGGTCGCAGTGCGACGCGACGGCCAGCCCGCCGCCCACGCACACGCCGTCGACCGCCGCGATGGTGACCTGCGGAAGCGCGAACAGCTCCTCGAGGAGCTCGCGGATCCAGCCCTCGTACGCCACCGCGTCGGCGTCGACGAAGTCGCTGATCTCGTTCCCCGCCGCGAACGCCTTTCCGCCCGCGCCGCGCAGCACGAGGGCGCGTACGGCGGTGTCGTCCCGCAGCTCCGCGCACAGCTCCCGCAGCCCGGCGTACATCGCCTTCGTGAACGCGTTGCGCCGCTCCGGCCGGTTGAACGTCACCTCGACCACGCCCTCGGACCGGCGGATGAGGAGGTCGTCGTCACTCACAGCACGGAGGGTACCGACCGCGCCGGAGCCGGTGGTCGAGCAGCGAAGGACGAAGTCCTGAGCGCCCGTCGAGACCCCCCTCGCGCGCCGGCGACGTCGATGTCTCGATGGGCCGGGCGAGGTCGCCGCTCGGGTGCTGGGGCCTCGACGGGCGCTCGCCCGCTAGCGCGGCCTCACTGCTCGACCCCCGGGTAGTAGTAGCTCACCCGGTGGTCGAGCAGCGAAGGACGAAGTCCTGAGCGCCCGTCGAGACCCCCGCAGCCAGCAAGCAACCCCGACCTCGTCATCCACAGGCCACCCCACCCGCGGTTTGCCCACCACCCTCCTCCGGGGACGCCTTCCCACATGCCCTGGACCTACATCCTCGAGTGCGCCGACGGATCGCTCTACGTCGGCAGCACCGTCGACCTCGAACGACGACTCAGCCAGCACCAGAGCGGCGAGGGGGCGGCGTACACGCGTCCCCGGCGTCGTCGACCCGTCAGGCTCGTGTGGTGCGCCGACTTCGCGCGGGTCGACGATGCCTTCGCCTACGAGAAGCAGATCCAGAGCTGGGGGCGTGCCAAGCGGATCGCGCTGATCGAGGGTCGGCTGGACGACCTGCCGGGGCTCGCGCGCGGGAGGACGCTGCCTCCGCTCGAGTGACCGGGGTCGGCGTGGTCGGCGGGTTCCGGGGGTCTCGACGGGCGCTCAGGACTTCGTCCTTCGCTGCTCGACCCACGGAGCCGGGGCTCAGGACTTCGTCCTTCGCTGCTCGACCCCCGGAGCCAGCGCTCAGGACTTCGTCCTTCGCTGCTCGACCAACGGCGTCAGTGCTCGGGGCGGGTCCACTCCTCGGTCTGGGTGAGGCGGTAGAGGTAGGCCAACGAGGGGAGGACGAGGGCGGCGGCGACGGCACCGGCGATCAGGACGCCCTGGAGCGTGGCGCGCGCGCCGGCGGCGTCGGCGATGGTGATCTGGTCGACGAGCAGCCAGGGGTACTGGCCGACGCCCCAGCCGAGGACGACGGCGGCGACGGCGAGCAGGGCGACGGGGCGGGCGAGCGCGTAGCGGCGGCGTACCAGGAGTACCAGCGTGCCGACGCCCGCGAGGAACGACAGCACGATCAGCGGCGCGGCCCGGGTCTCGAGGCCGTCGGCCAGGGTCGGGGCGTCGCGCTCGATCGGGACCAGCGCGGCGAAGACCACGGCGCCGGTGACCAGCCCGACCGAGAGCGTGCGCAGCCGCAGGATCTCGGCCAGCCGGGTGGCGCCGGCGCGGTCGGCGTCCGCGGTGAGGAAGACGCCGGCGAGGAAGGCGCAGGTGCCGACGGCGATCACGCCACCGAACAGCGAGGTCGGGTTGACCCACGACCCGATCAGGTCGCCACGCCCGTCCATCGGCACTCGGCCGGAGGCGATCGCCCCCGCCACGGTGCCGAAGAAGAACGGCGTGACGACCGAGGAGAGCGCGAAGACCACGCCGAACAGCCGCGCCTGCGCCAGCGTGGCGGCGTACTTGCGGAACGCGAAGCTCGCCCCGCGCAGCACGATCCCGAACAGCGCCAGGAACATCGGCACGATCAGCGTGTTCATGGCTGCGGCGAACGCCTCGGGGAACGCCGTCCACCAGGTCACGAGCACGTAGATCAGCCAGACGTGGTTGGCCTCCCAGACCGGTCCGATGCTCCGGTCGATCTGGGTGCGCAGCTCCGCTCCGCGCTCGGACCCGCCGGCGGTGAGGTCGAAGAACCCGGAGCCGAAGTCGGCGCCGCCGAAGAGGGCGTACGCCACCACGCCCACGAACATCGCGGCCGCGACCGCCATCTCGAGGGTCACGACGCACGCCCGGACAGCTGGTCGGCGCGAGGACCGTACGGCGAGGGCAGGTCCTGCTCGCCGTCGCGCCATCGTCGGGCCATCGAGCGGATGACGATCGCCGCCCCGATGGTCATCAGCGTGTAGACGACCATCGTGGTGCCGAGCAGCCACCACAGGCCGGAGTTGTCGCCGGCGGCCTCGGGCGTGCGCATGATCCCGTAGACGATCCACGGCTGCCGGCCGACCTCGGTCGCGATCCAGCCGGCCTCCATCGCGATGGCGGCGAGGACGCCGGAGATCGCCACGAACCGCAGGAACAGGCGTTGCTCGAGCAGGTCGCGCCCCCGCCAGCGGGCCACCCAGAACACGACGGCGGCCAGCATCAGCAGGATCCCGATCCCGATCATCGACTGGAAGGCCCAGTGCGTGATGTTGACCGGCGGGTGGTCCTCCACCGGGATGGTGTCGAGGCCCTGGACCGGCTTGGTGAAGGAGTTCCGCGCCATGAGCGAGCCGAGGTACGGGATGTCGATCGACCACTTCACGACGCCGTCGACGAGGAAGCCGCCGATCCGCAGCGGCGAGGCGCCGTCGTCGGTCTCCGTGGCCAGCTCGAACGCCGCGAGCTTGGCCGGCTGGGTCTCCGCGAGCCGGGCGCCGAGCAGGTGACCGACGAGCGGCTGCAGGACCGCGGCGACGCTGGCGAACGCGAACGGCAGGGTGAAGCCGAGCCGGTGGTAGCGGTCCCGACGCCCCTTCAGCAGCCCGACGGCGTACACCGCGGCGACCGAGAAGCCGGCGACCATGTACGCCGCCACCCACATGTGCAGGAACTGCCAGATCGCGTTGGGGTTGAACAGCACCGCCCACGGATCGATGTTCGTGACCTCGCCGCCGATGATGTCGAAGCCGACCGGGGCGTTCATCCACGCGTTGACGGTGAGGATGCAGTAGGTGCCGATGATGCCGGTGATCGCCATCGGCAGGACGAACCACAGGTGCTTGCGGGGGTCGATCCGGCCCCAGCCGTAGAGGTAGATCCCGAGGAAGATCGCCTCCAGGAAGAAGGCCAGCCCCTCGAACGCGAACGACAGGCCGACCACGTCGCCGTACGTGCCCATCAGGCCCGGCCACAGCAGCCCCATCTGGAACGCCAGCGCGGTGCCGGACACGACCCCGATAGCGAACAGCACCGCCGAGACCTTCGCCCACCGGTGCGCGAGCAGCAGCGCGGTGTCGTCGCGGCGGCGTACGCCGAGCCAGTGCATCACGAAGATCATCGCGGGCAGCGCGACGCCGAAGCAGGCCAGCACGATGTGCCACCCCAGGGACAGCGCCATCTGCTGGCGCGCGGGCATCAGCCCGGCGGGGTCGGCGAGCTCCGAGGACAGGGCGGTGAGCAGCAGGTTGGTCGTTCCCACCTTGACGACCGTACGTGGTCTCGAACGCGTTCAACGAACTTTGTGAACTCTTTCACGAAGTTGGCTGGCAGGGGTCGGGCGTCGTGCGAGCGGTCCGGATGCGGGTGATAGCGGGTGCGCCAGCCGCGGCCTGCCCAAGCGCCGCAATTGCGGCCGTTGGGCAGGCTCCAGCCCCGCCACCCTGCTCAACCGCTGCAATTGCAGCCGTTGGGCGGCCCCGCACGCGCGCGGTCTACCGCTCCCGCGCCACCAGCCAGCGACCCAGCAGCGTGCCGTCGGCCTCGAGCAGCCCCGTCAGCTCCAGCGGTACGTCGACCGGCGGGCCGGCCGTCATCCGCGCGTGGTCGCCGCCGACCAGCCGCGGCACGATGGTCGCGCAGAGCTCGTCGGCAGCGCCCTGGTCGAGCAGGTCGCGGAGCAGGTGCGGGCCGCCCTCGGCGAGCAGGCTGGACCAGCCGCGGGCGACCAGCCGGCTGCGCAGCAGCGGGAGGTCGACGCGGTGCTGGCCGCAGACCAGGACGTGCTCGTCGCCGAGCTGCTCGCGCGCCGTCGTCAGGCCGGGCGCGGCGCCGCAGGTCGCCAGCAGCACGCGGCCGGGGTCCGCGTCGCGCAGCGTGGGCGGCACCTCGCCGCGGCGGCTCACGACGACGATCGGCCGGTCCGCCGGCCCGTACCTCTCCGCCCGCGCCGTCCCCGCACCGACCAGGATCGCGTCGGCGAGCCGGCGCAGGGTCGCGAAGACCTGATGGTCGGCGGCGTTGTTGATCGATCCGCTGCGCCCGTCGGCACCGGTCGCGGCGCCGTCGAGCGTGCTGATCATGTTGACGCGCAGCCACGGGAGCCGTGGGACGGCGTACGCCGCGTCGAGGTCCGGCTCGCCGGCTGCTCCCGGCCCGATCAGCACCCGCATCGTCAACCGACCTCCCACCTCATCACCCAGTACTGCACACCGTAAGGGTCGTCGTCGTAGTCGACCTGCGCCTCGGTCCCGGCCGGCAGCAGGCCGAACAGCCGGTGAATCCCGTCCACCGACGCCAGCAACGCCTCCCCGAGCCCGTCGTCGGTCCAGCTCGCGTCCCCCGACACCAGCGCCGCCCGCAGCGCGTCGTCGAACGCGAAGGACCGCTCGTCCAGGTGGCCCGGCGCCTTCTCGGAGCGCCGGGCCGAGCCGTTCCCCACCACCAGTACCGCCGGTGGTCGAGCAGCGAAGGCGCTCTGCGCCTGAGCGCCCGTCGAGCCCCCCCCAGCCGACAGGAGCGCCTCGCCCACACGGCTCCCCTGCGCATCCCCCACCACGACGACGCCATCTCCCGAGGACCCCAGCCAGCGGACCGCGTCCAGGCAGGCCAGCCGCAGGTCGAGGACCGGGTCGGAGAGGCCGGCGTACTCCGGCAGCAGCGCGAGCACGCCGGGCACCAGCGCGAAGCGTCTCATTGCAGTCCCCTGATCGCCCGAGCCGGCATCCGGCGCCCCGCGATCGTGTTGACCATGTCGACGGTCTGCCGGGTCTCGACCACCTCGTGGACGCGGTAGATCCGTGCCCCCGCCAGCGCGCACACCGCCGTCGCGGCCAGCGTCCCCGTCAGCCGCGAGCCGACGGGCAGGTCGAGGGACTCCCCGACGAAGTCCTTGTTGGACAGCGAGACCAGCACCGGCCAGCCGGTCTCCACCATCTCGCCGAGCCGGTGCGTGAGCTCCAGCGAGTGGAAGGTGTTCTTGCCGAAGTCGTGGGCGGGATCGATGACGACCGAGCGCCGGTCGACGCCCGCGGCGACGGCCCGGTAGGCGTAGGCGACCGTGTCCGCGATGGCCGAGCGCACGACGTCGTCGTACTCCACCCGGTACGGCCGGGTCCGCGGCGTCGCGCCGCCGGTGTGGGTGCAGATGATGGCGGCGTCGTACTCCGCCGCGACGTCCACGAGGCCCGGGTCGGCCCCGCCCCATGCGTCGTTCAGCACGTCGGCCCCGGCCTCGCAGACCGCCCGGCCGACCGAGGCGCGCCAGGTGTCGACGGAGATGACGAGGGAGGGGTACGCCGCCCGCACGCGCGCGACGAAGTCGACCACCCGCCGCTTCTCCTCGTCCTCGTCGATGTGCTCCCCGGGGGCCGCCTTGATGCCGCCGATGTCGACGATCTCGGCGCCCTGCTCGACGACCTGCGCGACCCGGTCGAAGGCCTTGTCCTCGGCCCAGGTGGCGCCCTTGTCGTAGAACGAGTCGGGGGTGCGGTTGACGATCGCCATCATCAGCGTCGCGTCGTCGGGGAAGTGGTGGCGGCCCAGTTTCAGCGTCATGCGCCCACCGCCGGCGGTCGCTCGATCACGGGTACGGCGTGCTGCCGCGGCTCCCGCCCCGGACCGAACTGGGTCAGCGGGATGTCGTCCGCGTGGTGGCTGTGCGTGGAGCGCGCCCAGCTCGCCGTCAGGATCTGGGTCGCCATCGCGCCCAGGTCGAGCAGCGCCTGGTGCCGGTGCGCCCGGCGGCCGAGGTCGACCTGCGCGATCGCGTCCATCCCGTGGGCGCGCCACGTGTCGATGAGGGCGGCCAGCTCTACGGCGTACCCGGTCGGTACGGAGAGCGTCTCGAACAGCGACCGTCGCACGGCCCACTCGCCGGCGAGCGGCTGCACCAGGCCGGCCAGCGGCGGGAAGAGCAGCGCGATCAGCGGGCGGGCGACCAGCTCGGTGACCCGGCCACCCTCGTAGGCACCGTCCGCACCAGGCCGCTCGTAGAACCCCTTGACCAGCCCGACCTCGGGGCGGGTCAGCAGCGGCCCGAGCAGGCCGGGTACGAAGTGGGTGTCCCAGTCGAGCAGGTCGGCGTCCATGAAGACGACGACGTCGCCGCCGGTGACGAACAGCGACTTCCACATCGCCTCGCCCTTGCCCGGGTGCGACCCGAGCTCGGGACGGATCTCGGCGGCGCGGTGCACGACGGCGCCCGCGTCGGAGGCGACGGCGTGGGTGTCGTCGGTGGAGTCGGAGTCGATGACCACGATCTCGTCGACCAGCGCGACGGTCTCGACGAGCGCCTCCCGGACCCGGGTGACCACGTCGCCGACGGTCGCGGCCTCGTTGCGGGCCGGCACCACCAGGCTCACCCGCTGCTCACCCTTCGCGGCGAGCAGGTCGTCGAGCGTCCACTCGTCCCAGCGATGGGTGTTGCGCTCGAACCACGTCACGTCGCGACACTAGATGACCAGGTCCCAGGGCTTGCACGCTCCGCGGCGCTCAGTGCGCACGCTGGCGGCGTTGTCGTCGGTCGCCATGACTCCGTCATGCCTCCCTCCTCCGCCTTGCCAGCGCACGCGCTGAGTGCCGCTCGCCTGCACAACCCCTGGGACCTGGCCATCTCGAGGACTGCTTGAATGCTCAGGTGTCGTCCCCGCAGCCCGCTGAGCGCAAGACCCGGGGCCGGCCCCGCGATCCGGGTGCCGAGCGACGGATCCTCGACGCCGCCCTCGAGGAGTACGGCGAGCGCGGCTGGTCGGGCTTCACGATGGACGCCGTCGCTCGCCGCGCCGGCGTGGGCAAGTCGACGGTCTACCTGCGCTGGCAGGACAAGGACTCGCTGCTCATCGACGCCGTCGCCGCCCGCACCGGGAGCATCGAGGACGTCGACACGGGCAGCTTCCACGGCGACCTGGTCGAGGTGTCGGCGAACCTGTACCGCCACTACCTCGACCCCGCCGGCTGGGCCACGCTGCGCCTGGCCGTCGACGCCGCCACGTCGCCGTCGTCGCTCGGCACCGTCAGCGCCCGGCTCGCCGAGCAGCACACCGCCGCCGTCCTGGCGATCGTCGCCCGCGCGATCGAACGCGGCGAGGCGCCGCGGGACCTGCCCGCGGCGCCCCTGGTCCTCTGCCTGTACGGCGCGGTCACCATGCAGACGCTGACCCTCGCCGGTTCCGAGCGTCAGCTCCCCGAGGCGGAGATCCGCCGCCGGGTCACCGAGCTCGTCGACTTCGTCCTCGCCGGCCGCACCTGACGCAGAACCGGTGGTCGAGCAGCGAAGGACGAAGTCCTGAGCGCCCGTCGAGACCCCCGCCGCCCACCAGCGACAGCAGTCCTCAGTCGCCGATCTTCGTCGCGGCGTCGGTGGTCGCCTCCGCAGCCGAGGCGGCGGTCTTCTTGGCAGCCGTAGCGGTGGCCTTGGCGCTGCTCTGCGGGGCGGCGGACTTCTTGGCCGCGGTCTTCTTCGCCGTGGTCGACGTCTTCTTCGCGGTCGTCTTGGTCGCCTTGGCGGCCTGCGTGCGCGTGGTCTTCGCCTTCGCGGCCGTGGTCTTCGCCGCGGTCGCGGTCGCGGCCGTCGACTCCTGGCGGCGGATCCGGGTGACCAGCACCTCGCCGCGCTTGGCCAGGTCGCCGTACGCGCTGGTCGCAGTGGCGACGTTGCCGTCGACGAAGCCCTGGACCTTCGTCGGGAGGACCTTCGCCTCGCCCTGCAGCTCGGCGACGCGGGCCTCGATGGCGCTCCGGCGGGACTTGGCGTCCTTCGCGAGGGCGTCGACGCGCTCATTGACGACGCTCCGGGCCTGCTCGCGCAGCGCCTCGGGGTTCAGGTCGATCGCGGCGAACCGCTTCTGCACGTCGGCGACGTACTCGCGCACGGTCTCGACCGCGAGGTCGGCGACGCCGGCGCCGGCGTACAGGGTGGACTTGATGTCGAACGTGGTCTTGGCCATGTCGTTCTCCTTGGAATCGGTTCGTGGGGTCAGTTCTCGTCGCTCGGCTCGTCGGCCCGGTCCGCCGTACTCGACGCGTTGAGCGCGAGGAACGACGCGTACACGTCGAGCAGCGACTGCTTCTGGCGCTCGGTGAGGCCGGTGTCGTTGAGGACGGCCAGCTCGACCGTTCCCCCGACTCCGTCCTCGGGACTCACTATCCCCGCCCGGATGTAGAGCTGCTCGGCGGAGATGCGCAGCGCCTTCGCGATCTGCTGCAGCACCTCGGCCGAGGGCCGCCGCAGTCCGCGTTCGATCTGGCTCAGGTAGGGGTTCGAGACGTCGGCAAGCTCCGCGAGCTGCCGCAGGGAGAGCTGTGCTCCCGTGCGCTGCTCGCGCAGGTAGTCGCCGAGCGTCTCGACGGTCTTGCCGACCTTGCCCTTCGCCATGCCTCCAGTGTGCTAGCTGCTGCTAGCAATTTGCAAGCAGCCAGCAAGCACTTCGGCCGTGATCCCCGTCCCATCGGTGGTCGAGCGCCCCGGTGGTCGAGCGCCCCCGGTGGTCGAGCAGCGAAGGACGAAGTCCTGAGCGCCCGTCGAGACCCCCGCACCCACCAGCGACCTCGATGACTCCCCCGACGATCAGGCGTAGCCCAGCACCGACTGCCGCTTCTCCCCCCACGCGAGCGCGGAGGCGATCGCCTCGTCGAGGCTGAGCTCGGTGCGCCAGCCCAGCAGCTCGGCGGCCTTGTCGGCGTTGGCGTAGGCACCGGCGGCGTCCCCGGGCCGGGCGGGCGCCTCGACGACGGGCACGGGGCGGCCGACGACCCGCTCGACGGCTGCGAGCAGCTCGCGCACGGTGACGCCGTCGCCGGACCCGAGGTTGATGTAGGTGTACGGCGCGTCCACGCGCTCCAGCACCGCGTCGAACTGCTCCACCGCGCGCACGTGGGCGCGGGCGAGGTCCCACACGTGGATGTAGTCGCGGATCCCCGTGCCGTCGCGGGTCGGGTGGTCGGTGCCGGTGAGGGTGAAGGTGTCGCGCAGGCCGAGCGCCGCCTGCGCCATCAGGGGTACGACGTGGGTGGCGTCGCGCAGGTGGTAGCCGGTCCGCAGGTCCGGGTCGGCGCCGATCGGGTTGAAGTAGCGCAGGATGATCGCGCGCAGGTCGGTGGCGCGGGAGAGGTCCTCCAGGATCATCTCCATCATCCGCTTGGTGCGGGCGTACGGCGAGGTCGGCTCGACCGCGTCCTCCTCGGTCACCTCGAAGTCCGGCTTCAGCGCGTAGAGCGAGGCCGTGGAGGAGAACAGGATCCGACCCTTCCCGAGCGCGGTGAGCTCGTCGAACATCTCCAGCGAGTCGGCCACGTTCCCGCGGTAGTAGTCGTACGGCTGCTGGACCGACTCGGGCACGATGATCCGCGCGGCCATGTGGATGGTCGCGTCCAGATCGGGGTGCTCGTCGACAAGCCGCCGAAGGAGCGCACGGTCCGCCATCTCGCCCTCGTAGAAGATCCGGTCGCCGACGTACAGGCGCGGGCCGACAAGCAGCGAGTCGAGCACGATCGGCGTGTGCCCCGCCGCCTCGAGCGCCGTACAGGTGATCGAACCGATGTAGCCGGCGCCGCCGGTGACCAGGACCTTCATGCCGAGAGCCTATTCACTCCCCCGGCCGGCCGAGCCCGACACCGTTGGTCGAGCAGCGAAGGACGAAGTCCTGAGCGCCCGTCGAGACCCCGCAACCCACCACCGATCCCGAGCCCCGAGGCCGCTCGGCGTTTGACGACCGTCACACCCGGGCATCGAGGTCCCATGGCGAGCTTCGACCTCTTCCTCGGTCACCTCTTCGACCACGTCGAGGAGAAGCTCACCACGCCGTTCGAGGACTGGTGCCGCGAGCACGGCGTCCACCCCGAGTCCCGCAACGCCTGGCCGCGCTTCGAGGCCGCCCAGGCCGCCTCGGCCACCGCCGCTGCCGGCTGACCCGAGCCCCGGTCCAGCCCTACCCCAGGGTTCGAGGGACCCATCTGGGTGGTTTAGGAGTAAGTAGGGGTGATTGGTTGGCGACCGTCTGCCGTCCCAGCCATGATGTTCCCGTCGCCCAGCTCTGGGTTTGGGAGGGAGCTCGGTCGACAGACCCGGGTCGCGTGTATCCCCGTGTGCGCGACCCGGGCCCCTCCCTCGGCGCCCCGCCGGCTCAGCCGGTGCGCGAGACGCTCACCCCGACGTGGAACCTGCTGCGGCAGGGGCATGCCCACGTATCCGTGTGGACCCCGCACGTCGCCCGCTCCGGCTTGAAGCCCGGCAGCAGCCGCTTCAGCCGGTCGCTCTTCTTCAGCTCGTGGACCTGATCATGACCGCACCTCGGGCAGGCTTCCGCCACCGTGATTCCCCCTCCAGGAACACTCAACAGACTCAGCCCCCGTGCGTTCTCGAGTGTGGCAGCCGGGCGCTCTCTTGGACGGAGAAGTCGCGAGATGGGTAAGGGATCACAGACGCGGCGATCGGTCCCAGCGCCGGTCATCCGGCTGCCCGCGCTGGCATGATCCGTCCATGCCCACCGCGCTCATCACCGGCATCACCGGTCAGGACGGCCTGTACCTCGCCGAGCTCCTGCTCTCCAAGGGGTACGACGTCCACGGCCTGGTCCGGGGGCAGAACAACCCGAAGGGCTGGCTGGTCGAGAAGCACCTGCCGGACGTGCGGCTCCACCACGGCGACCTCACCGACATGTCCAGCCTGCTGCGGGCACTGCGGGACTCCGACCCCGACGAGGTCTACAACCTGGGCGCGGTCTCCTTCGTCGCCTACTCGTGGGAGAACGCCCACCTCACGACCGACGTGACCGCGAAGGGCGTGCTCAACCTGCTGGAGGCGCTCCGGCTGCACACCGGTGACCGGCCCGAGCACGTCCGCTTCTACCAGGCGTCCAGCTCGGAGATGTTCGGCAAGGTGCAGGAGACCCCGCAGCACGAGCGCACCCTGCTGTGGCCGCGGTCGCCGTACGGCGTGAGCAAGGTCTTCGGGCACCACATGACGATCAACTACCGCGAGTCGTACGGCATGCACGCGTCGTCGGGGATCCTGTTCAACCACGAGTCCCCCCGCCGCGGCCCGGAGTTCGTGACCCGCAAGATCAGCCAGGCCGTCGCCCGGATCCACCTGGGGCTCCAGGAGGACGTCGTGCTCGGCAACCTCGACGCCGAGCGGGACTGGGGCTTCGCCGGCGACTACGTCGAGGCGATGTGGCTGATGCTGCAGCAGCCCACCGCGGACGACTACGTCGTGGCGACCGGGGAGACCCACTCGATCCGCGACTTCCTCGACGTGGCGTTCGGGCACGTCGGCATCGAGGACTGGACTCCGCACGTGCGCCAGGACCCCCGCTTCATGCGGCCTGCCGAGGTCGACATGCTGATCGGCGACGCGAGCAAGGCTCGCGACGTGCTCGGGTGGAAGCCGAAGGTCTCGTTCGCCGAGCTCGTCACCATGATGGTCGAGGCCGATCTCGACGCCATCCGCCAGGGTTGGTGAGATGCCCCGCGCCTTCATCACCGGGATCAGCGGGCAGGACGGCAGCTACCTCGCCGAGCGACTCATCGACGAGGGGTACGACGTCCACGCGCTGAGCCTCTCCAGCGAGCCGTCCCCCCACTGCCCCGGCGTCGTCCTGCACCGCGGCGACCTGACCGACGTCGACCGGGTCCGCAGCCTGCTCGTCCAGATCGGCCCCGACGAGATCTACAACCTGGCCGCGATCAGCTCGGTCGCCCGCTCGTGGCAGGAACCGGATCTCACCGCCCGGGTCAACGGCCTGGCCGCCGTCGGCCTGCTCGAGAGCGCCCTGCAGGCCCAGGAGACGACCGGTCGTGCGGTGCGCTTCGTCCAGGCGTCCAGCGCCGAGATCTTCGGGGAGCCGGCGACCTCGCCGCAGGACGAGGAGACCCCGCTGCGCCCGGTGAACCCGTACGGCGCCGCGAAGGCCTACGCCCACCTGATGACCGGCGTCTACCGCGGTCGGGGGCTGCACGCGGTCAGCGCGATCCTCTACAACCACGAGTCCCCCCGGCGGCCCGCGCAGTTCGTCACCCGCAAGATCACCGCCGGGGCCGCGGCGATCGCGCGCGGCGAGGCCGACACGATCACCCTGGGCAACCTGGACGCCCGCCGGGACTGGGGCTGGGCACCCGACTACGTGGACGCGATGGTCCGGGCTGCTCGCGCGGAGAGCGCGACGGACTACGTCGTCGGCACCGGAGTGGGACGGAGCGTCCGCGACTTCGTCGCCGCCGCACTGGGTCACGTCGGCATCGGCGACTGGGAGCGGCACGTCCGGGTCGATCCCACGTTCGTCCGACCCGCCGATCCATCGGACCTCACGGCGGACGCGACCCTCGCGCGGGAGCGACTCGGCTGGCGCCCCACCGTGAGCTTCGAGGAGATCGTGGGGCGGATGGTCGAAGCCGATCTGACCGCGATCTGACCGCACACTGCGATGCCGGGCGCGCTAACGATCGTCCGTGCACAAGGTCACGAGGTTGATGGGACGAATCTGGTGCGCATTCGGTGCCCCTCCGCCAGAATGATGAACGGCAACGATGCCAGCCCTCATCGGCTCCACCCTCGCCCGGGTGAACCTCCAGGACACATATGTCGATCCTCTCCGAGCAGCGCGCGCGCACGGTCTCGGCGACGCCCAGCCGCTCTCTTCGTTACCTACCCGCCTCCGCATTCCTCCTCGACCTCACGATCATCAGCGCCTGCACGGTCATCGCCGTGCTGGGCCGCAAGGAGTTCGGCTTCTTCGACAACCCGGCGGACGTCTCGGCCGCCGTGGCCGTCGCAGGACCGTTCATCGCCGCCGGCTGGCTGCTCGTACTCCTGCTCTTCGGCGCCTACGACAAGAGCGTGTTCGGCGACGGCACCGACGAGTTCAAGCGAGTCACCAACAGCACCCTGATCGCCGCGGCGCTGGTCGGCGTCGGCTGCTACATCCTCAAGGCCGAGCTCAGCCGCGGCTTCTTCGTGCTCGTGTTCGGCCTGGCCCTGCCGCTGCTGCTGCTCGGCCGGGGGCTGCTGCGGCGCACGCTGCACTCCGCACGCCGCCGGGGCGCCCTTCGCCACCGGGTGCTGATCGCCGGATCCCCCTCCCACGTGGACGAGATCGCGGGCGTGCTCCAGCGCGAGTCCTGGCTGGGCTACCAGGTCGTGGGGTGCCTGACCCCTGCTCACGACGTCACCGAGGAGACCCGCCTCGGCGTGCCGGTCCTTGGGAACTCCGACGAGGCGACCTCGGTCGTGCTGGACTCGGGCGCCGACGTGGTGTTCTTCGCCGGCGGCGCGCTCAGTTCGGCCAACCAGATGCGCAAGGTCGTCTGGGACCTGGAGCACCACGACGTCCAGGTGGTTGTGGCCCCGAGCGTCACCGACATCTCCAGCGAGCGGGTCCGGGTGCGCCCGGTCGGGGGTCTGCCGCTGATCCACATCGACCCGCCCGCGTGGAGCGACGCATCCCGCTGGGGCAAGCGGACCTTCGACATGGTCGGATCCGGTGGCCTGATCCTCGCTTTCACCCCGCTGTTCCTGATCGCGGCACTGCGGATCTGGGTGTTCGACCGCGGCCCGATCTTCTTCAGGCAGACCAGGATCGGCAAGGACGGGCAGCCGTTCGGCTGCTTCAAGTTCCGGACCATGGTCGTCAACGCCGAGGCGATGGTGGCCAAGCTCCAGGAGGAGCTGGGCCAGAGCGCGCTGCTGTTCAAGATGAAGGACGACCCGAGAATCACCAAGCCGGGACGGTGGCTCCGACGTTTCTCGGTCGACGAGCTTCCGCAGCTCTTCAACGTCTTCCGCGGCGACATGAGCCTCATCGGGCCGCGCCCGCAGGTGGCCCGCGAGGTCGAGCTGTACGACAACGCCATGAGCAGGCGTTTGCATGTCCGGCCCGGGATGACCGGCCTCTGGCAGGTGTCGGGCCGCAACGACCTGAGCCCCGAAGAGGCCATCCGGCTCGACCTCTACTACGTCGACAACTGGTCGATGGTGCAGGATCTCTCGATCCTCGCCCGTACGTTCGGCGCGGTGTTCTCCAGTCGCGGCGCGTACTGACCCTGCCGTCCGCAGTGGGACCTTCAAGGAGGAGCGAAGGGGCACCGACCCGGCAGCCTCGTCGGGTTCACCGTCGCCCTTCTCCTCCCTCCGCGACCGGTCGGTAGGCTGTGCCCATGCCAGATGTCGACACCGGGGTAGGCCTCGTGATGCTCCTCGTGCACTTCGCGGTGATCGTCGTCTCGATCTTCGCGTTCGTGGTGAGCCTGACCTACTCTCCCCAGGCCTACGACGCCGCCGGCAAGTGGACCAAGCAGGGCTGGACGATCGTCCTCGGGCTCGGCGCGCTGCTGTCCGTCATCGGGATCGGCCTGCCGTTCTTCATCAGCCTCGCATTCCTGATAGCGGCCCTGGTGTTCCTGGCGGACGTCCGTCCTGCGCTCGCGGGCCTGCGTCGGCGCTGACCGACACTTTCTACTCACCTGATTAACAAGTTGCCCAGCTCTGTTAACAAGATCGATCTTCTCCAGCGAAGGGGACGGTTGACTCCCCTAGGGTGAGGGAACCGGGCCTGGGAGGCTGGCCCGACTACCCAGCTGGGGGGCTGAGGGAAGCGATGATCGGCGATTCCGAAGAGCGACCGTGGGGTTCGTGGCACATCCTCGATGAGGGCCACGGCTACAAGGTCAAGCGCATCGAGGTGAAGCCTCACTCGCGGCTGTCCTACCAGACCCACGAGCACCGCAGCGAGCACTGGGTCATCGTCTCCGGCAAGGCGACCTGCATCGTCAGCGGCGAGACGGTCATCGTCGGCCCCGGTGAGTGCGTCGACGTCGATCTCAAGCAGCCGCACCGGATCACCAACATGGAGGACGAGCTGCTCGTCGTCATCGAGGTGCAGCGCGGCGAATACTGCGGCGAGGACGACATCGTCCGCCTCGAGGACGACTACGGCCGCAACGCCTGATCGCTTCGTGGCCGGCCGATGGTCGAGGTCGGCGTGCGGCTCACCGGGTTTCGAGGCTCAGGACTTCGTCCTTCGCACCGCAACCAGCGTCGGATGGATGGCTGCGCGTCGGCCGGACTTCGGCCGGCGCCAACTGAGCAGTCGCGTGTCGATCGGGCGTCAGCCGGCGTCAGGTGAGCAGTAGCGCGCCAGCGCGGTCAGGGCGTCCTCCGGATCGAAGCCGGTAGCGGTGATCTTGGCCAGGTCCAGCACGCTGTTGACGGGCCTCGGCGCCATCTCCTTGCCCGCGGTGTACTCCTCGGTGCTCACCGGGGTCACGTCGTCGGCGGAGCGCCCGCTCAGCCGGAAGACCTCCTTGGCGAGGTCGCACCAGGACATCGCGGGGCCGCCGTTGCTCAGGTTGTAGGTGCCGTACGACGCTCCGCTGTCCAGGAGGTGCCGCGTGGCGCGGGAGAGTTCGCCGGTGAAGGTGAGACGACCGACCTGGTCGTCGACGACCGTCGGGGAGACGCCGTTGCCCGCGAGGGTCTGCATGGTCCGCACGAAGTTCTTGCCGTCGCCGATCACCCACGAGGTCCGCAGCAGGTAGTGGCGCGGAGCCAGGCCGACCGCGATGTCGCCCGCGGCCTTCGTCTGGGCGTAGACCCCGAGGGGGCTCAGCGGCTCGTCCTCGGTGTGCAGCTCGGCGGTGCCGTCGAAGACGTACTCCGAGGAGTAGTGCACCAGGGTGAAGTGGTGCTCGGCGGCGAGTCGGGCCAGCGTGGCCGGCGCACCGGAGTTCGCCGCCCAGGAGATCCGTCGTCCCTCGGGAGTCTCGGCGGCGTCGACCGCGGTGTAGGCCGCGGCATTGAGGACCAGGGCGTACTCGTGCCACGGCCACGCCGCGACCGCGGCGGCGTCGGTGAGGTCGAGGACGGTGACGCCGTCGGCGGCCACCATGTCGACCAGGTCCGAGCCCGGGAACTCGGCGTTCAGCGCGCGGCCGAGCTGACCGTTGGCGCCGATGATCAGCGTCTTCTTCGGAGACATCCGTTCGGCGGCGGCCAGGGACGGGTTGACGAGGTCCTTCTCGGAGATCTCGGCCTCCGCGAGCGGGATCGGCCACGGGATCGCCGCGGTCTCGTCGGCCAGGTTGAGAGCGGGGTACGGCGTCGCCGGTCGCCAGTGCTCGTTGACGAGGTAGGAGTAGGTCACCCCGTCCTCGAGGGTCTGGTAGCTGTTGCCCACGCCGCGCGGCACGAAGACCGCGGTCGCCGGGTCGAGCTCGACGGTGAAGACCGCACCGAAGGAGTCGCCCTCGCGCATGTCGACCCAGGCGCCGAACGCCCGGCCGTTGGCGACCGAGACGAACTTGTCCCACGGCTCGGTGTGGATGCCCCGGGTCGTGCCGCGCTTGGCGTTGAACGACATGTTGTTCTGCACGGGGCCGAAGTCGGGCAGCCCGAGCGCGATCATCTTCTCGCGCTGCCAGTTCTCCTTGAACCAGCCGCGGGCGTCCTCGCGCAGGTCGAGCCGGAGCACGACGAGGCCGGGGATCGGAGTGGTCTCGAGGGTGGGGAGGCTCATGCGGCGCTGCTTTCCGTCGGGTCTGGATCATTCTCGCTGGTGGCTGCGGGGGTCTCGACGGGCGCTCAGGACTTCGTCCTTCGCTGCTCGACCGCCGGGGACGGCTCGACCACCGAGGCGGGCTACTGGCCCTTCGCGGCGTAGGAGGCCTCGGTCTGCTGCTTCGCGGGGCGCCACCAGTCGGCGTGGTCGACGTACCACTGGATGGTGTTGGCCAGGCCGGCGTCGAAGTCGGCGAACTGAGGCTGCCAGCCGAGCTCGGTGCGCAGCTTGGTCGAGTCGATCGCGTAGCGCAGGTCGTGTCCGGCGCGGTCCGTGACGTGGTCGAAGTCGTCGGCGGCCTTCCCGAAGTGCTCCAGGATCATCTGCACGACCTCGAGGTTGTTCTTCTCGCCGTCGGCGCCGATCAGGTAGGTCTCGCCGATCTCGCCCTTGTTGAGGATCGTCCAGACCGCCGACGAGTGGTCGTCGGCGTGGATCCAGTCGCGGACGTTCAGGCCGGCGCCGTACAGCTTGGGACGGATGCCCTCGATCACGTTGGTGATCTGACGGGGGATGAACTTCTCGATGTGCTGCCACGGCCCGTAGTTGTTCGAGCAGTTCGAGATCGTCGCCTGCACCCCGAAGCTGCGGACCCACGCCCGCACCAGCAGGTCGGAGCCGGCCTTGGTGGACGAGTAGGGGCTCGACGGGTTGTACGGCGTCTGCTCGGTGAACCGCTCCGGGTCGTCGAGCTCGAGGTCGCCGTACACCTCGTCGGTGGAGATGTGGTGGAAGCGCACTCCGCTCTTGCGGACCGCCTCGAGCAGCGTGAACGTGCCGATCAGGTTGGTCTGCACGAAGGGGCTCGGGTCGCTGAGGGAGTTGTCGTTGTGCGACTCGGCGGCGTAGTGGACCACCGCGTCATGATTGGCGACCAGCGGCTCGACGACGGAGGCGTCTGCGATGTCGCCGACGACGAGCGACACCCGGTCCTCGGGGAGCCCCGCGAGCGACTCGCGGCTGGCCGCGTAGGTGAGCTTGTCGAGGACGGTGACCGTGGCGTCGGTGTGCTCCACCAGGTGGTGCACGAAGTTGGAGCCGATGAAGCCGGCGCCGCCGGTGACGAGGATGCGCTGCATGGGGTCGATCCTAGAGACCGCGCTCTTTCTGGTGTGCGGTCAGGCGGGATTGGGGAGCCACCTCACATCGGAACCGGCCACCCGCAACCAGTCGCTCCGCATAGTGTTCGCCTATGCGTGGAATCATCCTGGCCGGCGGCACGGGCTCGCGCCTGCACCCGATCACCCTGGGGATCAGCAAGCAGCTCGTGCCGGTCTACGACAAGCCGATGATCTACTACCCGCTCTCCACGCTGATGCTAGCGGGGATCCAGGACGTCCTGATCATCACGACGCCCCACGAGGCGTCGCTCTTCGAGCGGCTGCTCGGTGACGGCTCGCAGTTCGGCATCTCGATCACCTACGCCCAGCAGCCGAGCCCCGACGGTCTGGCGCAGGCCTTCGTCATCGGCGAGGAGCACATCGGCTCCGACAAGGTCGGGCTCGTCCTCGGCGACAACATCTTCTACGGCGAGGGGCTGGGCACTCGGCTGCGACGCTTCGAGAACCTCGACGGCGCGGCGGTCTTCGGCTACCGCGTGGCGGATCCGACGTCGTACGGCGTCGTGGAGTTCGATGACAACGGCGTGGCCCTGTCCCTGGAGGAGAAGCCCGCGCAGCCGAAGAGCAACTACGCGGTCCCGGGGCTGTACTTCTACGACAACGACGTCGTCGGCTACGCGAAGGACCTGAAGCCGTCCGCTCGTGGCGAGCTGGAGATCACGGACCTGAACCGGATCTACCTGGAGGCCGGCCGTCTGCAGGTCGAGGTGCTCCCGCGCGGTTCGGCCTGGCTCGACACCGGGACGTTCGACGACATGAACGACGCCAGCAACTTCGTGCGCACCATCGAACACCGCCAGGGCACCAAGATCGGCGCCCCCGAAGAGGTCGCCTGGCGGCTCGGCTTCATCGACGACGACGGCCTCGCTGAGCGGGCGTCGAAGCTGATGAAGAGCGGGTACGGCGCCTACCTGATGGATTTGCTCCACGACTAGGGGTGACCAGCACGCGGAGAGTGATCCTCAGCTGACATCGGGCGTAACGCGGCGCGCAGTCCAGCAAATGAACGTGACTCAGACGCGCCACTGCCTGGTCCGGCCCAGAGTGTGACTTGCGCCCAATCCGCGCTGGAGTCCAGCACCTACGACTATTCTCAGCCGCTGGCAGTGCGGTCATCGCTAGTTCCCACCAGGCATGAGGTGCAACCAGATGGATCCGGACTCACATGGCTCCGAGCACGGGGCCGAGCCTCCCGGCTGGACGTTCGTCACCGTGACGTACAACAACGCCTCTCAGCTTCGCGAGTCCTGGTCAGGAATCGACCTGGCGGGCCATCGATGGCTCGTCATCGACAACAACTCGACCGACAACTCGGCCCAGGTGGCCGAGTCCCTCGGGGCCGAAGTGGTGCGGCGTAGCGACAACCGCGGGTTCTCCGCCTCCAACAACATCGGCCTTGAAATGGCGACCTCGGAGTGGATCGCTTTCGTCAACCCCGACCTCACGCCAGACCTTCGTTCATTGGAACGGATCGAGAAGCTGTCGTCGACCCACTCCGCGCTGATAGCTCCGCAGCTGGTGAACTTCGACGGTTCTTTCCAGCCGAACGCGAGAGGCTTTCCCACTGTTCCGCAGAAGCTGGCCAACCGAGGTCTGGGAGCCCGGCGCATCGACACATCCAGGTACACACGCGCCTCATTCGAATCTCCCACCTACATCGCCTGGGCCATGGGCGCGGCGATCTGCGGGCCACGTGCGATCTTCGACCAGCTTGGCGGGTGGGACAGCCGCTACTTCATCTACTACGAGGACCACGACCTGGGGCTTCGAGCGTGGCAACAGGGGCATCCGGTCATCCTCGACCCGGACAGTCGATGGATTCACGCATGGCAGCGGGAGACCACCAGCTTCAGGCTTGCCCCTTGGAAGCATGAGCTGCGTTCGGCGTTGATCTTCTATCGGGACTACCCGGAGCTCCTGCTCACTCGCAGGCGGTACGAGTCTGGCCGCTTCGCCGGGCTCGCTTCCCAACTCTGGAGGCCGGCGACGATCAACACCCACGCTCCCGAGGGTCGAGGAGTGTCGTGACGCGGGAAGCAGGTACGCGACCGGTGGATGCGAAGCAGGCCCGAGTGGTCGCCTTCTACCTCCCGCAGTTCCACACCATCCCCGAGAACGATGAATGGTGGGGCAAGGGATTCACCGAGTGGGTGAACGTCCGTCGTGCCGAACCGCAGTACGCCGGACACGACCATCCGAGGGTGGCCGCTGACCTCGGGGAGTACGACCTGACGCAGGACGCCATCAAGGATCAGCAGTCGGCGTTGGCGCGCTCGGCCGGCATCGATGCGTTCTGCATGTACTTCTACTGGTTCAACGGACAGCGGCTGCTCGAGAAGCCCCTGGACCAGTGGCGCGAGCGACCAGACCTGCTCCCCTACTGCGTGTCGTGGGCCAACGAGGCGTGGACGCGACGGTGGGACGGCAAGGAGCACGACGTGCTCATGCCCCAGACCTACGACGATGGCTACGAGAAGCAGTTCTTCGAGGACGTCCTGCCGCACTTCGAGGCGCCGCACTACCTGCGCGTCGATGACCGCCCCATCCTCGTGGTCCACCGCGCGGACCTGATTCCGTCGCCGCGGACCTTTGCTTCCCGCATGCGAGAGCTGGCCGTAGAGGCCCGGATTCCGGGCCTCTACCTCGTCGCCGCGGAGACGAAGCCGGGCATCGATCCCACCACGCTGGGTTTCGATGCGGTGGCCGAGTTCCCTCCCGTGGGCGCCAACACCATCAGCGCCGCATACCTCAGACCCGTCAAGGGCATCTCGCCCGAGTTCCGCGGCCGTCTGATGTCGTACCGTCGCCTGGCACGCCGCTTTCAGCGGCGCCGGCCGCCAGCGTTCGTGCGGCATCCCGGAATCATGCCTGGTTGGGACAACACGGCGCGGCGCGGCGCGAACGCCACGATCTATGCGGGAGCAACGCCGCAACTCTTCGGCGCCTGGGCGCGAACAGCGATAGATCGCGAGACGCGGGCCCGGGGTTCGCGCGGCCTTGTCTTCATCAACGCCTGGAACGAGTGGGCCGAAGGCGCCTACCTCGAGCCGGACCAGACGAACGGAAAGACCTTCCTTGAATCGATGTCGGGCGAGGAGTCGACACGTCACGCGCCCCTCCACCCCGACCATTCCTGGTGGTGGAGCCTTCCGCAGCTAGCCAGCATCGCTCAATCCGCAGCCGGAAGCGTCCTCAACCTCGCGCGCCGTGCCAAGTCATCGCTGCTCAGACCGCCGGGCCGTTGACGCCCCCAAATAGGACCGAGCATGCCGCCGAAGCGGGACGTGTGCCCGTGACCGAAGGTCAGCCAGCCTCCGGCAGGTGGGCCAGGTTCTCGGTTGTCGCCGCGACCGTCCTGCTGATCGTTAGCCAGGTGCTCATCTTCTCGCCCGGGACCGACGTGAGTCCCTATGCGTTCACCACCAACCCACCACTCCCCCGCACGTACGGCGGAGCCACGGTCCAGGTGTGGGCGATCCTCCTGCTCCTGGCGCTCTGCGGAGCGCGCTTCGTATTCAGCTCGCCGCGGTCAGCCAGCTCTGCTTACGGATGGACCGTTGCAGCCGTCGTGACGGTCTCGGCGGCCGGAGCCGTCACGAGCGACAACTTCCCGGTCTTCGCAGAGGGCGTCGGCAAGCTCGTTCTCCCCCTGCTGCTGTTCTTGTGCTTCACCAGTCTCGCCGGCCCCGGCATCGACCGGACACTTACGAAGCTCGTCATCGTCGTGAACCTATTCACCGTCGGGCAGGCCGTCCTTGCCCGAGCCCTCACGGGTCAGTTCGCGGCCAACCGCTACTACATCGAGCTGCCGCAGGAGTACTTCGGCTACTTCTACCACCCGTTTGCATTCGCCGGGATCCTCGGGGCCTGTTCGATCGTGCTGATCAACGAGATCCGGCAACGACGTCATCGCTTCCTCATGACCCTCCTGGTAACGACGAACGTCTTCTTCATCTTCCAGTCGCAGGTGCGGACCTACATCCTGGCTACGGCGATCTCTTTCATCATCTCGCTCATCGGCCTCACCGTGGGCCGCCGAAGTGCCAAGGCGACCTTCCTCATCGCTGGTGTCCTCTCACTTGTGGCCCTGTCGATCGGCAGCGGCCTGGTCGCCGGCTCGCGCAACACCTCCGACGCTTCGTCCGGTCGTCTCGACCGGTGGGCGCTGGACGTCAGCTACACGTGGGACACCGCTTCCGTCGGCCAGCTCCTCTTTGGCGGCGGGCCGGGATACATCTCCGAAATCAACTCTCGTCTTTTCGGCGTACAGATCAACTCCCTCAACGCCCTCATCGACGTCTTCGTGGACTTCGGACTGATCGGGCTGATGCTGGTGGTGGCGGCGTGGGCCACTCTCCTGCGCGAGCACTACTTGCGCGCCGGGAATCCCTTGGTCCTCGCGGTCGTGACTCTGCTCAGCGTCTCGGCGCTCGTCACTAGCCCTATCGAGTTCCCCGCAGTCGCCGTCATGCTGGTGGTGGCCGCGTGGGCGATCAGCCGCCCACCAGCCGCCGAGGACCTCAGCCGTCCAGATGAGCCAGTCCGGTCCCACGCGCACGTAGCTGGAGGTAGCGGGCACTACCGACCGCAGCCTGGACTGCGGAGGCACACGTGAGCCCCCACAACGCGCCCACGGCGCCGCCGGTCGCGTAGCCGACGAAGAAGGCCGGTGGCACGACAGCAGCGGTCCAGAGCCGAATCGGCAAGGTCGACCGGGGCGCCACTAGCCTGAGGGCGAGGTAGGACGTTGTGGTGACGGCTGCGAACACCACCTGGGTCGCCATCGCGGGCAGGAAGTCCATGGCACCGGACCAGCTGTCGCCTAGGACTGCGTCCCCGGCCGCGGTCGGTGTCAGCGCGAGGGCGACACTGAACAAGGCGCACACACCGACGAGCAACGTGGTCAGGAGGATCAGGAACAGGTCGCGACGATGCGGGGGCACCCTGCGCATCAGCGGGGCGCCGAACGAGGCCGCGGCCGCCATCGCCACCGCAAGGGGCCCGTACAGCGTGGCGATGCCACGCACAGAGCCCGTGGCGGCGAGGCCGGTGAGCGCTCCCAGGAGCAGGATGAAGCCCTGACTGGCTGCTCGGACAGCCACGTACTCCCCAATAAAGCGATATCCAAGGAAGTCTCGCCGCCTGAACGCGCTCAGGTCGGGCCGTGAAGTGAAGCTCCAGAGGATCGGATAGCACACCAGACCGGAAAACGCCCCGGCCGCACCCCACACGAAGATCGCGGACGCCGGCGATATCGAAACGTCCAGCACGGACAGGATGGGGAAGGTCGCGACCAGCAGCACGAGCCACAGCCCGTCGGACAGGACGGAGATTTCCATCCGCTGTAAGGCAGAGGCCCCGTAACGAAGTGAATCTTGCGCCAACAGCAGCGGCAGGAACGCCGCGAGCGCCAAGAGGGGGCCGCGCACCGAATCGATGCCGACCGCGGCCACCGCAATGACCACGGCACACGAGACGCCGAGGATCAGCGAGAACGCGATCCCCTCCCGAGCCCGTTCCACCAGTTCACGATCGCCGTAGTCACCCAGGACTACGACCTGTCCGACCGTCGCAGCCACACCACCGACCAGGATCGTGTACAGGATGAAGACGGACGAGAATGCTCCGAAGTCGGCGACACCGAGTGCACGTGCAGCGAAAATGCCGACCACTAGATTCGTCAGGCTCGACAGCACCTGGTCGGCGATCGACAGGACGGCCTGCGTACGGCCAGTCTGGAATCGGCTGCTCTTCATCGTCTGCACGTCAATGGGCGACTACGGCGACAGCAGTGCTCGTCGTCCGGCCTGTCCTTACCTGCCGCTGTTCGCACCGTCGTGATGAGGCCTCAGCGTTCGGAGCGTTTGATCGAGAGGGATGCGCGGCGACAACGCGACCTCGAAGTTGTCCGGAACATGACCGAACGCCACGAGCATCACGATCACTTCGTCGGCTTGGATCGCGAACGCCGACTGGAAGACCTCGTCGTCCTTGGCCGTCTTGCTCCAGTTGAGACACACGCTTCCCAGGCCGCGCGCGTGAAGGCCCAGCACGAAGGACATGGCGAACATCCCGCCGTCGGTCCACGGCTGCATCCGCTCTCCGGCGTTCCAGTAGGCGCGCGTTGACGTCGTGATCACCGCCAACGCTGGCACGTTCTCGGCGAATCCACGCGCGCCGCCCTGGATCGTCAACGCCTTGGCGATGGCGTCCCGCTCCGTGGTGACGTAGATCCGGGAGAACTGCCGGTTGCAGACCGCTGGCGTCTTCTGCGCGGCCCTGGCCGCGAACTCGTAGTCCTCCTGGCCCACCGGCCGGTCATCGAACTGTCGGACCGAGGAGCGGCCAGAAAAGAAGTCGAGCGACACGTCGCGACTCGGGCGCAGGAAGTCCTCACGGGCGATCTCCTTGGTCCCTCCCCGGACGTCGGGCGAACTGCTCAGCAGAGCCGCGATCCGGTCGTACTCCGGGATCTCGTCGACATTCAGACCGGAGCGCTGGTTGAAGCGCACGTAGCCGTCGAGTGCGCCCAGTGCATAGGCCGAGATCTCGTCGTGCCCGAACCGGATGATGTATCGATCGAGGTAGTCGGCTAGGCGGCCCACCGCCTCCCGGCCGAAACCCGGGCGCGGAGCCGGCAAGGAGAGGCCCTTTTCGATGTTGTGGTACAGCATGGTGATCCAAGCGGCCAGATTCTCCTGCGAACTCTCCGGTTGGAGCGAGGACGAGTACCGCATGTAACGCCGTCTGTCCTGTCGGTAGGCCGACCGGAGCGTCGCGTGGCGGAACAGGAACATCGCCGGCTTCGGGAGCAGGCGCTTGATCCTCGACTTGGTCTGGGGCGAAAGTTCCACTGCGGCTTTCCTTACCTATCCTTCGACGACGACGGGGTCCGGTGCACGTCGGCGCGGGCGCCGCGACCGAGCGGCCTCAATGGATGCGGGCCGCGGCCGTCATGAGGCTGCGCAGGTTGTTCTTGTAGATCTCGAGGCGGTCAGCGAAGACAGGGCGCCTCTCGGCGAGCCGGGAGCTCAGCTCCGACCTACCGTCGAGCCAGGTCAGGAACTGCTTCACGGCACCGTCGACGGTCCACTGGGAGTCTCGGATGTCCAGGTAGTAGGGATAGTCCAACGTGTCGTAAAGGCCGTTGAGCTTCTTGCTGTAGCCGATAGGTACGACGGGGGTCCCAGACGAGAACGCGGCGATGGTGGCGTGCATGCGCGCGCCCGAGAAGAAGTCGAGCGATGCGATGTAGTTCTTCACCGCGATCGGGTCCTCGAACCGTGGGGCGACGACGACTTCGGGGAAGTGCTTCGCGACCTCCTCGCACGCCGAGTAGTCGTCCTCGACGGAACCGGGCTCGGCAATGACGTGCGAGATCAGGTGGACGCGGTGGCCCTGGGCCTGCACCTCAGTGATGAGCGCGTGAATGAAGGCCTTGTAGTCGATGGCGAGGTTGAAGTAGTTGTCGCCGTTGTATCCGCCCCGGTAGAGCAACCCCGACACGTTGATACCGACGTGCAGCGCTTGGCCGGGAAGCGGCTCAATAGGCGTCTTTTCGAAGGGCAGCGCGAATGCGACATCGATGACCTCAACGACGTTGCCACGAGCCGACAGCGACTCCGCGAGCTGGGTAGACAGGCGGTCACGCGAGAAGACCGTGACGCATCGGCTCATGACCCGTCGCGCAATAGCCCGCGACGCGGGCTTCTCGAAGGGGCCGATCGTCTGCGGGGCCATCACGGTCGCGACCTTCTTGCGCTGGGCAAGCAGCATCATGTAGCTCTCGGAAATCATCCGATTGAAGCTGTACAGGTCGGTGAACCCGTCACCCGCGTTGATGTTGACGACGAGGTCGCAGCCATCGAAGACCGAGCTGCGCCAATACCGGAGCGGGTGGCGCAGGGTCTGCTTGCTGCTGTCGAACCGTCGGTACTCATACGGGGTGGCCGAGTGCGTGGGTGCGGCCGCTGGCGCCTTCTCGTTCAGAAGGATCCGGTACTCCAAGTCGATCCCCTGCTGCTTGGCCACCTCGTCCATCAGGGCCATGTTGCTGACCGATAAGGCAACGCAACCGAGGTTCGCGTCCTCCAGGTAGTGGGAGAGCAGACCCACGACGAGGCGCTTCTGGCCGCTCACCGGCTTTCCTGCCGGGCCGGGTGCATCATCTGCTGTGGCTCCTTCTGACGTGGGGGCGGAGTTGCTGCCTCGACAGAGGACGGTAGTCGGGCACGGCTACGCCGGGAGCCGATACCGGGCGTTTGTGGCCGAAGTCGCGCGCGGCCCCGTCCCGTGGCTGATCGAACCGGCGCGTGAGGACTGCCTTGACCGCCGCGGCTCTCATCGGGGAGTCGACGGATGAGGTCCGTCGACTCCTGCAAGTACCGACCCACAGCACTAACCCTTCCAGCGCATCATTTCCGGGCTGTTGCCACAACACTGGGGTCCTTCGCCACTCGATGGTCAACGAGAGCGCACATCGGTCTGACCGCCGGACGGGCGGTCAGACCGAACGGTGAGGCGCCCGCGTCAGCGATGGCACCCGGGGCTATTCAGGACCCGCTGTTGATCATCCCGGCCCCCACGGTCACGCCGGTGGCCTCGTCGATCAGGATGAACGACCCGGTGGTCCGGTTCTGCGAGTACGGGTCGCACAGCAGCGGCACCGTGGTGCGCAGCTGGACGCGGCCGATCTCGTTGACGCCGAGCTCCTTGGTCTCCTGGTCGCGGTGCAGAGTGTTGACGTCCAGGCGGTACTGGATGTCCTTGACCAGCGCACGCGCGGTGCGGGTGGTGTGCTTGATGGCCAGCTTCTGCCGGGGCTTGAGCGGGGTTGTGGTCATCCAGCAGACCATCGCGTCGATGTCCTGACTGGGCTGCGGAGCGTTGCGGACGCGGGCGATCATGTCGCCGCGGGAGACGTCGACGTCGTCCTCGAGCCGGATCGTCACGCTCATCGGCGGGAAGGCCTCGGCGATCTCGCGGTCGAAGAGGTCGATGCCGGCGATCGTGGAGGTCATCCCCGAGGGCAGCACGACGACCTCGTCGCCGGGCTTGAAGACGCCGCCGGCGACCATGCCGCCGTAGCCGCGGTAGTCGTGGTGCTCGTCCGACTTCGGGCGTACGACGTACTGGACCGGGAAGCGCGCGTCGATCAGGTCGCGGTCCGAGGCCACGTGCACGTGCTCGAGGTGGTGCATGAGCGTGGGACCGGAGTACCAGCTCATGTTCTCCGAGCGGTTCACGACGTTGTCGCCCGCCAGGGCCGAGATCGGGATGACCTCGAGGTCGGGGATGTTCAGCTTGGTCGCGAACTGGGTGAACTCGGCGTGGATCCGCTCGTAGACCTCCTGGGAGTAGTCGACGAGGTCCATCTTGTTGATCGCGAGCACCAGGTGCGGGACCCGCAGCAGGCTGAGGATGACCGCGTGCCGGCGCGACTGCTCGGTCAGGCCGTTGCGGGCGTCGACCAGCACCAGGCCGAGGTCGGCGGTCGAGGCGCCGGTGACCATGTTCCGGGTGTACTGCACGTGGCCCGGGGTGTCGGCGATGATGAACTTGCGGTTGGGCGTCGCGAAGTAGCGGTACGCCACGTCGATGGTGATGCCCTGCTCGCGCTCCGAGCGGAGACCGTCGGTCAGCAGCGCCAGGTCGGTGTAGTCGTAGCCCTTGGACTGGCTGGTGGCCTCGACGGCCTCCAGCTGGTCCTCGAAGATCGACTTCGAATCGAGCAACAGGCGCCCGATCAGCGTGGACTTGCCGTCGTCGACGGAGCCCGCGGTGGCGAAGCGGAGGAGGTCCATGTTCGTGGCGGGGTTCGTGGCGCTCATCAGAAGTAGCCTTCCTTCTTCCGGTCCTCCATGGCGGCCTCGGAGAACCGGTCGTCACCACGGGTGGCACCACGCTCGGTGAGCTTGGCGATCGAGATCTCGTCGATGATCTCGGGGATGGTCGAGGCCGTGGACTCCACGCACCCGGTCAGCGTGATGTCACCGCACGTGCGGAACCGCACGGTCCGCTCCTCGACGACCTCGCCCTCCCGCAGCGGGTTCAGCGGGGTCTCGCTCATCAGCATGCCGTCGCGCACGAAGACGCGGCGCTGGTGGGAGAAGTAGATCTGGGGGATCTCGATGCCCTCGCGGCCGATGTAGTCCCAGATGTCGAGCTCGGTCCAGTTCGAGATCGGGAAGATGCGCATGTGCTCACCGGCGTGCAGGCGGCCGTTGTAGAGGCTCCACAGCTCGGGGCGCTGGTTCTTCGGGTCCCACTGGCCGAACTCGTCGCGGTGGGAGTAGACCCGCTCCTTGGCGCGCGCCTTCTCCTCGTCACGCCGGCCGCCGCCGAAGGCGGCCGTGAAGCCGTTCTCCTCGATGGCGTTCAGCAGGGTGCCGATCTGCAGGCGGTTGCGCGAGGTCTTCCCGTCGTCGACCACGACGCCGTTGGCGATCGCGTCGTCGATGCTCGCCACGACGAGCTTGACGCCCAGGCGGTTCACCCAGTTGTCGCGTGTCGAGAGGACCTCGGGGAAGTCGAGGCCCGTGTCGACCTGAAGCACCGGGAAGGGGATCTTGGCCGGGTAGAAGGCCTTCTCGGCCAGCCGGAGCATCACGATGGAGTCCTTGCCGCCCGAGAACATCAGGACGGGCTTCTCGAACTCGGCGGCGACCTCACGGAAGATGTGGATCGACTCCGCCTCCAGCTGGTCGAGCTGACTCAGCCGGTAGTCGGCGTGCGTTTCGGTCATGACTGACGGGGGACCTCTCGTCGGGACAGCAGCGACCATCGTATCCGCCGGCGCGCCTGCGCCCTCAAAGCGGACAAGTCCTAGTGTGTTGGCTCACTTCTGACCCGTCGACCGAGTCCCGAAGGGTGGTCGTGTGGGATGGGGCACCTCGCGGCGTGCTCGCCCGATGTGGTGACGTTCTTGCGGGTCTCACAACGGCCACCTGGCGGCGCCGTACCCTCGGACCGTGAAGATCGCCATCGCGGGTATCGGGTACGTCGGCCTCTCCAACGCGGTCGTCCTCGCCCAGCGTCACGAGGTGCGGGCCATCGACCTCGACGCCGAGAAGGTCGCCATGGTCAACCGGCGCGAGTCCCCACTGGAGGACCCCGAGCTGGAGGAGTACCTCGCCGAGCGCCCGCTGCAGCTGCTGGCGACCCTCGACAAGCGGGAGGCCTACGCCGGCGTCGACCTCGTCGTCATCGCGACACCGACCGACTATGACGACCGGACCAACTACTTCGACACTCGGTCCGTCGAGGCCGTGATCTCCGACGTCCTGGAGCTGGCACCCACCGCAACCATGGTCGTGAAGTCGACGGTCCCCGTCGGCTTCACCGCCCGGATGCGCGAGCAGCACCCGGAGGCGGCGATCCTGTTCAGCCCGGAGTTCCTCCGCGAGGGCCGGGCGCTCTACGACAACCTCTACCCCTCGCGCATCGTGGTCGGCGACCGCGGCGAGCGCGGCCGGGCCTTCGCCGACCTGCTGGTCGAGGGCGCCGAGGCCGAGGACGTCCCGGTGCTGCTCACCGACTCCACCGAGGCCGAGGCGATCAAGCTCTTCGCCAACACCTACTTGGCGCTGCGGGTGGCGTACTTCAACGAGCTCGACACCTATGCACTGACGCACGGACTCGACACCGCCCAGATCATCGAGGGCGTCGGGCTGGACCCGCGGATCGGCAGCCACTACAACAACCCGAGCTTCGGGTACGGCGGCTACTGCCTCCCGAAGGACACCAAGCAGCTGCAGGCCAACTACCGCAAGGTGCCGCAGAACCTGATCAGCGCGATCGTCGAGGCCAACACCACGCGCAAGGACTTCATCGCCTCCGACATCCTGAGCCGGCAGCCGCGGACGGTCGGGATCTACCGACTGATCATGAAGGCCGGCTCCGACAACTTCCGGATGTCGTCGATCCAGGGCGTGATGAAGCGGATCAAGGCCAAGGGCGTCGAGGTCGTCGTCTACGAACCGGCGCTGGAGGACGACCTCTTCTTCAACTCCGAGGTGGTGCGCGACCTCGACGAGTTCAAGAAGCGCGCCGACGTCATCGTGGCGAACCGGCGTACCGACGTCCTCGCCGATGTCGCCGACCGGGTCTACACCCGCGACATCTACGGTCGCGACTGACGCTCGCGGGCCAGATACTCGGGGTCCTCGAGCTGGGCCACCGTGGGCGCGCCGAACATCGGCAGCCCCTGCTCCTTGCGTAGGAAGCCCCACACGATCGGCACCAGGACCAGCGTGGCGATCCCGACCCCGGCGATGAGCATCGGGTGGGTCTCGTCGGCACCCAGCAGCGACCAGTTCGACTTGTCGAGCAGGGCGACGCCGGACATCGTCAGGACGACCACGATGCCGCGCCGGATGTAGGACTGCGGCACCCGCGGCGCGATCGTGCTGCCGATCAGGGTGCCGGGCACCGAGCCGAGGACGAGCGGGATGAGGATGCCGAAGTCGATGCCGTTGAGGGCGATGTTGGAGATGGCCGCCGCCAGCACCAGGGGCACGGCCTGGACCAGGTCGGTGCCGACCAGCTTCACCGCGGACAGCCCGGGGTAGAGCATCAGCAGGGCCACCATGATCACCGAGCCCGAGCCGACGCTCGTGATGCCGACCAGCAGGCCGCCGAGCGCACCGACCAGGAGCGTGGGGATCGGCCGCACGGGCGGGTCAGGGTCGCCGGTGGGTCCCCCGGCGCGTACCCGGCGCAGGTTGAGGTAGAGCCGTAGGGCGTACGTCGACGCCGCCAGCAAAAGGGCGAAGCCGATGCTGATGATCAGGGCCTGGTCGAGCTCGTCCGGATCGGTGAACCAGGCGAGGACGTGCGGCCCCAGGAGCGCCGTCGGCACGGAGCCGATGATCAGCCACTTGGCGAGCCCGAGGTTGGGCGAGCCCTCCCGGGCATGCACCACGGCGCCGCCGGACTTGTAGATCGCAGCCGCGGTCAGGTCGGCGGTCACCACCGTCGCGGTCTCGCCGACACCGAGGAAGATCAGCGCCGGCGTCATCAGCGCGCCGCCGCCCATCCCCGTCAGACCGACGACGATCCCGACCAGGAAGCCCGCGACCAGGATCGAGAGTGCGGTGATCGTGACGAGGTCGCTCATGAGGCGGAGACCCGGGTTCCGGCGAGAGCCGGGACGACGACGTGCAGCAGGGTCTCGATCCCTGCCGCGGCCGCTTCGGCGGCGTCCGGCCCGAGGCGGTACGGGTCGCGGACGTCCAGCTGCGCGTCGGCCGCTCCCCGTCGGCGCGCGGCCTCCGTGACGAGTTCACGACCCGACAGGGCGGGGTCGAGCGCCCCGACGGCCTCGGCGAACTGACCGAGGGTGAAGACCTTGCGGAACAGCTGGGGCTGTTCGTCGAGGATGAACGTCCGGTGCGCCGCCTCGGCGGTCAGCACCACGTCGGCGGCCTCGAGGATGTCGCGATCGAGGGGTCGTGACGCGAAGGTGCCGTCGTCCGCCACGCCGCGCGAGCCCATGGTCGCGGCCATGACCTCGTCCATGGCGTGCGCACGGAAGCCGTGCGTGCCGGCGCTCGCGAAGACGACGGGCGCATCCGGGCCTGCCAGGTGGCGGGCCAGCCGCTCCATGAACGGCGAGCGGCAGATGTTCGCCGTACACACGAAGAGGACGTTGAGGGGGGTCGTCGGCTCGGCCGAGGTCGCTTGCGGGCTGCGGGGGTCTCGACGGGCGCTCGTCGCTGGCGCTCCTCCCTGCTCGACCACCGACTCGCTGGTCGAGGTGGCCCCACCGCTGGTTGAGGTGCGAGGAGCGCCAGCGACGCCCCCACCGCTGGTTGAGGTGCGAGAAGCGCCAGCCACGGCCCCACCGCTGGTTGAGGTACGAAGAGCGCCAGCGTCGGCCCCACCGCTGGTTGAGGTGCGAGGAGCGCTAGCGACGAGCCTCGAAACCCCCGCAGCCTCCGCGCCCTCCGTCAGGTCGAGATACCCCGCCTCTCGCAGCCCGGCAATCACGTCCTGGAGCGCGTCCTCGATCGTGCGCCCGGTGGTGTCGACGACGACATCGGCGTCCGTCGGCGCCTCGTACGGCGAAGAGATGCCGGTGAACTCCGGGATCTCCCCCCGCCGGGCCTTCGCGTAGAGCCCCTTGCGGTCGCGGCGCTCGCACTCCTCGAGCGGCGTCGCCACGTGGACGAGGAAGAACGCCCCACCGGCCTCGTCGACCATCGCCCGGACCTGCTGCCGGGTCTCGTCGAAGGGAGCGATCGGGCTGCAGACGGCCACGCCGCCGTGCCGCGAGATCTCCGCGGCAACCCAGCCGATGCGACGGATGTTCGTCTCCCGGTCCGCCTTGGAGAAGGTCAGGCCCGCCGAGAGGTTCCGGCGTACGACATCGCCGTCGAGACTCGTCAGCGTCCGGGTGCCCTGCTCCAGGAGCCGGTCCATCAGCGCCTGGGCGAGCGTGGACTTCCCGCTGCCGGAGAGTCCCGTGAAGAACAGCACCAGACCCTGCCGGTCCGCGGCCGGCTGGTCCTGCTCGACCACCTCGGCCACCGTGGGCGGCAGCTCGTCGTCCTCGGCCGCCTCGGCGAGCCCGAGGACGGGGTCCGGCCCGGCGTAGTTCGCGAGGACCCGCGCGCCCAGCTCGTGGTCGGCCTCCGGGTCGTCGTGTGCCGCGAGCGGCACCGCGAGCACCTCGGCGTCCGCCAGCAGGTCGGCCGCCCGGAGGGTGGCTCGGATCAGCGCGACGGGCGACAGCTCGGGCGTCCCCGCACCGACGAGGGCCACGAGGGCGACCGGACCGACCGCGCGCAGCGCCTCGACCTGCCCCGTCGTCAGGGCGTCGACGACCGGCACGAACGTGCGGCCGGCGAGACGCTCACGGGCGACCGCGGGCGAGAGGTAGAGCCGGCGGAAGGGACCGAACTGCGCGTGCGTCAGCGGCTCGATCTCACCGCCCGGCAAGCTCACCCGCGCCAGCGGCAGACCTTCGGGGTCGACGAGCTCGACCTGTCCCGCCTCCCGCGCCTCCGCCTCGACCGCCGGCGGCAGGCTCAGGGTCACCGGGCTGGCGGGCTCGTCGTACCGCTGCGTTGGGTGCAGCGCTCCGGACACGAGCAGCTCGAGGTCGTCGAGCTCGCGGGGGGTCGGACAGTGCTGCGGGACGGCAGGAGGCACGGGCGTCATCCTGACACGCGCCGCCACCTAGGCTCGCTGTATGTCATCACCGGTGGTCGTGGCCGAGATCGTGCGCTCGGGTTTCGTCGAGGGCCGCCACTACGGCTCGGTCGTCGCGCTCGACACCGACGGCTCCGTCGCGTGGTCGATCGGCGACGCGCAGCACCAGATCCTGCCGCGCTCGTGCAACAAGCCGATCCAGGCGCTCGGCATGGTCCGGGCGGGGCTCGACCTGCCTGCTGACCTGCTCGCACTCGCGTGCGCGTCGCATTCCGGGGAGGACTTCCACGTCGCGGGCGTACGGCGGATCCTGGCCTCGGTGGGGCTGGACGAGGATGCGCTGCAGACTCCCGAGGACTACCCGCTCGACGACGCAGTCCGCGATGACTTGCTGCGGGCGGGTGGCGGCCGGTCGCGGATCCACATGAACTGCTCCGGCAAGCACGCCGCCATGCTCGCGACCTGCGTGGTCAACGGCTGGGACACCTCGACCTATCTGGCCCCCGACCATCCGCTCCAGCAGCGGATCGCCTCGACCTTCGCCGAGCTCACCGGAGAGTCGATCGAGGTCGAGGCCGTCGACGGGTGCGGCGCCCCGCTCCTGTCGACGTCGCTCGTCGGCCTGGCGCGTGCCTTCCGGACTCTCGCCGTCGCGACCAGCGGGCTCGAGCATCGGATCGCCGACGCGATCCGCAGCCACCCGGCGTACGTCTCCGGCACCCACCGCGACGAGCGGACGCTGCTCGGCGCCATCCCCGGTGCCATCGGGAAGGCCGGCGCCGAGTCCTGCTACGCCGTCGCGCTCCCCGACGGACGAGCGTTCGCGCTGAAGACGGACGACGGCGCACCACGGGCGCGGCCGGTGCTGATGGCCGCCGCGCTCCGCAGGGCCGGAATCGACCTGGCCGAGGGAGTGGACGTCGCCGCGGTCCGGTCCACGGGGGCGCACCCGCTCCTCGGCGGCGGCATCCCGGTCGGCGAGATCCGGGCTGTCTTCTAGGCGTCTCACGCGCCGACGAGCCACGACGGCGGCGCCGCCGACGTTGAACACGTCACTCCCAAACGCTGCCGACCGTCGTCGCTCGCACCGATAGAGTGCCGAGCACAGACTCGCCGGCCTCCACCGGCGGGTCTGCGTCGGTCACCAAGCGAACGGAGCCTTCGTGGAACTGCGGGACTACCTTCGTATCCTGCGACGCCGATGGCTGATGATCGCGCTGGTCACCGCCGTGGTGGCGGTGCTCGCCTGCGCCTACACGTTCACCGCGACGCCGATGTACCAGTCCACGGCGCGATTGTTCGTCTCGACGACGTCTGCCACCGACGCTATCCAGGGCAGCAACCTCACCACCCAGCGCGTCTCGTCGTACGCCGACCTCGTCAAGGGCGAGACCCGCGCTCGGAGCGTGATCGACGCCCTCGACCTCGACCTCGCGGCCGACGAGCTGGCCGCCAAGGTCTCCGCCGAGGTCACTCCGGAGACCAACAACCTCCTGATCCGGGTCACCGACCCCGATGCGCGCGAGGCCCAGCGGATCACCCAGAAGTACGCCGAGCAGATGCAGGACCTCGTCGACGAGCTCGAGACCCCTCCCGGCGAGACGACAGCGGTGCTGAAGGCGACGATCGTCGACCCCGCGACGCTCCCTGAGAACCCCTTCTCCCCGCAGCCCGTGCGCAACCTCGCCCTCGGCCTCGTCCTCGGCCTGCTGCTCGGCGTGGGTCTCGCGGTGCTGCGCGAGCTTCTCGACACGACGGTCAAGACCCCCGAGGACCTCACGAGCCGCACGGATGCGCCGCTGCTGGGCGGGATCGCCTACGACGCCAACACCCGCGCCCGTCCGCTGGTCACCGACCTGGAGCCGCACGCACCCCGGGTCGAGGCGTTCCGGGTGCTCCGGACCAACATCCAGTTCGTCGACGTCGACCAGCAGTCCAAGGTCTTCGTCGTCACGTCTGCGGTCCCCGAGGAGGGGAAGACGACCACCGCCCTCAATCTCGCGCTCACCCTGGCCCAAGCAGGTGGCCGGACCCTGCTGATCGAGTGCGACCTGCGCCGCCCGAAGGCGACCGGCGCCCTCGGGATCGACAACGCCGTCGGCGTCACCACCGTCCTGGTCGGCAAGGTCTCCGTCCGCGACGCCCTCCAGCGCCATGAGCCGAGCGGCCTCGACGTGCTCGCCAGCGGCGCCGTACCGCCGAACCCGGCCGAGCTGCTGCAGTCGCGGGCGATGGCCGACATGCTGGCCGGCCTGCGCGCCGACTACGACCACGTCATCATCGACGCTCCCCCGCTGCTGCCGGTCACCGACGCCGCCCTCCTCGCCTCGCAGGCCGACGGGGCCGTCGTCGTGGTGCGCTGGGGCAAGACCACGCGCGACCAGTTCGGCTCCGCGCTCGAGCGGCTGGAGCAGGTCGGCGCCAGGCCGCTCGGCGTCGTGCTCAACATGGTGCCGGCGAACCGGAAGGCCAGCGGGTACGGCTACGGCTACGGATACGGCTACGGATACGGCTACGCGCCCCAGGCCTCCGAGGCCTGAGGCGGCCCGCGCCGCTCAGCGCTGAGCCCGCCCGGAACCCGCGGGTCGCTCCCGGGCCAGGTGCCTCAGCAGGCCGAGGGCGCGATCGACGAGTATCCCCGCGCCTCGATGCCCGGGGTGACCGAGACCTGGGTCGCCCCCACCTGCTCCGGACCCGAGGTCATCCGCCAGCCGACCCGGACCTTCTGGCCCGGCTCCAGCTGGATGGCGAGCGTGTCGACCGGACGTCCGTCCTGGTCCACCACCGCCGATTCGATCCGCGACGAGTTGACCCGCAGGTCCGTCACCGAGCCGCCGGCAGGGGCGAACATCTGGACGTTGACGAACTGGGTGCCGGGGTCCGCCCCCAGCAACCCACCACCGGTGACGTAGTCGGGAAGAGTGGTGGCCGCGTCGGCCGGCGCCGTCGACTCGAGAACCGCGCTGCCGACGTAGCTCTGGACCCCGTCTCCGCAGGACGTCGCCTCCACGCGCACGTCGTACCGCAGGAAGTACGACATCTTGGCGCCGGTCGAGTCGTTGAGCGCGACCGTGACCTCGGGCTGCTCGGCGCGACCGGTCGCCAGCTCGCCGGCCACCGCGCTCCCGCTCAGGACATCCTGCTCGGCGGCGTCGAAGGAGTGCACGTAGATCCGGGACTCGTCCGCGCCGCGGGCCAGCGCCCGCAGCACCCCCTGGGGCTCGTCCGCGCCACCGAGCACCTGGTCGAACGCGGCGCTCGCCACCTCCTGGAAGAACGCGTCCTGGTCGGCAGGATCCTCGTAGCGCAGGTAGACGCCGTGCAGGAGCTCGTCGACCACGTTCTCGGCGGTGACGGTCGTGTCACGCACCTGGACCGGGCCGGTGACCGCGAGCAGGTACGACAGGGCCACCGGGTCGATCGCGATGACGCCGTCGATCCGCTCCGGGAGCTCGCTCTCCCAGCCGGCCTTCATCAGGCTCGCCGCACGGGGGAAGTCGGGCGTCATGTTGGCGTTCACGAAGTAGGTACCGAGCAGGTCGCCGTACAGCTCCTCCTCGGCCGCAGTCAGCGGCAGGTAGGGCCGGCCGGGGCTGCTGATCGAGCTCGCGCCGACCTGCCGCGCGAGCTCGATGCGTCCGTCGGCGGCCCGGAGCAGGGCCACGGCCCCGGGCAGGCCGCCAGTGGCGCGGATCTCGGCGTTGTTCTGGAAGACCAGGAGATAGTTCCGCCCCTCGTCGCCGCCCAACATGGTGGGCATCACCTGCAACGCCGTCGAGGCAGATGCCAAGGAACGGTGGGTGCTCCGCACGGTGCCGGCGAGGTCCCGGTACTTGTCGCGGAGCCTCAGCACGAAGCCGGCGGGATCCTCCTCGCCGAGCGCGGCCTCCGCCGCCGCGAGCGAGCGCTCCGCCTCGGCGACGGGCTCCTGGAGCTCGGCCACCGCCTCGACCGAGACCTGGCCGCCGCGCGGGAGGATGTCCTCCAGGCTCCGGGAGACGTCGACCAGCGGGCGAGCCCCCTCGGCGGCGAGGTCGTGCACGACCGAGCTGACCACCCGGACCCCGCGCGCGTCGTCCCCGACCCAGGGCACGTAGGTCAGCGCCGACCAGGTGACGCCCGAGGTCCGGGCGTCAGCACGTGCGCTGCGTTCCTCCAGGTGGTCCAGCGAGTCGTCCATGGCCTCGACGTCGCCGGACTCCGCCGCCGAGCGCAGCAGGTCGACCTCGTCGACGGCGGCGTTGAGGTCCTTGTTGACCTGCCAGACCTGCCAACCCGCCCAGACGCCTCCGACGAGGGCCAACCCCAGGACGATGAAGAGCAGGGCTCGCCACGAGGGCATCCGTCGCATGGCAGGGACCCTATCGATCAGCGGGGGCCGCGCGCGGCGGATCCCCCGGCGCTGTACCCAAGGACACCGATGGCCCCGCGGTCAGTTCCGCGGGGCCATCGGTCAAGCTGCGAGTGCGCGGTCAGCGACGCTTCTTCGCCTTCTTCACGGTGATCGTGGTCGTGGACTTCGAGTCCTTGAAGCCCTCGGCGCCCTTGAAGGTCACGGTCACCTTGTACCTGCCCGCCTTGCGGAGCTTGCCCAGGTTGAGGTTCAGGTTCTTGCCGTTGTAGGCCCTACGGATCGTCTTGTTGACGCCGCCCGGGCCCTTGATCGTGATCGTGACGGTGCCCTTGGGCTTCACGTTGCCGCGGGTCTTCACCGCGACCTTGACCTTGGCCGGCTTGCCGGCCTTGATCGTCTTCGGGGCCGGCTTGGCCGTGGAGCTCGTGTTGTTGCAGACGTACCGCGTGCAGGCCGCGGAGGCGGGTGCGGTGGAGGTCACGGCCACGAGACCGGCCGTCGTCAGGATGGCCGCGAACAGGCCGGCGATGAGCTTCTTCATGGTGTCAGACTCCCCGTGGTAGGCACTGGAGGGTGGTGCCCGTTGAATACTTCGAGGTCTCAGGAAACCACAGGCGGACAGAGTCCCGCACATGGGTTTCGGGATCCGGGCGCTGAAGCTGAGGAATTTAATACGACGGGTTTCCGGTGAAACCCGCACGTTACCTGGGGTTCGCGCGGGCGGGGCGCGGGCGTGTGCACTACACCACTGGTCTAGCGCTGGCGGCCTGAAGCGGGACCTGGGCAGCACCTCTGCGGCGCCCGGAGGACCAGGTCGGTCGCATCCGGCCCACGACCGGCGGCTCGATCCGTGTGGCTGCGAGAGTGCGAGTTCGACGGAGGTCCCATTCTCTCGAGAAGGGGTGGAATGCACTCCGAACCGCTTCGGACGCAGCGAGCGCCGCCCGGGGATCCGGGCGGCGCTCGTGTTTTGTTTCGATGTCGCGGCCGTGCGTGGTGGAGGCCGATTGTTGGCTTGCGGGGTTTCGAGGCTCGTCGCTAGCGCTCCTCGCACCTCAACCAGCGGGTGGCCGTGCTAGCTCCTCGCACCTCAACCAGCGGGTGGCCGCGCTAGCTCCTCGCACCTCGACCAGCGGGTGGCGTTCCTTGCACCTCAACCAGCGCCTCGCACCTCGACTACTGGTGGTGGGCGGGCTGCGGGGGTCTCGACGGGCGCTCAGGACCTCGTCCTTCGCTGCTCGACCACCGGGCACGGGGCTCAGGACTTCGTCCTTCGCTGCTCGACCACCGGCTGGGGCTCGACCACCGGCCGTCAGATGTTGACGGTGACCTCGGCGACGGAGCCGATCGCGGCCTGCACCGTGCGGTCGACGGGGTCGGCCTTCGGGGCGAGGGTGCGGAGGGTCCACTCGCCCTCGCCGGCGAAGAACCGGAAGTGGCCGGACGCGGAGGTGGGGACCTCGGCGGTGAACTCGCCGCTGCGGTCGAGGAGCCGGACGTAGGCGTTGCCGACCGGCGCGTCGCCGCGCAGGACCTGGCCCTGGATGACGGCCTCCTTGGCGACGTTCACGCCGTCCAGGGAGAGCCCGCCCTCAGTCGCGCCGCACATCAGGCGTCACCGGGCTCGTCGCCGAGCGCGATCGGAACGCCGACGAGGGAGCCGTACTCGGTCCACGAGCCGTCGTAGTTCTTGACGTTCTGGTGGCCCAGGAGCTCCTTGAGCACGAACCAGGTCAGCGAGGAGCGCTCACCGATGCGGCACAGCGCGATGGTGTCCTTGCTCTCGTCGATGCCGGCCTCGGCGTACAGCGCCTTCAGGTCGGCGTCGGACTTGAAGGTGCCGTCGTCGTTGCAGTTCTTGCTCCACGGGACGTTCAGCGACGTCGGGACGTGGCCGGCGCGCTGCGACTGCTCCTGCGGGAGGTGGGCCGGCGCGAGGAGGCGGCCGGCGTACTCGTCGGGGCTGCGCACGTCGATCAGGTTCTGTACGCCGATGGCGGCGACCGCGTCGTCGCGGAAGGCGCGGATCGAGCGGTCCTGCTCGGAGGCGGTGTACGTCGTCGCCGCACGGGTCGGCAGCTCGGAGACCAGCTCGCGGGAGTCCAGCTCCCACTTCTTGCGGCCGCCGTCCATGAGCTTGACGTCCTGGTGGCCGTAGAGCTTGAAGTACCAGTACGCGTAGGCGGCGAACCAGTTGTTGTTGCCGCCGTAGAGCACGACGGTGTCGTCGTTAGAGACGCCGCGCTCGGACAGCAGCGCGGAGAACTGGTCCTTGCTCACGAAGTCACGGCGGACCTGGTCCTGGAGGTCGGTGGTCCAGTCGAGCTTGATGGCGCCCTTGATGTGGCCCTTGTCGTACGCCGTGGTGTCCTCGTCGACCTCGATGAAGACGATGCCGTCCTTGCCGAGGTTGTCTTCGACCCACTGGGTCGAGACGAGGGAGTTCTCGCGAGTCATTTTTCTACCTTTCTGTTGCGTCGTGGTCGACGCGGGGTCTGTGGGTGATGGAGGTCTGTGGTGGGTTGCGGGGGTCTCGACGGGCGCTCAGGACTTCGTCCTTCGCTGCTCGACCACCGTGGCTCGCTTCAGGAGGAGGTAGAGCTCGCAGCCGAGGCAGAAGCGGAACAGGGCGTTGAGCAGGGCGGCGACCAGCGCGAAGCCGGTCGCGACCAGGCCGACGGCGTCCAGGCCGCTGGCGAAGCCGGCGAACGCGACGGCCGCGAACCCGAGGCCGACCGCCTGGGCGAACCGCGGCGGGCGCGGGTCCTCGAACTCGGTGGTGCCGGAGAGGCGCGGGCGGACGACGCGGCGGAAGAGCCACGCGGTCGGCGTGTGCTGGACGCCCAGCAGCGCGCCGGCAGCGAACAGCAACGCCTGCACGCCGATCAGCACGGTGGCCGCCGGCGTGGGCAGGGCGAGGACGGCGATCAGGACGAGCGCGGTGACCGCGGCGGTGAACTGCGGACCGCGCGCGTCGATGCGCGCCGAGACGGCGGTGTGACGGTCGATGGTGGTGCTCATGGTGGTCTCCTGCAGGGAACGGGCCCGGGCGCGAGGCACGGGATCGGTCAGCGTCGAGGACTGCGACATTACTGCAGTAACTTGCTCGACTTAAAGAAGCTGGGAACCGATCCCGTCAGGACATCCGACACAGCGACGAGCGCACGCGGCAGTGATCCACTGCGCGTCGCTTGGTCAGCCAGGTCGAGGACATGCGTCCACGGTAGAGCGCGGACCCACAACCCGCTGAATCGGCATCTCGCATCCTGGATGGTCGTACCACGATCTGAGATCGACGCGCATCGGAGGCCGTGTCTCAGGCCTCCCCAACGTTGAGGAGAGTGCGCTTTCGACGGGCACCACCTCAAGTGCCCGGTCCTACGGTCGATTCCTAGGCGACACATCCCGGACGGAACCGGGACAGGTGATACGCCAAGGAAGGCACACGCCATGTCGAGCAATCTCGCCATGCCCTCACGCCGTCGCGCACTGCGACTCGCCGGAGGCGCAGCCGCCGCCGTCGGCGCGGTCGGAACCACCTCTCCGCTCGCCGCTCCCGAGGCCGGCGCCGCCCCGCTCACCCTGGAGGAGAAGCGGAGGGGCAGGCGCAGGAAGCGCAGGTATGCCCCCGGCCGCTACCGGCGGACCCGCGTGCTGTCGCGGCCCGCCCGGCACCTGGTCAACCGGTTCAGCTTCGGGATCACCCCCGAGCTCACCGCCGAGGTCAGAGCGGCCGGCGGCCACCTGGCCTGGTTCGAGCGGCAGCTGGCCACGGCGTACGACGGCAGCGCCGACGGCTTCCGGAACTGGTGGCCCGACCTGGCCCTGCCCCCGGCCACCGTCTTCCGCCGGCAGAACGACATGGTCCGGCACTCGCTGGAGGTGGGGTACGACATCGGCTCGCGCACCATGGTCCGGCGGATGCAGTCGCCCCGGCCGGTGCTGGAGGTGATGACGAAGTTCTGGGAGAACCACCTCCACGTCCCGCTGACCGCGGACAACGTCGCGGTGTTCCGGGCCGACTACGGCGAGCGCATCCGGGCCGGCGCGCTGGGTCGCTTCGAGGACCTGCTCCGCGAGACGGTGCTGCACCCGGCGATGCTGATGTACCTGGGCAACGCCAGCTCCACCAGGACCCACCCCAACGAGAACCTCGGCCGCGAGCTCCTCGAGCTGCACACCGTCGGCATCGGGAACCACACCGAGGAGGACGTCAAGAACTCCGCGCGGATCCTGACCGGCTGGCGGGTCAGGCTCTACAGCACCTGGGAGCCGTACTACAGCGCTCCCGACCACTGGACCGGCCCGGTGCGGGTCAAGGAGTTCGCCGACGCGAATGGCGCGGCCGACGGCCGGGACCTCACCATCCGCTACCTGCGCTACCTCGCACACCACCCGCAAACCGCACGGCGGATCGCGACCAAGCTGGTGCGGGTCTTCGTCTCCGACGACGTGCCGGCCACTCTGGTCGACCGGCTCGCCGCCGTCTACCTGGCCAACGACACCCAGATCAAGCCCGTCCTCCGCGCCCTGGTGCGCTCGCGTGAGTTCGCCAACGCCGTCGACCGCAAGGTCCGCGACGCCGACGAGGACGTGGTGGCGACGTACCGGCTGCTCGGCGCGCGGGTGACCCGCCCGAAGGACGAGTTCTCCGCCGCCAACACCGCCTTCTGGCAGGCCGGCGCCCTCGGGCTCTCGCCGTTCACCTGGCCACGCCCGGACGGGCAGCCGCTGGACAACCGCTCGTGGGCCTCGCCCACCCGCGTGCTGGCCTCGATCTCGCTGCACTGGGAGCTGGCCGGGCGCTGGCCGGCGTCGCAGATCAGGTTCACCCGCCCCGTCGACTTCCTCCCCGAGCCCGAGATGCGCTTCCGCGACCTCGTCGACCACCTCTCGCGGCGGATCCTCCAACGGCCCTCGAACGAGGCGCTGCTGAAGGCCTGCTGCCGAGCGACGGGCTACGCCCCGAAGGACCGGGTCACCGCCAGGTCCGACCTGTTCCGCGGCAAGTGGCAGCGCCTGATCACGACCTTCCTGGACAGTCCCGCCTTCTTCCAGCACTGACCCCGCCCACCTGACCCCACACGTCTCACCGGCCACCCCGCCCGGCCGCCACCGCTGCCCGCGACCAGCGGCGCTTCGACGACCCCACACGACCCCACTGCGCAGCACCCACCCCACGGAGAACGACCATGACCACGACCGCAGCAACCGACGTCGCCGAGTGCGGCTGCCCCGACGGCGGCCCGCTCACCTCCACCCTGCGGGCCAGCCGCCGCGGCGTACTGAAGGGCTCCGCCCTCGCCGGCGCGACCACGATGTTCGGCTCGACCGTCGTCACCATGAGCGGCGCGCCCGCGGCCGCGGGCGCCGCCACCTCCGAAGCCGCGCTCGTCGTGATCTCGCTGCGCGGCGCCGCCGACGGGCTCTCGCTGGTCGTCCCGCACGCCGACCCGGCGTACTACGCCGCGCGGCCCAAGATCGCCGTACCGAAGGAGCGCCTGGTCGCGGCGGACGGCTTCTTCGGGCTGCACCCCGCCCTGGCTCCCCTGCTCCCGCTCTGGAACGCCGGCCGGCTGGCCGCCGTCCACGCCACCGGTCTGCCGGTGGCCAACCGCTCGCACTTCGCCGCCATGGAGGAGCTGGAGGACGCCGACCCGGGCTCCGCCGCCCGAGTCGGGTGGCTCAACCGGATGGTCGGCGCGTCCGGCAGGCGCAGCGCCCTGGGCGCCGTCGCGCTGGGCAGTACCCTGCCGACCTCCCTCGTCGGCCCGGCCGCCGTGATGTCGTTCTCCTCCCTGGACTCGGCGGGCGTGGCCGGGGTCAACCTGCGTGCCCGCTCCTCCAACGCCCGCTTCGCCTCGATGCGCAAGCAGTGGGCGCACGCGCCCGGCGAGATGGGCGCCGCCTTCCGTACCGCCCTCGGCGCCGTCAGCGACCTCGGCCCCGCCCAGGCCCAGGCCGACCGCGCGGGCCTCTACCCGAACTCCGACCTCGGCCTCTCGCTCGCCTCGGTCGCCCGGACCCTGCGCGCGAACGTCGGCGTCCGCGCCGTCACCGTCGACTCCGGCGACTGGGACATGCACCTGGAGCTCGGCACGCACTCCTCGGGCTGGATGGTCCGCAACGCGACCGACCTCGCGCGCAGCCTCGCCGCCTTCTTCAAGGACCTCGGCTCCGTCGGCGACCGGGTCACCGTCGTCACGGTCAGCGAGTTCGGCCGCCGGGTGCAGGAGAACGCGAACCAGGGCCTCGACCACGGCTGGGGCAACGTCATGTTCGTCGCGGGCGCGGGGGTGAAGGGCGGCCGGTACTACGGCACCTGGCCCGGCCTGCAGAACACCCTCGACGCCGACCTCCCCGTCACCACCGACTACCGCAGCGTGCTCGCCGAGGTCGTGTCCTCACGGATGGGCGCCTCCACCGCGGCGGTGTTCCCCGGCTTCCGGCCCGAGCACGTCGGCGTGATGGCCGGCCGGTAGCGGCGTCATGTCGAATCCCCTCGGCGCCGCGCGCCCCAAGCCCCAGCGGAAGCGGAAGCGCCCGCCCCGCAAGCACCGCGGCAGGACCCGGCCCAAGAAGAGGCCGAAGAAGCGGCGGCACAAGTCCAAGATCAAGCCCAAGCCCAAGCCGAAGCCCCGGCCGCCGAAGGCCCCCAAGCCGCCGACGTCGTACGCCCCCGGGCGGTACGCCGCCACGCCCGTCCTCCCCACCGCGGCCCGGCACCTGGTCAACCGGTTCAGCTACGGCATCACGCCCGGCCTGACCCGCGAGGTCACCGCCGCCGGCGGCCACCTGGCGTGGTTCGACCAGCAGCTGGAGCGCCGCCCGCGCACCGACCCGTACGACGCGTGGTGGCCCGACCTGACCCTGGACGCCAAGACGATGTACCAGCGCCAGGTCGACAAGGTCCGCGGCACCTGGGAGGTCGCCCACGACATCGGCCGCCGGTCGATGATGCGCCGGATCACCTCCCCGGACCAGGTGCTGGAGGTGATGACGGAGTTCTGGGAGAACCACCTGCACGTGCCGACCAACGCCGACAACATCGCGGTCTACCGGGCGGCGTACGGCGAGGTGATCCGGGCCGGCGCGCTCGGTCGGTTCGCCGACCTGCTGTCCGCGGCCGTCCTGCACCCGGCGATGCTGTGGTACCTCGGCAACACCTCCTCGACCAAGCGGCACCCCAACGAGAACCTCGGCCGCGAGCTCCTCGAGCTGCACACGGTCGGCCTCGGGAACCACACCGAGGAGGACGTCAAGAACTCGGCGCGCATCCTCACCGGCTGGCGGGCGCGGACGTACGGCACCTGGGAGCCGTACTACAGCGCCTCCGACCACTGGACCGGCGAGGTCCGGGTCAAGGAGTTCAGCGATCCCAACACGGCCGCCGACGGCCGCGACCTGACGACGCGCTACCTGACCTACCTCGCGCGCCACCCGGACACCGCGCGCCGGATCGCGACGAAGCTGGTGCGCCAGTTCGTCTCCGACGTCGCGCCCGCCGCGCTGGTGGACCGGCTCGCCGCCGTCTACCTCGACCACGACACCGCCATCAAGCCGGTCCTGCGGGCGCTCGTCCGCGCGCCGGAGTTCGCCGCCGCGGTCGACGGCCGGCTGCGCGACGCGGACGAGGACGTCGCCGCGACGTACCGGGTCCTCGGCGCGGTCCCGAGCCGGCCCGCGAGCGGCAGCTCAGCGGCCAACCAGGTCAACTGGCAGGTCTCGGCGCTCGGGCTCGCGCCGTACAACTGGCCGCGCCCGGACGGGCAGCCCGTCGCCAACGCGGCCTGGTCGTCCCCGACCCGGGCCCTCGCGTCGCTGTCGCTGCACTGGAACATGGCAGGCGGCTACTGGCCCAAGGCCGAGCTCACCCGGAAGCTGCCGCCGTCGTACCTGCCGGCGCGGTCCCTGCCGTTCCGCGACCTGGTCGACCACCTGTCCCGGCTCTTCCTCCAGCGCCCGTCGACCGAGGCGCTGCTGCGCGCCTGCTGCGCGGCCACCGAGTGCACGCCGACCAAGGTCGTGACGGCGACGTCCGACCTGTTCACCTGGCGCTGGGTCCGGCTGTGCGCGGTGTTCCTCGACAGCCCCGACTTCTACTACCACTGAGGATCCCGATGACCGCCACCACAGCCACGGACCTCACCGAGTGCGCGTGCCCGGAGGGTACGGCGCTGGCCGCCGGCCGTCTCGGGGCGACCCGGCGCGGGGTGCTCGGCGCCGCCGCGCTCGCCGGGATGAGCACGATGTTCGGCTCGACCGTCGTGACCATGACCTCCGCTCCCGCCGCGGCCGCCCCGGCCACCGGCCGGCCGGTCGTCGTCGTCATCTCGCTGCGCGGGGCGGCGGACGGGCTCTCGCTGGTCGTGCCGCACGGAGACCCGGCGTACTACGCGGCGCGGCCCGGGATCGCCGTACCGCGGGAGTCGCTGCTCGCCCGCGACGGGTTCTTCGGGCTGCATCCCGCGCTCGCCCCGCTGCTGCCGCTGTGGAGCTCGGGCCGGCTGGCCGCCGTACACGCCACCGGCCTGCCGGTCGCCAACCGCTCGCACTTCTCCGCGATGGAGGAGCTCGAGGACGCCGATCCCGGCTCCGCCGCCCGGGTCGGCTGGCTGAACCGGATGGTCGGCGCCGACACCGGGACCGGTGCGCTCCAGGCCGTCGCCGTCGGCAGCTCGCTGCCCACGGCCCTGCTCGGTCCCGAGACGGTGATGTCCTTCCGCACCCTCGACGCCGCCGTCGTCGCCGGAGACGACAAGTGGGACACCCACGGCACCCGGCTGAAGTCGCTCCGGACCCTCTGGGGAGCCGGCGGTCGCGAGCTGGGCGGCGGGATGCGGACCGCGCTCGGAGCGGTCGTGGACCTGGACGCCGCGAAGGCGCAGGCCGACCGCGCGGCGTCGTACCCCTCCAGCGACCTGGGGAAGGGACTCGCCTCCGTCGCCCGCACCCTGCGCGCCGACCTCGGCGTCACCGCGGTCACCATCGACACCCAGTCGTGGGACATGCACGTCGGCATGGGCACCGCCACGTCCGGGTGGATGGTCCGCAACACCACCGAGCTCGCGAACGCGGTCGCCGCGTTCTTCGCCGACCTCGGTCCGGTCGGCGACCGGGTGACCCTGGTGACCGTCAGCGAGTTCGGCCGCCGCGTGCAGGAGAACGCCAACCAGGGCCTCGACCACGGCTGGGGCAACGTCATGCTCGTCGCGGGCGCCGGGGTGAAGGGCGGCCGGTACTACGGCACCTGGCCCGGCCTGCAGAACACCCTCGACGCCGACCTCGCCGTCACCACCGACTACCGCAGCGTGCTCGCCGAGGTGGTCGCCGCGCGGACGTCGGCGTCCACCGCGGCGGTCTTCCCCGGGTTCCAGCGCGAACGGGTCGGGGTGATGGTCGGTCAGTAGGCGCCGGCCCGCGACGCCCGGGTACGCGGCCCGTGGGCCTCGTCGCGACACCCGCACTCGTCGCCGCCGTGGTACGACCACGGGTCCTCGACCAGCTCGTGGCAGCAGGCGTTCGCCCAGATCAGCGGCTCGACCAGCCGACCCACGACACCCGTCGCCGGGTGCTGGCACGTCGGGCACAGCTTCGGCGCCCGGTGCGACAGGAGGCTCATGGAACCATTCACCTCCCCGGCCGGCGCGGGGTGAAGGGGGATCGCTGCTTCTCCCCTATTTCGGGGAGGGTCAGGCACCGGTGGTCGAGCCCGTCGAGACCAGGCACCGGTGGTCGAGCCCGTCGAGACCAGGCACCGGTGGTCGAGCAGCGAAGGACGGAGTCCTGAGCGCCCGTCGAGACCCCCGCAACCGGCAGATGACGCCGGTCGGCGCCGTACGGCGGCGCGCCCGGCCCTCAGGCACCGGTGGTCGAGCAGCGAAGGACGAAGTCCTGAGCGCCCGTCGAGACCCCCGCACCCAGCAGGTGACGCCAGTCAGCGCCGTACGGCGGCGCGCCCGGCCCTCAGGCACCGGTGGTCGAGCAGCGAAGGACGGAGTCCTGAGCGCCCGTCGAGACCCCCGCAGCCAGCAGGTGACGCCAGTCGGCGCCGTACGGCGGCGCGCCCGGCCGTCAGTCGCGCCGCGCGAGCAGCACCGTGGCGGCCATGCCGACGACCCACAATCCCAGCACCGGCAGGTCGCCGCTGTTCAGCCCGTGACCGCCCCCGAGCGACCAGATCACGTCCCCGGCCCACGGACCATGACCGGCGATCAGCAGCATCATCAGGCCGGTGAGCGCGGCTGCCACGACGAGTGCGAGGTCGCGGCGCATGGACCGATCCTAGGGAGCGGGCCGCACCCGATCGAAACGCCCCACCGTGGACCCGGTCCGCGGTGGGGCGCTCGATGCGAGGGTCCCGGTCTGACTCGGGATCCCGCCCTCCGACGCCCGATTCCCGGCTCGGGGCCGGTAGATCGGTCGTCCAGGAATACCCATCGACTCCCCGACGCTCGACCTGAGGTGAGCGCCGGACTCTGGACAGCTGTCGTCGCCGTCGTACTGGCGGTGGCCTTCGGGTTCTACCGGCAGTACGCCGATGGCCGCTTCCGTGCTGTTCACACCACGCCGGAACCAACGATTCCTGAGGAGCGAGCCTCGAACCCCGCCGTCCCGACCGACACCCTCTGGACCGCCGTCACCCGTGCCCTCCCGGGTGCCTCCCCCGGCGACCGAGCGACGCTGTTGCAGTTCTCGAGCGCCTTCTGCGCGCCGTGCCGCGCGACCCGTCGCACCCTCGCCGACATCGCCGAGCTCGTCCCCGGCGTGGCCCACGTGGAGGTCGACGCCGAGCATCACCTCGACCTGGTCCGCACGCTCGGCATCCTGCGCACCCCGACCACGCTGATCCTGGACGGCTCCGGCGCCGAGATCGCCCGCGCGGCCGGCGCGCCCCGCAAGGAGCAGGTGCTCGCCGCGCTGCCTGTTGACTGAGTGGCGAGCCAGCGGGGGTCGGGCAGGAAGGCGCCCTGCGCCTGACGCCCGTCGAGACCCGACGGGCCGACGTACGACGGCAACCACCGTCGCCTGCTACCTGCGGGGGTCTCGACGGGCGCTCAGGACTCCGTCCTTCGCTGCTCGACCACCGATAGCGCCGACGCCGAACTCCGCTGGTCGAGCAGGAAGGCGCTCTGCGCCTGACGCCCGTCGAGACCCAGTGGGCCGACGTACGACGGCAATCACCGTCACCTGCACGCTGCGGGGGTCTCGACGGGCGCTCAGGACTCCGTCCTTCGCTGCTCGACCACCGATGCCCGCGCGCCTGACGCCCGTCGAGACCCAGTGAGCCGACGTACGACGGCAACCACCGTCACCTGCACCCTGCGGGGGTCTCGACAGGCGCTCAGGACTCCGTCCTTCGCTGCTCGACCACCGATAGCGCCGACGCCGAACTCCGGTGGTCGAGCAGGAAGGCGCTCTGCGCCTGACGCCCGTCGAGACCCCGTGGGCCGACGTACGACGGGAACCGCCGGTCACCTGCACGCTGCGGGGGTCTCGACGGGCGCTCAGGACTCCGTCCTTCGCTGCTCGACCACCGGGGTCAGCGCTGGATGAAGTAGATGACCAGGGCGATCGCGAGGAGGACGGTGAGGGCGATGCCGGCCCAGACCCACCAGGGGGTGACCGGGTCCGGCTCGGGGGCGGGCTCGGGGGTGGGGGGCGGGGGGAGGGCGACGGGCGGGGCGGGTGGTGGGGCGATGACGGGGTGCAGGTCGCCCTGGCAGCGCAGGCAGTGGGTCTCGGTGACCGGGTTGGACTCCCGGCAGTGCGGGCAGTCCAGCTTGCCGACCGTCACCCGACCGGCGGTGCCGGGCAGGCGGCGCAGGGCGTCGGAGGACGGGCCGCTGGAGGTGTCGAGGACGATCGCGGCAGGGGTCCAGAACAGCGGGAAGTCGCAGCGGCGGCAGAAGTCCTCGGCCTCGCGGCGGTTGACGGTGATGGTGGCGGTCGTGCCGCACTCCGGGCAGACCACCTCGCGGCGGGCGCCCTGGGTCTCGCTGAAGACGATCGTGTCGTCGGCGGGGGCGGGGGGCTCGACCGCGGGGGGCTCGACCGACGGGTCGTCGCCGAGGTGCTTGCCCGCACTCATCGTGTCGCTCACCAGTCCTCGTCTTCCTCGGAGCTCCAGACCCGCTCGGAGCCGACGTACAACTCGGCCCGCACGTGCGCCGGAACCTCGTCCTTGACCATGTCCACGAACGCCTCCCGCTCCAGGGAGCCGGTGTCCTCGACGGCCATGGAGACCCACGCGGTGTCGTCCGGTACGTCGCCGGCTCGCCACACGCCGCCGCCCTCCCGGACCTCCGCAGGGCCGCCGCTGAGCAGCTCGAGGAAGGAACGCAGACCGCTCACGGTCCCCCGGGTGGCGAGGGTGTGAGCCGCGGTCGCAACGATACGTCGCCGCAGGGCCACCGGCATCGAGTTGTCCAGACTGTCCACGCCGATCCACGAGCCCAGCCAGGCGATCGAGCCCTCCGGCGCGACCGTCAGGTCGGCGACGTGCTCGACGCTGTCGGCGTCCTCGAGCAGGGTGGTGGCGACCTCCTGGAAGATCGAGACGAACCGGACGAAGAAGTCCTCGCTCAGCATCTGCACCGGCAGCTGGCGCAGCATCCAGTCGTCGGCCCGCCGCGGTGTCCGGTGCCCGCTGGTCAGGGCCGCGGACGCCCGGACCAGGGAGGTCACCGCACCACGACCTGGTGCACGGCCGACAGGAACAGCGACTGCCGGTCCAGCCGGATCACGTCCTTGGCGGCGCCGAGACGACGGCCCGAGCGCAGGTCGTACTCGAAGAGCAGCGCCTCCTCGACCCGGTCCACGCCCTCGACCGACTCCAGGATCTGGGTGACCGTCGCGATGTTGAGGTCGGCGTCGAAGGGCCAGCCGGTGCCGTCGGGGCCGCCGACGAGCGGGTTGATGTAGCGGTTCAGGGCGTCGACGGCGCGCTGCCGGACGATGCCCGGCGGACGTCCGGCGGCGCCGTACACGCGCGCCACGACCGACACGCCCTGGTAGAAGGGCGTCGTCACCTCGACGGCCGTCCCGATGACCCGGTGCTGGTCGAGGTGCTCGGAGATCTCCTCCATCAGCTCCTGCGAGATCGCGTAGTCGTCGATCTGGTGCCCGCCGACGTCGCCGCGCGCGTGCGGGACGACCAGCAGCTGCACGGTGCCATTGCCGCGGCGGGCCGAGCGGCACCGCGCCCGCGCCACCTGCGGCGAGGCCTCCAGGGTGAGCCGCTCGTAGTCGCCGGCCGTGACCGCCCGCTGCCCGGTGCGCAGCGTCAGCGGCCCGCGGACCTTCGCCTCCGCGACCGTCTCGGCGTCCACGCCGCCGGTCGCCGCCTCCAGGTTCACCACACCGCTGACGAACGGCAGCGTCGTCCGGAGCAGGCTCAGCGTGCGGGCGCCGACGTTGCCGCGCGTGCCGCCGCCGTGGCGGTACGACGTGACCTCGATCCGGGCTCCGTCGCGCGGGATCGCGCCGTGCTGGCGCACCGACCCGTCGGGGTAGCGCACCCGCGGGCCGAAGTGGATGGTGCCGGCGCCGCTGTCCCACACGTAGTGCTGGTCGCCGGCGCGCGACTCCGAGAAGTCCGCGACCTCGGTCCAGTCCTGGGTGTGGTCGCCGTCGACGACCCGGACCACCTCGTCGGACCGGCGCGGGAGCACCGGCACCCGGGACACCCCGAACACCTGTCCCGCCGCCCCGTCGCTGCGGCCGATCACCTCGGACGGCGCGGTCTCGGCGTGCTCGGCCCGCACGGTGCCGCCCAGGGCCGCGACCTCGATGCTCTGCACCCGCGGCGAGGCCTTGTACGTCGGCTGCCCGCTGATCGGCGCGAGCAGCCGGGTGCGCAGCCAGTACGCCGAGTGGTTGCCGACGCTCATCGGCACGTGCACGGTCGGCACCATGAGCACGATCTCGCCGGCCCGGTTGAGCCCGCCCGTGGTGTCCTCGTAGATGTCGGTGGCGATCCAGGCGTCGCCGTTCCAGACCTCCCACACCAGCGGGGGACGCCGCGGGTCCACGCCGATGCCCTCGGCCTCGGCCTCGACCGAGATGCGCAGCACCATGCCGGCGAGCGAGTCGCGGAAGCCCAGGCAGAACGCGTCGCCCGGAGTCATCTGCTCGGACGCGAAGACGGGGACCCCCGCCGGGTTGAACCGCAGGTCCTCCCACACGTCGCGCGTCCGGCCGTCGCCGACCGTGACGACCTGGGCGGACTCCAGGACGGGCGGGGCGATGACGAGCTCGGTGTCGGTGCTGAACACCACGGCGTCGGCCCGCTCCGCGGCGCCGGCGACCGTCATCACCTCGGTGTTGGCCGGCACCACGACGGGCGAGTCGAGGACCGCGGAGAGCCAGAAGGTCAGGTTGGTGCTCGCGACCGCCGGCGGGAACGGCTCGATGCCCACCATGTTGAGGAAGTGGGTGTAGAGCCGCTCGGGCACCTGGTTGACGCGGAAGAGCACCATCTCACTCATCCAGGCGAACAGCTCGATGAGCGCCACGCCCGGGTCGGAGACGTTGTGGTTGGTCCACTCGGGGCAGTAGCGCGGGATCAGCCGCTTCGCCTCGTCGACGATGTCCTGGAAGGTCCGGTCGTCGAGTCCGGGGGTCGGCAGTGGCATCAGGGCTCGCTCTTCACTCGGCGTCGTGCGGGATGACGTAGAACGGGTAGACCAGGTTGCGGCGGTCGTTGGTCGCCCGCACCCGGAAGGTGATGTCGATCAGGACCAGCGACGGGTTGTCCGGGTCGGGCGTCGGGTTGACGTCCTCGACGACGACCCGGGGCTCCCACTGGGCCAGCGCGTCGCGGACCGCCTGGGAGATCAGGCCCAGCAGGTTCGGCGTCACGGGCTCGAAGAGCAGGTCCCAGATCCGGCAGCCGAACTGCGGGCGCATCAGGCGCTCGCCGGGCGCGGTCATCAGCACGATCTCGATCGAGCGGTCCAGCTCGGGTACGCCGTCGGAGAGCCGGATCGACCCGGTGTGGTCGACACCGAGGGGCCAGCCGAAGCCGCGCCCGACGAACGCGCTGGCATCCCCGGTGTTGCCGGGTACGGCGATCTCGGACATCAGTTGATCGCCACCGTCGCGCCCTTGATGGCCAGCGCTCCGCCGGCCTCGACCTTGCCCATGGCGCTGGCCTTGACCTCCACCTGGGCACCCTCGAGGGAGGCCTTCGTGGTGCCCTTGACGCCCACCTCGGTGCCGCCGCTGACCTGGACCTTCTGCTTGGCCTTGAGCGTGATGTTGTTGCCCTCGATCGTGACGTCCCCGCTGTCGCTGAACTTGATCGTGGCCTGGCCGTTGGTGATCGTCACCGGCTTCTTGTCCACCTCGATGTCGAACTTGTCCTCGCCCAGCCGGATCCTGTGCTTCTTGCCCTTCAGGGTCAGCAGGAGGTGCTGCTCGGCGGGCTTGTCGCCGTCCGCCAGCTCGATCACGTGACCGAGCCGCGAGGTGATCCGGCGGAACTTCACCTTGTTCTGGTCGACGTCGTCGGTGGTCGGCACGCCCTTCTTCTTCGAGAACAGCCCGCCGAGGATCACCGGCCGCCGGGTGTCGCCCTGCTCGAAGGCGATGAGCACCTCGTCCTCGACCTCGGGGTGCCACGCGATGCCGCGCTCCTTGCCGGCGCCGAGGATGACCAGGCGGGCCCAGTGCGACTCGATCGCCCCGGAGATCGTCGTGTACTTCACCTTGGCGCGACCCTGCTTGTCCGGGTCCTTCAGGTCGGTGACCAGCGCGGGGAGCACGCCCTGCATGGAGAAGCCGGGGTCGGGCCGGCTGGACCCCAGCACGTCGACCAGACCGGAGGGCCGGTGCGGGCCGGCGGTGAAGCGGGTGTCGAAGCCCGACGCGCTGTAGACGTGCTCGACGTGGCTGATGAGGTACTTGCCCGACGCGGGTCCGGCGTTCGCGACCTTCAGGGTCACGCCCGGCTTGAGCCCGGCGTTGACGTACGCCGTACCGCGCGCGACCACGGCCGACGATTGGGACTCGGCGAGCATCGAGGTGGCGATGATCTTCGCCTCGTTCGCGTCCAGCGGCGTCGGGTCGGCGACCAGGGCGGTGCCGCTCCACCCCCGGCTGGTGCCGCCGCTGCGACCGGAGGCCTTGCCGACGAAGTCCGACTCGGCCGTACCGCCGGTCGACACCTCGCTCAGGACCTCCGCCTGCTGGGCCTGGTCCCACCCGGTCACCGACACCTTGTCGGGCCCTGAGGCGGTCGCACGCACCGAGAACGAACGGAGCTCGCCGGCCTTGGCGAGCTCCAGCGGCACCTCGCCGCTGGAGGTGCCGGCCTTCTCGACCTTCAGGCTGGTGCCGTCGACGTACCAGACCAGGCCGGCGCGAGCGGTGACCGCGTTGAGGTAGGCCAGGTCGGTGCCGGTCTGCAGGAGGTACGGGTGGGTGGTGGTGGTTCCCGAGACCGACGCGGAGAGGCCGGTGCCGGCGACCAGCTTGTTGATCACGTCGCCGAAGGTCTGGTTGAGGAAGGCGCGGCTCTTGGCCGAGGAGCCGAGGCGGTGGGCCTTGTCGTCGATCGTGACGACGAGCTCGGGGTTGAAGCGCTCGTCCTGCTCCAGCGCGACGCCGGTCACCTCGCCCTTGAAGAGCGACTTGGTCCCGGCGAGGACCTCGACCTCCTTGCCGACGGCGAAGGTTCCGGAGGACGCCAGCGCATAGCCATGGTCGACGAAGCGCAGCGTGGCCCGGCCGACGAGCCCCAGCGCCCGGTCGACCCGGACGCTGAGCAGGCTGTCGAGCGCCCGCGCGGACATCGGGGCGCCCGCGACCTTGAGGACCGGCGCGGTGTCGGCGACGGTGTCGGCCATCAGCCCTCCAGCCGCGGGATGTCGAGGAGCGCACCCGGCCGCACGGCCAGCGGGTCCTCGAGACCGTTGGCGTTCGCGAGCACCCGCCACCGGGTGGCGTCGCCGTAGTAGCGGGCGCTGATCCGGTCCAGCGTCTCCCCCGGCAGGACCCGGTGGACGCGGCTCGGCTTGGGGGTGCCGGAGGTGGGGTTCTGCGGGCCGAACGCGTTGGAGCGCTCGTACTGCATCAGTTCCAGGTGCAGCTGCGCGCGCAGCGGGACGCCCGAGGAGGAGAAGTAGGTGAAGCTCAGCCGCAGGTCCTGCACGACCGCCTTGAAGGAGTGCAGGTCGCCCCAGTGGAAGGTGACCGTCGGCGGGCGGGCGTTGTTGGTGGTCTCGTCGGAGCCGGGGAGGTTGGGGTCGATCTCCATCAGCTGCAGGATCTTGCCGGTGTGCGCGGTGACCGCGGTGCCGACGTCGGTCGTGTCGAAGATCAGGTCCAGGGCCATCCAGCCGGACCCGGCGCCGGCGTACTTCAGGGTCGAGACGCCCTTGCCCGGCATCGGGTTGGCGACCCAGTTGTTGCGGCGCCCGATGCTGAGGGTCTCGGGGTTGTAGAGGCACGGCAGGCGGGTGCCGTCCTCGGTCTCCAGGAACGCCTTCTCCAGCTCGGCCATCAGAACGCCGCCCAGTCCTGGCGCCGGCCGCGCCGTTCGAGCTCGTCGATGACGCGCTGCTCGACCCGCTCCACGACCGCGTCGACCAGGGCGTCCAGCGCGCCGCCCGGCTGCAGCGCCTCGCTCGTCTCGGACGGCCCCGGGCCGGTCAGGGTGGTCGCGGACGACCCACCGGACGGCGTCGCCCAGCGGCGGACCACGGTGCCCGGCGTGGACGGGGCCGGCCCCTCGGACGACCACGATTCGTGCTGGTGACCGGACATGGGGGTTCCTCCCTCGTCGAGGAGACGTCGTACGACGCCCTCGGGGACCGAGCTGAACAGGTGGGCGGTGGACTCGACCAGCGAGCGGGCGGCGCCGGGCTGAGCACTGGCGGGCGTCGCTCCCGTGGGGGCGCTGCTCGTCGCGACCGCGGGGACCGCGGGTGCGGGGGCGCCGTCGCTGCGGCCCGGGGTGATGCTGATCCGAGGCGGGGCGACGGTCATCCGGCTGATCCGGCCGCCGTCGCCGGCCGAGCTGGAGGAGCCGGGGCTCGCGGTGGGGCTCGCGGCGGGGCCGGCGCCGCTGGGGGTGAGCCGGCCGACGGCCGGCACCGGCGGGCCGGTAGGCGCATCGGTCGGCGTCGCGGTGGTCCACGGGCCTGCCGCGCTCGGCACGGGGGTGGTCGCGGGGCTCACGGCCGAGCGCGCCGTCGGGGTGCTCGCGGGGCCTGCGGGGGTACGGCGCAGCGGCTCGCCGCCGCGCTCGGCGCGGGCGAGCAGACCGGGGACGGGGACACCGCCCGGCATCGGCGGTGCGGCCGCGGCTGCGCGGGCGATGCCGAGGGTGGGCGCGGCGTGGCCGCTGACCGTGCCGGGCGTGCCTGGCGTGCGTGGCACCATGTGCGCCCAGCGCAGGACGGTGCTCGGGGAGGTCGCCGGGGTGGCGATCTCGCGCGGGGGCGCCGGGGTGGGGTAGCCCGCCGGCGTCGACGTCGGTGCGGTCGTACCTGCGGGACCAGCGGGACCTGCGGGGCTGCCGGGGGTGGTCGGCGCGTTGGTCGAGCGATCGATCAACCGCGGAGGCGCCTCGAGGGCGGTCTGCGTGCTCCGGAACACGTCGGCGGCGGTGGTGGTCGTCGGGGCGGGAGCCGTGGAGGCGGCAGGCGCCGAGGCAGCAGGCGCCGAAGTCGGGGTGCGGCGTAGCGCCGGACCTGCGGGGGTGGAGGCGGACGGGGTGGGCGACCCCGCGGGAGCCGTCCCTGCGGGTGCGGCAGACCGGTTCGTCGACGTCGCGGACGGACTTGCGGCGTGCGCGGGGTGCGCGCGCGGCGTGGGTGTGACGAGAGGGCGGCCGACGGACCCGGCCGTGGTCGCACCGGTGACCGGGCGGATCGCCGCGGCACCGGCGAACCCGGACGCGAGGGAACGGGTGCCGTCGACGCCGAACGCGGCCCGCCGTCGCACGGTCATCAGCTCGGGCATCGCGATCGCCCCGCCCGTCGTGGGCGCGGCGTGCGCGATCGCGCCGGAGAGCAGGGACGCCACCGGGCGCGGGGCTCCCGGCTGGTGGGTCGGAGCCGGGGTGGGCGCGACTCCGAGGTCCGCGACCCGGCGGACCGCCGCGGGTGCCGACGGCGTCGCGATCGACGCGCCCGGCGAGTCCGTGCTGGTCGCGGCCGCCGGGGCCTGCGTGACCGACGAGGCCGGAGCCGCTCCCGGGGAGGTGGGAGCCGAGGAGCCGGGGGTCGGCGTGCCCGAGGTCGGCGTGGCCGAGGTCGACGTGGCCGAGGTCGACGTGGCCGAGGTCGACGCACGTGAGGCCGGGATGGCCGGGGACGGTGCGGACGGGGACGGTGTCGCCGAGGTCGGCGTGGTCGACGTCGGTGTCGCCGGAGCCGACGCGGCAGGACTGGACCCGGCTGGGTTGGGAGCGACCGGGTTCGGAGTGGCCGTGCTGGGAGCGACCGTGCTGGGAGCGACCGGGCCGGCGGGGGTGCGTCGGATCTCGGTCGGAGCGGCGGCGGAGGCCGTCGGGCTCGTAGTGCGGCTGCCGGACGCCGGCTGCGCCGGCGCGGCCGGCCGGCCCGATCCGGAAGGGGTAGGAACGACAGGCGCCGAACCGGCGGACGTGGTGGCCGCCGCGGCTGCGATCCCCGGGGCGACCGTGGAGCGCCCGACCTGGGTGGCCGGACGGATCGCCGTGTCGACGACCTCGGGGCTCCACATCCGCCGGATCGAGCGCGCCGTCGTGCGGAACAGGTTGCCCGGCACACCGCCGAGCGGCGCTGCGAGCATCTCGCGAGCCGTCTGCTGGGGAGCCGGCGTCACCGGAGCCGCCGGAGCCGCCGAGGAAGCCGACGTCGCAGGACCGGCCGCGTCCCCGGGAGCAGCAGGAGCGGCGGCCGCGCTCGCCGTACCCGTGCCGACGGACCGCGCTGCCTCGCTCGCCGGGACCGGAGCGGACGGGTCGGCGGGCAGGCGGTGGATCGTCGGACCGCCGGGAACGGTCGTCGCCGAGGGCTCGGGGGCGACACGTGCGGAGGTGGCCGGCGCGTGGGAGTCCGGCGCGGCGGGTGCGGAGGCGCTCGCGGCCGGCGCGGACGGGACGATCGCGGGAGTGCCACCGGAGCTCGGCTTCGCCGCCGCGCCGGCGGACGCGCTCGGGGCAGCGTCCTCGGCAGCGCGCTCCACGGCTGCAATTGCGGCCGTAGAGCGGGAGATGCCTGCCACGGGCTGTCCAACGGCTGCAATTGCGGCCGTCGGGCGCGCGGGCGCAGCCCCTGGTGCTGGTGCTGGTGCTGCCGCAGCGGCCTCGCGCCGGATCGCCGCCTGGCGCATGACCACGCTGGTGGCGCCCCACAGGTCGCGGCGGGAGGACGGGGCGGCGGTGTGCGAGCGGGTGATCAGGTCGGAGCCGCCGGGCCGGATCGCGACCGGCGACGACACGGCCGACGTGAGGTGGCGGTCGCCGGTGCTGGTCGGCGCGGTCGCAAGCTGCTCGACCGCCTGCGGACCGCGACCGGCGACGGGCGCTCGGCGTACGACGCTGGTGAACCGGGGACGCGACGGGGAGAGCTGCCAGGCGGAGCGGCGTACCTCGGCGGACGGACTGGCCGCAGCGCTCGAGGCCGAGCCCGCGGTCGACGGGGCGGTGGCCGAGACCGGCGACGGACCGGAAGGACCGCCGCGCTCACCCTCCGCGCCGGCGTCGCCGGCGCTCGAACGCGAGGAGGACGCGGGACCGCTCGTCCGCGCCCCCGAGTCACCCGGAGTCCGGGGCGCGACCCGCGCGGTGGGCGCGACGGGAGCGGCCGGCGGGGCGGAAGCAGCGGGCGGCGCCGACGCAGCCGGCGGCGCCGCCGCGGGAGTACGACGAACCGCGGGCGCCGGGGCCGACGGTGCCGCGGCGGCCTCAGCCGCCTTCCGGGCCGCGGTCGCGGCGTGCAGGCGCGCCTGGTCGGCGGCCATCAGCATCGGGCCGGCGGCGGCGGTCTCGGTGTGGCGGCGTACGTTCGCGACCTCGGCCTGCAGGCCGCCGACGATGCTGCCGGGGCTCCAGCTCTGCTCGTTCGGGACCGACCGGGCGGCCCGGGGCAGCTCCCGACCGCCCAGCTGCTCGACCGGCACCGACCGCGACGGGGCGAGCCAGCGCGGGGCCGACGTGGCGGCCGCGACCGAGCGGCGCAGCCCGACGGCCCGGCCGGGAGCCTCGGCCGGAGCGGCGGCGACCTCCGGCGAGGCGGGCATCGGGACCCACCAGCGCGGCGGGCGGACGTAGCCGGTGAGCGAGGCGGACGGGTCAGGGCCGGCCAGCGCGCGGCGTACCTCGACCGGACGGGAGGTCGACGCGGCGAAGCGCGAGACGCCGGAGGCGAGGCTGCCGATCCGCGACGGCAGCGGACGTCCCAGCGGCGGTCCGGGCAGCCGCATCCGGCGCACGGCAGCGGCGCCCAGCCAGTGCGACGGCTCTTCGCTGGGCGAAGCGGGGGGAGCCTCGGTCGTCATCTCGGTCATGATCGCTGCCAGGGTGTCACGCGCAGGGGTCTCAGGTCTGGGTCTTCGCTCTAAAACCGTGATGCGTGATCTCGAGCTCCTCCTCGAGCGGGTCGCGACTCTCGACCGAGAAGTCGGGTCCCTTCCACCGCACGGGGAACACGTCGATGAGCTCCCACGCCCGCAGCCGGGTGCCGACGTGGTCGATCGCGGTGATCGCGCCGGTCGAGCGGGTGAGCTTGTGGCTGTTCGCCGCGAAACCCTCGCCCGAGGACTTGTTGAGCCACTCGAAGAGGGCGTTGCCCTGGGTGACGCCGCGCCGGAACACGACGTTCGGCCAGGTCATCCGGCCGGGCACCCGGTGGCTGAAGCCGTTCTGCCCGCCCTCGCGGAACTCCTCGACGGCCACGGTCACCTGCAGGCCGTGGATCTCGCGGAAGACGCCGATCTCCACGCCGTCGAGCTCGAAGAGGAACCGACTGGCGGTGGGCAGGTCACCGCCCAGCGGCTGGGAGGCCTGGTCAGCCATGGTCGCGCACCACCTGCCATGCTCGGTCGTTCAGGGAGACGACCGCGCGCACCATCCGCACGCGGTCCATGTGCTCGAGGTCGAGCAGGTCGTCGAGACTCCAGTGCAGGTGGTACGCCAGGTAGGCGATCTCCTGCCACAGGGCGTCGGTCGGATAGCGCAGCATCCGACCGGGCCTACTGCGTCCGCCGCGGGAGCTCCTCGACGCCGCGACGGAGGCTGGGCCGGGAGACCGGAGGCGGCGTGGCCGCCCCCGGCTCCGACACGTCGTCGAGCCCCTCCGCCGCAGCGGCGGGAGCGGGCTCCGGGGCCGGGCTCGCCGCGGGGGCCGCCGTACCGGCGACCCCCAGCAGCGCGCTCGACTCCTGGGCGTTGATCAAGGCGTCGTACTCCTCCTGGCTCCCGAAGTTGATCACTCCGTAGAAGTCCTGGAGGAACGCGAGGTCGACGGCGAAGAGGCCCTCGATCTCGTGTGCGGTCACCATCTCGACGTCGCCCAGCTTCTCGACCACCCGGGTGAGCACCAGGATGGTCAGTCGCGGGTCGTCGGGACCGGTGATGCGCGGGTCGCGCAGCGGCTCCAGCTCGTCGCGGGCCGTGGCGAGGCGCATCGCCCCCTTGCGGTGCAGCCGACCGTCCTGGTCGACGTAGCCGCGCGGGAGGGTGAACTCGTACGAAGTCTTGAGGGTCACGGAGCCAGTATCACTTGACTCGCTCGAGGCGCTCGATCACCAGGGTGATCGTCTCCTTCAGCGGGTCGTTGGAGTCCGCGGAGACACCGTCGGTCGCGATCTTGCTCGGCCAGCCGTTGAAGAAGTTGAAGCGGCCGACCTCGGTGCCGACGACGTCGTACAGCACGATCGAGCCGTTCTTGCGCTTGTCGGTGCGGTTGTTGGCCGCCATGCCCTTGTCGCGGATCTCGGTGAACCACTGCCAGATCGGGTCGCTCATGGCGTCGAGCGGGGCCATCCGGGTGATCGAGAGGTCCGCGACCTTGGTGTTGGTGCCGCGCGTCTTGACCAGCTCGCTGACGCCCTTGGCGCCGACCTGCTGCATCTCGACGACGTCGATCTCCTGCTCGAAGCCGGAGACGCCCGACAGGATGATCGCGGCGCCGTCGAGCTCCAGGAAGAAGTTCTGGGAGACGATCGGGTCAGTACTGATGAGGCTCATGGGTGGTGCTCCGTTCGTGGGTCAGGAGGTGGGTCAGGACGACTGCTTGTGCTGGGCGATGCGGAACACCACGAACTCGGCGGGCTTCACCGGGGCGATGCCGACCTCGACGATCAGCATGCCGGCGTCCACCGACTCCGGGGGGTTCGTCTCGGCGTCGCACTTGACGTAGAACGCCTGGTCGGCGCTCGCGCCGGACAGCGCGCCGGCGGTCCACAGGCCTCGCAGGAAGCCGCTGACCGTGCGGTTGACGCCCTCCCACAGGGTGACGTCGTTGGGCTCGAAGACGGCCCACTGGGTGCCGGTCAGGATCGCGGTCTCGACCATGTTGAACAGGCGGCGGACGTTGATGTAGTTCCAGTCGGTGTCCGAGGCGAGCGTGCGCGCGCCCCAGATCCGGATGCCGCGGGTGCCGAACGGGCGGATGCAGTTGATGCCGATCGGGTTGAGCAGCGACTGCTCGTTCTGGGTGATGCTGCGCTCGATGTCGAGCACGCCGCGCATGGTGTCGTTGGCCGGGGCCTTCCACACGCCGCGGGTGTCGTCGGTGCGCGCCCACACGCCGGCGATGTGGCCGGACGGCGGCATCAGCAGCTCGGTGTCGCCGTTGGTCGGGTTGGGGTTCTCGACCTTGATCCAGGGGTAGTACAGCGCGGCGTACGCCGAGTCGTACATCGCGACCTCGGAGCGCCACTCCTTGATCTGCTGCGGGCTCATGCCCGGAGGCGAGTCGAGGATGGCCATCCGGTTGCCGTTCTGCTCGCAGTGCGAGATCAGGGCGGTCTGCACGGCCTTCCAAAGGCCGAGGTCGATCGAGCCGTCCTCCTTGGTCGCCGCGGTGATCAGGTCGGGGACCAGGACGATGGTGACGTCCTCGGCGACGGCGAGGCCGTTGATGCCGTTGCGGGCCGACTCGGAGCCGGCGAACTTGCGGCCGGTGACCGCGACCGGGACCGGCGCGGACTTCTCGAGCGGGTACACGCCCGGCTTGACCAGCTCCAGCTGGGCGGCCAGGTCGGCGTCGGCGTCGAGGTTGAGCTCGATCTTGACCTTGGTGGAGGTGGCGTTGACCTTGGTCGCCACGTTGGAGTCGCCGGAGCCGAAGTCCAGGCCGGAGAACTCCTCGACGGCCGTGCCGCCCTCGAGGATGGTCATCGTGAAGGTCGCGGCCGCGTCGTCGTCGGCGTCGCCGGCGTCGTCGGTGCTGATGGAGATCGAGATGTCGGCGTCGGGCTCGACGCTCTCGACGGCGACCGGCAGGCCCAGCGCACGGTCGGAGGCGGGCAGCGCGGCGCGGGCCGGCTCGCCGGCGGGCTCGGTGTTGGGGACGCGGCAGATGTAGGCGATCGAGCCACCGTTGGCGAAGTAGCCGTAGACCGACAGGGGCAGCATGCAGCCGGGGGCGAACCCGCCGTACAGCGCCTCGAACTGGGTCCAGCTGGTGACCAGGCGCGGGGCCAGGCCCTGCGGGTCGTTGGGGTCGTCGGTCGGGGCGAGCTCCGTGAACCCGACGAAGGCGGCGATCGCCGTCGGGGCCGCGCTGAGGATCTTCTGAGAGGAGGCGACCTCCTCGATGTACACGCCTGGGGCGGTGTAGGTGGGCATGGGATCTCCGCGTAGTCGAGGGAAAGGGGTGGAGCACGAGTTCTGCCGAACCAGATCCTTGGGGTCCCCGGTGGCCGCGCGGGCGAGAACGGAGCAACGTAGTCCGAATTGACCATGCTTTTGTCCCAGAAGTTCCTTCGCACTCGCCACGGATGCGCCACGATCAGCGCGTGCCCTCGCCCAGCGCCGTACGCCTCGACCTGCCCGCGGACGACCGCGAACGACTCACCTCACTGGCATGCGGCGACGACGCCGTGGCGCTGCGAGCGCAGATCGTGCTGCACGCCGCGGCAGGGGTGGGCAACACCGCGATCGCGGAGGCGCTGGGCATCAGTCGGCCGACGGTGGCCTGCTGGCGACGGCGGTACGCCGAGGGCGGGCTCGCCGGCCTCGGCGACCGGGCGCGGGCCGGCCGACGGCCCCGGCTCGACGACCGCGCCATCGTCACCGCCACCCTGGAGCCGCCGCCGCGGATGCTGCGCGCCACCCACTGGTCGGCCCGGCTGCTCGCCCGTCAGCTCGGGGTCGGGCACAGCACCGTCGCCCGGGCCTGGCAGGCGTACGGCGTGCGCCCGCACGGCACTCAGACGTACCGCTTCGCCACCTCCCCCGAGCTCGTCGGGCACGTCGCCGACGTCATCGGCATCGCCCTCGCACCCGACGCCCGGATCCTGGCCCTGCGCGTACACCCGTCGCGCGGGCGCGACCGGCACGTTCGACGCGAGGCGGCGCTCGCCACCGGCATGGGACCGATCGAGATGTACGTCGCCCTCCGCACCGCCCTCGACCTGCCCGCCGCCCACGACCAGCAGCCTGCCGCCGACCTCGGGCGCTTCCTGCAGGTCGTCGAGCGCGCCCACCTGACCGCCGAGCAGCGGGGTCCGACGCTGGCCCTGGTCGTCGCCGACCCCGCGACCCTCGAACGCCCCGAGGTCGCGCCCTGGGTCGCCGCCCACCCCCGCATCGCCCGCCACCACGCCCCCGGCCTCGCCGCGTGGCTGGACCTCGTGGAGGTGTGCCTCACCCTCGTCGAGCACCCCGCCACCCAGCGCGGCGCCGACGGCTGCGTACCCGAGCTCGACGAGCTCCTCCGCAGCGTCGCCCACGACGGCGGCGGCCTGTCCACGCCGTTCGTGTGGACGTCCCGGATCAGGGCGCTGCGGTAGGGCCCCGCGGAGCAGCCGGGCGCGGCCGGCCCGTGCCCAAGCGCCGCAATTGCAGCCGTATGACGGGTTCTGGGCGCAGAAACCTGCACGACGGCCGCAATTGCGGCCTTGGGACATGGCCTGTTCGCCGACCCCCGCAGCACCTCCGGTTCGGGGCTGTGGATGAGCCCTGCGCGCGGTGACGCATCGGGGGCAGGGTCGTCGGCATGGCCACACCCTCTCGGCTCCAGCATGACCGTCCGTTCACCCGCGCCCAGCTGAAGGCGAGCGGCGGCGACGTACGCGTGCTGCGGCGTCGGGAGTACGTCCAGGTCTTTCGGGAGGCGTGGATCCGCAGCGACGCGATCGACGCCGACACGCGGATCCGTGCGGCGCTGCTGATCCACCCGGAGGGAGCGTTCGCCAGCCACTTCAGTGCCGCGCGACTGCTGGACCTGCCCGTGCCCGACCACCGCTTCGAGCACGTCACGGTCCGGCGGCTCAAGGATCGCCGCGAGCGACCCGAGCTGAAGTCGCACGTGACGCGTCGGAGACGTGGCCTGACCACCGTTCGCGGCATCCCCACCACCGATGCGATCACCACCTTCATCGAGCTCGCCGGATGGTTGCCGCTCGTCGATCTGGTGGTCCTGGGCGACGCCCTCGTCGAACGCTTCGACATCCGACCCGAGCGGCTGCTGCGGGCGTGCCGCGCTTCGGGCGACTACTACGCCAAAGCAGCCGCCCGAGCCGCCGAGTACGTCCGCAAGGGCGTCGACTCCCCGATGGAGACCCGCCTTCGGATGTTGATCGTGCTCGCCGGTCTGCCGGAGCCCGTCGTGAAGGTCCAGATCCGGGAGGACGGCGTCCTGAAGCGTCGCTTCGACCTCTGCTATCCGGGGATCAAGCTCGTCATCGAGTACGACGGCCGCCAGCACGCCGAGGACACCGTGCAGTGGGAGCGGGATCTGGTCCGGCGCGAGGAGCTGGACGATGACGACTACCGGATCCTGGTCGTGACCGCGAAGGGGATCTTCCGCGAGCCCGAGCAGACCCTGGCCCGGATCCGCCGGCAGCTGATCAAGCGCGGGATGCCCGACGTACCGCAGATCGACGAGGCCTGGCGCGACCACTTCGCCTGACGTTGCACGACCAGCGCAATTGCGGCCTCCGGACAGGCCCGCGCCGCTCCGGTCTGCTCAACGGCTGCAATTGCGGCCTCCGGACAGCCCCAAACCGCTCCGACCTGCACAACCGCTGCAATTGCGGCCGTTGGGCGGCCCGGCGGCAGCGGCCCGGCCGCGCGGCCCGGCGCGGGAACGACTAGCTCGCGGTCGTCCGCACGGCGCCGGTCATCGTCATGCTGATCATGCCGCCGAAGGCGCAGTTGCAGGTCGAGCCGGAGACGAGGGCGGGCTTGCCGCCGATCATCGTGCGGGCGGCGCCGGGCGCCCAGGGGCCGGCGATGGTGGGGACGCACGGCATCGGGGTGAGGACGCCGAGGGCGGCGGACGTGGCTGCGGCGACCGTGGGGTTGGACATGCTCATGCACATGCCGAACGGCGGCACGTTGACCATCGGCGCGATGTCGGTGATGGTGCCGGCCGGGCGGCCCTCGATGGTCACCCGCGTGATCGGCAGGAAGCTCAGGGTCGAGGGGGCGGCCCCGAAGGTGCAGGTGGCCACTGCCCCGGTCACTGCTGACTGGCCCATGGGGTCCTCCTCGACGTCGTGACGGTGGTGGGTCGCGCGGTCACTGCTCCGTGCCCTTCGCGGACCCGGTGAGCGGTTCGCCGCCCGCGGAGGTGACCAGGCAGACGACCGAGCGGTCGTCCTCCTGCCAGCTGCGCGGCGACGGCAGCAAATAGGTGAAGAACAGCGAGGAGTCGAGGTAGTCGACCCCGACGTAGTCGCCGAAGTCCGCGGCGCACGAGCCGTCGGCGAACTTGGTCAGCGCCTCGTCCCCGGGGAACTCGTCGCTCGCCTCCTCCGCGCCGGGCGCCTTGTAGCGGATCACGGCGTACGCCTCGTGGTCGTGCTCGTCCTGGCAGTCGACCTGCTCGAGGTCGCTGATCTGCGCCTCGACCTCCTCGGGCGCGAGGAAGCACTGGCCCGGCTCGATCGAGAAGACCGAGCCCTCCTTCTCGTCGTCGCCCGAGCAGGCGCCGAGGGCGAGCAGGAGCACGCCGGCGAGGACGGTCCGGCCGACGGCCGGGACGAGCGGGATCGTCATGACGAGAACGCGCCCCCGGCGGCCCGGTCCGAGCGGTCCATCCGGTCGGCCATCGCGACGACCTTCGCCACCGACGGCGGCGCGACGGTCCAGTCGAAGGAGTCGGCGCCGACGTTGACCTGCAGCGTCGTGGAGGCCTTCAGCGAGCCCCCGGCGGCGCTCCACAGCTCCCGCGGCAGGCTCCGCTCGTCACCGAGCGACAGCGACACCGAGGTGGAGAGCTCCTCGGGCAGGAACTCGCCCGGCACGTGGTCGGCGGCCGCGAACAGGCTCACCAGGTCGCCGAGCAGCTGGTGCTCGTCGCGCGGGCTGCCGGCCCACGCGCTGACCAGGTAGCTCAGCTGCACCATCGGCTGCGGCACCCGCCGCTGCAGGGCACCCGGCTCCGGGGTGCGGGCCAGGGACGAGCGCGAGGGCTGGGTGCTGCGCTGCACGTCGTACAGGAAGAAGTTCACGGTGATCCGGGACAGCTGGGCCGACCAGTTCCCGGTGGGCGCGTCGAACGCGACGTCGCCGATCTCCTCGGGCAGCGGCAGGCGCGCGCGCACCAGCCTCTCCAGACCGGTGTCGACGTTGCTGATGAACACCTGCCGGAGTCTGGCACGCTCCGGGTCGCCGCACCCCCGATTCCCGTGCGGGAGGTGGACTAGACACCAATTGTCGCATTCCGCCACGCGCGGCGTGCCGCACTTCTAGGCTGATCCGGCCTGATTGACTCCCCTCCACCCTCCGGTAGGTCCCTGTGTCCCGTGCCGCCCTGCGCCCCTGCGCGGCGGTCGTGGGCACCCCGCGGAGCGCAGCCCGCTGGCGAGGTACGCCGTGCGAGTAGCCACCGCCGAGCGCGTGGTCCAGGCCGAGCCCGGCGCCACGGTCGACCTGGTCGTCGACGTCGTCAACACCGGCGACCTGATCGACGGGATCACCGCCCAGCTGATCGGCCTGCCCGACGCGACGGTCGAGGTCGAGCCCAAGCTGCTCCCGCTCTTCCCCGCGGCGGAGGGCCAGATCCGGCTGACGGTCCACGTCCCGGCCACCCAGCCCGCCGGCTCCCACCCGCTCAGCGTCGAGGTGGTCTCGCACGGCGCCGGCGCCGTCACCCAGCACGTCGACATCGACCTGTCGGTTTCCGCGCGGCCCGCCGTACGCCTCGGGCGTACGCCGCACACCGTGCGCGGCCGGCGTACCGGCCGGTTCGTCCTGGAGATCGAGAACACCGGCAACACCGCGCTCGACGTGGCGCTGGAGGCCCAGCGCGAGGACACGCGGACGACGGCCCGCTTCACGCCGCGCACGCTCCGGGTGGACCCGGGCGTGACCAGCCCGGTCATCCTGGTGCTCAAGGGTCCCCGGATGTTCACCGGCGCCGAGATCGACCGCACGGCCGCGATCAACCTCACCGCCCGGCGCACCAACGTCATCTCGGCGATGCAGGAGGCCGAGAACGAGCCGGAGCTCGAGGCCGGCACCACCGTCGTCCTGCGCCAGCGGCCGACGGTCAGCCGCGGCGTGCTGACCGCCCTGATCCTGATGCTGATCATCGGGCTGTGGGCGGCGGTCTTCCTGCTCGGCCTGACCCAGGTGCTCGGCGGCGACCCGCTGACCAAGACCGCGCCGGCGTCGTTCTTCCCGGTCAGCGCCGAGGGCGGATCGGCGGAAGGCGAGACGGCCGGCGGCGCGGACGCCGCGCCCGCCGGCGCGATGCCCAAGGACGGCCTGCTGCCGCCGGGCGTCGGCGGCACGATCTCCGGCACCGTCGTCGCCACCAGCAACCAGCTCCCGGTGGGCCGGATCCTGGTCGAGGCCTACCGAGACGGCCGCACCGGTCCGGTGCTCGTCAGCTCGGCGGCGACCCAGGCCGACGGCACCTACCAGCTCGGCGGGCTGTTCCCGACGTCGTACCGGCTCCGCTTCAGCGCGAAGGGCTTCGACCCGGTCTGGTACCCCAAGGCCGCGGGCCGCGCCCGCGCCGAGCAGGTCGCGGTGCAGGCCCAGGGCAAGACCGAGGGCATCAACGCCGTGGTCACCGGCCGCCCCGCCCAGATCTCCGGAACTCTCGACCCGGGCAACTCGCTGACCCCCGTGACCGCGACCGTCACCGCCCGCGCTCTCGACATCCTCACCGCCGACGGGGAGTCCGCGCCGCCCGCAGCCACCACCCAGACCGACGCCAACGGCGGCTACACGCTCGCGAACCTGCCCGCGCCCGCGACGTACGAGGTCCTCATCGCGGCGCCCGGGTACGCCGTGAAGAAGGTCATCACCCCGGTCTCCGGCGGCGAGCAGCGGCTGCAGCCGAGCGTCGTGCCGAGCGCCGCGGCCGGCGTCATCTCCGGCACCGTCACCGACGGCAAGGCACCGCTCGGCGGCGTCACCGTCACCACGACCGTCAACGGCGAGGCGGTCTCGGTCGTCACCCCGACCGTCGGCACCGTGGGCGTGTTCACGCTGGGCGACCTGCCGACGCCGGGCACCTACGTGCTCACCTTCGCCGCCGAGGGCCACGGCTCGACCACCGAGATCATCGACCTCAACGCCGGCAGCACCGAGTCCGGCGTCGCCGTCGAGCTCATCGAGGGCACCGGCTCCGTGAGCGGTCGGCTGGTCGGCCCGAACGGCAAGGGCCTCGGCGGTGCGACCGTGACCGTCGGCGGCGTCGCGCCCGACCCGGCGGCCACCGACGCCTCCTCGACCGGCGGCTCGACCAGCCCCTCCACCACCACCCTGACCGAGGGCGACGTCGGCAGCTTCAGCATCAACGGCCTCGACGCGCCCGGCGACTACACCCTCACGTTCGCCATGGAGGGCTACAGCTCCCAGTCGGTGCCGGTCTCGCTGAGCGCGACGGGACCGGCGAGCAAGCTCGAGATCACGCTGACGACCCGGCTCGGCGAGCTGGTCGGCACGGTGCGCGGTCCCGACGGGAAGCCGTACGTCGGCGCCTCGGTGCAGGCGACCAACGGCCTGGAGGTCTGGTCGGCCACCACCGGCGAGAAGGGCCTCGGCGCCCTCGCCGACGGCGGCTTCCGGATGGCCGGCCTGCCGCCCGGCACGTACTCGGTGACCGTCACCTCGCCCGGCCTGCAGCAGCAGACGGCGCTGGTGCGGATCATCGCCGGGGTCCGCACCGAGCAGGGCCTGCGACTGCGAGCGGGGGGCTGAGGTGCACGTCGACATCTCTCCCCGGCGCTTCGAGCTGACGCCGGGCGTCCCGCAGCCGATCACCGTGACGATCAGCAACACCGGGACCGTGATCGGCGGGTACGCCGTCCGGGTCCTCGGCGCCGACCCCTCCTGGGTGACCACCGACGACGGCGAGATCTCGCTGTTCCCCGACGAGAGCCGTGCGGTGAGCGTGATGATCGCCGTCCCGCCCGGCATGACCGCCGGCGAGCGCCGGGTCTCGGTGCAGGTGCGCGAGCTGACGCCTCCCGAGGAGAGCGTCGTCGAGGACGTCGTCTTCACCGTTCCGGAGGCGCCCGAGGTCAAGATGCGGGTCGACCCGATGGCCGTCACGGCCGGGCGCACCGCGCGGCTGAACGTGCTGCTCGACAACACGGGCAACACCGCGATCCACCGGCGCCTGCACGGCCAGGACCCCGAGAGCCGGGTGCGCTTCCGATTCGACCCCGCCGTGGTCCGCATCGAGCCGGGCGAGCACGCCCTGGTCGACGTCCGCGCGAGTGCCCGCCAGCCGTTCCTCGGCAACCCCGTCGTCCGGCCGCTCGAGCTCCGTCTGGTCGACCCCGACTACGTCCCGACGGCGCCGCCGCCCGAGCCGGCGAAGGACGAGGCCGAGGACGACAAGCCCAGCCTCGCGGCCCCGTCGCTGGGCCGGAGGAAGAAGGCCCCGCCGCCGCGCATCGACGACGAGGCGATCCCGGTGCTGGCGAACGCGACGTTCGTGCAGCGGCCGATGGTCTCGCGCGGACCGATCTCGCTGCTCGGCCTGCTGGTCGCCGTGACCGTGTTCGCCGTCGTGATCACCCTGGCGCTGTCGCGGATCGTCGGGCAGTCGGCCGCCGACCGCAACCTCGCCCTGGAGATCGCCGCCGCCCGCGAGGGCGGGTCCTCGTCCGGCACCTCGGGCATGGGCGGCACGGTCACGCTGCTCACCTCCAACCGGCCCGTCGAGGCGGTGGCCGTCAACGTCTTCGCCGCCAGCGACACGGAGGCGCCGGTCGCGAACGCCGCCACGGACGCCAACGGCAAGTGGAGCGTCGGCAAGCTCCCCGCAGGCGACTACAAGGTCACCTTCCGGGGCGCGGGCTTCGTCCAGCTCTGGTTCCCCCAGGCCGTCGACCCCGCGGACGGCGAGACGATCACGCTCGAGGCCGGCAACCAGCGCGCCGGGCTCGACGTCGCCCTCGGCGGCGTACCGGCGTCGGTCGCCGGCACCGTGTCCGGCACCGACGTCTCCGCCGCCACGCTGACCCTCAAGGCCCCGCTGAGCGGGATGGCCACCGACCCCGCCGTGGCGGGCGCGACGCCGAGCACCGCCACCGCCGAGCAGGGCGCGACCGTGATGTCCGTGCCGATCGGCGAGGACGGCACCTTCGTGCTGGAGAACGTGCCCTCCCCCAGCGTCTACGACCTGGTCGTCGAGAAGCAGGGCTTCGCCACCTCCACCCAGCGCATCGACGTCAGCGCCGGCGAGGAGCGCACCGGCGTCGAGATCACGCTGCGGCAGGGCGACGGCGTGATCAGCGGCATCGTCAGCTCCGCCACCGGGCCGCTCCCCGAGGCCACCGTGGTGGCCACCTCCGGCCAGACCTCGGTCACCACGATGTCGCTGACCGCCGAGAACAACCAGACCGAGGGCAGCTTCACGCTCCGGGGCCTGCCGACCCCGGCGTCGTTCACCGTGGTGGTCAGCCTGCCCGACCACGCCTCGCAGACCCTGACCCTGACCCTGGGCGCCGGCCAGCGGCTGACCGGCGTCAGCATCATGCTCGACAGCTCCTCGGGCGTGCTGAAGGGCCAGGTGCTCACGGAGGCCGACGAGCAGCCGGCCCCGGGAGTGCTGGTCTCGGTCACCGACGGCGTCCAGACCGTCCAGACCGCCACCTCCTCCCGCGAGGAGGACGCCGGCGAGTGGCGGGTGACGGGCCTCGCGCTCCCGGGCGAGTACACCGTGACGTTCAGCCGCGCCGACCTCGCCACCCAGACCCGTGCCCTGGCCCTCGACGCGCGGGGCAAGCTGGTCGAAGGCGGCACCGGCACCACCTCCACGTCGCAGGGCATCGCCGTCTCGCTCCGCTCGGCCACCGCGGTGGTCGCCGGCGTGGTCCGGCAGAAGCAGACGCAGGGCGCGGCCCAGCCGATCGGCGAGGCGCAGGTGACCCTGAGCTCGAACACCTCGACGTACCAGGTCACGACCGCGAGCGTCCCCAGCCACGACGCCGGCGAGTTTCGCCTCGAGGCGGTCCCGCAGGGCACCTACACGCTGAGCATCAGCCGCAACGGCGTCAGCCCCGTCTCCCGCATCGTCGACCTGACCGCCGGCCAGGTGTGGAACGAGCCGACGCTTCTGCCCGTCGCCGCCTCGGTCAGCGGCCAGGTCATGCTCGCCAACGGGCCGGCCGGCTCCGGCTGGGTCGTCGAGATGTACCGGTCCTCGCAGTACCCCGAGGTCGTCTACCGGACCGTCCGGACCGGCGCGCAGGGCGCCTTCTCGTTCGCCGACGTCGACGCGCCCGAGGCCTACATCATCCAGGTACGGCGCACGCGGGGCAGCGCGGCGAGCGGCTCGACGACCGTCCAGGTCGACGCGAGCGAGCAGGCCAGAGCCAACGTGGAGGCACGCTCCGATGACTGACGCGATCCCGCCCGGCGAGCCCCGCCCGCTCCTCGGCGTCGAGCCGGAGTTCTCCACCTCCGCCGCCGTCGCCACCGTGCTCCGGGTCGCCGTCAGCAACACCGCGCCCGGTCCCCGGGTGCTGTCGCTGGCCGTCGTCGGCATCGACCCCGGCTGGGTGGACGGGCCGCAGCGCACCGACGTGCTCGCGCCCGGGCAGACCGCGACGGTCGAGTTCCGGGTCGCCCCGCCACTCGGGACCCTGCCGGCGCGCTACCCGCTCGCGCTGGCGGCGCAGGCGCTCGACCCCGACTCCGGGCGGCCGACCTCCACGCTCACCGGCTCGGCGGAGTCGGTGCTCGTCGTCGACCCGCGCGGCCAGCTGGCCGTCGACCTGGAGCCGCGCGAGCTGCGGCTCGTGGCGGCCCGCAGGTTCGCCGTCCTGCTCACGAACCACGGCCCGTCGACCGCCAAGGTCGACCTGCTGCTCCAGCACCAGGCCTCGGTGTCGATGCAGCTGGACCGCAGCGTCTCGGTCGCACCCGGCGCGACCGTCCGAGTGCGCGGCCGGGCGCGGGCGAAGCGCCCGCAGATGGTCGGCGGGCGGATCTCCCACCCGTTCACCGTCACCGCCCGCGGCACCGAGTCGGTCAAGCACGTCGACGGCCAGGTGCTGCAGCGCGCGGCCCTAGGGCCGGGCCTGATGAAGGTGCTGGCGCTGGTCCTGGTCCTCGCGGTCTGGGCCGGGGCGGCCGTCGTGTTCATCCCCGCGCTGGCCGAGAAGGTCAAGACCCGCTCGGAGGAGTCGGCGGCCGCCACCGGACCGGGCGGCCAGGACGAGTCCGAGGCGGAGGACGAGGCCGACGCCGAGGACGGCGCGGGTGGCGGGGACGAGGAGAAGTCCGAGGAGGAGAAGGCCGCCGAGGCCGCCGCCGCGGAGAAGAAGAGGCTCCAGCTGGGCGGCACCGTCGCCGGCGAGGCGCCCGACAACGTCACGGTCAGCCTCGAGCCGACGTCGCTCGTCGACGAGGAGGCCCAGGGCGGTGTCGGCGTCGGCGTACGCACCTCGGCCCTCGACGGCGCGGGTCTGCGCCCGGTGTCGGCGTTCCTGCGCGCCGCCCCCGACCGCGCCGTGCCCGAGCGGAGCGTGCGCACCACCGACGACGGCTCCTGGGCCTTCCCGTCGGTGAAGAGCCCGGGCTACTACCTGGTCACCTTCTCCAAGCCCGGCTTCCAGACCCAGAAGTTCGTCGTCGACTCCAGCAGCGCGCTGGCGGCCGAGCCGCTCGACGTCGACCTCGCCGCCGGCGACGGCTCGCTCTCCGGGCGGATCATCGGCCCCGGCGGCCGCGCGGTCGGCGGAGCCGCCGTCACGATCACCGACGGCACCAACACCATCACCACGAGCAGCAACTCCGAGGGCGACGTCGGCGCCTGGTCGATCGACGGCCTCTCCTCGCCCAGCACCTACGTCGTCTCGGCCACCAAGCACGGCATGAGCAGCGAGGCCCGGGTCGTCGAGCTCGCCGCCGGCGGCAGCGGTACGGCGTCGCTGCAGCTGGTCAGCGGCGTCGCGACCCTGACCGGCAAGGTCACCGGCCCCGACCTGGAGGGCCAGGAGGCCGGCCTCGGGGGCCTCGCGGTGACGGTCACCGACAGCGCGGGCGAGGTCCGGACGGCCACGACGCTCACCCAGCGGCCGCGCGGCCACTTCTCGATCCCCGGCCTGCCCGCCCCCGGGTCGTACTCCCTCACCGTCAGCGGTGACGGCTACCAGTCCCAGACCCACCGGCTCAAGGTCAAGGACGGCCAGTCCTCGATCTCGCGCAGCGTCTCGCTGAACCCGTCCTCGGGCACCCTGGGCGGGCGGATCTACGTCGGCAACCGCAGGAGCGGCCTCGAGAACGCCGCCATGACGCTCAGCAACGCCGAGCACACCTACAAGACCACCAGCACCCGCACCCCCGACCTCGGCACCTACGCCTTCTCGGGCGTCGCCCCCGGCACCTACATCCTCACGACGCAGTACTTCGGCCTGGTCACCGACCACGTCAGCGTCGAGATCGAGGCCGGGGTCCGCTCGAGGTCGTTCGACCGGGTGCTGCGCGCCCAGGCGGGCTCCGGGCTGCCCGCGACCTCCTCGCTCACCGGCTCCGTCATCGACGCCCAGACCGGGCAGCACCTCACCGCGTGTGCCCCGGTCGCCGGCGAGACCGACGTCTTCGAGCCGTGCCTCAGCGCCGAGATCACCGACCGCGGCGTGGTGCGGGGCAGCACGGTCACCGACCCGGCCACCTGGGACACCACCTTCGCGCCGAACGAGCAGTACCAGCTGCCCGACCCCGAGGACGACCCGGGCCAGGGCCTGCGTCCCGGCCTGCACACGCTGACCGTCAAGGCCCCCGGCTACGAGACCCGCACCGTCGAGGTCGAGGTCGGCCAGGCCGGCGAGGTCGACGCGCCGCTCGTCGAGATGTTCCCGGCGCCGCGGGTCACCGGCACCATCACCGGGGCCAACCCCGTCGACCCCACGATGCCGACGCCGCCGTCCACCGAGAGCTGCGTCTGGGTGCTGCAGGGCACCGCGACCGCCGCCCAGATCGCCGCGCTCGAGGACTGCGAGGAGGCGATCGACGACGAGGACGTCTGCCCCCGCGGCAGCGCGCCGTACGACGGCACCGACGGCGAGACCGGCGGCCGGACCGCGTGGTGCGCGGCGACCGAGGACGGCGACTACTCCGTCCAGGTCCCGACCCAGGGCAAGTACACGCTGTGGATCCAGCCGCTCGACGACGAGTGGGCGCCCCCCGGCGCCCGCCCGCTGGAGCTCGGCCAGGGCGAGGTCGAGGAGCAGGACGCCGTCCTCAACCGCTACGGCATGGTCCGGCTCACCGTGCTCGCGCCCAACGCGTCCGACGTCCTGACCCGCGCCAGCGGCGTCACCGTCGAGACCAGCCGGGCGCTGGCCGTGAACCCCATCGAGCCGACCAACGGGCTCGGCGTCACCGTCGTCCGCGGCCTGTCCCACCTCGACGACTACGGCTTCCGGGGCACGGTCTCGGTCCCGGTCGACCCCGCCGACCCGACCGCCGGACTGGCGTCGGTGACCGGCGAGGTCAGCGTCCTGGTCCCCTACAACGACATCCGCGAGGCGACCCTGCGCCTGACCGACCGGGTGCCGTACTACCTCGGCCGGGTCCGCGGGCAGTTCGACTCCGGCCGGGTCGCGGTCCCGGGCGCCTCGGTGACGATCCGCGCCGCCCGGTCCTTCGGGGCCGACGACCAGCCCGTGTACGGCGACCCGTTCACCCTCGTCGCCGACCGGCTCGGCTGCTTCGCCGTCGAGTCGATCGACCCGGCCGACCGCACCGGGACCGACTGCGACCAGCCGGTCGTCCCCCCGGGCAGCCCGGCGGGCACGCTCCCGCTCACGGGCACCGACTGGCCGGGCCTGTCCAGCGCGCGTCACTCGATCAGCGCGAGCCACGCCAACCAGGTCTCCATCACCGCGCCCGGCTACGAGCCGATGCCGCTCTCCCGCCAGCCGTTCCGGGCCGAGGGACTGACCAACTTCACCCTGATGCCCTCGGCGATCCCGTTCACCGTCAGCGCCGGCATCGACCCGCGGCCGCGGACGTCGACCGCCACGCCCGCCTGGTCCGACGGCGAGATCGAGGTGCTGCAGAAGCCGGCCCAGGCCGGCGACGTCACGATCACCCTCGCACCGGGCACCGATCCCCTGGTCGGCGCGCTGACCTGGCGCGACAGCCAGGTCACGGCATCCGGCGGCGGCTCGAACGAGAACCTGATCCGGCCCGGCACCTACCGGCTGCGGATCTCCGACATCCCCGGCTGGGAGGACGACGAGGGCACGCTCCTGTGCCGGACCGGCGCGACCGCCTGCGAGTGGACCGACCCCCTGGAGCTGCAGCAGGAGGGCTCCGTCCGGCTGACCGTCCTCGGCGTCGGCGACGTACCGGTGCGCGACGCGCTGGTCACCAAGCTGAGCGAGCCGCAGGGCACCGAGGGCACCCCGGCCGACGGCCGGGTCATCTTCGGCGGGCTCACCCCGGGGCGGGACGCGGCGACGGAGATGCACGTCTTCCGGGTGCGTGCCGCCGGGTACGCCTTCGGCGTCACCTCCCCGGACCCCGGTGCCGACGACCCCGTCGTGATCAGCTGCACCGACCCCGCTTCCCCGGGCACGAGCACCGGCTCCGAGATCGTGGTCAACCCGGGCACGACCACGGACTGCACGATTCGCCTCACCCGCCGCCTCGGGACCCTCACCGGCACCCTGCTCGGCGTGCTCGGCAACGAACCGGCCACGCTGCCGACCACGGGCGCCGGGCTCACCGTCGAGCGCCTCGGCGGCTACGAGGTCTGGCTGACGCCGTGCGCGGAGACCGACCCCACCTGTGACACGCCGGTCGCGGCGAAGCGCCTGAAGGTCACCACCCCGCTGTCCAACGGCGGCCCGCCGGCGTCCGACCCGGGCGGCCGGTTCAACTTCGCCGGCACCGCCGCCGAGGAGGGCCTGCTGCCGGGTCGCTACCTGCTCTCGGTCCCGCAGGTGCCCGCCGGCTTCAAGCTGCCGAGCCTCGGCGCGAACGGCAAGCGCATCGTCACCGTCGTCCAGGACGCGAACCCCGCCAACGACACCATCACCGTCGACGCGCTCGTGTACGCGGAGCGCGTCGGCTTCGAGGTCCGGCTCGCCGACCAGCACAACAAGCCGGTCACCGGCGCGACCGTGCGGATCGGTCCGACCCTGGAGAGCGCCCGCGACGGCGACGCCGACTCCGTCGCCTTCAGTTCGCACTCCAACGGCCGCTACACCTTCACCGGCGTGATGCCGGGCCGGTGGTACGTCTTCGCGAACGCCGAGGGGCTGCGGGACACCACGACCACCAGCCACATCATCGGCTCCTCGGGCTCCGGCGGCGGACAGGTCGTCGAGTTCACCGTCGCCCGGGCCGGCGCGTCCGTGTCCGGGGTCGCCAGCACCTCGGTCGGCTCCACCACCCAGGCGCTCAGCGGCGTCACGGTCCGGCTGACCTGTGACGCGTCGCCCGGCAAGACCAAGCCGGCCGCGGTGAACTGCCCGACCAGCGGCCCGGCCGTGTCGACCGACCAGACCCCGCTCGAGGCCGTCACCAGCCCGCTCGGCACGTCCGGCGTCCCCGGCTACCGCTTCGAGTCCGTGGCTGCCGGCGACTACGTCGCCACCTTCACCAGGCGCGGATACCAGCCGATCACGCGCGAGGTCCACGTCGTCGACGGCAGCCCGGTCGACGACGCCGACGCCACGCTCGCCGCGGTGGCCCGCAACGTCGTCGTCCGCGTCCAGCCGAGCCACTCCGCGCCCGACCTCGACGGCATGGAGGTCGTGCTGCGCCCGCAGCAGGGCACCCTCGCGGCCGAGATGACCCCCACCAGCCTGCTGCCCGACGCGGGTGACTACGTCGCGAGCTTCGCCGCCGTCCCCTGGGGCTGCTGGGTGGTCGACGTCCGGCTCCCGGCGGGCCACCACGGCACCCTCGGTGCCGTGCAGGGTTCGCCCGGCGAGGGCGACCTGGACTGCCCGGACGGGACCACGCTCGTCGTCCCCGACGACGACACGACCGACCTCGAGTTGTCGGTCGGCCTCGACGAGGGGCTGCTGGAGTTCTCGATGCCCGTCACGACCGACTGGGCTCCGCACGCGCCCGCGACCCCGACCGTCCGGATCACCGGCAACGGGATCGACGAGAGCTTCCTCGCGACCGCGGGCGAGATCTGGCTCGCGCCGGGCTCGTACGACGTGGAGCTGGTGCTCGACGAGGACGACCGTCCGTTCTGGACCTATCCGTCGAAGGCCGCCCACGTGGTCGGCCCCGACGGCTCGACCGCTGTCAGTCTCGGAGTCACGGAGAAGGACTTCGCAGTGACGGTGAACATCCCGAGCCTGCCCGCCGGGGAGACGGCCCTGGTGCTGATCACCCCCGGTGAGGACCAGCTGGCGTCGTACCCGCGTCCGGCGCCGCTGCCTCCCGAGATCGAGGTCGTGGGCGGAGCCAGCGGCGGCACCCTGGAGATCCGCCTGCCGCGCGGCAAGTGGCAGATCGAGGGCTCCTGGTCGACCGGCCCCGGCGGCGTGGTCATCGACGTCCAGGGACCGCGGACCGTTCCGGAGCAGCTCGGTGACGGCGCGCCGGTCGTGGTGACCCCGTGACCCGGCGCCTGCTCGCCGGAGGTCTGGCCGCCGCACTGCTGGCCTCCGGCGCCCTCGCCGCGCCCCCGGCACCCGCGTCCGCGTCTCCGCCGACCGCCGGCCTGGCGACCCTGGCGCTCGCCCCCTCGGCGACCACCACGGTCTTCGACCCGGACACGCCCACGAGCCCCCCGGCCGGCACCGAGGTGCCGCTGACCGTGGTCGTCGAGGCGCCCGGAGCCGGCACCCCCGAGGGCAGCATCCAGTTCGTCGAGCTCGGTCCGGACGACGCCGAGACCGAGCTCGCGACCCTGCCCGCGGACGCCCTCGCGGGCCACGACGACAGCGCCACCGCGTCGTACGACGTCAACCATCCCGACACGACGGCGGTGACCTACCTCGCGCGGTTCGTGCCCGACGACCCGGACGAGCTGGACGCCAGCGAGACCGACCCGCTCACGATGACGCCCGTGCAACGCGAGGTCGTGGTCGACGTCGACGTGCCGACCGACCCGGTCGTGCGTGGCGAGGACGCCGAGGTCACCGTCACGGCGACGTACGGCGTGGGCGGCCCGCCGGTCGACGCCGCCACCACCGGCACCCTCAGCACGGTGACCCTGAACGGCGACGAGGTCGACGACGTCGACTGGGAGGACGGCGTCGCGGAGCTGGACCTGCCGACGACGGCCGGGGGCACGCACACGGTCGAGGTGGCCTTCGTGCCCGACGACGGGGCGATCTACGCGACCCCGGACGCGGTGGACGAGACCTTCGAGGTCACCCGCCCCACCGCGACGACGCTGGCCCCCGCGACCAGCGCGGTCGCGCCCGGCGACTCCGTCACGCTGACGGCGAGCGTCACCACGGCCACCGCCGGCCTGAGTGCCGGCGACGGCCTGCCCGTCGGCCGGGTCGAGCTGTTCTCCGTCCTCGCCGGGGTCGAGACCCCGGTCGACGACGATGCCGTCGCGGCCGTCTCCGGTCCCGACGCGGACCACACCGCCACCACGACGTTCATCGTCGAGCCCACGACGGCGGGCAGCACGTCGTACCTCGCCCGCTTCGTGCCGACGAGCGCCGCCGCGCACCTGGGCAGCGACTCCGCCGCGGCGACCGTCACCGCGACGCAGCAGGACGTCGACCTCGACATCGACGTGCCGACGACCACCGTGCCGACCGGCGACGAGCAGACCGTGACCGTCACCGCGACCCACGGCAGCGATCCCGCCGTCGCGGTCGACGCCGACGAGGACGCCACCGAGGTCACGGTCAACGGCGAGGAGGTCACGGTCGACTGGGAGGGCAACGTCGGCACCTTCGACCACACCCCGACGACCCCGGGCACGCAGACCGTCAGCGTCGCGTTCGTGCCGGCCGACGCCGACCGCTACGCCACGCCGACCACGCCCGCCGCTGCGAGCTTCGAGGCGAGGACGACCCAGACCCTGACGGGATCGGTGCCCACCCCGCGCTACGCGAACGGGACCCGGACCCTCACCCACGCCCTCGGCCACGCCGACCCCGACGCCGAGGTCATCGCCACCTCCGCCACCCCCGACGTCTGCACCGTCGCCGGGTCCCTCGTGACCCTCAAGAAGGCCGGGGCCTGCGAGATCGACCTCGTCGTCGAGGAGACCGACCAGCACCTGCGCGCCACCGCCGACGTCGACTTCACCGTGGCGGTCCGGCCGGTCACCGTGACGGTCACGCACCTCCCGACGTCCCCGGTGTACGGCGGCGGGGTCTCGATCTCGGCCGGCGCCGTCCCCCTGAACCAGAGCACCGCGCTCTCCGGCTCCGGCACGCTCACCGTCACGCCCGTCGCCACGGCCGAGGACCCGACGCCGGACCCGATCCTCACCGAGCCGTACACCTTCGGCGCGACGCCGCCGGCCGTCGTACTCCTGGCGGACGCGGAGCCGGGCTCCTACACCGTCGCGGTCACCTTCAGCCCGCTCGCGGGCCAGGCCGACGTGTACGGCGCGAGCACCGGCTCCACCCCGCTCACGATCGGCAAGGGCACCCAGAACGTCACCCTCGGCTCGTCGACCGGCCACCTCTACGTCGGCAAGACGTGGGCCACGCCGGCGCGCGGCGCCAAATCCGGCACGGCCGCGACCCTGAGCGTCACGCCGCCCTCCGGGCCGACCGGCCCGCTCCCGGCCGTGTGCGAGGTCGTCGGGACCGGCCCGCTCGGCGCCGACGGGACCGACCTGAGGTTCCTGCGGGCCGGCACCTGCCGGGTCACCTCCACGGTCGCCGCGGACGACCGCTACCAGCTGGCCACCCGCACCGACGACCTGACCGTCGCGCTCCGCCCGGTGACGGTGGCGGTCGCCGCCGTGGCCGAGGACACCACCGACCTCACCCCGCGCTACCGCGAGCCGGTCGTCGTCACCGTCACCGCGAAGGACGGGGTCCCCGACGGGGCGACGGCCGCCCCGGTCGCGGGCACCGGCACCCTGCGGATCACTCCCCCGAGCGGACCGGTGGTGAACACGACGATCACCTTCGACGCCACCGGCACCGCGCGCTACGAGTACACCCCGCAGGTACGCGGCAGCCACCAGCTGCGGGTGTCCGTCACGCCGGCCGCCGTCGGCGGGATCGACACCTACGCCGCGGTCGCGCTGCCGTCCACCGCCCAGGGCAACTTCACCGTGGCGCAGGGCCGTCAGCCGATCAGCTGGGGTGCCCTGGACGCGTCGGCTCCGGCGTCGTCGTACCTCGTCGACCAGACCTGGCAGACCAACGCGACCGGCGGGCCGACGGGCAACACGGTCGTACTCTCGCCCTCCGCGAACTGCACGGTGTCCGGCCTCGTCGTGACCGTCAAGGCCGCGCCGCCGACGTCGCCGACCGTCCCCGGCACCTGCACGATCACCGCCACCCAGGCGGGCAACGGCAACTACCTGGCCGGGACCCGGACGGAGATCTTCGACGTACTGCCCCGGCCGGTCTCGGTCACCGTCTCCTGGCCGACCGGCCCGTCGGTCAAGCACGTCTACCAGAAGCCCGTCACCATCACCGCGACGGCGACCGACACCACCAGCGGCTCCCCGGTGCCCGACCCGAGCCAGTCCGTGCGCTCCGGGACGGGGCTGATCACCGTCGACGGCGTCGACCACGCGGTGACCTTCCGCGACGGCGTCGCGACGCTCGAGTACACCCCGCAGGACGTCAAGCGGTTCCCCGTCACCGCGACCTTCACGGCCCACCGGGCGAACGCGTACGCCGCCACCTCGGCCGCAGCCGTCGACCTCGTGGTCGAGAAGGCGACCCCCTCCGGCACCCTGACCCCGACGGTCACCAAGCCGACCGCGCCGAACGCGGGCGACAGCTGGCAGCCGAAGGTGACCGGTCTCGGCTCCGGCAGCCCGGTCGAGATCGACGCGACCCCCGTGGGCGTCTGCACCGTCGACACCACCCCGACCACCGGCGGGCCGATCGTCCGGTTCGCCGGCGTCGGGACGTGCACGGTCGTGATCAGCCAGCCCGGCGACCGGTACTACGAGGACGCGCAGTCGACCACCGTGACGGTCGGGGTCGTCAGGCTCGCGACCGCCCTCACCATCACCCCGCCCGCGGCCGCGCCGTACGGCCAGCCCCGGACGGTCGCCTTCGCGGCGACCGCGGTGCGCGCCGGGACGACGATCGCCGGCACCGTGAAGGTCACGGTCATCGACCGCACCGACTCGGCCGTCGAGCAGCAGGTCGACCTCCCCTACTCCGGGACGGGCACCGCCACGCTCGACTTCCCCGCGGGGCTCCTCGGCGGGGCCTACCGGGTCGACGCGACCTTCGTCCCGACCTCGACGTCGACCCACGAGTCGGCGACCGACAACGCGGAGTTCACCGTCACGCTCATCCCGCAGGTCGCGACCCTCCAGCCCGAGCAGACCATCCCCACGACCCGGCAGGTCGAGCAGTCGTGGACGCCGCAGTTCGAGCAGACGGCGTCGCAGGAGCCGGTCCAGCTGGTCGTCGTCGAGGACGACAGCGAGTCGGCGCCGATGGACGTCTACACCAAGTCCACCGGGGTCTTCTACGACCCGACCTTCGTCCTGCCGCCTCACTCCTGCACGACCGACGCCACGCACGGGACCCTGGTCGCCGTGACCGCGGGTCCCTGCACCGTCCAGGCGATCGCCCCCGCCGTGCCGCGCAAGTACGCCGCCTCCGCACCGGCCTTCACGCGCGAGATCACCGTCGAGCGGATCGCGCAGACCCTGTCCCTCCAGCCCACCTCCGAGACCCACACCGTCGGCAGCGGCGTCAGCCTGCAGGCGATCGCCAAGGTCGACCAGTTCGCCGCCACGGGCAAGGGGATCATGAAGGTGGTCGACCCGGAGGGCGAGGTCACGCCGACGCTGCCCGCGCGCGACGACGAGTGGTTCGGCGGCGGCCGGATCTTCAGCTTCACGCCCACGATGGCGGGCACGTACACCGCGAAGGCGTCGTTCCAGCCGACGAACCGTCTGAAGTACCAGTGGGCCGAGGAGTCGGCCACCTTCACCGTGGACCCGGGCTCGCAGCGGATCGTCCTGACCAACCAGCGCCCCACGCGGGTCCTCGTGGGCGCCACCTGGACGCCGACCGCCACCGGCGGCAGGTCCGGCGAGCCGGTCGAGGTCGTCGTCCTCAGCGGCTCGTGCAGCGTCGTGGGCGGCGTCGTGCACTTCGACGCCGTCGGCGACTGCCTGCTCCGGCTGGAGCAGGACGGGACCGACGACTACCTGCCCGCCGAGCTCGAGCTCGACCGGATCGAGATGACCCAGACCGGGGTCAGCATCCTGGCCGAGATGAGCGACCCGCAGGTCGGGTCCCCGGTCTCGATCGTCATCTCGGCCGTCGGCGCGCTCGACCGGCGCCCGGTCGAGGGCAAGGGATCCGTCGAGGTCTACCTCGGCGACGAGCTGGTCGTGGACGACCAGCTCGACACCTGGACCCGCGGGGTCCGCACGCTCACCTACAAGCCGGACCACGCGGAGGTGCTCCGGGTGGTCGCTCGGTTCACCCCCGACACCTCGTCGTACGAGCCGAACCCGACCCCGGCCGACGTCAGCCGGACCGTCGAGCGCGGCCCGCAGTGGGTGCGGGTCGGCACCGACCCCACCAGCCCGGCGTTCGTCGGCCAGACCTGGGCCCCCGACGCCTCCGCGGGCGGCGCCCCCGACGCGGCGGTCGAGGTCGTCTCCCTCACCACGGACGTGTGCTCGGTGGGCTCCGGCTCCGACGGCCGGCCGCTCGTCACCTACCTCGCCCCGGACACGTGCGAGATCCGGACGGCGGTCACCGACGACCCCGACTGGAAGCCCGCGTCCCGCCTCGACACGATCGAGGTCGCCGCCCACCCGACCACCACCACGATGGCGACCCCGGTCGCCGTCACGGGCGGCCCGCTGCGGTTCGGCGAGGAGATCAGCCTGAGCGCCCAGGTGATGGGCCGGCCCAACAACGCGGGCGTGCCGATCGGCGTGCCCGGCACCGTCCAGTTCACGATGGACGGCGTCGACCTGCCGAACGCCACCGCCCCGATCCTGCCGACCGGCTGGGCGACGAAGGTGGTCGTGATCCCCCGGCAGATCGGCTTCGATCCCGAGGTCTCGGTCTACCCGCACGTGTTCGGCGCGCGATTCGTCCCCGAGACCGCGCAGCGCTCGTACTGGTCCTGGTCGACGACCCCCGTCGAGACCCCGACGCCGTCGCAGATCTCCCGGCGCACCCAGCTCATCGAGCGCCGGCCCCCGCCCGGGGGCACCCTGCGCGTCGGCCAGACCTGGGTCTCCGGAGCGACGCTGAGCGGCACCGGAGCGGCGCCCCGGATGAGCATCTCGACCGCCGACCAGGAGTACTGCTCGCTGACCGGCGCCACCGTGCGGGTCCTGAAGGCCGACGCGACGCCGCGGCAGTGCGTGCTGAGCTACTCCCAGGAGGCCGACGGCGAGTGGGACCGCGCCCCCGACGGCGAGGACCCGATCACGATCATCCGGCACCCCGCGGTGCTGGCCCTGGCCGTCGGCACCCCCGCCGCCCCCGACCGGGCCGTCGCCGGCGGCACGCTGCCGCTGAAGGTCACGGTCACCTCCCCCGGCGTCGAGGCCACCGCCTCCACCTCCGCGGTACCCGACAGCACGCCGGAGGGCACGGTGACCTTCACCGTCGACGGCGTCGCGCTCCCGCCGGTCACGACGACGGGCGGCGTCGCCAGTACGACGTACTCGCGGGTGCCGGAAGCGGGGGACCTCCCCGTGACGGCGACCTTCACCCCGGCCGGCGGCTTCGCGACCACGCACGCGACCGGCACGGCCGCGGGCACGGTGGCCGTCGCGAAGGCGGTGACCAGCACCGACCTCGTGACCGTCAGCGCGACCGGCCTCACCGCCGAGGTCAGCCGGACGACGAACCCGGTCCCTGCCCTCGGCGAGACCGTGGAGTTCAGCTGGTCGGAGATCAAGGAGCCGCGGACCTGGACCGCTCTCGGAACCTCCCCGGTCGTGGGCGGCCGGGCCGTCCACGACGGCGCGATGCCGCCCGCCGACAAGGCCGTCGAGATCCGCGCCGTCTACCGCGGGGACGACCACCATCTGGCCAGCACCAGCGCGGCCACGTCCCGGCTGCTGCCGAGTATCGAGGCGTCGGTGAGCGGCTCGACGACCGGGTGGAACTCCGCGCCCGTGACCATCTCCTTCACCTGCCGGGCCCCGGCGACGACCACCCTCGTCGGCGGCTGCCCCGCGCCCGTCGTCCTGTCCCGCGACGGCAGCGACCTCGGCTGGTCCCAGACCGTCCGCGCCTCCAACGGCGGCGAGGCGACCGCGACCGTCGGCGGCATCCGGATCGACAGGGGCGCGCCGACCGTCCGCATCCAGGGCCCGGCCGCCGGTGCGACCTACCGCGGCACCCCGCCGGCCGCGGTCTGCGTGGGCCGCGACGCGCTGTCGGGGGTGGCCAGCTGCACGATCACCCGCCAGGTGCTCGGCGACCGGGCGCGCCGCGACGTCGCCGTCGTCGTCGACCGGGCCGGCAACCGGTCCCGCACCCACCTCGACTACGTCGTCCGCCAGGAGTGGGTCGTCAACGCGCCGCTCGTCGGCTCCGGCTTCCAGGTCAAGCGCGGGTCGCGCCAGCGCATCATCGTCCGGACCGAGGGCCCGCAGCCGCAGCTGATGCTGCCCAACGCGAAGGGCCGGCTGCGCCCCGCCAAGGTCTTCTCGGCGAACCGGATCGAGAACGGCATCGTGACCTGGTACGTCGACGTCGTGGTCCCGAAGCGGATCAGGGTCGGGCGCGCCTGGACTCCCGGTTTCCGGCTCGCGGACACCCCGCGCCAGGTCAGCCGGATCCGCCTCGACGTCGTACGCCGGCCCAGCGCGCGCAACCGCCGCTGAGCCGGCGGGGACCAGCGCTGGTCCAGACCAACCCTCAGGTGGTCGCGCCGGTGACCGATGTAGGTCACATGGTGCTCGTGATCGCGCTCGTCGTGGCCGGCTGGATCCTGCTGTCGCTGCCGCTCGCGATCGCCATCGGCCGGGCGTTCGACGCCGGGAACCACGAGGCCGCCGAGCCGCCCTCCCCCGCCGACTCGCCCCCGGGCCCCGTCTCCGGCGACCTCGCCGCTTGAGACGGGCAGCTCCCTCAGGTCTTCGCCCGCTTCAGCCGCGCGTTCGCCGCGCGCAGCCGTCGTACCTCCTCCTCCAGGGCGAGGACGCGTGCGATGCCGGCGAGGTTGAGACCCTCGGCCAGCAGCTCGCGCAGCCGGTGCAGGCGCTCGATGTCGGCCGGGCTGTAGAGCCGGGTGCCGCCCGGCGTGCGATCCGGCGTGATCAGCCCGCGGCGCTCGTAGACCCGGAGGTTCTGGATCTCCATGGACACCATCTCGGCGGCGACCGAGATGGCGAAGACCCCTCGCTGACGCGTGCTCACCCGCACGACGATCCCAGACTTCCACCCGACAGGAAACCTGCAACGGCGGGTGCAGGTCGAGGACGAGGTGGGTACCCCCTGTCCGTGGGCGTCATCGGGGCCGCCCTCTCGCCCTGGGAATCACCCTGGCCGGTCCCGGAAGGTCGTCTACGCTCGGAGAGCGGGGACGGGACACGGTGCCTTCCCGACGAGCCCGAATCCCCCCGATCTGGCGACAGGTGACCATGCCGCGACTGCTCACGCTCGACGCCGCGGGCCGTCGGCGCTGGTTCCTGATCTGGCAGGTGCCCGTCCTCGTCCTCGTGGTCCTGCTCACCACGGCCATCGCCCTCACGGCCCCGGAGCTGCTGTCCGCCCCGGCGGTCGTCGGCGGCCTGCTCGCCGTGCTCGCGGTCTCGGTGCTGGCCCTGTGGCTGCCCGGCTCGCTGCTGGCCGTGGTGCCCCTCGTCGACATCGCCGCGATCGCGACCATCCGCTCCGAGTCCCTCGGCGTGCTCATCTCCAGCAGCGCCATCGCGCTGATCCCGATCATCTGCCTGGGCTTCCACTTCGGCCGCTGGGGCGTGGTCGCGGGCACCGCCGGTGCCGCCCTGATCACCGCGCTGCCCTACCTGCGCGACGCGAGCATCCCGCACGACACGCAGTGGATCGGCGCGCTCGCCCTGCCCACCGTCTCCGTGGTGCTCGCCCTGATGGCGCAGCTCGGCTCCACGATCCTCGCCGACCGCTCGGCGCGGCTCGGCCTGGCCCTCCGCGCCGCCCAGGAGCGCCTGGACATCACCCGGTCGATCATCGAGGTGCTGCCCGTCGGCCTGGACTACCGCGGCCCGCTGGGCGAGCGGCGGCTGGTGAACCGCCGCGCCCTGGAGCTCACCGAGCTGGCCGGCATGGACCCCGACGACCCGACCCGTCCCGGCACCTCCGTGTGGCGCAAGGACCGGATCAGCCGGGTCCCCCCGGAGGAGCAGTTCGTCCACCGCGCACTGTCGGGCGACGAGATCGAGGCCGAGCTGATCTGGGTCGGCGAGCCCGGGAACCAGGTCGCCGTCGCGGTGTCGGCCCACCACGTCGCGACCGCCGCCGGGGACCCGCTCGGCACGGTCATCGTCTCCTCCGACGTCACCGAGCTGGTCGAGTCGGTCCGGGTCCGCGACCAGTTCCTCTCGACCCTCTCGCACGAGCTGCGTACGCCGCTGGTGTCGGTGGTCGGCTACCTCGACATCATCGCCGAGGAGCTCGACGAGCTCCCCGAGCCCGACGCCGAGCTGACGGCCATGCTCGACACGGCCCGCCGGGGAGCTCGGACCCTGACCGACCGGATCTCGCACCTGCTGGTCGCCGGCTCCCAGGACCGGCTCACCCTCGACCTCGACCGGGTCGACCTGCGCGAGCTCGTCGGCGCCGTCGCGGACCGGTACCGGGCCAAGGCCGAGAAGGCCGGCGTGGGGCTGAGCTGCGACCTCCGGCCGGTCACCACGACCGCCGACCCGCACCTGCTCGACCTCGTCGTCGACAACCTGGTCTCCAACGCCGTCAAGCACACCGCCCCCGGTGGGAGCGTGACGGTCACGCTCCGGACCGAAGCCGCCATCGAGCTCGTGGTCGCCGACACCGGCTCGGGCCTCGACCGCCACGAGAGCGACCGGGTCTTCGACCGCTTCTACCGCACGGAGTCCGCCCGCCGCGACGCCGTCCAGGGCCTGGGTCTCGGGCTCAGCATCACCAAGGCGGTCGTCGAGGCGCACGGCGGCGAGATCGGGATGACGACCAGTCCCGGTCAGGGCACCACGGTCACCGTCGAGCTGCCGAACCTCGGCGGATAGGGCGGGTCTCCCCGGGAGGGCGAGAGGGAGGGTGATTTCGCTCATCCCTCGGGTGAACCCCAGCGGCGGCACCGTCGCGCCGGTGAGGATGGGAGGTCGCGCGTGGGACGCGACTCGACCGGCTCGACGAGCTCGACCAGGAGGTGACGGGGTGACGGCATTCCTCGAGCCGGACTCCGCCACCAGCGACCTCGACCTGATCGGCCGAGCCCGCCAGGTCGAACCGGACGCCGACCCCGAGGCCGTCGCTGAGCTCTACCGCCGCCACCACGACTCCGCCCTGCGCTACGCCTGCTCCCTCACCGACCCGGTGACCGCCGAGGACGTCGTCGCCGAGGCGTTCGCCCGCGTCCTGGAGACACTGCGCGCCGGCGGCGGCCCGTCGCTCGCGTTCCGGCCGTACCTGCTGCGGACCGTCCAGCACGTCCACGTCTCGCACGTGCGCGGGGACAGCCGCTTCGTGTGGGTCGACGACACCGAGCAGGCCGACGACCCCGCGCTCGGGTCCGACGCGGCCGTGCGCGACGAGGTCGCCGAGCGGGAGGAGTCGAGCGTGCTGGCCAGCGCGTTCTCCTCGCTCCCCGAGCGCTGGCAGGCGGTGCTGTGGCACACCGCGGTCGAGGACGACGACCACGCCACCGTCGGCCGGATGCTCGGCATCAAGGCCAACGCCGTCGCCGCGCTCGGCTTCCGGGCGCGCGACGGGCTGCGAAAGGCGTACCTGAGCGCCCATCTCGGCGAGGTCCGGGACGAGTCCTGCCTCCCCTACCGCGACCAGCTGGCGCCGTACGTGCGCGGCCGGCTGGGCCGGCGCGCCCGCCTCGAGCTGGAGCAGCACCTGCGCGAGTGCGCGCACTGCAGCGCGGGAGTGCTCGAGCTCGGCGCCCTCAACTCCCGGCTGGGCGCCCTGCTCGCACCGGCCCTGCTGGGCGCGGGCGCCACCGGGTACGCCGTCGCGACCGCCTCGACCGTCGCGGGCGGCTGGCTGGGCCTGCTCACGTCCGGTGCCGGCTGGGTCAGCCGCCACTCCCACTCCACGATCGCCGCGGGCACCACCGTGACCGTCGGTGCGGCCGCCGTCGTCACGACCGCCGTGCTGGTGACCCGTGCCCCCGAGCCTGCCCCGGAGACCGTCGACGCACCCTCCTCGGCCGTGACCCACGGGCCTGTCCTCCCCGCCCCGGCGTCCGGGGCTCCGCACCCGGTGGACCGGCCCGTGCAAGCGCGCCGCGCCCCCGTCGTACTCCCCCCGGACGCGGTGCCGCCCTCGTCCCCGGCCGCCTCGCCTCCGACCGTGGCCGCTCCCGTGGTCCCGGGACCGTCGGCCGCCGCGGGCCCGACCGCCGCTCCCGCCGGTCCGACCGCACACCCGTCCGCGACGCCCCCCGCGACTCCCCCCGCGACACCGTCCCCGACCTCCACCCCCACGCCGAGCGCGAGCCCGACCGCGTCGCCGACCGTCGGCGGCGTGGACCTGTCACTGCGGGCCGGGCACTACTACCGCTTCGGGAAGCACCACCACGTCGAGGTCGTCGTCGCGTCACCGCTCCCCGCCGTCCTGACCCTCGACGTGCGCGACTACCAGCACCACGCGGTGCACACGGACCACGACTTCCCCGGTACGACGTGCTCCCCGGCGCCCGCGACGCCCGCGCGGACCGCCGACCGCACCCTCCTGACCTGCGCGCTGCCACCGGGCTCGGGACACTTCGAGATCGACCTCCTCGTCGGCGGGGCGCTCGACGTGCACGCGTCCGTGTCGGCGCCGGGCAACTCCGACCCCGATCCGGGGAACGACACCTGGTCGTTCGTCGAGGCAGACGCCCCTAGTCGAGCAGCCCCAGCCCGAAGGCACGGGTGACCGCCTGCTCGCGGTTCGTCGCGCCGAGCTTGCGGTAGAGGGTCTGCAGCTGGGTCTTCACGGTGTTGGTCGAGACGAAGAGTGCGGCGGCGATGCTCTCGCGCGGCAGCGGTCCGCGCAGCAGGCCGAGGATCTCCCGCTCGCGGCCGGTCAGCTGGACGACCTCCACGGTCTCCGGGTGGACCGGCCCGCCCGGCAGCAGGTCGCGCAGCCGCGGCCACGGCTCGGCGCGCTCCAGCGCCCGCTCCGCGGTCCGCGCCGCCTCGTGCCGTCCCGCACGCCGGTGCGCCTCGGCGGTCAGTAGCAGCGCCTCGAGGCGCTGTCGTCGCGGGGTCGCCGTCGGGTGGACGACCGACGCGAGCTCGGCCACCGCGACGTCCAGGTCCCCCGTCATCAGGGCGAGCCTGCCACGCGCCAACGACGTCGCCGGACCCGCCGGCATCGCGGAGAGGATCCGCACCGACTCGGTCGCGCGTCCGGCGGCCAGCAACAGGTCCAGCTCGGTGAGGTCGAGCGCGGTGCGGGCCAGCGAGCCCACCGGGGCCTCGGGGTCACGTCGGGCGCGCTGCTCCCGCAGCTCCCGCAGGGCCTCGGACCGGTCCGGACCGGTGAGCGCCAGCGCGGCTCCGACGGCGACAGTCAGGGGCCAGTGCTCCTCCGCCCCTCCCGGCAGCGCCGCCGCCCGGGCGAGCAGCGTGCGGACCTCCGCGGGCGACGAGTGGTCCAGCGCCCCGATCGCCCGGGCCAGGAGGAACGCGCCGGACTCGTCGCCGTCGGCATGGCGTGCCCACGCGACCATCGTCCGGTGATCGGCCTCGACCGCGGCGGCAAGCGCGAGCAGCGCCGGCGCCTCGGGGTCGCCCGGTCGCAGCCGGTGGGCCTGTCGCCACCAGCGCCGCGCGCCGGTCAGATCCCCTCGCTCCAGCCCGACCCGTCCGGCCTCCAGCGCGAAGCGGCGTACGGCGTCCGGGTCGGCGTCACCGGGCGCGAGCAGCAGCTCGCCGTCCCGGACGGTCCGCGCCGCCTCGTCGAGGTCGCCGCGGCGCCGGTGCGCGAGCACGCGCACCGTGCACGCCGCGAGGTCCACCACCGTCTCGTCCTCGGTGCCCCGGACGGGACCCGCCAGTCCCTCGACCCGCAGCCGGGTCGCCAGTGGACCCGCCGCCGCGGCGTCGTCGGGCAGGCTGGCGACCAGTCGGCGGAGCAGGGCCGGGTCGTCACGCAGCAGCTCGAACCAGCGCTGGCTCAGCAGTGCCGTGACGAGGTCGGGTCCCCACGCCTCGCAGCCCACCCGGTCCCGCAGCACCTCGCGCAGCGCGGGGGTCGTGCGCAGCACCAGGCCGTCGTCCGCGACCTCGACGGTGCCGACCTGCTCGAAGTCCGCGACCGGGTCGCCGCCGATACCGGCGAGCAGGGGTGCCAACGCCGTCGTACTCAGGGTGCCGCCGAGCGCGGAGAGGAGCTCGATCCCCGTGTTCGAGCTCCTCCCCACCTCGTCCAGGCGCACGCCGAGATAGGCGCGCGCACGCTCCGGTGACCACTTCCCGCCCGGTTCAGCGGGCCGGCCACCGACGACCGTCCCGACGTGACCGCCGGTCCAGGCCAGGACGTCCGGCCGGACCGGTACGCCGACCACCCCGGCGACCTCCGCCTCCGTCAGCGCCAGGTCGGCGCCGGTGAGGACCTGGCACTCGACCTCGGTGCCCAGCCGGAGCACGACGTCGTGGCCGGCGCGCAGGCAGAGCACCAGGTGGCGGTCGTGGGTGCGCCGTACCCGGTCGACCAGCGCGGCGAGACCGTCGCGGCCGAGCTCGTCCGCGCGGTCCACCACCAGCACGGCCCGCTCGCCGGGAGAGGCCGCGCCCACGAGGGCGTCGACCGCACGCGGGCCGTCGACCGCGGCGTCGTACCACCGCACGTGCTCGCCGCGCGCCTGCACCGAGTCGGCCCACTGCGCGGCCAGGGTGGTCTTGCCCGACCCGGCGGGGGCGTGCAGGACGGTCAGCGGCAGCCAGCGGTCGAGACGCGAGGTCAGGCGCGGGCGCGGGAGCGCGGTCGCGGGCACACGCGGCAGACCGATCTCGGCCGCCGACGTCTCGTGCATCACGCTCAGAGAGACGTGATCGGGGCGGTTTCCTTACGCGCTGCCCGGAGTGGTCTGGTCCACCCGGGGTGGTGATGCGAGGACTCAGCCGCCGGCGAACGGCGGCAGCAGCTCGACCGAGGAGCCCGGCGCGACCTGCAGGGTCGCCGGGTCGGCCGAGCCGACGGGCCGGTCGTCGACGAGGACCGAGCACACCGAGACGACCTTCGCGAGCCCGGCGTCGGGGTGCAGCGTGAGCACCCGGTCGAGCACCTCTGCGAGGGTCAGCGGACCGGTCACGGGCAGCTCGTCCTGCGCCACGCCGGCCGCCGCCTTGGCCGCCGCCCAGTAGCGGACGCGAATGAGATCGGTCTCATCCGCCTGGACTTCACCCGATGTGTCCGTCACGTTTCGGTATTCTTCCCGATGGATCACCAGACCGGAGCCCAGCGTCGCGTTTCGGTTCCCGCCCCGTAGCCGGGAGGAAACCCTGATGAGCTCTCTGCTTCTGCTGACCAGCGCGCTCCAGCCGTCCGCCGAGGTGCTGCCCGGTCTCGCCCTGCTGGGACACCAGGTCAAGATCCTGCCGGCCGAGGGCAGCGCCCTGCTGGAGGCCCCCGACTCCGACCTGCTCCTCGTCGACGGGCGCCAGGACCTGGCCCACGCTCGTGACCTGTGCCGGCTGATCCGCACGACCGGCACCGACGTCCCGGTGCTGCTCGTCGTCACCGAGGGCGGCCTCGCCGTCGTCAGCCACGACTGGGGCATGGACGACGTCGTCCTGCACATCTGCGGACCCGCGGAGCTCGAGGCGCGGATCAAACTGGCCATCGGCCGGCTCGCCGCCCGCCGCGAGGCCGCCGATCCCGACGCCCACGTGATCCGCTCCGGCGAGGTCGTCGTCGACGACGCGACGTACACCGCCAAGGTCGGCGGCCGCGCGCTCGACCTGACCTTCAAGGAGTTCGAGCTCCTGAAGTTCCTGGCCCAGCACCCCGGCCGGGTCTTCAGCCGCCAGCAGCTGCTGCAGGAGGTCTGGGGCTACGACTACTTCGGCGGCACCCGCACCGTCGACGTCCACGTACGCCGCCTGCGCGCCAAGCTCGGCCCCGAGAACGAGACCCTCATCGGCACCGTCCGCAACGTCGGCTACCGCTTCGTGCTCCCCGCCAAGGACGCCGCCAAGGCCGAGGCCGACGCCCGCAGCACCGAGTCGAGCTCGGTCGAGGCCTGAGCCGTCGCGCGCCGGGCCGGCCCAACGGGTGCAATTGCGGCCGTATGACAGGCCCGGGGTCCGCCGCCCTGCACCAGCAGCGCAATTGCAGCCGTAGGACAGGCCGCCGCACCCGGCCCGGCACCCGCCTAGGCTCGCCTGCGTGAGCATCGAGCAGATCGCCGCCGAGGCCGAGGCGTACGACGGCGCCGCCCCGCTGGACGAGGCCACCCTGCTGACCCTGCGCCACCACCCCGAGCGGGTGCGGGTGCACGAGTCGGAGGACGGGTTCGCGCTGCTGGCCGGGCGCGAGCTCAGCCTGGTCGTCCGGCCGGACGCGCGCGGGCGTGGGGTCGGGCGAGCTCTCCTCGAGAGGGCACTGGACGACGCCGGGCCGAGCGAGCTGCTCGCGTGGTCGCACGGCCACCACCCGGCGGCGGCCGCGCTCGCGGCGTCGTACGACTTCGCCCAGGTGCGCGACCTGTGGGTGATGCGTCGGCCGCTGACCGACCTGCCGGCACTGCCCGAGTCCGACGTCGCGATCCGCGGCTACCAGCCCGAGGACGCCGCCGAGATCGTCCGCGTCAATGCCACCGCCTTCGCCGCGCACCCCGAGCAGGGCGCGATGGACGAGGCCAACCTGCGCGAGCGGATGGCCGAGGACTGGTTCGACCCGGCCGGGCTGCTCGTCGCGGTCCGCGGCGACGGCGTCGTCGGCTTCCACTGGACCAAGCACCACACCCCGGCTCTCGGCGAGGTGTACGTCGTCGGCGTCGACCCGGGCGCCCAGGGCGGCGGGCTGGGCAAGCTGCTCACCCTCGCCGGACTGCACCACCTCGCCGACACCGGCCACACCGAGGTGCTCCTGTACGTCGAGTCCGACAACCACCCGGCCGTCCGCGTCTACTCCGGGCTCGGCTTCACCCACGCCCCCCAGGACACCCACGTCCAGTACCGCCGAGTCGGCAGAAGTTCACGTCAGGTCTGACTGCAACTTCTGCCGACTCGACCCGCAACTTCTGCCGACTCGGCGGTCAGCGCAGCTTCGGACGGACGTGCAGGCCGACCTCGGGGTCGACGACGACCTCCTGCGAGGCGACCAGGGCGTCGGCGTCGTCGCCGACCCGCAGGGTGGCGGCGGGGTCGACGTTGCGCTTGAGGAGGGCCAGCGCGATCGGGCCGAGCTCGTGGTGGCGGGCGGAGGTGCCGACCCGGCCGATGACCTTGCCGGCGGCGTCGTCGACGACCCGGATCTCCGAGCCGACCGCGGGGAGCCGGTTCTCCGAGCCGTCCAGGTGCAGCAGCGTCAGCCGACGCGGGGGACGACCCAGGGTGTGCACCCGCGCGACGGTCTCCTGGCCGCGGTAGCAGCCCTTGTCGAGGTGGACCGACGGGCCGATCCACCCGGCCTCGTTGGGGATGGTGCGCTCGTCGGTGTCGAGGCCGAAGCGCGGCTCGCCGCGAGCGATCCGGAGGGCCTCGAACGCCCACGTGCCGGCGGCCGGCCCCGCGGCGGCGGCGTACGACGACAGCTGCGCGCGCGGGATGAGCTCGTAGGCGTCGTACCACCCGGCGTCGGCGGACGCGGCCGACGACGGGCGCCAGGTCACCGCGAGGTCGTCGACGGCCGTGACCTCGACCCGCGTCATGAACCGCATCCGGTCCAGCCAGGTGACCAGTGCGGCGCCGGCGCCGGGCTCGGTGTGCGCGGTGAACGACTCACCGTCGTCGACGCCGACGAAGGCGTGCTCGACGTGGCCCTGCGGGCTCAGCACCAGCGCACCGGTCCACTGCTTCGGGCCGAGCGCCTCGAGGTGCTGGGTGGTCAGGGAGTGCAGCCAGGTCAGGCGGTCCGGGCCGGTGACCCGGAGGACGTCCCGGTGCGAGAGGTCCACGAAGCCCTCGCCGGCGTCGAGCAGCCGCTGCTCGCCGTACAGCGAGCCGTAGTGGGCCGCCACGGGCGCGTCGATCCCGTCGCCGGCCACGGCTCCCGGAAGGTCCAGGAGGGGACTGGTCATGAGGGGCACTCCTCGCACTCGCCGAACACGGTCAGGTGACCCACGTCCGCGACGAAGCCCTTCTGCGAGCGCAGGGTGTCGACGAACGGCTGGACCATCTCCGGGTCAACCGACTCGACCCGGCCGCAATTCCGGCAGACCAGGTGGAAGTGGGCGTGCCCGGTCACCGCGTGGTACGTCGGGGCGCGGTCCGAGAGGTGCGCGTGCCGCACCAGGCCGAGCTGCTCGAGGACCTCGAGGGTGCGGTAGACGGTGGAGATGTTCACCGCGGTGGAGTGGGTGCGGACCTCGGCGTACACCTCGTCGGGCGTCGCGTGCCGCAGCTTCTCGACCGCGCCGAGGATCAGCTCGCGCTGCGGCGTGAGCCGGTAGCCGCTCCCCCGCAGCTTGGACCTCAGGTCGTCGTTCACGTCACGCCCGCTGCAGTCGTGCCCAGGTGTGCGGCTGGAGCTCCTGGCCGACCATCGCCAGGTCGTTGGCGTAGAGCAGGTCGCCCTCGACGTTGCCGTACATCCGGTGGCCCTCGGTGACCTCCTTGGCGGTCTCGGTGAAGGAGACGCCCGCGGTGCGGAGCTCGACCTTGCCGCCCTCGGCCTGGCCGTACCAGATCTCGCTGATGCCCGTGTTGTGCGTGAGCAGCACCTCGAGGCGGCCGCCGGGCTTCGCCCGCCAGAAGCCGGTCTCGATCGCGCCCTCGCGGACCTTCTCGCCCGCCTCGTCGACGATCCAGGCGCGCGACATGTAGTGGAAGAACGGCCGGCCGTCGTGGGTGAAGATCAGCTCCTGGCCGAACTGGAAGCCGTCGATCGTCGGGTAGTCGCCGTGCCCGTTGCCGCGCCAGGTCCCGAGCAGCCACGCGATCGGGGCGCAGTCGGGATGGAGGTTCTCAGGGATCTCGAACGGCATGGGTTTCAGTCTAGTGTCGGGGGATGGTCCGCCCCCTCCTCGTCAAGGTCACCTGCGGCGCCGACGACCCCGAGCGCGCCAACCAAGGCCTCACGGTCGCCTCCCTGGCGGTGGCCGCGGGCGCCGAGGTGTCGCTGTGGCTCGCGGGCGAGTCGGTCTGGACGGCGGTCGCGGACCGCGCGGACCCGTTCACCCTCGAGCACGCCGCCTCGCCCCGCGACCTGCTCGCCGCGGTCCGCGCGGGTGGCACGGTCACGGTCTGCAGCCAGTGCGCGGCCCGCCGGGGCATCGTCGAGGCCGACCTCGACGAGGGCGCCCGGATCGCCGGCGCGGCGGTCTTCGTGGAGGAAGCGCTGCGCGACGGCGTCCAGGCCCTCGTCTACTGACGGACTACCTCCGCTTCGGCACCCGCACCTTCGCCGAAGCCTTGCTCGGCAGCAGCACGTCGCTGCCGGCGTACGTCACGACGTAGGTGTGCCGGCCCGCCGACGGCCGCCTGACGACGACCTTCGCCTTGCCGTTCCTCAGGGCCACCCGCGCCTTGACCGTACGGCGCCCCTCCTTGACCGTGATCGTGCCCCGGGGCGCCGACGGAGCGGCGACCGTGACCTTCAGCGTGACGACCCGCTTCTTCTTGTCGTACGACGACCGCACGGTCGTGCGGGACTTCTGCTTCGCGGGCGGCGTGACGACCGCGGCGCTCACGCGCGCGGTCGCCGCCGAGGTGGCGACCGCGGCCCAGTCGAACAACCGTGCGGTGACCCGCACCTGCAGGGCGGAGCCTTCATCCGCCCGTCCGACGGGGTACGTCGGGTCGGTGCCGACGACCGTCTCGCCCCGCAGCCACTCGTAGGTGTGCTCCACCCCGACGTTCACGTTCCAGCGCCCCGGCGTGGCCCGGAGCACCTGACCCACGATGGGGCGGCCACTGATCGTCGGAGCGTCGTACACGGCGAGCTGGTCGGTGAGCGCGATGTCCACGTCCGGAGCGAACGCGCCCTCGCCGACGGTGATCGGGGTGGCGGTGGTGAAGTTGTGACCGGCAGTCCACCACCGGGGTGCCAGGAAGTCGGAGTCGTAGGGATCGCCGTCGTCGGCCTGCACCTTGTAGTCGCCCGGGACCAGGCCCGTCGACTTCCAGGCGCCGGTGTGCTCATCGACCTCGGGTTCGTCGACCATGCGGCCGTCAAGGTCGAAGATGCGGACGACGACGTCGTCGTCGACGTGCGGTGTCGTCACGGCGCCGCGCAGTCCGCCGTACTGCGACATGACCCCCTCGACACCGGTGCGGACCTGGTTCCAGCCGACGACGACGTCGGCGGCACGCCGGACCGTGGTCTGCTGGCCGTGGTAGACGTCCCGGTAGTCGAAGCCGTCGGTGTTCTCGGTCCGCTCGAACTCGACCCGGACGACGGTGACCTCGCCCTCGGTCGTGTCCTCCTCGACGTCGTCGAGGACGTAGCGGCCGAAGCGGTCGGTCTGGTCGGAGTCGATCGACTTCCAGGCGTCCCCGTCCGGCACCCAGGCCGTGACGTGGACGCCGGGAATCGGGGCTCCGGCACGATTCAGCGCGCGGCCCGTGACGGCCACTCCGTGCGTCGTCAGCGACGCCACGGCGAGCGTCGCGTCGATCCCCGGGGTGTCCTCGTCCTCCGTGACGGTGACGAGTGTGGCGCCCTCGGGGCTCACGGCATCCGAGTAGAACTCGGTGGCGTAACCGCCACCGACTTGGTCGTCGAAGCGGACCCGCACCGCACCCGGCTTCAGCCCGTCGATTCGGTATCGCCCGTCCGCGTCGGTCTCCACGGTCCCGCGCGATCCCACCTGCTCACCGCTCGGCGTGAAGGCACTCACCCAGATACCCGAGACGGGAGCACCGTCGGACCCCGTCACGCGCCCGGAGACCGAGCCGGCGGGCAGCAGCTCCACGTCTGGCACCCGGATCCCGGGGCCGTCTTCGGACAGGGTCACTGACTCGGCGTCGGCCCGACCGGCCGCGTCGTCGTACCACTCCGGCGCAAACCCGCTACCGCTCGGCGGCAGGAACTGCAGCTGACGGCTCCCCACGCCCTCGGCCGGGATGCGGTAGACCCCGTCGAGATCTGTCTCCACCGTCTCGTCGTGGCTCCCGCCGGTGCGAAAGAGCTGGACAGCGGCGCCGGACACGGGATCACCGTCGCCGTCGACCACGCGGCCCACGAGCACGTTGCTGAGCGGGTCGAGGTCGACCGGGTCGAGCACAATGTCGTCGTCCTCGACGGTGACGACCTCGGCCTGCGCGATGACGGTCGTGTCGCCGTAGAACTCCGGCGCCCACAGATCGGGCTCCGCGCGGATGTGGAACTTGTACTCCCCTTCCGGCAGCGTCATCTCCAGCGGGTAGCCGGACCCGCCGTGCCAGGCGCCCTGGGCGACGAAGTCGGCACCGGACCAGAGGTACGGCGTCACGATGATCTGCCCGCTGGTGCTCAGGCGCTGGCCGCCGCCCGTGACGTCGATCGTCACCTTCTCGGGCTGGCCGTCGGCCGCCGTGGCGGGACTGGACGGGAGCAGGACCCCGGCAGCGGCGACGGCGCCGGCCAGGATCAGGGCGGGGGGTCGGGTAGAACGTGGGCGCACGGTCTCGCTTCCTGGTGAGAGACGGTCCTAACAGGCCGGGAACCTAACCCCGTTCCGCCTCGGGTAAAGACCGTTCGGCCGGATCGGCCCGAGCCTGAGGGGCTGGTCCAGACCGGAAGCGCGAGGGTCCGGGCGCTCGACCGCCGAGTCGGTGAGCGCCCGGACCCCGTCCGCGTCTGGATTCCGCTACTTCACCCGGACGCTCACCGTGGCGTTGCTCGGCAGCACCGCCGCGGTGCCGGAGTACGACACGGCGTAGGCGCGCTTGCCCTTCTTCGGCTTCTTGAGCGTCACCTTGGCAACGCCGTTGACCAGCCTCACCCCGGCCTTCACCGTCTTCGAGCCCTCGCGCACCGTCACCGTCCCGCCCGGGTTGGCGATCCCGGCCGCGTTCACCTTCACGGTCAGCGTCAGCTTCCGCTTCTTCCTGTTGTACGCCGCCGTCGCGACCGACCGCGACGTCTGGCGTACGACGCCGGTCGCGGCGGAGGTCGCGGTCCCGGACAGGTCCTGGATCCAGTTGGTCACGCGCACGGTGAGCCGGCTGCCCGCATCGGCGACGGTGGGCCGGTACGTCCGGCCCGTGCCGACCACCGTGCCGCCGCGCAGCCAGGCGTAGGTCCAGTCGGCACCGACGCTGAGGTTCCACGCACCGTTCGAGGCGGTGAGGGTGCCGCCGACGAGCGGGCTTCCGCTGATCGTCGGTGCGGTGGTCGCCGTCAGCTTGTCGGTCAGCGCGACGTCCACGCCGGTCGTCCACACACCGCTCCGGCCGACCACCGGGGTCGCCGTCGCGTAGTTGCTGCCGCTGCGCCACCAGGTGCGGATCAGGCGGTGGTCGTCGAGCTCGCCCTCGAAGACCAGCCGGTAGGGCTCACCCGGCAGCAGCCACGGGATCTCGAACCGGCCGGTTCGCGACACGTCGTAGCTGTCGGTGCGGTCGCCGTCGGCGTCGTACGCGACGACCGAGCCCCAGTCGAGCTCGCCGTAGACGCTGGCGAGCGTGCCCCGGACCCCGGTGTACCGCTGGAGGGCCGTGGTCGGCGCCGTCGCGGTCCCACCGGCCGGCACGGTGACCTTCGCGCTGCGCGCGTACGACAGCGCGCCGCCGAGCCAGGTCTGGACGTAGGGGAGGTCGTGATCCGACTCGTCGACGAAGAACAGGCGGAAGGAGGTCGCGGTCGGGTCGTAGCCGCCGTCGCCGAGGGACGCGGCGTCGAGTTTCCGGAGCTGGTAGCGGCCGTTCCGGTCGGTCACGCCCATGTCCACCAGGTCGGGCTCGGGAGCGTCGTTGACCGCTCCGACCCGGACACCGCGCAACGGCTTGCCGGCCGCGTCCACGACCAGCCCGGTGGCGTCGACACCCACCGGGTCCTCCGGAGCCCGGGGAGCGAGAACCGCGTTGATGCCGGTGACGGCCTGGTCGCGCGCGACGACCACAGGCGTCGCGTCCTCCCAGGTCGGCGCATCGTTCCAGTACTCCGACGCGAACTCGAGCTGGCCGTCGACGAACTCCAGCTCGTAGCTGCCGGGCAGGACCCGCGGGATGACGTAGTCACCCGCGCGGTCGGTGGCGATGGTGGTGACGTGCTCGCCCTCGTGGTACAGCTCCACCTGGACTCCGACAATGCCCGCGCCCGACGACTCGGTCACCCGACCGGCGATCGAGCTGCCGCCTGTCAACGTCACCGTGCCCAGGTCGACCGACTCCTCGCCACTGAAGGAGACCACGGTCGCCCCCTCCGCGGTGGGCGCGTCGCCGTACCACTCGGTGGCGTACTCGTCCCGGTCGTCCCGGAACTCGACGAGCCAGTCGCCGTCCTCGGGAGTCAGGTGGAAGCGACCCTGACGGTCGGTCCAGGAGGAGTCCCGGTAACCGTCCCAGGGCACCTCGGGGTCGTACGTCGCCACCCGGACGTTGCGCACCGGCTTGCCGGCAGCGTCGGTGACGCGGCCGGTGATGGCCGGCCGCGGCGCCAGCTCGATCTCACCGAGGTCCACCGAGCCGCCGTCGACCACGATCTCCGTCGCCGTCTCCAGCGACGACGCGTCGTCGTACCACTCCGTGGCGTAGCGCTCGTCGTCCTCGTCCTCGATGGAGAGCTTGTAGACGCCGTCCTCGACGCCGGTGGAGAACGTGTTGCCGGCACCGTCGGTGTGCAGCGTCCTCAGGTGGTCGAACCCGGACCCGTTCTCCCGGAACAGCTCCAGGTGGGCGTACACCGCCTCGCCACCGCCGGTCACCGACCCGGTGAGCGCGTAGGACTCGCCGGGCGCGGCTGCGGCCGTCCCTCCCGTCGTCACGGTCGCCCCGGCCACCAGGGCACCGCTGAGCAGCCCGCCCAGCACCCGCCGTCTCCATCGATCCTGCATCGAACGCTCCTTGAAGTCGTGTCTTACCCGGAGGGAACGTAGGGCTCCGGCCGGCGCGCCACCGCGGAACGGGCGCACTCGGTTGCCGAGGCGGGCATCGGTCCAGACCGGGCGCGGGCCACGTCACACGTCCGCGGGCCACCGCTGGTCACGAACCGGTGGTCGCCGACCACTAGGCTCAGCGCCCATGAGCGGCGAGCAGCACCCCGGGGACGACGGCGCGGGACGACGCTGGCGGCGACGCCAGTCCCCCACGTCCGCGCCGGCCGTTCCGGCGCCGACGCAGGAGCAGTTCGCAGGGCTGATGCGCGAGGCGACGGCCGCGGCCGAGCAGGCCACGACGCTGCGCCGTTCGGCCGAGCTCGCGGCCGCCGAGGCCAACGCCGAGCGGCTGGTCGCCGAGGACGCCGCCCGCGAGGCGACGCAGGCGCGGGAGGAGGCCGAGCGGGCGCTGGCGGCGTACCGCACCTCCGTGGAGGAGGCGTACGACGTCCGCACGGCCGCCGAGGAGGCCGCGGCCCGTGCGGCCCAGGAGGTCGCGACCGCGCAGGAGTCCGCGGCCGAGACCGCCCGGCTGCGCGAGGAGGCTGAGCAGGCCGCGACCCGCCAGGCGGAGGCGACGGCGGAGGCCGCTCGGTTGCGCGAGGAGGCCGAGCGGGCCGCCGCGGAGGCGGCGGACGCACGCCAGGCGGCCGAGGCCGCGGCTCGCGAGCAGGCGGAGGCCGCGACCGCGGCGCACGAGGCCCGGCTGGACGCCGAGCAGGCGGCGCGGACCGCGGCCGAGACGGTCCAGGCCGCCCACGACGCCCGCCTCGCCGCCGAGGAGTCCGCGCAGCGGCTGGCGGAGGAGGCCGAGACCGCTCACCGCGACCGGTCGGCCGCCGAGGTCGCCCTGAGCGCGGCCGTCGCCGCCGCCACGTCGGCGGCCGAGGAGCACGCCGAGCTCACACGGGTCGCGACCGAGCAGCGCGAGGCCGCCGAGCAGGCCGCGGCCGAGCACGCCTCGGCGCGCGCCGCCGCCGAGACCGCCGCCGCCGAGCAGGCCGCCGCCCGCACCGCCGCCGACGAGGCCGCCGCCGCCCAGGCGAACGCCGCCACCGAGGCCCACACCGCCCGCACCACCGCCGAGCAGGCCGCCACCACCGCAGCCGAGCAGGCCGAGGCCGCCCACACCGCCCGCCTCGCTGCCGAGCAGGCCGCCCGCGAGCAGGCCGAGGCCGCCGGCCAGGCCGCCGCCGCCGAGCAGGCCGCCCACACCACCGCCACCGAGCAGGCCGAGGCCGCCACGGCCGCCCAGGACGCCCGCGCCGCCGCCGACGCCACGGCCGCCGAGCACGCCGCCGCCGCCCAGGAGGCGTACGACGCCCGCGCGGCCGCCGAGCAGGCCGCCGAGGGGGCCTTCGCAGCCCGCACCATCGCCGACGACGCCGCACGAACCCAGGCCGAGGCCGCGGCCCGCGCGCTCACCGAGCGGATCGGGGCCGAGCAGGCCGCGACGGCGGCCGCCGCGGTCGCCGAGCAGGCGCACGCCGCTCGCACCGCCGCCGAGCAGACGGCGCGCGAGCAGGTCGAGGCCGCCGGCCAGGCGGCCGCCGCGGAGCAGGCCGCCCACGCCACCGCCGCGGAGCAGGCCGAGGCGGCCGACGCCGCCCACCAAGCGCGGACGACGGCCGAGCAGTCGGCGACCGACCTGGCCGCGCAGGCCGAGGAGGCCCACCGGGGCCGCGCCGAGGCCGAGGCGCTCGCCGCCGCCGCCGTCGAGGCGCGCACCCGCGCGGAGGCCGACGCCCAGGCCCACGCCGAGCTCGCCGCCCAGGCGCGCGCCGCGCTGACCGAGGCCGAGCAGCGGCTGGCCGAGCAGGCCGACGCGCTCACCGCCGCCCTGGCCGCCCGCGAGGCCGCCGAGGCCGACGCGGCCGAACACGCCCGGCTCCGCGCGGAGGTCGAGGACGCCGCCGAGCAGCGTGCGGTCGAGCGACAGGCCGTGGAGTCCTCGGTGCGCTACCAGGCCGAGCTCGCCCAGGCGGCCCTGGAGGAGCGGCTGGTCGCCGAGCAGCGGGCCGCCGACCTGGCCCACCAGCTCGCCGAGACCCGAGCCCAGCAGCTCGGCGTCGAGCCGGGCACGAAGCGCAGCCGTCCGCGGCCGGCGGAGCCGAGCACGCCCGAGGCGTCGAGCGACCCGGTCGGCCCGGTCACCTTCAAGCGCGGCGGCGGCCGCCGGGTCCTGTCGGTCCTGCTGCTCGTCGCCGCCCTGGCCGCGGCCGCCGGGACGGCGTACGTCGCCACCGAGGGCGACCTGCTCCGGCCGCTCGGCATCGCCCTGTCGGCCGCGACCGTGGGGCTGGTGCTGCTCGGCATCGCCGCCCGTCCGCGGCAACGGACCGTCACCGTGGACGAGGGTGTCGTGGTCGTCGTCGACGGCGACAGCCAGCACCGCTTCGACCTCACCAGCGACCGCACCGAGGTCGAGATGCACGGACGCCCGGGCGAGCGCGGCTGGCGCCTGGACTTCGTCCGACGCAGCATGCCCCCGGTCAGCGTCGACCGGCGCTCCGCCGACCCCGAGGAGCTGACCCGCGTGCTGCGCCGGTGGCGCCCCGAGCTCTGACCAGGCTCGGGCGCAGCCTCAGCTGCCGAGCGCTGCCCGCAGCCGGGCCGCGATGACAGCGTTCGCCGCCGGGGCGCTGTGCCCCACCCCCGCGATGTTGAAGAAGCCGTGGATCTGGTCGGGGAAGCGGCGCACCTCGACGGTCGCGCCCGCCTTCTCCATCCGCAGCGCGTAGGCCTCGCCCTCGTCGCGCAACGGGTCGAAGCCGGCGGTCACGACCAGCGCCGGAGCCAGCCCCGCCGGCAGGTCGGCGTACGCCGGCGAGACCCGGGGGTCCAGCGGGTCGGCGTCGCCGACGTAGCTGCTCGCCGCGAGGTCGATGAACTCCTGGGTGAGGTAGAAGCCGTGGGCGAACAGCCGGGCGCTCAGCGTCGGGTGCGCGTGGTCGGTGACCGGATAGATCAGCAGCTGGTACGCCAACGGCAGTCCCTCGCGCGCCGCCTCGATCGCCACCCCGGCCGCCAGGTTTCCGCCGGCCGAGTCGCCCCCGACCGCGACCCGGTCCGGCTCGGTGCCGAGCTCGGCGGTGTGCTGGAGGACCCAGCGGTACGCCGCCTGCGCGTCGTCGTACGCCGCCGGGAACGGGTGCTCGGGGGCCAGCCGGTAGTCGACCGCCAGGACGCGCACCCCGGACCGCTCCGCGAGCGACCGGCAGCCCGCGTCGTGGGTCTCCAGGTCGCCGAAGAAGAAGCCGCCGCCGTGGAAGAAGACGAGCAGCGGGCCGGGCGTCGCGACCCCGGTCGGCACGTAGAGCCGGGCGCCGAGGTCGGCGACCCGCAGGTCGCGCACCGACCCGATCGCCTGGTCGCCGCCCGCCAGCCGGGTGTGCTCGATCGCCGCCAGCCGCCCCTCGGGGATCGGCAACGTCTCGACGCCGGCCTTCCGGGACAGACGCTGCAGGCGCAGCATCAGCTGGGTGTCGGCGGCGAGCGTCTGCCCGTCGAGGTGCACGGGCCGCCCGCCGAGTCGGCGCTGCACCGGTTCCGGCAGGGCGAGCACCCCCGCCAGCAGCCGCTTCTCCACCTGGTGGCGCACGTCGACGAGCCGCTCCTGGATACCCACGGGTAGCAAGGTAGCGGGCCGGCCGTTCGAGGACACCTGGCGTTCACCCGGCGGTGCGACACTGTCGTCATGTCAGCCGAGATCGTCCCCGCATCCCCGAGCGAGGCCGCTCCGGAGGAGCCCTTCGACGTCGAGCCGCCGTACGTGCCCGACCACGAGGCGCTCGCCGCGGTCGAGAAGTACGACGACCGCTTCCTCGATCGCGAGATCTCCTGGCTGCACTTCAACCAGCGGGTGCTCGAGCTCGCCGAGGACCCGACGCTGCCGCTGCTGGAGCGGGCGCGATTCCTGGCCATCTTCACCAGCAACCTGGACGAGTTCTTCATGGTGCGCGTCGCCGGTCTCAAGCGGCGGATCGCCGCCGGACTGGCCGTCCGGGCCGCCTCCGGGCTGATGCCGCGCGAGGTGCTGGAGAGCATCTGGGCGACGACCCGGGAGCTGAGCGAGCGGCACGCCCGCGTCTTCCGCGACGACATCGTGCCCGAGCTGACCGAGGCCGGGATCCAGCTGGTCCGCTGGGACGACTTGGACCGCGAGGAGCAGAAGTCCTGCAAGCGGCTCTTCAAGGACCGGATCTTTCCGGTGCTCACCCCGCTCGCCGTCGACCCGGCCCACCCGTTCCCCTACATCTCGGGGCTCTCGCTCAACCTCGCGGTGCTGATCCGCAACCCCAAGACCGGCAAGGAGCACTTCGCGCGGGTGAAGGTGCCGCCGATCTTCGCCCGGTTCGTCCCGCTCGGGAACCAGCGCTTCGTGCCGCTCGAGGACGTCATCGGCGAGCACCTCAAGCGACTGTTCCCCGGCATGGAGGTGCTGGAGGTGCACACCTTCCGGGTCACCCGCAACGAGGACCTGGAGGTCGAGGAGGACGACGCCGAGAACCTGCTCGCCGCCCTGGAGAAGGAGCTGCTGCGACGCCGCTTCGGCCCGCCGGTGCGCCTGGAGGTCGAGGAGTCGATCTCCCCCTCGGTGCTCGAGCTGCTCATGGACGAGCTGGGCGTGTCCGACCAGGAGGTCTTCCGGCTGCCCGGCCCGCTCGACCTGCGCGGCCTGCACGACATCGCCGACCTGGGCCGCGAGGAGCTGAAGTACCCCGCCTTCCTGCCCACGACCCACCACCGGCTCGCGGAGGTGGAGTCCTCGGCGCCGGTCGACGTGTTCAAGGCGACCCGGCGCAACGACGTACTCCTGCACCACCCGTACGACTCGTTCGCCACCTCGGTGCAGCGCTTCATCGAGCAGGCGGCGGCCGACCCGCACGTCCTGGCGATCAAGCAGACGCTGTACCGCACCTCGGGCGACAGCCCGATCATCGACGCCCTGATCGACGCCGCCGAGTCCGGCAAGCAGGTCCTGGTGATCGTCGAGATCAAGGCCCGCTTCGACGAGCAGGCCAACATCCGCTGGGCGCGCAAGCTGGAGCAGGCCGGCTGCCACGTCGTCTACGGCCTGGTGGGCCTGAAGACCCACTGCAAGCTCGCCCTCGTCGTACGCGACGAGGGCTCCAGCGGGGGCGGCATCCGTCGCTACACCCACATCGGCACCGGCAACTACAACCCCAAGACCTCGCGGATGTACGAGGACCTGGGACTGCTCACCACGAACGAGTCCATCGGCGAGGACGTCGCGCACCTGTTCAACAACCTGTCGGGCTGGTCGCGCAACGCGTCGTACGACGAGCTGCTGGTGGCGCCGGACTCTGTGCGCGACGGCCTGGTCGAGCAGATCCACCGGGAGATCGCCCACCACGTCGACGGCCGGCCCGCGCGGATCCGGATGAAGGCCAACTCGGTCGTCGACGAGGCCGTCATCGACGCGCTGTACCTCGCCTCGCAGGCCGGCGTCCCGATCCAGCTGCTGGTGCGCGGCATCTGCGCGCTGCGCCCCGGCGTACCAGGCCTGTCGGAGACGATCGAGGTGCGCTCGATCCTGGGGCGCTTCCTGGAGCACAGCCGGATCTTCAGCTTCGAGAACGACGGCGAGCCGGTGGTGTGGATCGGCTCGGCCGACATGATGCACCGCAACCTGGACCGCCGCGTGGAGGTCCTGGTGCGGCTGCCCGGCGACGACAGCGTGGCCGCGGTCGGCGAGCTGCTCGACCTGGCCTTCGCCCCGACGACCTCCGCCTGGGTGCTCGACAGCACCGGGGAGTGGCGGCGCAACGAGGGTGACGTGCATCTCCAGGAGCGCCTGATCGAGCGTCAGCGACGCCGCCGCCCGACCCCCTGAGAGCGCGGGGCGTCGCTCCGACTTGCGAGGTTCGTCCGCCGACCCCCTAGCATGTTCGGCGTTTGCTTCCCGCTCTTCAGGAGTTCTTGTGGCTTTCCGCTTCCGGCCGGTCGACACCGCGTTCTACGACCTCTTCACCGACTCGGCCAACCACCTGGTGACGGGTACGGCGTTGCTGGCCGAGATGATGAGCGACGGCGCCGATCGCGAGGACGTCGCCCGGCGCATGCGCGACGCCGAGCACGCCGCCGACGAGACCGCTCACGCGATCGTCAAGAAGGTCAACTCGACCTTCGTGACGCCGTTCGACCGCGAGGACATCTACTCCCTCGCCTCGGGCCTCGACGACGTGATGGACATGATGGACGAGGTCGTCGACATGATCCTGCTCTACGAGGTCCGTTCCCTGCCGCCGGCGCTCTCCAACCAGGTCGAGGTCCTGCAGCGGTGCGCGGAGCTGACCGCCGCCTCGATGCCGCGGCTGCAGTCGATGCAGTCCCTGGAGGAGTACTGGATCGAGATCAACCGGCTGGAGAACACCGGCGACAAGAACCACCGTCGGATCCTGGCCAACCTCTTCTCGGGCGAGTACAAGACCATCGAGGTGCTCAAGCTCAAGGACATCGTGGAGTCCCTCGAAGACGCCATCGACGCCTTCGAGAAGGTCGCGAACACCGTGGAGCAGATCGCGGTCAAGGAGTCCTGACCCCCCGTGGAACTCGCGCTCGTCATCGCCGTGGTCGTCGTTGCCCTGACGTTCGACTACACCAACGGATTCCACGACGCGGCCAACGCCATCGCCACCTCGGTGTCGACGCGTGCGCTGACGCCGCGCGTGGCCCTGCTCATGGCCGCGGTCATGAACTTCGTCGGGGCGTTCCTCGGCCAGGAGGTCGCGAACACCGTCGGGAGCGTCATCACGCCACCGTCGGGCGCTCAAGGCCTGGTCGTGGTCATGTCCGGCCTCCTCGGGGCCATCGCGTGGAACATGATCACCTGGTACTACGGCCTGCCCTCGTCGTCCTCGCACGCCCTCATCGGCGGCCTCGTCGGCGCCGCGCTCGCCTCAGGGACGTTCGTGCAGTGGTCGACCGTGGTCGACAAGGTCGTCATCCCGATGATCGTCTCGCCCCTGTTCGCCTTCGCGGCCGGCTTCGCGCTGATGCTGGCGATCATGTGGTTGTTCCGTAAGCGGAACCCGCACAAGGTGAACCGCAACTTCCGGTTCCTGCAGACCATCTCGGCGGCCGCGATGGCGCTGGGCCACGGCCTGCAGGACGCCCAGAAGACGATGGGCGTCATCTTCCTGGCCCTGCTCGCCGGCGACTTCGTGAGCCCGGGCGACGACCTACCGCTGTGGGTCATCATCTCCGCCGCCGGCGCCATCTCGCTCGGCACGTACTCCGGCGGCTGGCGGATCATGCGCACCCTCGGCCGCCGCATCATCCACCTGGACCCGGCCCGCGGCTTCGCCTCCGAGGCCGTCGCCGCCGGCGTGCTCTACACGACGGCGTTCGTCTACCACGCCCCCATCTCCACCACGCACACCATCACCTCCGCCGTGATGGGCGTGGGCGCCACCAAGCGCTTCTCCGCCGTCCGCTGGGGCGTGGCCAAGTCGATCCTCGCCGCCTGGGTCCTCACCTTCCCCATGGCCGGCGCCGTCGCCGCCGCCGTCTACTTCCTCTGCCACTTCGTGTTCCAGCTGCCGTAGTGGCGGCGGTGGTGGGATAGTCCGTCACACCAGCGGGGTCTCCCGCCGAAAAGACCCCGCTCATGTGACGGAGTATCCCGCCGGCCGGGCACACCTTGCCGCCGCAGCGCTCAGGACGCCCGGTGTGCCAGGAGCCGGGCGCGCGAGTGATCGTCCAGAGCGCGACGCTGCGCGACGGTCTCGGTGGGCAGCCACCACGCCGGCTTCTGCAGCGTCCAACGTCGCTCGGCGACAGGGGCCGCCGCAGCTCGGGCGTACGTCGCGTGCAGCCGACGGAGGAACGCCGACGGATCGGCGACATCGGCGGCGACCATCGTCACCGGGTACAGCCCATGAGCACGGAACCTCTCCTCACGGTCCAGGTCCTTGGCCCGCTGGGAGCCCGTCAGGTGCAGGGACCCGTCGTACTCACCGACGACTCCGGCCTCGGGATCGATCAGGTCCGGTGTTCCGATGTGGTTGCCTCTGACGTCGAACACTGGCACGTTGCAGCGAGGCCGAGGCAGCCCGGCGCCCGTCCACACCAACCGCATCGCGTGCTCCATCGGCGACCAGACGTTCTCCTCGGCGAGCGGGAGGGCGTCGCGGCAGCGTTGAACGCCGGTCCAACCCGCCAGCCGACCCTGGACGAACTCACTGCACTCCGCGACCGACACCAGGTCGGAGAACGCGGCCAGCTCGAGAACCCGGACGGCGGCGTGCACACTCCCGGCGTAACGCATCTCGAAGCACACCGACCTCACGGCCGTCGTGAGCGAGAGCCCGTCGTGCTCGATCAACTCGTCAGGAGCCAGGCGCTCCTTGCTCAACACTCGTCGGCGGTCCGGCCTCAGGTTGCCCTCGCCGATAGCGAGCGTCACCGGACGGTCGTCGGTGCCGTCGAACCAGCGACCGCCCATCCAACTGAGAGCCGCCCACCCAGTGACTCCGCCGTACGGCGGGAGGTCCGCGGCGGCCTCGACGATCCTCTGCGCCACCGACGTGGGGTCGGTCCCGGCGGGAACGAACAGCCCGGCAGCGACCCGCCGCCATCCCCCACCTCGTGCCTGGTCGCGCGTCGGGCCGCGCACTCCGCGCGGATCGATGGCGACCGGCGAGACCACACCCGGATGACCCGGGTGCGGTGCTGGCGGAGTCCGGTCCAGTCGACGCATCCGCCGAGGATCGACCCGATCCGCCGGTCCCGCGGTCCTCACTCCACAGGACGCACGGCTGGGCGTCGGAAGGCCAGTTGTGGACGGTTCTCGGTGCACCGGCGCCGGCGGGATACTCCGTCACTCCAGGAGGGTCACTGGCGGATTTCGGACCCGTGGTGTGACGGACTACCCCTCCAGCCCCGCCCACTCAACAGGAACCTCAGCCGAAGCGACCCGAGATGTACGCCTCGGTGGAGGGCTCGTCCGGGCTGGAGAACATCTTCTTGGTGGGGTTGAACTCGACCAGCTGGCCAGGCTCTCCGGTGGCCTTGAGGTTGAAGAAGCCGGTGTCGTCGGAGACCCGGGCGGCCTGCTGCATGTTGTGCGTGACGATCACGATCGTGTAGTCGGACTTCAGCTCGTGGATGAGGTCCTCGATCGCGGAGGTCGAGATCGGGTCGAGGGCCGAGCACGGTTCGTCCATGAGCAGCACCTGCGGCTCGACGGCGATGGCGCGGGCGATGCAGAGGCGCTGCTGCTGACCACCCGAGAGGCCCATCCCGGGCTTGCCGAGGCGGTCCTTCACCTCGTTCCAGAGATTGGCCCCCTTCAGCGACTTCTCGACGATCGCGTCGGCCTCGGACTTCTTCATCTTCTTGCTGTTGAGCCGGTTGCCCGCAAGGACGTTGTCGTAGATCGACATGGTCGGGAACGGGTTGGGCCGCTGGAACACCATGCCGATCATGCGGCGTACGGCGACCGGGTCGACCGACGGCTCGTAGAGAGACTGACCGTCGACGACGACCTTCCCCTCGGCCCGGGCTCCCGGGATCACCTCGTGCATCCGGTTGAGCGAGCGCAGGAAGGTCGACTTGCCGCAGCCCGAGGGTCCGATGAACGCCGTGACCGCCTTGGCGCGGATCGTCATGTTGACGCCCTGCACCGCGAGGAAGTCGCCGTAGTAGATGTTCAGGTCTGAGACGTCGATGCTCTTGGCCATGATTGCTTTCCTCCGCTGGTCTCAGCGACCGGTCTTGGGACTGAAGATCGAGCCGATGAACCGTGCAAGGAGGTTCAACAGCATCACGATCGCGACGAGCACCAGGGCGGCACCCCAGGCACGATCGAGCTGCTCGGCGTTGTACTTGCCGCCCGTCGTCACCGACGAGTAGATGAACACCGGCAGCGTGGCCATCCGCCCGTCGAACGGGTTGAGGTTCAAGATGGTGGTGCTGCCGACGGTGATCAGGAGCGGCGCGGTCTCACCCGCGACGCGGGCGATGGCCAGCGTGACGCCGGTGGCGATCCCGCCGAAGGCAGTGGGCAGCACGACCTTGACGATGGTGCGCCACTTCGATACGCCGAGGGCGTACGACGCCTCGCGCAGTTCGTCCGGCACCAGCTTGAGCATCTCCTCGGTGGCACGAACGACGATCGGGATCATCAGCACCGACAGGGCCACCGAGCCCATGAAGCCCATGCGGGTGGCCGGGCCGAAGATCAGGGTGAAGAGCGCGAAGGCGAAGAGGCCGGCGACGATCGACGGGATGCCGGTCATCACGTCGACGAGGAAGGTGATGACCCTCGCCAGTCGGTTCCCCTTGCCGTACTCGACGAGGTAGACGCCGGCGAGCACGCCGATCGGCACGGCGATCAACGTGGCCAGGAGCGTGATGATCAGCGTGCCCATCAGGGCGTGGTAGATGCCGCCACCCGCCCCGAGGACGCCGCGCATGTCGTAGGTGAAGAACTCGACGGACAGGATGCCGATGCCCTTGCTCACCACCTGCCAGATGAGGCTCACCAGCGGGATGAGCGCGACGCCGAACGTCGACCAGATGACAACGGAGGCGAGCCGGTCGACGGACTTGCGGCGGCCCTCGACCGCGGCTGACCAGGTCGGCAGCGCGAGGACGAGGACGATCCATCCGACCACGACCGCGGCGATCGGACCCCAGCCGAGGAGGAGGGCGAGCAGTGCGCCGATGCCGCCGGAGACGACCACCGCGAGGAGGGGGGCGAAGGACGGCAGCTGCGCGGCCTGGAGCGGCATCGCGGTGGGCAGCCTCTCCGGAACGCGGGTCTGGGTGTCGGTCATCCGGCTCAGCCCTTCACGACGCCCCGAGCCGCGATCCAGCGGCCGAGGAAGTTGACGGCGAACGACACCACGAACAGCACCAGGCCGCTGAAGATCAGCACGTTGATCTTGGTCCCGGACGCGTTGCCGAAGTTGAGCGCGATGTTCGCGGCGATCGTGGACGGGTTCTGCGGCGAGATCAGGTTGAACGTCACGACGCCGAAGCCGACGGAGAGCACCATCGCGATGGCCATCGTCTCGCCCAGTGCCCGGCCGAGACCGAGCATGATGGCGGAGATGACGCCCGAGCGGGAGTAGGGGAAGACCGTCATCCGGATCATCTCCCACCTCGTCGCGCCGAGGGCCAGCGCGGCCTCCTCGTGCATCCGCGGCGTCTGCACGAAGACCTCGCGGCAGATGGCGGTGATGATCGGCAGGGCCATGATCGCCAGGACGATGCCGCCGGTGAGGATGGTGCGGCCGGTGTTGGCCGGACCCTCGAAGAACGGGATCCACCCGAGGTTGTCGGCCAGCCAGGCGTACACCGGCTGGATGTTGGGGGCCAGCACGCTGAGGCCCCACAGACCGTAGACGACCGAGGGCACGGCGGCCAGCAGATCGATGAGGTAACCCACCGGTCGCGCGAAGCGCCGCGGGGCATAGTGGGAGATGACGAGCGCGAGACCGATGGCCAGTGGCGCGGCCACGATCATCGCGATGATCGCGGCAAGCAGCGTGCCGAAGAGCAACGGCCAGACGTAGACGACGATGTTGTCGGTCCCGTACGTCGCCTCGCCCGACGCCGTGATCGCTGGCGCGCCCTCGATCATCAGGAAGATGGCGACGCCGGCGAGTGCGACCATGATCAGCAGCCCGGCGGACCGCGTCAACCCCGCGAAGACAGCGTCCCCTCGCCTGGTCGTCGTCCCGGTGAGCTCACCGGGGGTGGTGGTTGTCGACACCTGCTCCCTCTTCTCGCGCGTGTCGGTGGTGGATCTCGGGGACGTGCCTCGGGTCCGGGGGGCGACCCGGACCCGAGGCGAGTGCTGCTAGATCGTCACCCGACGGTGATGCTGTCGACCGCGGCCTGGACCTCGGTCGCGAGCTCCGAGCTGAGCGGGGCCGAACCGGCCTCGTCGGCACCGAACTTCTGGCCCTCCTCGCTGACGATGTAGGAGAGGTACGCCTTGGACAGCTCACCGGCCTCCGCCTCGTCGCCGGAGTAGGACTGACAGGCGATGAGGTAGGAGACGAGCACGATCGGGTAGGCACCCTCCGCCTCGTAGTCGAGGTCGAAGACGAGCGAGTGCTCGGCGCGACCCTCGACCCGGGTCGAGACGTCGAGGATCGCGGCAGCCGCCTCCGGCGTCGGGCCGACGAAGTTGCCCTCGGTCCCGATGCTGGCCGTGGAGAGCTCGCCGGCCTGGCTCGCGTCGGCGTAGCCGATCGAGTTCTGGCCGTCGCGGACCGCGGAGACCACGCCGTTGGTCTGGTTGGCGCCCTCGCCACCGAACTCGCCCGGCCACGTCTCGACCTCGCCGGCGGTCCAGACATCGCCCGCCACGGTGTCGAGGTAGTTGGTGAAGTTCTCCGTGGTGCCGGACTCGTCGGCACGGTGCACGGCGTTGATCGCGGCGCTCGGGAGCGTGGCGTCCGGGTTCAGCTCCGCGATCTCCGGGGCGTCCCACTGCGCGATGTCGCCGGTGAAGATGCCCGCAAGGACCTCGGGGGTGAGGTTGAGCTCGTCGACGCCCTCGACGTTGAAGATGACGGCGATCGGGCTGATGTAGTTGGGCACCTCGACCGGGGCCGTGCCGCCGCAACGCTCGGTGGCGGCGCTCAGCTCGCCCTCGTCGTCGGTGAGGTAGGCGTCCGAGCCGGCGAAGGGGAAGGCGCCGGAGATGAAGCTCTCCCGGCCGCCGCCGGACCCGATCGGGTCGTAGTTGACGACCACGTCGGGGTTGGACTCGGTGAAGCCGACGCGCCAGGCACCCTGGGCGGCCTCCTGGGACGAGGCGCCGCCGCCGGACAGCTCACCCGACAGGTCGGAGGAGGTGGTCCCGCTGCCGTTGCCCTCGTCGTCGCTGCCGCTGTCGTTGCCGGCTCCGCAGGCGGACAGCGCCAGGGCCAGGACGGCGATGCCGGGCACGACTGCCCGGCGGATGGAAGTGCGCTTCACTTCGTGACTCCTGATGTCTCTACATTGATGACGTCAGCGAAGTTAGGCAGCCGAGGTGTCCGGCTCCGGGGCCGTTGGTGAACGAGCGGTGAACTCGAACCGGCCGCTCGGAGTCGCGTGGCCGCCGAGGACACGGCGATCAGGTGAACTTGCCCGGTTCGTGCTTGACGTCACGTCAGCGGGTGTCGTTCGGTGGCACGGACTGTGCCGTCGCGCAGGTGGACGACGAGCATCTCGCCCGGGTCCAGGGAGGGGTCCTCCACCCCGAGGTGGTCGTACACCATCGGCAGCACCGGGCGGTGTGTGCAGAGCAGTCCGCCGATGCCGTCCTCGCGCATCCGCTCGGCCAGCCGGTCGACGGTCCGGGCCACCGAGGCGCGGGTGGCGGACTCCTCGCTCAGCCGGCCGGTGAGCTTCGAGCGGACCCCCGTCTCGCGGAGGTACGGCGCCACGCTGTCCGCGCAGCGCGTCGCGTCGGAGCTGACGACCCGGCGGACGTCGTACGCCGCGATCACGGGGATCAGCTTCTCGGCCTGCCGGCGCCCGAGCGCCGCGAGCGGGCGCAGCCGGTCCTCCTTGCGCCACGTCTTGCGCGACCGGGCCTCGGTGTGGCGCAGCACCACGAGGGGCAGGGTCCGCCGGCGCTTCGTCAGCGCCTCCTCGAGGGTGGCTCGGTCGTAGTCGTAGGTGAGCCGGCTGCGGGCGTCGTCGGCGTCGACCCAGGCGACCGCGTCGATCTCGTTGTTCGCGGCGTAGCCGCTCACGTCGTCGTCGCCCACGACGCGGCCGGCCCAGTAGAAGACCGTCTTCATCCGGCTGCCGGCGTCGTAGCGCTGGTCGGCCAGCGGCACCCCGAGCCGGACGCGCAGGCCGGTCTCCTCCTCCACCTCCCGCACGGCGGCGGAGGTGCGGTGCTCCCCCCGGTCGAGCTTGCCCTTGGGGAACGACCAGTCGTCGTACCTCCCGCGGTGCACGAGGAGGACCTGTCGGCCCGGTCGGAAGACCACCGCGCCCGCGGCGAGCACATCAGGGGGCTGAGCCATGACCGTTAGTCTCACAGAACCCCGGACGAGCTGAGGAGACGGCGTGCGAGCACGGCTACGACCGGCGGTGGTCGTCGCGCTGGTGCTGGCGCTGCTGCTCGTGGCCGCCGCCTCGGTCCTCGGCGTCCGCTGGTGGCGCGACGCGCACCGCACCGACCTCGAGCGGGCGCTCTCGCTCGCGCCCAGCGAGATCGAGCGGGCGTCCTGGACGGCCTGGGGAGCGGTACGCCGCGAGCTCGGCGCCGACGACCTGGGCGAGCTGCTCGACGCCGGGTACGACGCCGACCTGACGTCGGCGTCCGCGCTGGTGGAGTCGGCTCCCCTGCTGGAGGAGGAGTACGGCTGGTCGCCGGCCTCGGTCGAGTGGGAGCTGTACAGCCAGTCCGCCGCGGGTGCGGCGGTCGTCCTCGGGCTGGCCGACGACGTCGACCTCGAGGACCTCGGCGACCGCCTGGAGTCGCTGGGCTACGTCCGCCCCGACGACGAGGCGGGCGTCTGGCAGGGCGGGGAGGAGCTGGTCGCCCGGGTCGCGGCGGGCCGCCCGTCGAGCCCGGTGCTCCAGTACGCCGCCCTGGACGCCGGCGAGCGGGTGCTCACCCTGAGCGACAACGCGGGCTACCTCGGCTCGGTGGTCGAGGATCGCGGCGGGGAGGAGTCCCTGGACGAGGTGGTCGACGCGATCGGCGATCCGCTGTCCGCCTCGGTCTACCGCGGCAGCTACGCCTGCTCCGCGCTGGCGATGAGCCAGGCCGATCCCGCCGACCGGGCCGAGGCCGACGAGCTCCTCGCCGCGGCGGGCGAGGTGCACCCGATGACGGCGTTCGCGATGGCGGTGCAGCCCGACCGCGATGTCCTGGTCGCGATGTCCTTCGAGAGCGACGACCAGGCCCGGGCCGACGCCGACAGCCGCGCCGTCCTCGCCGCCGGCCCCGCACCCGGCCAGGGCGGCTCGTTCACCGACCGGTTCGCCCTCGGCGAGGTCGTGGCCGAGGGCACCGTGGTGACCCTGCCGCTGCGACCCGCCGAGGGCGCCTTCGTGCTCTCCGACCTCAGCTCCGGGCCGGTGCTCTTCGCCACCTGCTAGCGGAAGCCCCGCAGCCGCAGGCTGTTGGAGACCACGAAGACCGACGACAGCGCCATCGCGGCCCCGGCGAGCATCGGGTTCAGCAGCCCGGCCGCGGCCAGCGGCAGGGCCGCCACGTTGTAGCCGAAGGCCCAGAACAGGTTGCCCTTGATGGTGGCCAGCGTCCGCCGGGCCAGGCGTACGGCGGTCGGCGCGACCCGCAGGTCGCCCCGCACCAGGGTCAGGTCGCTGGCCTCGATCGCGACGTCGGTGCCGGTGCCCATCGCGATGCCGAGGTCGGCCTGGGCGAGCGCCGCGGCGTCGTTGACGCCGTCCCCGACCATGGCGACGACCCGTCCCTCGGCCTGCAGCCGCTTGACCACGTCGACCTTGTCGGCCGGCAGCACGTCGGCGACGACCTCCTCGATGCCGACCTCGGCCGCCACCGCCCGGGCCGCCCGCTCGTGGTCGCCGGTCAGCAGCACCGGCCGCAGCCCCAGGGCGCGCAGCTCCTCGACCGCCTCGGCCGAGGTGTCCTTGACCCGGTCGGCCACGTGCAGCCAGCCGCGCGGTACGCCGTCCCAGCTCACCTCGACGACCGTGTGGCCGGCCGGACGCTCGACGTCGGCGCCGGCGCGACCGACCGCGACCACCCGTCCGTCGACGCTGCCCTCGACACCGAGCCCCGCGGTCGCCCGGAACCCGCTCACGGCCGGAAGGTCGCCCAGGCGCTCGCGTGCGCCGGTGGCGACGGCACGGCCGATCGGATGCTCCGAGGCGTCCTCGACGGCCCCGGCCACCCGCAGTACGTCGTCCGCTTCCTCGCCGTCGGCCGCGACCACGTCGACGAGGGTCATCCGGCCGGTGGTGACCGTGCCGGTCTTGTCGAGGACGACCGTGTCGATCCGGCGGGTCGACTCCAGCACCTCGGGGCCCCGGATCAGGATGCCGAGCTGGGCGCCGCGGCCGGTGCCGACCATCAGCGCGGTCGGCGTCGCCAGGCCCAGTGCGCAGGGGCAGGCGATGATCAGCACGGAGACGGCGGCGGTGAACGCGGTCGACGCCGAGGCGCCCGACCCCAGCCAGAAGCCGAGCGTCCCGACGGCCAGCGCGATCACGACGGGCACGAAGAAGCCGGAGATCCGGTCCGCGAGCCGCTGCGCCTGCGCCTTGCCGTGCTGCGCCTCCTCGACCAGCCGGGCCATCTGCGCGAGCTGGGTGTCGGCGCCGACCCGGGTCGCCCGCACCACCAGCCGGCCGCCGGCGTTGATCGTGGCGCCGGTCACGGCGTCGCCCGGGCCGACCTCGACCGGCACCGGCTCGCCGGTGAGCATCGAGGCGTCCACGGCCGACGTACCGCTCTCCACGACGCCGTCGGTGGCGACCTTCTCTCCCGGGCGGACGACGAACAGGTCGCCCACCGCGAGCTCACCCGCGGGGACGGACACCTCGGCGCCGTCGCGCAGCACGGTCACGTCCTTGGCGCCGAGCGACAGCAGCGCGCGCAGCGCGGCGCCCGCCCGGCGCTTCGACCTCTTCTCGAACCAGCGGCCGGCCAGCAGGAACGTCGTGACGCCGGTGGCCACCTCCAGGTAGATGTTGCCGAGGCCGTCGGTGCGCTCGATGGTGATCCGGAACGGGTGGGTCATGCCGGGCTCCCCCGCCGTACCCCAGAACAGGGCGACGAGGGACCAGCCGAAGGCGGCCAGCACGCCGACCGACACCAGGGTGTCCATCGTCGATGTGCCGTGCCGGGCGTTGGTCCACGCGGCGCGGTGGAACGGCCACGCGCCCCATACGACGACCGGGGCCGCCAGCGTCAGCGACAGCCACTGCCAGTAGTCGAACTGGAGCGCGGGCACCATCGCCATCGCGATCACCGGCGCGCTCAGGACCGCCGAGACCACCAGGCGCTGCCGCAGGGCGTCGAGCTCGGGGTCGCCGTTCTCCTCGGCCTGCTCCGGCTCCGCGTCCGGCGCGGGCGGCAGCGTGGCGGCGTACCCGGCCGCGGCGACGGTCTCGAGCAGGTCGTCGGTCGTCAGCGTCGCGGGGAACGAGACGCGGGCCTTCTCGGTCGCGTAGTTCACCGACGCCGTGACCCCGTCGAGCTTGTTCAGCTTCCGCTCGATCCGGTTCGCGCAGGACGCGCAGGTCATGCCGGTGATGTCGAGCTCGACGTCCGTCTCAGTACTCATCTCAGTGCTCATGGCCCGCTCCGTGCTCGCTCGTCGCGCCCGTGCCGCCGACCTCGACGGTGAAGCTCGCGGTGCGGACGACGCCCCCGTGCTGGAAGTCCAGGAAGAGCCGGTACGTCCCCGCGCTCGGGAAGCTGCTGTGGAAGCGGATCGCCGGACCCGAGCCGCCGTCCTCGTCGGGGTGGACGTGCAGGTAGCCGAGGTCGCCGGAGCGCAGCGCGACCAGGTGCCCGTGGGCGCCCAGGTAGGGCTCCAGGTCGGTCACCGGCCGGCCGTCACGCGTGACGGTCAGGGCGAGCTCGGTCTCGGTGCCGGACTGCAGCAGCCCGCCGAGCGTCACGTCGTACCCGTCGACCGACGAGCTCAGGGCCTGCTCGCCGAGCGGCTCGGGCTCGAAGTCGCCGGGGACGGCCAGGTCGGTGCCGAGGACGACGGGCGCGCCGTCGGCCGGGACGGTGTCGGCCAGCACCCGCCACACGCCGGGCGTCAGGTCGACGTCGACCGACCAGGTGCCGTCGGCCGCCCGGGTCGGGTGCACGTGCTGGAAGCCGGTCAGGTCGCGTCGTACGACGATCAGGTGCAGCTCCTTCTCGTGCTGGACGTCGTACGCCGTCACCGGGGCGCCGTCCGGACCCAGGACGTGGAACGCGAGCCGCTGCTCCCCCGGCTCGAGCCGGTCGTCGACGAGGTGCAGGGCGTAGCCGCCCGCCGTGCTCTCCAGCCCGGCCGGGGTCGCCGCGGCGTGGCCGCCGCCCTCGTCGTGCCCGGCGTCGTGGCCGGCCTCCTGCTCGCCGTCGTGACCGCCCGCGTCGTGCGCGGTCGGCTCGGTCTCGTCCGGGCCGACCAGCGCGCCCAGGCCGACCCCGGCGCCGAGCACCAGGACGAGGATCCCGCCGAACACGGCGAGGCGCGCCGGCGTACTCGTGATCGCGGCCATCGCCCTCACCCCAGCCGGTAGCCGGCCTCCTCGACCGCCGCGGCCACGGCCGCCCGGTCGAGGGGGCCGTCGCTGGTCACGACGACCTCACCGGTCTCGTGGGAGGCCGCGACCGCGGTGACGCCCGGGAGCTCGCCGAGCTCCTCGCGCACCGACATCTCGCAGTGCCCGCAGGTCATGCCGCTCACGGTCCAGGTGCTCTGCTCGCTCATCTCGTCTCTCCTCCGTCAGGGTTCGTCGGGTATCGCTCAGGACCGGACCAGCCGGGTGATCGCCTCGACGGCCTCGGCGACCTTCGCGCGCCCCTCGGCGTCACCGGCCCGAGCCGCGTCGACGACGCAGTGGTTCATGTGCTCCTCGAGCAGGCCGAGGGAGACGGCCTGGAGGGCCTTCGTCATGGCGGCTACCTGGGTCAGGATGTCGATGCAGTACTTCTCCTCCTCGACCATCCGCTGCAGCCCTCGCGCCTGGCCCTCGATCCGGCGCAGTCGCTTGAGGTAGTCGTCCTTGCGGTGGATGTAGCCGTGCTGATGTCCGCTCTCCTGCTCCATACTCGAAACCGTACCCCCCTAGGGTATCGATCTCAAGGCCGGAAAGAGCTCCGCTCGTTCGAGCGGAGCTGGCTCAGCTGTCGGCGGCGCGGGGCGTGGGGACCACGCCGAGGATCTCGTCGATCTCGGCCGGGGAGAGATGCTCGTCGGCCTCGCTGGCGGCGATGATCAGGTTGGTCGTGAGCTCGACCTCGCCCAGCAGGTCGGCGTCCTCCAACGTCACGTCGAACTGATCGTGCACGCTGGCCTCCCCAGGCTGGATCGTCGGACGGGTGATCGGGGGGACGATCGGTTCGATCGTCGGGATGTGGACCGGATATCGGACGCACGTTCCGAGAAACCGTTCCCTTCCCAGAGTACGACTAAACCGAGCCCGCTACCCCGGACCTGGCGACTCCGGTGATCACGGTCTCGCAACAGCACGAGGCCCCACCCGGATCGGGTGGGGCCTCGCGGTGGCTGTGGTCAGACAGGTGCCGACCGGTGCCGGTCTACTCAGACAGGGCGAACGTTCTCCGCCTGCGGGCCCTTCGGGCCCTGGGTGACGTCGAACTCGACCTTCTGGTTCTCGTCCAGGGACTTGTAGCCCTGGGTCTGGATCGCCGAGTAGTGCACGAAGACGTCGTCGCCGCCGTCCTCCTGCGCAATGAAGCCGAAGCCCTTCTCAGCGTTGAACCACTTCACGGTGCCTTGAGCCATGTGCTCGTTACTCCTGATATCGGAACGAGAGGCCATCACGTCGACGGCCCCACACCAGATGCGGTGACACGTCGCTCCGACCCGTGATTGGTAAGACCACAAAGCAGAAACGCCGTTGGATCACAAACTCCGCGGGCGTCAGACCAGCTGGAACTTGCACCTGTTGCAGGAATGACAGTACCAAGCAAGTTGGCCAAGCAAACCCCCTGGACCGTGCTTTCTCAGCCGGAGGCATGAAGGTTCTGCAACGCGGGTGTGTCAGTCGGGGAAACTCGCCCGCGGGGCCGAACCGTGCGCGAGCCGGCAGCGGGCGAGGAACGCGTCCGGGCTGCGGCTCTCCAGGAGCTCCACGAGTACGCCGTCCTCGGTCGTCCCGTAGCAGACGGCGGCGATCCCTCCGCTGGACTCCGCGACCTCGTGGTGCCAGCGCACCCGGTCCAGACCGGCCCGGACGTCGGCGATCGCCACCACGTCCAGGCACAGGTGGTTGACGCCGAGGTCGACCGGACGTGCGGCGGTCGCGGCTGCCCCTCCGGTCACGCTCAGCGCGACGGGACCGGGCACCGGCGGCAGGGGGTGGGTGGCCGGATCGGCGACCGCGACCCGGACCCCGACCAGACCGGTCGGGCCGCCGTCCGACGCCCGGAGCTCGACCGGGGTGCCGTCCGGGCAGACGACCGGCGCGCCCGCGTCGTACCCCATGCGGGTGCGGGTCGCGGCGACGTCGGGCACCGCCCAGACCAGCCCGGCGACCCCGGGGGCGTCGGCGGCGCGCCGGGCGGGAGCCGGCGAGCTGAACGCGAAGAGCTCGAGGAACGCCGTGTCGGTGCGCAGCAGCGCGACCTCGGCGGCGGTGCCCTCGGTGGCCAGGGACTCGTCGGCCGGAGCGGTCCCGACCGGCCAGCCGAAGCCGCCGTGGTCGAGGGCGCCCAGCCCGTCGATCCAGAACGCACGGGCGCGGTCGAGGTCCGCGACGCTGACACCGACGTGGTTGAGGGCGATCACTCCGGTCTCCGGCACGGCGGCAACCTAGCGGAGCCGGCCGACCTCACGAGGTGAGGAGCGCGGGAACCGGTGCGTCGTCGCCGCACCGGGTGCGGGCGGCCAGCGCGAGTACGGCGGCGCGGTCCACCCGGGCCGGCGTCGGGAGACGGAACCGACCGCGGCCCGCGAGCAGCCCGCCGTCGGCGCTGAGGCCGATGCCGAGCCGGCCCAGCAGCGCCAGGGACGCGGCGTTGCCGGGCTCGACCACGGCCTCCAGCCAGGTGATGCCGCGCGCGACCGCGACGGTGCCGACGGCGTCGACGAGCACGGACCCGATGCCGCGGCCGTGGTGGGCGTCGACCACCTCGAAGGCGAGGTCGGCGCGGTCGGGTCCGGTCCGCACGTAGCGGGCGAGACCGGCGGGCCGGCCGTGGACGAGGGCGAGCCAGGCGACGTGGTCGCAGCCGTCGACGTCGGTGAGCAAGCGGCGGAACGGTCCCGGGAGCCGGGGCATCGGCACCAGGTACCGCCGCTGCCGCGACCGCGGCGACAGGCCGTCGAAGACGGCGTCGAGGGGGCCGGTCTCCCCCGCGCGGAGCGGGCGCAGGGCGGCGTACCCGCCGTCGGGGAGCCGGGTCCGGACGTGGGTGTCCGGACCCGGCCCCGTCGGCGACGGGATCGCGAGCCTCATCGCGCCGGCCGGAACCGGCGCCGGCGGGCGGAGCGGCTCCGCGTGACCTCGAGGTCGTGGACGAGGAGCCGGCCGGGATGGCAGGCCAGGCGCTCCAGCTCACCGGCGCGGGTGCGGGCGAGATCGGCGGACGGTGGGTGGTACATGGGGAACCTCCGGATCGGGTGGTGCGGTGATCCGAGGCTCGTGGCGGGTGCTTCCGGAGACCTTCCGGGCCGAGCACGGTCGGGGAAGGGCTGCGGAAGGTCCGGGGAAGGCCGGCCCGGCAGCGTACGGGCCATCAACCCGTGCGGTCGGTCGGATCCCCCCGGCCCACCGCACCTGACGAAGGAAAGGACCCCCCATGACCACCCTCGACACCGTCGTCGTCGGAGCCGGTCACGCCGGCCTGGCGGTGAGCAGGCTGCTCACCGAGTCCGGGCACGACCACGTCGTCCTCGACCGCGGCCGGGTCGGCGAGCGCTGGCGCACCGAGCGCTGGGACTCGCTGCACCTGCTCACCCCGAGCTGGATGACCCGGCTCCCCGGCTGGAGCTACGACGGACCCGACCCCGACGGCTTCCTCAGCGTCCGCGAGTTCATCGCCTCCCTGGAGCGGTACGCCGTCTCGTTCGGCGCGCCCGTCGTCTCGGGGGCGAGCGTGCTGGCCGTGGAGGAGTCCGGGCTCGAGCCCGCCCGCCGGTACCGGACGGTCACCACGCGGGGGACCTGGTACTCGCGCCACGTCGTCGTCGCGACCGGACCGCACGGCACGCCGTACGTCCCGAAGGGACTGGCGGGCCAGGACGGGATCGAGACCATCACGTCGAACCGCTACCGCAACCCGGAGCAGATCGCCTCGGGCGGCGTCCTCGTCGTCGGTGCCTCCTCGTCGGGGGTGCAGATCGCCGACGAGCTGAGCCGGGCGGGGCGGGACGTCACCCTCGCCGTCGGGCGCCACACCCGGATGCCGCGGCGCTACCGCGGCATGGACGTCTTCTGGTGGCTGGACGTGACCGGCCGGCTCGCCCGGACGATCGACGAGATGCCCGACCCGGTGGCCGCCCGCCGGGAGACGTCGCTGCAGCTGGTGGGCCGCAACGACCCGCTGCGCGCCGCACCCGACCTGGACCTCGGGGTCCTGCAGGACCGCGGCGTACGGCTCGTCGGACGGCTCGCGGGGGTCGGCGGTCGCCGCGCCTGGTTCCGCGACGACCTGGCCGGCAACGTCGGTACGGCGGACGCGACGATGCACCGCTTCCTGGACCGCGTGGACCAGCTCGTCGAGCGTTCGGGCCTGATCGAGGAGGTCTGGAGCACCCCGCGGCCGCGGGCGATCCGGGTCCCCGAGGTGCCCGCGCAGCTCGACCTGCGCGCCCAGGGCATCGGCACCGTCGTGGTCGCCACGGGCTTCCGGCCCGACCACCCCTGGCTGCGGGTGCCGGTCACCCTCCCGGACGGCAGCATCCGCCAGCACCGGGGCGTCACCCCCGCCCCGGGCCTGTACGTCGTCGGGCAGCGCTTCCAGCACCGCCGCGACTCCGGGTTCATCGACGGCGCCCGCCACGACGCCCGCGCCGTCGTCGACCACCTGCGGACCGGCATGGGAGCCCGCCGTACCGCCTCCCCCGCCGCCTGACCGCCGAGTCGGCAGAAGTTGCGCGTCGAGTCGGCAGTACTTGTAGACAAACCGTCTACAACTTCTGCCGACTCGGGCTCTTCTGCTGAATGTGTGGGTGGGTTGAGCGTGCCGTAGACGAGCGCACGCCGCTCTCTGCCTAGGTTCTGGAGCTATCTAGGAACCGGAACCGGGCGTCAAGGAGAGCGGCGTGCGTGAT
>NZ_DATJTA010000088.1:0-28186 GCF_035503875.1 Nocardioides sp.
CGCGCCGGAGCGCGTCCTGGGGCACACGACTCGGGTCAGACGCTGCGCAGCTCCAGGCCGCCGCCCTCGGCGACGCCGACCTGCACGGCGGCGCCGTCGCTCACCTCACCGGCGATCAGCAGCTTGGCCAGCGCGTCGCCGATCGAGGTCTGGATCAGGCGGCGGAGCGGGCGGGCGCCGTACGCCGGGTCGTACCCGGTCTCGGCGAGCCAGCGCTTGGCCTCGTCGGTCACCGTGATCGTGATCCGCCGGACCGCCAACCGCTTCTCCAGCAGCGCGAGCTGCAGGTCGACGATGTGGGTCAGCTCCTCCGGCGTCAGCGCGTCGAAGGTGACGACCTCGTCGAGCCGGTTGAGGAACTCCGGCTTGAAGGTCGAGCGGACGACGGCCATGACCGAGTCGCGCTTCTTCTCCGCGTCCAGCGTCGGGTCGACCAGGTAGTGCGAGCCCAGGTTGCTGGTCAGGATCATGATCGTGTTGCGGAAGTCGACCGTGCGGCCCTGGCCGTCGGTCAGCCGGCCGTCGTCGAGCACCTGCAGCAGGATGTCGAAGACCTCCGGGTGCGCCTTCTCGACCTCGTCGAGCAGGACGACGGAGTACGGCCGGCGGCGGACCGCCTCGGTGAGCTGGCCTCCCTCGTCGTACCCGACGTAGCCGGGAGGGGCACCGACGAGGCGCGCCACCGAGTGCTTCTCGGAGTACTCGCTCATGTCGATGCGGACGATCGCCCGCTCGTCGTCGAAGAGGAAGTCGGCCAGCGACTTCGCGAGTTCGGTCTTGCCGGTGCCGGTCGGACCGAGGAAGAGGAACGAGCCCGTCGGCCGGTTCGGGTCGGCGATGCCGGCGCGCGAGCGGCGTACGGCGTCGCTCACCGCGGTGACGGCAGCCCGCTGGCCGATCAGGCGCTCGCCGAGGACGTCCTCCATCTTCAGCAGCTTGGCGGTCTCGCCCTCGAGCATCCGGCCGGTGGGGATGCCGGTCCAGGCCTCGACGACCTCGGCGACCTGCTGGGCACCGACCTCCTCGCCGACCAGCGGCGCCTCGTCGGTCGCGGCCTTCTCGGCCTCGGCGGCCTGGCGGATCCGGCTCTCCAGCTCGGGGATCCGGCCGTAGAGCAGCTCGCTGGCCTTCTCGAAGTCGCCCTCGCGCTGCAGCCGCTCGGCCTCGATGCGCTGCTGGTCGAGCTGGCGGCGCAGCTCGCCCTCGCCCTCCAGCGAGGACTTCTCGCGCTCCCAGCGAGCCTCCAGGCCCCGGAGCTCCTCCTCCTTGTCGGCGAGGTCGGCGCGCAGGTCGGCCAACCGGGCCGCGGAGGCCTCGTCGCTCTCGCGGCCGAGGGCGAACTCCTCCATCTTCATCCGCTCGACCCGGCGGCGCAGCTGGTCGATCTCCTCTGGGGAGGACTCGATCTCCATGCGCAGCCGGGAGGCGGCCTCGTCGACGAGGTCGATGGCCTTGTCGGGCAGCTGGCGACCGGTGATGTAGCGGTCGGAGAGGGTCGCGGCGGCGACCAGCGCGGCGTCGGTGATCCGGACGCCGTGGTGGGCCTCGTACTTCTCCTGGATGCCGCGCAGGATCTGGATGGTGTCCTCGACGCTGGGCTCGCCGACGAAGACCTGCTGGAAGCGGCGCTCCAGGGCGGGGTCCTTCTCGATCCGCTCGCGGTACTCGTCGAGCGTGGTCGCGCCGATCATGTGCAGCTCGCCGCGCGCCAGCATCGGCTTGAGCATGTTGCCGGCGTCCATCGCGGAGTCGCCCCCGGCGCCCGCGCCGACGACCGTGTGCAGCTCGTCGATGAACGTGATGACCTGGCCCTCGGCGTCCTTGATCTCGTCGAGGACGGCCTTGAGCCGCTCCTCGAACTCGCCGCGGTACTTCGCGCCCGCGACCATCGCGGCCAGGTCGAGGCTGAGCACCCGACGACCCTTGAGCGAGTCGGGGACGTCGCCGTCGACCACGCGCTGGGCGAGCCCCTCAACGACGGCGGTCTTGCCGACGCCGGGCTCGCCGATGAGCACCGGGTTGTTCTTGGTACGCCGGGAGAGCACCTGCACGACCCGGCGGATCTCGGAGTCGCGGCCGATGACCGGGTCGAGCCGGCCCTCCTCGGCGGCGGCGGTCAGGTCGACGGAGTACTTCTCCAGCGCCTCGTACGTCGACTCGGCGTCCTGGCTCGTCACGCGGCGGCTGCCGCGGAGGGTGGTCAGGCTCTCGCGCAGCCCGTCGGCGCTCAGGCCGGCGTCGGTCAGCACCTTCGCGGCCGAGCTCTCGACGGTGGCGAGCGAGATGAACAGGTGCTCGGTGGCGACGTACTCGTCGTTCATGCCGTTGGCGAGGTCGAGCGCGCCGGCGAGCACCCGGGTGAGGGCGGGCGAGGCCTTCGGCGTCTGGACGCTCGAGCCGCTCGCCTTCGGGAGGTTGTCCCGCTGCGCGGCCGCCGTACGGACGAGTGCCGCGGGGTCGGCGCCGGCCTTGGTGACCAGCGACGCGGTGGTCCCACCCTCCTGGAGGAGCAGGGCCACCAGCAGGTGGACGGGCTCGACGGTCGAGTTGCCCGCCGTGGTCGCGGCGAGCTGGGCGGCCTCGATCGCCTCGCGGCTGCGCGTGGTGAACTTGTCGGCGCCGAACTGGCTCATGCGTGATCTCCTGGGTCTCGTGCGGTGCTGCGAGGAGTCTCCCTCGTCATCGAGTCCAACGCAGCAGAACTTGAGTCTGTTCCACTCAACTTTGGCAAAGTTCGTCACCCCGCAGGCGGGCGCTCCGAGGAGCGGCGGGTGAGAATGGTCCGGTGCCCGTCACCCGAGGATTCACCGGACGGCGCCGCGACGCCGGCGCCCGGTCCGACCGACTGCCGCCCGGCCAGTACGACACCGGCCCCGGCTGGCCGACGCTGACCGCCGAGGTCACGCCCCACCTCGATGCCGAGAAGTGGACGATGACCGTCGACGGTCTCGTCGAGACGCCGCGCACCTGGACCTGGCGCGAGATCCACGCACTGCCCGGGTCGTCGTACTTCGGCGACATCCACTGCGTCACCACCTGGTCGAAGTTCGACGTGACCTTCGCCGGCGTCAGCGTCGACACGCTGCTGGAGGCGGCCGGGCCGCGGCCCGACGCGGCGTATGTGAAGGCTCATTCCACCACGGGATACACGACCAACCTCCCCCTCGCCGACGTCACCGGCGGCAAGGCCTGGGTCGTGTGGGAGTACGGCGGCCGCCCGCTGCCGGTCGAGCACGGCGGCCCCGCGCGGCTGCTGGTGCCGCACCTGTACTTCTGGAAGTCCGCGAAGTGGGTGACCCGGCTCGAGCTGATGGCCCGCGACCGGCCGGGGTTCTGGGAGCAGAACGGCTACCACGACCGCGGGGACCCGTGGCTGGAGCAGCGCTACCAAGGAGATCCCTAAGTGGCGGACACGCCGGCCGGTGGGTGGACCACCGGCCGGTTGATCGAGATGGACAGGCCCACGGACCGGCTGGTCCGGCTGCGCTTCCACGTCGAGGACCGGGTCGACCACTGGCCCGGGCAGCACTACGTGCTGCGCCTGCGCGCCCCGGACGGCTACACCGCCCAGCGGTCGTACTCGATCGCCTCCGACCCGCACGACCCGCTGCTGGAGCTGATGATCGAGTGCCTGCCCGACGGGGAGGTCTCCGGGCACATGCACGACGTGGCCGAGGTCGGCGACGTGTTCGAGCTGCGCGGACCGATCGGCGGCTGGTTCACCTGGACCGGCGAGCAGCCGGCGCTCTGCGTCGTCGGCGGCTCCGGGGTCGTGCCCGCGGTCTCGATGGCCCGCTACGCGCGGCGGCTCGGACTCTCGGATTCGCTGCGGATCGTCGCCGTCGGCCGGACGTACGACGACCTGCCGTACGCGCGTGAGCTCAAGCGGTACGGCGCCTTCCTCGCCCTGACCCGCGAGAACCACGGCGACCGGGTCGCGCACCCGCCGTACCCCGACGAGGTCCTGCCGCTCGCCGAGGGCGTCGAACGCGCCTACGTCTGCGGGTCGGTCGGCTTCGCGTCCTTCGCCACCCGGCTGCTCGGCCAGGTCGGCGTACGCGCCGACACGATCCGCGTGGAGCAGTTCGGGGCGACGTCCTGAGCCCACGAGGCCGACTCCCGGCACGACGGGTTTCGAGGCTCCTCGCTAGCGCTCGTCGCACCTCAACCAGCGTCCGGCACCGACCCGCTGGCGCTCGTCGCACCTCAACCAGCGTCGGTCACCGACCCGCTGGTTGAGGTGCGAGGGCCTCCAGGCCCGAGCCTCGAAACCCGACGAGTCGACCGTCGGCCTCAGGCGCGGCCGCGCCGCCAGACGACCATGGACTGGCCGGGCTCGGGCGAGCGGAGGACGGGGAGGCGGCTCGGGGGGCGGTCGGCGCGGCGGGCGGCGAGGGCCTGGCGCAGGGCGTCCCGGGTCGCCTCCAGCTCGGCGACGAGCTCGGCGTTGCGGGCGCTGAGCGCGGAGATGCGGTTCTCGAGGTCGAGGATCCGGCGTACCCCCTCGATGCCGATGCCGGAGGAGGTGAGGTCGGCGATCTCGCGGAGCCGCTCGATGTCGCGGTGCGAGTAGCGCCGACCACCCCCGCCGGTCCGGCCGGGGGTGATCAGCCCCATCCGCTCGTACGTACGCAGGGTCTGCGGGTGCAACCCGCTCAGCTCAGCGGCCACGCTGATGACGAACACCGCGGCGTCGGGCCCCGGTGCCTCGAAGGGTGGCCGCTGCCTCATGACCCGGCCTGCTCGAACAGGTTCGCCCGGAGCGGGGCGCCGGCCATCGCGTCGCGGTAGGCCTCGACGGCCGAGCGCGCCTGCTCGTTGAGATGAGCGGGCACGTGCACGTTGACGGTGGCCAGCAGGTCGCCGACGGTGCCGTCGGCCTTCCTGGCGCCCTTGCCGCGCACCCGGAACGTGCGCCCGTTGGGCGTGCCGGCCGGGATCTTCAGCGTGACCGGAGCACCGGCCAGCGTCGGGATCTTCACCTCGGCGCCCAGCGCGAGCTCGTCGAAGGAGACGGGTACGTCGATCGTGAGGTTGTCGTCCTTGCGGCCGAACACCCGGTGCTGACCGACCTTGACGGTGACGTAGAGGTCACCGGCCGGACCGCCGCCCTCACCGGCACCACCCTTGCCGCGCAACCGGATCCGCTGCCCGTCCTTGACCCCCGCGGGGATCCGGGCCTGGATGGTCCGCGCGGAGGTGCCGCGGCCGGAGCCGTGGCAGACCGGGCACGGGTCGTCGTACACCAGCTGGCGACCGCCGCACGACGGGCAGGTCTCGTTCATCGAGAACCCGCCGCCGACCGACGCGACGACGTAGCCGGCCCCCTCACACTCCGGGCAGACGTGCGGCTTGGTGCCGGGCTTGCCCCCGGTGCCGTTGCACTCGGTGCACGCGGAGTCCGAGGTCAGCCGCAGCGCGATCGTGACCCCCTCGAGGGAGTCGGCGAAGCTGATCGTCGCCGTGCTCTCGACGTCCGGACCCTTGCGGGCCCGACGCGACTGCTGACGCCGGCCGCCGCCCCCGAAGAGGTCGCCGAACATGTCGCCGAAGCCGCCGCCGGTCCCGCCGCCCGGCGTCCCGCCCGCACGGTCGCGGAGCAGGTCGTCGAGGTTGAAGCCGCCGCCGGCCCCACCGAACCCGGGACCGCCGCCGGAGTAGCGGAACCCGCCGGAGCCCATCGAGGAGCGGAACTCGTCGTACCGCTTCCGCTTGCCGGGGTCGCCGACGACGTCGTACGCCTCGGCGACCGCCTTGAACTTGTCGTGCTTGGCGGTGTCCCCCGGGTTGGAGTCGGGGTGGTTGGCCCGCGCGAGCTTGCGGTAGGCCTTCTTGACCTCGTCCGCCGTGGCGTCCTTCTTGACGCCGAGCTCGGCGTAGAAGTCCTTCTGTGCCCAGTCGGCGCGGTACTCCTCGCTCACCCGGTCACCCCCTCTCCGTGTCTCGTCATGGTCTCGTCATGCCGGTCAGGCGGTCGGCCCGGACGGCGGGTCGACGACCAGCACCTGCGCGGCGCGCACCACCCGGTCGCCGATCCGGTAGCCGGCCTTGGCGATCACCTTGCAGGTGGTCACCTCGACCTCCGGGTCCTCGCCGATGTGGCTCAGCGCCTCGTGCAGGCTCGGGTCGAACGCGTCGCCGGGCTCGCCGTACTTGGTCAGGCCCGCCGTCGTCACGGTGCGCTCGAGCTGCTCGGCGACGGCCTTGAAGCCGTCCTCGAGCGGCGCGTGCTCCCGCGCGCGGTCGATGGTGTCGAGGACCTCGGTGATCGGCGCGAGCGCGGCGTACGTCGCGTTCTGCTTGATCAGCTCCCGGTCCCGCTCGACCCGCCGCTTGTAGTTGACGAACTCGGCCTGCAGCCGCTGGAGGTCGTCGGTGCGCTCACTCAGCGCCTGCTGCGCCGCCGTGAGCGGGTCGACCTCCTCGGCCGGCTCGTCGACCGGCGGCTCCTCGGCCTGAGGAGCAGGGGTCTCCTGCTCCTCAGGCTCCGGAACGACCTGCTCGTCGTAGGACGGGTCGGTCACTTGTTCTCACCCTCGGCGCCGTCCGCCGGGGTCTCGTCGACGATCTCGGCGTCCACGACGTCGTCGTCGGACTCGCCGGTCGCACCGGTCGCGCCACCGGCGGCCGCGGAGTCGGCCTCGGCCGCGGCGTACATGGCCGCGCCCATCTTCTGGCTCGACTCGCCCAGCTTGGTGATGCCGGCCTGGAGCTCGTCGGCGGTCGCCTCGGAGTTCTCCAGGGTGGCCTTCAGGGCGTCGACGTCGGCCTGGACCTCGGTCTTGACCTCGTCCGGGATCTTCTCGGCGTTGTCGGCCAGGAACTTCTCGGTCGTGTAGACGAGCTGGTCGGCCTGGTTGCGGGTCTCGATCGCCGCGCGACGCTGGGCGTCCTCCTCGGCGTACTGCTCCGCCTCCTTGACCATCCGGTCGATGTCGTCCTTCGACAGCGCGGAGCCGCCGGAGATCGTCATGGACTGCTCCTTGCCGGATGCCTGGTCCTTGGCGTGCACCTGGACGATGCCGTTGGCGTCGATGTCGAAGGTGACCTCGATCTTCGGCAGGCCGCGCGGGGCCGGCGGGAGGCCGGTCAGCTCGAAGTTGCCGAGGGGCTGGTTCTGCGCCCACATCTGGCGCTCGCCCTGGGCGACCTTGATCTCGACCGACGGCTGGTTGTCGTCGGCGGTCGTGAAGATCTCGGAGCGCTTGGTCGGGATCGTGGTGTTGCGCTCGATCAGGGTGGTCATCACGCCGCCCTTGGTCTCGATGCCCAGCGACAGCGGGGTGACGTCGAGGAGCAGCACGTCCTTGACCTCGCCCTTGAGGACGCCGGCCTGCAGGGCCGCGCCGACGGCGACGACCTCGTCGGGGTTGACGCCCTTGTTGGGCTCCTTGCCACCGAGCAGCTCCTTGACGACGTCGGTCACGGCGGGCATCCGGGTGGAGCCGCCGACCAGGACGACGTGGTCGATCGCGGAGACCGCGACGCCGCCGTCCTTCAGCACGCTCTGGAACGGCGCCTTGGTGCGGTCGAGCAGGTCGGCCGTCAGCTTCTGGAACTCGCTGCGCGTGAGCTTCTCCTCGAAGTGCAGCGGGCCGGACTCGCCGTGGGTGATGTACGGCAGGTGGATCGTGGTCTCGCTCGAGGAGGAGAGCTCGATCTTCGCCTTCTCCGCGGCCTCCTGGAGGCGCTGCTTGGCGATCTTGTCGGCGCCGAGGTCGACGCCGTTGTTGTCCTTGAACTTCTTGATCATCCAGTCGACGACGCGGGCGTCCCAGTCGTCGCCACCGAGGTGGTTGTCACCGGAGGTGGCCTTCACCTCGACGACGCCCTCGCCGATCTCGAGCAGGGACACGTCGAACGTGCCGCCGCCGAGGTCGAAGACGAGGATCGTCTGGTCGTCGCCCTTGTCGAGGCCGTACGCCAGCGCGGCCGCGGTGGGCTCGTTGACGATCCGGCTGACGTTGAGGCCCGCGATCTCGCCGGCCTCCTTGGTCGCCTGGCGCTGGGCGTCGGAGAAGTACGCCGGGACGGTGATCACCGCGTCGGTGACCGTCTCGCCGAGGTACGCCTCGGCGTCCCGCTTCAGCTTCTGCAGCACGAACGCGCTGATCTGCTGCGGGGTGAAGTCCTTGTCGTCGATCTTCTGCTTCCAGTCGGTGCCCATGTGGCGCTTGACGGAGCGGATGGTCCGGTCGACGTTGGTGACGGCCTGGCGCTTGGCCACCTCGCCGACGAGGACCTCGCCGGACTTGGCGAAGGCGACGACCGACGGGGTCGTGCGCGCACCCTCCGCGTTCGCGATGACGGTGGGCTCGCCGCCCTCCAGGACCGACACGACGCTGTTCGTCGTACCGAGGTCGATGCCGACCGCACGTGCCATGTTTCTCATACCTCCGTGTGAAGAACCTGCTGTCTCAGACAGCCTGGGGAAGACTCAGCGGCCCATCTTGCGCGGTCCCGCTGGGACAAGCAAACAAGTTGAGTCGGGTGAACTCAAGTTTGCTCACTGGGCTCAACGGAGGGTGTGCCGGAGTTGTTCCCGCTCCTGCCCCTCATCGCCGACCCGGCGCGAGTTCGCGCCGGGTCGGCACCACATTCACGCCGGGTCGGCGATCAGTCGAAGACGATGACCCGGGACCGGTCGAGCAGGAGGCGGGACTCGGTGTGCCAGCGCACGGCCTGGGCGAGGACCCGGGCCTCGACGTCCCGCCCGGCCTGGACCATCTCCTCGGGGGTGGTGCGGTGGTCGATGCGGATGACGTCCTGCTCGATGATCGGCCCCTCGTCGAGGTCGGCGGTGACGTAGTGCGCGGTGGCGCCGATCAGCTTCACGCCGCGCTCGTGCGCCTGGTGGTACGGCCTGGCGCCCTTGAAGCTCGGCAGGAACGAGTGGTGGATGTTGATGACGCGGCCGTCGAGCTTGGCGCAGGTCGCGTCGGAGAGCACCTGCATGTAGCGGGCCAGCACCACCAGGTCGACGCGCTCGCTCTCGACCAGCTCCAGCAACCGCGCCTCCGCGGCCGCCTTGGTGTCCGCGGTGACGGGGACGTGGTGGAACGGCAGGTCGTACGTCGACGTCAGCCGCTCGAAGTCGCGGTGGTTGGAGACCACCCCGGCGATCTCGACGTTCAGCGCGCCGGTGCTGTGCCGGAACAGCAGGTCGTTGAGGCAGTGCCCGAACTTCGACACCATGATCAGGGTCCGGTACGGCGCGTCCGCGGCGACCAGCTGCCACGACATGGCGTGGGTCTGCGCGACCGCGACGAAGGAGCCGCGCAGCGTCTCGACGTCGACGTCCTCGGCGCGGAACTCCACGCGCATGAAGAAGCGGCCGTTGACCGGGTTGTCGAACTGCTGGGAGTCGGTGATGTCGCCCTGGTGGCCGACGACCCAGCCCGCGACGGCGTGCACCAGGCCGACGTGGTTGTCGCAGGCGAGGGTCAGCACGTAGCGGTCGGGGCCGGATCTCATGGCGAGAAGGGTGGGGGAGTCGCCGCGTCCGCCGCAACTCGCTGAGGAGCGCCTGGGATGATGCTCGCCGAGAAGGCAGCCGACCCGGGGCCGACCGACCACGCAGGGAGCTCGCAATGACCGGCCAGCCGACCAGCCCCGCCCTGCGGGTCGAGGGGCTGTGGAAGGTCTTCGGCCCGCGTGCCGACCGGATCCTCGGGCCCCCCGAGGCCGACCTCGACCGCGCCACGCTGAAGGAGCGCACCGGCTGCGTGGCTGCGGTCCGGGACGTCTCCTTCGAGGTCGCCCCGGGCGAGGTGTTCGTGGTGATGGGCCTCTCGGGCTCCGGCAAGTCGACGCTGGTGCGCTGCCTGACCCGGCTGATCGACCCGACGGCCGGCGCGATCACCGTCGACGGCCAGGACGTCGTCGCGGCCTCCGAGGCCGAGCTGCGCGACCTGCGCCGCCACCGCGTCTCCATGGTCTTCCAGCACTTCGGCCTGCTGCCGCACCGGCAGGTCCTCGACAACGTCGGCTACGGCCTCGAGGTCCGCGGCATGAAGAAGGGCGAGCGCCACGAGCGGGCGCGGCAGCTGGTGGACCTGGTGGGCCTCGCCGGCTACGAGCACTCGTACCCCGACCAGCTCTCCGGCGGCATGCAGCAGCGGGTCGGCCTCGCCCGGGCGCTGGCCAACGACCCGTCGATCCTGATCTTCGACGAGCCGTTCTCGGCGCTGGACCCGCTGATCCGCCGGGACATGCAGGACGAGGTCGCCCGCCTGCAGGCCGAGCTGCACACGACCGCGGTCTTCGTGACCCACGACCTCAACGAGGCGCTCCGGCTCGGCGACCGGATCCTGATCATGCGCGACGGCGCGGTGGCCCAGATCGGTACGCCGGCCGAGATCGTCGCCCGCCCCGCCGACGACCACGTCCGCGACTTCGTCAGCTCGGTGCCGCGCTCGCACGTGCTCACCCTCGAGTACGTCATGCGCCCACCGACGCCCACCGACTCGCTGGAGGGCCCGGCGCTGGCCGCCGACCTCGTCGTACGGCAGGCGGCGCGGATCGCTCTCGCCTCCGCGCACCCGGTGCGGGTGATACGCGACGGCGAGCTGGTGGGCATCGTCGACGACGACGCGATCCTGCGGGTCGTCGTCGCCGAGGAGACGCCCTCGGCATGACCGCCACCCTCGAGCGGCCGGCGACGGCCCCGTCCGCGCCGCCCGAACCGCGGTCGCGGCGGTCCGTGCCGCGCTGGGCGTGGGTGCTCGGCATCCTGGCCCTCTGGGCGCTGGCGGCGTACGTCGGCCACGGCCGGTCGACGATGAACCTGTCGGGCGGCAGCGCCACCGAGCTGCACGACGGGCTCTCCCAGCTCAAGCGCGACCTGATCGCCGGCCGCGACGACAACGTGCTCATGCAGGCCGTCGGCGCCGTGTCGGACGTCTTCAACGCGGTGGTCGAGCAGCTGCAGCGGCTGGTCTCGGTCCCGGCGCTCCCCCGGCCCGTGCCCCAGATCGGCTGGCTCGGCGTGCTCGGCATCCTCGGCTGGGTCAGCCTCGCCGTCGCGGGCTGGCGGCACGCGCTCGGCACCGTCTGCGCGCTGACCGCCGTCGGTCTGCTCGGCTACTGGAGCACGGCCATGGACACCCTGGTCGTCACCCTGGTCGCGGTGGCGATCTGCGTGGCGGTCGGCGTACCCCTGGCGGTCCTCGCGGGGACGAACCGCCGGGTGAACGCGGTGCTCACCCCGGCGCTCGACGTCCTGCAGACGATGCCGTCGTTCGTCTACCTGGTCCTGCTCACCCTGTTCTTCAGCCTGGGGCCGGCGATCGCGGTCGCGCTGACCGTGCTCTACGCGATGCCCCCGGTCGTCCGCATCGGTGCGGTCGGCCTGCGCGAGGTCTCTCCGGTCACGCTGGAGGCCACCGACTCCCTCGGCCAGACCCGGTGGCAGCGGCTGACCCGGGTGCAGCTGCCGATGGCCCGGCGCACGATGATCGTGGGCGTCAACCAGACCACGATGGCGGCCCTGTCGATGTCGGTGATCGCCGGGTTCGTGGACGGTCCCGGCCTCGGCAAGCCGGTCATCCGGGCGCTGAGCGCCGGCATGAACCAGGTGGGCGCCGGCTTCACCGCCGGCCTGGCGATCGTGATCCTGGCCATCATGCTCGACCGCGTGACGACGGCCGCCAGCGAGCGCACCGAGACCATCGCGCGGGGCGGCGGCGGGTCGCGCCGTACCCGGCGGATCGTCCTCGCCGGCGGGGCCGTCGTCGCTGCGGTCCTCGTCCACCTGTCGCGGACCTACCGCTCCCTCGCGGAGTTCCCCGAGACCTCCGTGGGCCGCACCGTCGCCGACGCGGCCCAGGCCGTCTCGGACTGGACGACCGACCACCTCTCCGTGCTCACGACCGGGATCCAGGAGGCCGTCACCACGGTCTTCATCAACCCGGTCCAGGATGTCGTGGCGAGCTCACCCTGGTTCGTCACGGGTACGGCGCTGCTCGCGCTGTCCGCCGTGCTCGCGGGCCGGGCGGGCGCCCTGTCGACCCTGGTGTGCCTGGCGGGCATCTGGCTGACCGACCTCTGGTACGACGCCATGGTCACCCTCACCAGCGTGCTGGTGGCGACCCTGTTCGTGATGGCGATCGCCCTGATCCTGGGGGTCGCGATGGCGCGGCGGCGTACCGTCGACCGCGTCCTGCGCCCGGTCCTCGACGCCGCCCAGGTGATGCCGGCGTTCGTCTACCTGATCCCGGTCCTCGGCCTGTTCGGGCCCAACCGGTTCACCGCGATCGTGGCGGGCGTCGTGTTCGCCGCGCCGGTGGCCGTGAAGCTGGTCGCCGACGGTGTCCGCCAGGTCTCGCCGACCGCGGTCGAGGCCGCGACCGCCGCCGGGTCGACCCCGTGGCAGCTGATCACCAAGGTCCAGCTGCCGATGGCCCGCAGCCACCTGGTGCTGGCGGCAAACCAGGGCCTGCTCTACGTCCTGTCGATGGTCGTCATCGGCGGGCTGGTCGGCGGCGGCGGGCTCGGCTACGACGTCGTGTTCGGCTTCGCCCAGGGCGCCTACTACGGCAAGGCCCTCGCGGCCGGCATCGCCATCGTCCTGCTGGCCGTCATGGTCGACCGCGTCGCCCGCCGGGCGGCCGCACGCTGATGCCCGCTCCCGCCGCACCCTCCAGTCCCCGAGAGAGAAGGAACCATCACGTGAAGCCCAGGAAAGCCAGCGCCCTCGCCGGCTCGCTCGCCACGCTCGCGCTCGCCCTCAGCGCCTGCGGCGGAGGCGACATCGACGACGAGACGGCGGCCAACGAGGCCAAGGCCGCCGATGCGGGTGACTGCGGCGAGCTGAACATGGCCGTCAACCCGTGGGTCGGCTACGAGGCGGACGCGTACGTCGTCGGCCACGTCGCCGAGACCGAGCTCGGGTGCTCGGTGACCTACAAGGACCTCAAGGAGGAGGTCTCCTGGCAGGGCTTCGGCACCGGCGAGGTCGACGTCGTCATCGAGGACTGGGGCCACCCCGACCTGGAGAAGCAGTACTTCGCGGACCAGGGCGGCGACGGCAGCGCGATCGGCGCCGGGACGACCGGCAACGTGGGGATCATCGGCTGGTACGTCCCGCCGTGGATGGTCGAGGAGTACCCGGACATCACGAACTGGGAGAACCTCAACAAGTACGCCGACCTCTTCGAGACCCCCGAGTCGGACGGCAAGGGTCAGTTCCTCGGCGCGGACCCGTCGTACGTCCAGTTCGACGAGGCGATCGTCGAGAACCTGGACCTCGACTTCAAGGTGGTCTTCTCCGGCAGTGAGGCGGCCTCGATCGCCGCCTTCGAGAAGGCCGAGAAGAACCGGACGCCGCTGATCGGCTACTTCTACGAGCCGCAGTGGTTCATGTCCGAGGTGCCCCTGGTCAAGGTGAAGCTGCCGGCGTACACCGACGGCTGCCAGGACGACGAGAAGGCCGTCGCCTGCGACTACCCGGAGACCGAGTTGAAGAAGGTCGTGTCGACGGAGTTCATGGAGTCGAACAGCCCGGCGGTCGGGCTGGTGCAGAACTTCCAGTGGACCAACGACGACCAGAACCTGATCGCGAAGTACATCTCCGAGGACGGCATGTCCCCCGAGGACGCCGCGGCGAAGTGGGTCTCGGAGAACCCGGACAAGGTCGAGGCCTGGCTCTCCTAGGCGACGGCGCCCCGTGGGCTCCTCGTCAGTGCCGCATCGCGTGCCACCGAGAGGTGAGGTGCGCGGTCAGGCCGACCAGGGAGCCCACGGCGGTGGCGCCGACCGCGATCATGGCGACGCCGATGACGAAGAGCCCGTCCGATCCGGGCTCGCTGCCCCAGTCCGCGAACGCGATCGCGCACAGCCCGAGGACGGCGCCCGTGACCACCGCGGCGGGCGGCCACCACCACGCGGCCGCGAACACCAGCACGACCAGGGTCAGGCCCAGCCCCACGACCTGGTAGGGCTGGTACGGCCCGGCCGTGTCCATGGTCCCGGGCTCCGTCCAGCGCTCCGCGTGCCAGCCCAGCCACGCCAGCCAGACGACGACGGAGGCGGCGGCGGACACGACGAGTGCGGCGGTGGTCTTCATGCCCCCAGCCTCGCCGCTCGGGGCGCTGCCGCGCCTGAGCACGCGTGCTCAATCGAACGCATGGGGTTGACTCGGGGCATGCGCCGTACCGCCGCGCTCCTGATGATGGCCGCGCTCGTCGCGGGGTGCACGGACGCGCCGTCGGCCGAGCGGCCGGGCTCGTCACCTCCCGCATCGCCGTCCTCGCCCTCGGCGTCGACACCGGCACCCGTCGTCCCCGACCCGCCGACCCCGCGGGTCTCGCCCGACGACGTCCGCGTGGGTACGGCGACGGCGGCCGTCCGCCATCTCGCGGACCGGGTCGGGCCGCGACCCGGCACCTCGCCGGCGTACTTCCGGGCGGCGGCGTGGGTGCAGCGCCGGTTCCAGGAGCTGGGCTGGCAGGTCGAGCGCCAGCGGTTCCCGACGCCGGCCGGCTACTCGTGGAACGGCCCGGTCGACGCCGGCCCGTCGGTCAACGTGCTGGCCACCCGCGGCGACGTCCGACCGGGCGAGCCCTGGCTGGTCGTCGGGGCGCACCTCGACACCGTGGTGGGCTCCCCCGGCGCCGAGGACAACGCCTCGGGCGTCGGGGTCCTGCTGGCCGTCGCCGAGGCGCTGGCCGGTCGGCGTACCCGGCTGCCGGTCGTGCTGGTCGCCTTCGGCTCCGAGGAGCCCCGCGGCCAGGGGGACGCGCACCACCACTACGGCTCGCGCGCGTACGTCGCCGCACTCACACTCGCGCAGCGACGGTCCGTGCGCGGGATGGTCTCGCTCGACCGGGTCGGGGTCGGCGCGGCCGTCCCCGTCGGCAGCCCCGGCGATGACCTGGACCGGCCGACGCGGCGGGTCCTCGCGGCGGCCCGGCGCGCCGGCGTACCGACCCTGCCCGAGACGGGCCAGCGCTCCAGTGACCACTGGTCCTTCGCCCGCGACGGGATGCCGGGCGTCCGGCTCGGCAGCACGCCGTACGCCGGCTACCACTCGGCCGGCGACGTCCCCGCCGTGGTGGAGGCCGACCAACTGGAGCGGACCGCGCGGGTCGTGCTGGCCTGGTTGAGGTGAGTCGGTGCCGTGCCGGCTAGTTCCACGTGACCGTCGGGTTGCCGGCGACGACCGGGAGCTCGGTGGCCGATCGGACCTTCCGGCCGACGGACCAGACGATCACGTCGGTGTCGTCGGGACCGTCGGCCGTGGGTCGCGCCCGGTAGGCGAGCAGTTCGGTGCCGTCGCGGTTCGGCGTGACGTCGTGGTAGATCGTCGTGACACCCGGCTTGCCGTTGCTCAGGAGCCGACGGGCATGGCCGCCGTCGGCAGCCGCGATCCAGGTCGACGACCGCTCCCCTCGGCGACGCTCGATCACGATCCGACGGTGGTCGCCGGTGATGCGGACCGACCGGACGTTTCGCAGCACGAGCTTCGAATGACCCGCCCGGGCCGAGCGCAGGTTCGTCCCGTCGGAGTAGAGGATGCCGTCCCGGGTCCACCCCAGCGCATCGTTGATGACCACCTGGTGGTGCTCGTCCGGCGACGGCAGCACGAGCACCTGCGTCAGCTCACGCCCGTCGAGGCGGACCGTCCAGATTCCGTGGACCCGTTCGCCGTTCCGTTCGGACACCGCCTCGAAAGCCAGGCGCCTTCCGTCGTGGGACCAGCCGATGCCCCCGACAGCCACGAGGTGTGGATGCCGCGCGAGCGGCTCGATCGGCTTTCCGCCCCGGACCGGCGCCACGACGAGCTGGGGAAGCCTGTCACTGCAGCAGGTCGCGAACGCGACCCGACGTCCCGCACCGTCCATCGTCAGACTCGTAGTGAAGCCCTTCGGGAGGTCGTAGATCCGGCGCACGCCGGTCCCGTCGACCCGGGCGGAGCGCAGGTGGATGCCCTTGACCCCGCGCCGGTAGTGGTCCCACACGACCCGGTGCCCGACCTTCGGCGCAGCGAGGCGCTCCGCGCCGACCATCGGCGTCGCCGGGGACGGGGTCGAGCCCGCGGCGACGGCCGCCGGTGCGCACGCAAGGAGCGCGATGAGGGTGGCCAGGGCGCCGCGGCCGGAGATGTTCACTGCGAGAGGGTACGAGCCGCCGCCGGTTCCGGGGTGGGAACCCCGGGATCGGCCGACCTCAGCCCGCGGCCGGGACCACCATGGGGGTACCCGCGACCGGGTCGGGCACGACCAGGCACGCCAGCCCGAACGCCTCCTCGACGAGCTCGGCGGTGACCACGTCGCCCGGCGCGCCCTCCGCGAGGATCCGGCCGCCGCCCATCACGACGAGGTGGTCGCTGTAGCGGCACGCGAGGTTCAGGTCGTGCAGGACGGTGACGATCGTGCGACCGGTGCTGCGGTTGAGGTCGCGCAGCAGCCGCAGGAGATCGACCTGGTGGGCGATGTCGAGGAACGTGGTCGGCTCGTCGAGGAGCAGGAGGTCCGTCTCCTGGGCCAGCGCCATCGCGACCCAGACCCGCTGCCGCTGACCGCCGGAGAGCTCGCGCAGGGGGCGGCGTACCAATGCCTCGGTGTCGGTGGCGGCGAGCGCCGCCGCGACCGCCTCCTCGTCGCGGTCGCTCCAGGCCCGGAACCAGCCCTGGTGGGGGTGGCGGCCGCGGCCGACGAGGTCACCGACGGTGATGCCGTCCGGTGCCACCGGGTTCTGGGGCAGCAGGCCCAGCACGCGCGCCACCTCGCGGGAGTCGCGGTCGAGGATCGGCGTCCCGTCGAGCAGCACCTCGCCCGTCTGCGGGCGGAGCAGCCGGGCAAGCCCGCGCAGCAGGGTGGACTTGCCGCAGGCGTTCGCCCCGATGATGGCCGTGACCCGGCCGTCCAGGATGTCCACGTCCAGGGAGTCCACGACCGTCCGGTCGTCGTACCCCAGTGACAGCCCGCGGGCCGCCAGCCGCGGCCTCGTGTCGATGGCAGCCTCGCTCATCCGCCCAGTCCTCTCCGGTTGGTGGTGGCCAGCAGCCACAGCAGGTACGGCGCGCCGATGGCGCCGGTGACGACCCCGGTGGGGAGGTCGGTCGGCAGCACCTCGACCGCGATGAAGTCTGCGACCAGCACGACGGTGGTGCCGACCAGCCCGGCGGCCAGGATGCTGCCGGCCGCGGTGCGCAGCAGCCGGTCCGCGACCGGACCCGCGACGAGCGCCACGAACGCGATCGGGCCCGCGACGGCCGTGGCGAGCGAGGTCAGCACGACGGCGACCACGATCAGCACGAGCCGGATCAGCTCGGCGGGAGCGCCCAGTGCCCGCGCGGTGTCGTCGCCGAGCTGCAGGCTGCGCAGCATCCGCTGCAGGACCAGGCTCGCGGGCAGCAGGACCGCCACGGCGACCAGCAGCACGCGCACCTCGTCGTCCCCGCCCTGGCCGATCGAGCCGACCAGCCAGTGCATCGCGGCCCGCGCCCCCTGCAGGTCGGTGCGCGTGAGGGCGTACGACGTCAGCCCGGTCGCGAAGGCCGAGACCCCGATGCCGATCAGGATGAACCGGTAGCCCGAGATCCCGTCCCGCCACGCCAGGGCGTACATGAGGACGGCGGTCGCGAGGCCGCCGATCAGGGCGAGCGCGGGGATCCCGACCCCGCTGACCCCGGGCAGCGCGATGCCGATGACCGCGGCGAGGCTGGCGCCGGCGGAGATGCCGACGAAGTCGGGGGACGCGAGCGGGTTGCGGAGCAGCTGCTGGAAGATCGTCCCCGCGGCGCCGAGCGCCAGGCCCACGCCGACCGCGGCCTCGACCTGGGGCAGCCGGAGGTCGCGGACGATGAAGTCGACCGCGGGGTTCTCGCGCAGGTGCAGCAGCGACGCGACCACCTGGTCGATGCTGAGCCGGACGGACCCGAAGCAGAAGGTGACCACGACCAGCGCGAGGCAGGCCGCGGCCAGCGCCAGGTTCACGACGACGGTACGCCGCCGCCGGGACCGGCGGTCGGCTCGCAGGTCGGCCCGCACCTCGGCCAGCGCGCCGGCCGTCACAGCTCGCTCATCCTTCCCCAGCGGACGAGGGCGACGAAGAACGGCGCACCGAGCACGCCCATCACCACGCCGACCTGGAGCTCCCCGGGGGACCCGGCGACCCGGCCGATGATGTCGGCGCCGAGCAGGAGCACCGGGCCGAGGAGCATGGAGTAGGGCAGGATCCAGCGGTAGTCGGGTCCGCAGACGAGCCGCGCCACGTGGGGCACGACGAGGCCGACGAAGACGATGGGACCGCAGGCCGCCGTACCGGCTCCGCACAGCAGCGCCACCAGCCCGAGCAGCAGCACGCGGGTCCGCCCGACCCGGAGGCCGAGGGCGCGCGCGGTGTCGTCGCCGAGGGCGAGCCCGTTGAGCGCTCGCCCGCACAGCAGCGCCCCGACGATCCCGACGACGAGGAACGGGGCGATCCCCTCGACGATCGGGGCGTAGCGTCCCGCGAGCGAGCCCACCTGCCAGAAGCGGAGCTGGTCGAGCACCTCGACGTCGGTCATCATCATGCCGGTGGTGAGGGAGGTGAGGCCCGCCGTCACGGCCGCACCGGCCAGCGCCATCTTGACCGGCGTCGCACCCTCCCGGCCGAGGGACCCGATGACGTAGACCAGGGCGGTCGCGAGCACGGCACCGGCGAAGGCGAACCAGATGTAGCCCGAGACGCTGCCGACGCCCAGCACGGTGATCGCGAGCACCACGGCCGTGGCGGCACCGGCGTTGATGCCCATGATCCCCGGGTCCGCGAGCGGGTTGCGGGTCAGGCCCTGCAGGATCGCGCCGGCGAGGCCGAGCGCCGCACCGACCAGGATCCCGAGGATCGTGCGCGGCACCCGCAGCTGCAGGGCGACGCGGTCCTCGATCGCCCCGTCGTCGAAGTGCCGGAAGGCGTCCACCACGTCACGCAGCGGGATGGACCGGGAGCCGTGCGTGACGCTGAGGAAGGCGATCGCCGCCAGCACCACGAGCAGCACGACGATCCCGCCGGCCAGGTACGGCGACCGGCGGGAGCTCGCGTCGCGCGTCGCGGGGCGAGGGGCGGTCGACGTACTCAGGACTAGTCGCCGACGGTGACGTCGACGTCCGAGAGGTCGTCGGTGAGCTTCTCGAGCGCCTCGGCGTAGTCGCGGTAGGTGTGCAGCCAGAACGCCGGCCACTCGATGACCTGGCCCTCCTGCGCGGCGCGGATGCTGGTCCACGTGGGCTGGTCCTCGGCGGTCTTGACCGAGTCGTCGAAGGTCCGGCCGTCGATGAGGACGACGTCGGGCTGGTACTTGTCCGCGTTCTCCCAGCTCAGGTTCTCCCAGTAGGGGAAGTCCTTGTCGACGGCGTCCGGCTCGATGACGCCCAGGCCCCACTCGGCGAAGTCGAGGAGCTCGGGGGCGAACTCGGGGTTCGCGACGTACAGCAGGTCGGAGGCCGGGGAGACCGCGAGCGCGCTGATCTCCTTCTCCTCCATCAGCGCGGAGAACTCGTCGCGCGCGGCCTCGAAGGCGGCGCGGTCCTTCGCACCCTGCGAGCTCTCGATGTCGGCACCCAGGCTCTCGGCGAGCTTCTCGTAGCCCTCGGTCAGGGCCATGATCGACCCGCCCTGGGGAGCGCCGACGACGTCAGCGAGCTTGGCGAGGTCCTTGCTCTTCTCCTTCACGCCCTCCTCGAGCCCGGAGTGCGCCTTCTCGGCCGGCCACCAGTCCGCCACGATGAGGTCGGGGTTCAGCGTCGACGCCTTGGCCACGTCGATCGATCCCCACTCCTCGCCGAGGATCTCGATACCGTCGAGGTCGAGGCCCTGCAGGTTCGGGTCGGTCTTGACGGACTCGTCGGCGTAGATGCCGATCGGGCGGATGCCGTAGGACATCAGCGCCGCGGCGGCCCCGGAGTGCGCGATGATGCGGGTCGGCACCTCGTCGAGGGTGACCGTCTCGCCGTCGGCGTCGTCCCACTCCCACGGTCCGGCCGGCGTGGCGTCCTTCGTGGGCGCGGCATCGGTGTCCTCGGCGACGTCCGAGCTGCAGGCGGCGAGACCCAGGACGACGAGGGCGCAGACCCCACTGGAAACCAGGCGCTTCATGGCATGTCCGATCTTCTCAAGAACTAAGGCGGACCTAAGTTAGGGCAACCTTGCCCACCGTGGGAACAGCGGGGGCGTGATCCGCCTCACGGGCTCAGAGCCGCGACGCGGTGCGCACCAGCCCGGCGACGCCGGGAGACGTGCTGTGCGGCGGCCAGGCGATGACCGTGGTGACCTGCGGAGCGTCCGCGAGGGGTACGACGGCCAGCCCGTCGCGCAGGTTGGCGCGGGCCGACTCGGGCAGCACGATCGCGGTCCGACCGAGCCGCACCAGTTGGAGGACCTGGGTCAGGTCGCGGAGCTCGGGGCCGGGTCCGTCGGGGTAGGAGCCGTCGAGGTTCGGCCACCGGGGCAGCGGCAGGTCCGGGATCGAGGTCGCCTCGGCCATCGTCATCGAGGTCCGGGTGCTCGACGGATGGCCGGCGGGCAGGATCAGGACCTGCTCCTCGACCGTCAGCGTGTCCACGTCGAACCCGCTCACGTCGTCGAAGGGCCGGTGCAGGATCGCGACGTCGGCGCGCCCGTCGCGCAGCATCAGCGCCTGGTGCCCGGGCGGGCTCAGCACGACGTCGATCGCGACGGCGTCGGGCTCGGCGGCGTACGCGTCGAGGAGCTTGACCATCAGCTCGCTCGACGCCCCCGCCTTGGCGGTGAGCACCACGGCGGCGCGACCGCCGGCGTCGACGGTGCGACGCGTACGCCGCTCGGCGGCCTCGACCGCGGCCAGCGCGGCTCGGCCCTCGCGGAGCAGGGTCTCGCCGGCACTCGTGAGGGTCACGCCGCGCGGGGTGCGGACGAACAACGCGCCGCCCAGCCGTCGCTCGAGCTGGGCGATCGCCCGGGACAGCGGCGGCTGGGCCATGCCGAGTCGCTCGGCGGCCCGCCCGACGTGCGACTCCTCGGCGACGGCGACGAAGTAGCGCAGCTCGCGGGTCTCCACCTCGTCGAGGCTACGCGCCTCACCTGGGGTCATACCGCCGCGGTATCGACCGCGACCCGATCGGTCTTGGATCGCGGCGGCGTCGCGAGCACAGGATCGAGGCATGGCAGAGATCAGCACTGAGAACAGCACCGAGAACACGAAGATCGCGCTCGTCACCGGCGCCAACAAGGGCATCGGCTACGAGATCGCCGCCGGGCTCTCCCGCCTCGGCTTCCGCGTCGGGGTCGGCGCTCGCGACGCGGGTCGTCGCGAGGACGCCGTCGCGAAGCTGACGGCGGAGGGGCACGACGTGTTCGGCGTACCGCTGGACGTCACCGACGACGCGTCGGTCGCGGCCGCCGCTGCGCAGCTCGACGCGGCGGGCGGCCTCGACGTCCTCGTCAACAACGCCGCCATCACCGGCGGGATGCCCCAGGAGCCGACCCGGGTGAGCGCCGGGCAGGTCCTGGCGGTCGTCGACACCAACGTCGTCGGCGTCATCCGGGTGACCAACGCGATGCTGCCGATGCTGCGCCGCTCGCCGTCGCCGCGCATCGTCAACGTCTCCAGCACGGTCGGCTCGCTCACCCTGCAGACCGCCCAGGCCGCCGCGGTCGGCCCGATCTCGGCGGCGTACTCGCCGACCAAGTCGTACCTGAACGCCGTCACGATCCAGTACGCCAAGGAGCTGGCAGGCACCGGCATCCTGGTCAACGCGGGGTGCCCCGGCTACGTCGCCACCGACCTCAACGGTCACCAGGGGACTCGGACACCCGAGCAGGGCGCCGCGATCTTCCTGGAGCTCGCCACCCTGCCCGACGGTGGGCCGAGCGGGACCTTCCGCGACGAGACGGGCATCCAGCCCTGGTGAGGTGCGCGGCAGCGACCACACCCGACGCTGGTTGAGGTGCGAGGAGCGCAAGCGACGAGCCTCGAAACCCCGCGAGCCGCACGCCGGCCTCGACCCGCACCCCATCCCCGTCGCGCTGTCGAGACGCGCACGGACCACGTGATCCGCCCGCCGTGGCCGAAAGTGGACTGGACCACCAGTTTTACTTTGACGCCGTTCGGGGGAGTGATCGGGGGCGGGGGGCACGCGCTCCCTCGCCCACCCCCGACGTCGACGAGAGAGACCCCACGTGAACCTGCTCAGCCGCACGACCGCCGCCGTGGTCACCACCCTGGCGCTGACCATCCCCGCCGGCGCCTTCGCCACGAGCGCCCAGGCAGCGCCGGGCGGCGCGGTCGGCTCCGAGACCCACGGCCAGGAGCTGGCGAAGAAGAAGGCCAAGAAGCCGAGGATCAAGCTCAAGCGGTCGGCCGCCTACTCCCACGTCGGCCAGCCCGGCGTGAAGGTCACCGCGGTGCTCAAGCGGTCGGCCAAGGGCAAGGTCACGTTCACGGTCAACGGCGCCAAGGCCCGCAAGGTGAAGCTGAAGAAGGGCAAGGCCTCCTTCCGGCTGCCGAGCACCACCGCCGCCGGCACCTACAAGGTGACCGCGAAGTACAAGCGCGCGAAGAAGACCACCAAGGTCCGCGTCTACAACTCGGCCATCAAGCTGTCGGCGACGTCGTTCACCATCTCGAAGTCCGCTGACAGCTGGGACCTGCCGACCCTCACCGGCTCGGTCGTCTTCAAGGGCACGCCGGCGAAGAAGGGCTACGTCGACATCTACCAGGACGGCCGCAACAAGGCGGGCAGCTCCTCGCCGTACTACTGCTGCATGGCGACGGTCGCCGCCAACGGGACGTTCACGTTCGGCTCGTCCACCTTCCTCGGGCGCGTCAAGGACCGGCAGCAGCCGGGCACCTACACCTACCAGGCGTTCTACACCGACGGCCCGGCGTTCGCCGACTACATCTACTCCACCCCGATCACCGTGACCGTCACCCCCTGACGCCCCACACCCCGACGACGGCCCGCCAGCGATGCTGGCGGGCCGTCGTGCTTCCGGACGTCGGTGACACCGACGCTGGTTGAGGTGCGAGCGAAGCGAGCCTCGAAACCCGGTGGAGAACGACGAGAGGCCGCGTTCCGGTCAAGGGAACGCGGCCGGTCCGATCGTGGGCGACGCCGGTTGTGCCGAGATTCCTACTGGTGCTGGGATGCCGTCTGCTCGGCCATCAGACCGAGCTGAGCCATCATTGATCCGGTGTCGAAGTACGTCGTCTGACTCTGGACCTTGCCGTCCTTGAACTCCATGACGTCGCAGAGCTGCAACGTCAGGGACCGCCCGGTGGCGGGGATGTCACCCATGCTGGTCGCCAGGGTCCCCGTGTGGGTTCCTCGAGGAGATCGCCCAGCTGGAGTCCGGCATCCGCCGCCACCTCGCCTCCGCCACGGGACGGTTCGAGTGCTGGCTCGCCGCCCGGCAGGTTCGCGGGCAGGCCTAGCGCGACAGTCCTAGTTCTTGCCGATCTCTTCACGCTGGACGTTCTGGACCAGCCACGTGGCGATGAGCGCCGTCACCGAACCGACGACCGCGATACCGACGACCATCAACGCCACGGCGATGCACCGCCCCGGGGTGGTCACCGGGAACCGATCCCCGTAGCCGACCGTGGTGACCGTCGTACACGCCCACCACAGGGCGTCCCCGGCGGTGTTGATGTTCGCGCCGGGTGCATCTCGCTCGGCATCCAGGATGGCGAGAGCACCGAGAACGACTGACATGAGCGCGACACCGGAGACGTAGACGCCGACGCGTCCGACGAGGCCACCCGCAGCGGACCGGTTCAGGATGCGGGCGAACGCGAGCAGTCGCAGCAGACGCAGGGGACGCAGCATCGGGGCCGCGATCAGCACAAGGTCGTACCAGTGCCTCAGGGCGTACGAAGGACGGCGGTCCGCGAGATAGATCCTCACCAGGAAGTCGATAGCGAACGCGCCCCATACCGTCCACGACGCGTAGGCGAGCAAGGTCTCGAGGTCAGGGTCGATGCGCGGATCAAGCACCGGCCACGCGTAGGCGATCAGGAAGGCGGTGGCGAGGAGCAGCAGGGGGACCTCATTGGTCCGTTCCCACTGTTCGACACGGCTCGGCTCGGACGACACAGGCCGGGACACTAGCGATGCGGGCGCAGCAAAGCGCGGGATCGCGCGAACCCGTCGGCGCCGGGCCGGCATGGCTCACCCCACCGCGTGGAACGTCAGACCACGCCCTGGTGCCCAGACGAAGAGCGCGGCGCGCTCGTGGGCCGATGGGTGCCGGCAGCTGAGACTGTCCCCGCTGCCACCTTGCGAGGATCTCCCTCTGTCTGGCCTCGGCGGCCTCGACGGTGTCGAAGAACTCGAGACCGACGGTGCGAAACAACGACGGGATCTTCCGCCTGCTGCGCGACACGACCACCTTCGTGCGGTCGTCCCCGGATCTCAGCCAGCGCCAGACGCGCCGACGAGCAGCGGCGAGAGCGGCGAGGAAGATCGCGTGCTCCAGGCTGAACCTCTCCGCCCTGGTGCCCCACGTCATCACCTCGACCGGAAGGACCTGGACGCAGGCGAGTCCGGTGCCGTCACGGAAGACGGCGTCGGGATCATCGAGGTCGGGCCCGAGCCGGACCCAGAACCCCTTCGGATCACTGGACATGTTGCTGAAGATGACCTCGTCGCACGTAGTGGGACTGACACAACTGGCCCGAGTGCGCGCAGCCGCAGCCGCAGCACGTGTCGGGTCGACGACTTCTGTAGGTCCGTCTACGGACCACTCACCATCACCCCACCCGGGCACTCCGCACGACGCCGCCGGCGTCGTGCCCGAGGTTGAGGCGATCGGGACGGAAGTCCATCGTCAACATGGCGTCGAGCGGGTGGGCGCGCACGTGCCAGCCGGCGTCGGTGGCGAGGCGGGTGGCCTCGGCGACGTCGAGGCCGACGAGGGTGGCGGGGTCGCGGGGGTCGGGCGGGGTGGCGGAGGTGCGCAGGAACGGCCGGAGAGCGCCGACCGACTTCGCCGGTACCGTGACCGCGATGCCCTGGCCGATGGCGCGCAGCCGCCAGCCGGTGCCGTCGCGGAAGAGCGTGGCCATCGCCAGACCGGTCTGGGAGACCCCCGAGGTCAGCGTGAACCTGGCCAGCTCGACGTCGGTGGCGTCGTCGACGATGCGGCAGTAGGCGTTGGCGATCCAGTCGAGAGGGTGCCCCTGGTAGCTGCTGACCAGGAAGGCGATCGTGTCGACCTTGGCGTACACCTTGCTCAGGTCGACGGCGATCACCTCGTCGTCGCCCTCACCGCTGCCGCTGCGGTTGTCACCCTGGTGCGCCACCGACCCGTCGCGGGTCGCGAGGTTGTTGTAGAAGGCCAGGTCGAAGAGCTGCTCGCCCATGAACTGCACGGCCGACGCGTCCAGATCGACGTCGCGCGCGGCGCCGGCGGGTCCCGCGTTGCTCTCCTTGTCCCAGCCCACGCCGAACCGCAGCCGGGTCACCGGCTCGCCCGACTCGGTGGCGAGCGTCCACTCCTGGCCGGGGCTGAGGTCGATCACGGCGCCGAACCTACCCCTGCGGCGTACGGGCCGGTGCTCGCCGCCCACACGTCGGCGAGCACGCCCGCCCCGTCGACGCCGTCGAGCAGGCGGGGCACGAACGTCACCGGGTCCATCCGGTACGGCGCCAGCCGCACCGCCTTCAGCTCCGCTCCCCAGAACGTCGCCTCCAGCAGCACCCCCTCGCGCGCCTCGACGGGGAACCGGTCGGGACCCATGTCGAAGACCAGGTTGCCCAGCGAGTGCAGGACCGGTACGCCGCGGACCGCGTCCACGCCCTGCACCCAGTGCGGGTGCCCGCCGACGACCAGGTCGGCACCCGCGCGGACCAGCCGCCGCCCGACCGTGCGCTGGAGCGGCTCCGGCTGATGCGTGTACTGCGTGCCCCAGTGCGGCAGCACCACCACGACGTCGGCGCTCCGCGCGGCCCGTCGTACGACGGCCTCGACGTGGGCGACGTCGGCCGGCACCAGCGGGCCGGTGCGCGGCGGCATCCGCACCGACAGCGCGCCCGGCTCCGTGCGGGTCGCGCGCGGGGTCTCGCCGATGGCGTTGAAGGCGACGAACGCGAAGCGCACCCCGCCGCGCTCGACGTACGCCGGCCGGCTCGCCGCCGCCAGGTCGCGACCCGCGCCGACCGGCACGATCGGGCTGTCGGCGAGTACGTCGACGGTCTCTAGCAGCGCCCGCGGCCCGTAGTCCCCCGCGTGGTTGTTGGCCAGCGACAGCACGTCGAGGCCCGAGCGGCGCAGCGGGCCGAGCAGCGCGGCGCTCGCGCCGAAGGAGTCCCCGCCCTGGGTCGGCGCCCCGTCGATCGACAGGGTGCTCTCCAGGTTGGCGACGGCCAGGTCCGCCGCTCGGAACGGCCGGGACAGCGGCCGGAGCGCGTCCGCCGCGGAGGGCACACCCCGCACCAGCATCAGGTCCCCACCGACGACCAGCTCGACGGCCCGCGGGTCGTCGCGCACCGGGTCGACACCCGCCACCCGGGCCGCGACCACGGTCGGACCCACCTCGTCGAGGGGGACGACGTCGACGTCCCGCCCGCGCCATCGGTCGAGGTTCCCCTCGACGATGCGGCGGTACGCCGCCCGCGACAGCTCCAGCCGCGGCTCGGTCGCGTGTCCGACGACGGCGAGCACGGGGTCGGCCGGAGGCGAGGTCGCCTCCGAGGGCGTGACCGACGGCGGGTCGGCCTCCGGCGAGGACGAGGACGACGACGGGCTCGTGCAGGCCGTCAGGGTGAGCAGCAGGACCCCGACGACCGCCCGCACGTCAGCGCCCGTCGAGGTAGGACAGCGCGATGTCGACGAGCGAGACCCGGGGCAACCGGCTGATCTCGTCCTTGGCGAACCAGCGCGCCTCGTCGGTGGTGCCGTCGACCTCGTGGGTCAGCTCGCCGCCCGTGACGGTCGCCGCGAAGACGACGCGGACCGCCTTGAGCGGCCGATCCGTCCCGGTGGAGCGCCGGTTCGGCGAGAAGACGGCCGAATCGACCCCGAGCAGGCCGTCGAGGCGGACGTCGTACCCCGTCTCCTCGCGGACCTCGCGGACCGCCCCCTCCTCGACCGTCTCGGCGAGCTCGACGCCGCCGCCGGGCAGCGTCCAGCGCCGCTGCTCCCCCTCGTTCCACAGCGCGAGCAGGATCCGGTCCGCGTCGTCGCGGATGAGGGCGTACGCCGCGAGCCGGGTGTCGTACTCGGTGTAGTGCGGAAGGTCGGTCACGTGAGCATTCTCGCAACTGCGCCCCAACGGAATGTTCCGAACCGCAGAGGGATTCCGGAAGGTATGACCGTTCCGACCATCACCCTGAACGACCAGACGACCATCCCCCAGCTCGGCTTCGGCACCTACCAGGTCCCGCCCGAGCAGACCGCCGCGACGGTCGGCACGGCGCTCGAGGTCGGCTACCGCCACCTCGACACCGCGCAGATGTACCAGAACGAGCAGGGCGTCGGCGAGGCGATCAAGGCCTCCGGGATCGCCCGCGAGGAGCTGTACGTCACCAGCAAGCTGAACAACGGCTTCCACCGGCCCGACGACGCCCGTCGCTCGTTCGACGAGACCCTGACCCGCCTCGGGCTGGACCGCATCGACCTGTTCCTCATCCACTGGCCGCTCCCGACGCTGTACGACGGCGACTACGTGTCGACCTGGCGGACGCTGGCCGAGTTCGTGGCCGACGGCCGCGCGGCCTCCGTCGGGGTCTCGAACTTCCATCCCGAGCACCTCGACCGGATCATCTCCGAGACCGGCGTGGTGCCGGTCGTGAACCAGATCGAGGTGCACCCGTACCTCACCAACGAGGCCGCCCGCGCCGCCTCGATCCGGCACGGCGTCGAGGTGGAGGCCTGGTCCCCGATCGCCCAGGGCGCCGTCCTCGACGACCCGGTGATCGGCGAGATCGCGGCCGCCCACGGCAAGACCCCGTCGCAGGTCACCCTGCGCTGGCACGTCGAGCGCGGCGACATCGTCTTCCCGAAGTGATGCGCGAGGAGCGGATGCGGGAGAACTTCGACATCTTCGACTTCACCCTCACCGCCGACGAGGTCTCCGCCATCACCGCCCTCGACCGGGGCGAGGACGGCCGGACCGGCCCGAACCCGGACACGTTCGACTACGTCCCCTCCTGACCCACCCGCCACCCGCCGACCCGGCGTGAGTTTGCTGCCGACCCGGCGCGAGTTCGCGCCGGGTCGGCAG
>NZ_DATJTA010000089.1:0-64773 GCF_035503875.1 Nocardioides sp.
AGGACCTCGAACGCATCGCCGCGACCCTCAACAAGCGACCCCGCCCTACCCTGGGACTCAAGACCCCAGCCCAAGCGCTGGCCGAGCTCCTGTCGAACCCGACAGCAGCATGAACGTTGCTTCCACCGGTTGACCCCGCCGGTGCCGAAGGTCAGGGACTATCGCCTCCTCAGCGGTCCCCGCGAATGGCCGCGGCGACCGCCTTCGGCACGTCCGGGTGGAAGACCGTCGGGATGATGAAGCTGGAGTTCAGCTCCTCGTCCTTGACCACCAGCGCGATCGCCTCGGCGGCGCGGAGCAGCATGTCGATGGTGACGTCGCGCGCCCGCGCGTCCAGCAGGCCGCGGAAGACGCCGGGGAAGGCCAGCACGTTGTTGATCTGGTTCGGGTAGTCCGAGCGGCCGCTGGCCACGACGGCGGCGTACTTGTCGGCTTCGGCGGGGTCGACCTCCGGGTCGGGGTTGGCCAGGGCGAAGACGACCGGGTCGGTCGCCATGTCCTTGATCCACTCCGCCTGCAGCACGCCCGGCGCGGAGACGCCGATGAACACGTCGGCCCCGGCCAGGGCGGCGCGCAGGTCACCCTCCACGCCACGGGGGTTCGTGGCCTTCGCCAGTTCGACCTGGGCGGGCGAGAGGCCGTCGAGGTCGGGGACCAGGCAGCCGAGACGGTCGAAGACCACGACGTCCTTGACGCCGGCGGCCAGCAGCAGGGTGACGATCGCGGTGCCGGCCGCGCCGGCGCCGGAGACCACGAGCCGGACCTCGGGCAGCTTCTTGCCGACGACGCGCAGCGCGTTGGTCAGCGCCGCGAGGACGACGATGGCGGTGCCGTGCTGGTCGTCGTGGAAGACGGGGATGTCGAGGCTCTCGCGCAGCCGGCGCTCGATCTCGAAGCACCGCGGCGCGGCGATGTCCTCGAGGTTGATGCCGCCGAAGCCGGGGGCGATCAGCTCGACCGCGCGGACGATCTCGTCGGTGTCCTGGGTGTCGAGACAGATCGGCCAGGCGTCGATGTCGGCGAACCGCTTGAACAGCGCCGCCTTGCCCTCCATCACGGGGAGTGCGGCGCCGGGGCCGATGTTGCCGAGACCCAGGACGGCGGAGCCGTCGGTGACGACCGCGACCGAGTTGCCCTTGATGGTCAGCCGCGAGACGTCCTCGGGGTGCTCGGCCAGCGCCTTGCTGACCCGGCCGACGCCCGGCGTGTACGCCATCGACAGGTCGTCGCGGTTGCGCAGCGGCACCTTGGAGGAGACCTCGATCTTGCCGCCGATGTGCAGCAGGAAGGTCCGGTCGGAGACCCGGTAGACCTCGACCCCCTCGATCGCGTCGACGGCGTCCTCGAGGACCTTGGCGTGGTCGGCGTCGATCGCCGAACAGGTCACGTCGACGACGAGGCGCTCGTGGCTGGACTCGGTGACGTCGATGGCGGTCACGATGCCGCCGGAGGACGTGATCGCGGTGGCGACCGCCCCGACCACCGCGTGGTCCGGGGCGGTGTGCAGCCGCATGGTGATGGAGTACGACGACGTGGTGGCGGTTCGAGGGGAGGACACCCGACCACTTTCTGCCTCGCGCTCGGTTACCAGCAAGTCATCGTGCCCGCCGCGGCCTGAACCGTGACGAACCGCACGCGGGACGCCGTACGCGGCCCCTCACCGCCATCCGGACCCCGGTGACCACCGTCACAATTTTGCACTCCTTGGTACATAGTGCAAGAATGCACTTCATGACAGAAAGTGCAACGCTCCGCCAGGTGAAGCGGCTGCAGACGGAGCGGCGGATCAGCCGCTGCGCCCAGCAGCTCACCGACGAGCGCGGCCTCGACGGCTTCACCATGGACGAGCTCGCCGAGCGCGCCGAGGTCTCGCGCCGCACCCTGTTCAACTACTTCCCGAGCAAGCTCGACGCGGTCCTCGGCCCGCTGCCGCTGATCTCGCAGGAGGCCTGCTCCGCGTTCCTCGCCGGTGGGCCCAGCGGCGACCTGATCGACGACCTCGCCGCCCTGGCCGACGACATCCTCGAGGCCCACGACGTCGACCGCGAGGACATGGAGCGGGGCAAACGGGTGATCATCGGCGAGCCGCGACTGGTCGTCATCGCCCACGAGCGCTTCGAGAAGGTCCTCGGGGAGCTCACCGACCTGATCCTCGAGCGCGAGGGCGCTCGGATCGACCGCCCGCGCGCCCGTCTGCTCATCCGCCTGCTGGTCACGCTGTTCGAGTGCGCCATGGCCGCCGCCATCGCGGGCGACGACCGGCCGCTCGACGAGCTCTTCGACGAGAACCTGCACACCGCCCGCGCCCTGCTCGCCTGACCCGCCGCCCACACCCCTTCCCCAGGAGACCTCCATGGCCACCCTGCTCCATCGACTCGGCAAGACGGCGTACCGCCGCTGGCCGTTCTTCATCGCCGCCTGGCTGATCGCGTTCCTCGCGGTCGGCATCTTCGCCGGGACGATGTCCAAGCCCATGACGGATGCGTTCTCCATCCCGGGCATCCCGTCCGAGAAGGCCGCCGACATGCAGGCCGAGCTGTTCCCGGGGGCCGTCGACGCCTTCGACCAGGCCTCGGTCAAGGTCGTCGTGGCGGCACCCGAGGGCCACACCCTCGACGAGCCGGAGTACGCCGACCAGGTGGCCACTCTGGTCTCGGACCTGCAGGCGCTCCCGCAGATGCCGGACACCCCGCTGGTGGACCCGGTGACCGCGGCCGCGCAGCAGGAGCAGGCCCTCGTCGACGCCGCCCGGCAGTCGGGCGGCGACGTCGCGGTCGCGCAGGAGAACGCGCAGGCGCTCTCGCCGCTCTCCGAGGACGGTCGGGTCGGCACCATCTCGTACGACTTCGACGTCGAGACGATCGCCGACGTGGAGCCGGAGACGATCGAGCAGCTCACCGAGGTCATGGAGAGCGCAAGCCAGGACGGTCTCACCGTCGAGGCCAACGGCGCCGGCTCGGCCGGCATGATGGAGATCAGCGCCAAGTCCGAGCTGATCGGCATCGCCGTCGCGCTCCTCGTGCTCGTGCTCACCTTCGGGTCGCTGATGGCCGCGGGGCTCCCGATCGTGACCGCCCTGGTCGGCGTCGGGCTCGGCATCACCGGCATCACCGCCAGCACCGCCTTCTTCGACATCGGCTCGACCACCCCGATGCTCGCGACCATGATCGGGCTCGCGGTCGGCATCGACTACACCCTGTTCATCCTGGCTCGCTACCGCACCGAGCTGCACCACACCAGCGACCGCGAGGAGGCGGTCGGCATCGCGGTCGGTACCGCCGGGTCCGCCGTGGTGTTCGCCGGCCTGACCGTGCTCATCGCCCTCTCGGCGCTGGCCCTCGTGCAGATCCCCTTCCTGACCACGATGGGTCTCGCCGCCGGCGCCACTGTGCTGATCGCGGTCCTGGTGTCGCTGACGCTGCTGCCCGCCGTACTCGGGCTGCTGAAGAAGCGGGCCTTCGGCGGGACCGTCCGTCGCTACCGCCCGGAGCGGGACACCGACGGCCTGGTCAAGAACAACGGCGTGCGCTGGGCCCGGCTCGTGGGTCGCCGCCCCATCACGTCGGTGGTCCTGATCGTGATCGCCCTCGGCGCGGTCGCGCTCCCGCTGAGCAACCTGCACCTGGCCTTCCCCACCGACAGCACCGCGTCCGCGGAGACCACCCAGCGCCAGGCCTCCGACCTGATCGCCGACTCCTTCGGTCCGGGCCGCGACGCCCCGATGATCGTCGTGGTCGACGGCCGCGAGGTGCCCGACACCGACCGGATGGCGGCGTACGGCGAGGTCGTGTCCTGGGCCGCCGGGATGGACAACGTCCGCAACGCCCAGCTGATCGGCACCAACGAGGACGCCACCGGCGCCCAGGTGCTGATCACGCCGGAGACCGGACCCGAGGACACCGCGACCGAGGACCTGCTCACCGACCTGCGCGACGGGCAGTCCGAGATCGAGGAGGCCACCGGGACCACCACCGGCGTCACGGGCCTGACCGCCATCACCACCGACGTCTCGGAGCGGCTCAGCGACGCGCTGCCGATCTACCTGGCGGTCGTGATCGGACTGGCGTTCATCCTGCTGATGATCGTCTTCCGCTCGGTCCTGATCCCGCTGACGGCGACGCTCGGCTTCCTGCTGACCGTGCTGGCCACCCTGGGCGCGACGGTCGCCGTCTTCCAGGAGGGTGCGTTCGGCCTGATGGAGGGCCAGCCGATCGTGAGCTTCATGCCGATCTTCCTGATCGGCCTGGTCTTCGGCCTGGCGATGGACTACCAGGTGTTCCTGGTGACCCGGATGCGTGAGGCGCACGTCCACGGCATGTCGACCCGCGAGGCGGTCGTCGACGGCTTCCGTAACAGCGCCCGGGTGGTCACCGCCGCCGCGGCGATCATGATCGCGGTGTTCGCGGCGTTCATCCTGATCGACGAGCCGATCATCCGCTCGATCGGCTTCGCGCTGGCCGTGGCCGTCTTCTTCGACGCCTTCCTGGTCCGGATGACGCTGATCCCGGCGCTGATGTACCTGATGGGCGAGAAGGCCTGGTGGCTCCCGGCGTGGCTGGACCGGATCCTGCCGAACGTCGACGTCGAGGGCGAGAAGCTCGACCGGCCGCACCTGCGGACCTACCCGGACGAGGCGCTCGACGACCAGCAGGCGGAGACCGTCCGCGTCTGAGGTCGCCCGCCGGGGTAGTCCGTCACACCAGGGGTCGAGATTTTCGAGATGACCCCCCTCATGTGACGGACTACCCCGGCGTCACCCCCACCTCCCGCAGGAGGTTGGCCGAGAACCGGTCACCCATCGTGCCCAGCACTCCCCGCATCGCGGCGGTGACCGCGGGGGCGGAGAGGCGGGGCAGCGGGAGGTCGAGGGTGATCTCCAGGCTGGTGGCGAGCCGGGTGCCGCCGGGGGCGTCGGCGAGGTCGTACCAGCCCGCCACCCCCGACCGCTCGTGTACGCCGGCGGGCGGGTCGTGCTCGAACTCGATCCGCTCGCCGTCGACGAAGCGCATCCGCTCGGTGAACGCGGGCGCGACCTTCACCCCGAGCACGTCGAGGCCGGTCATCTCCCAGCGCCAGTGCTCGCCGTCGGCGCTCACCCGCTTCAGGAACGGTGTGAGCCGGGTGATCGCGTCCGGGTCGACGAGCAGGTCCCAGATCCGCTGACGGGGCGCGGCGACCACGGCCTCGGCCGAGGTCGAGGCGGTGAACCGGGTCATGGCCCGGTCGTTACCCCGCGAGCGCCTTCTCGATGTCGGCGGCGATCTTCTCCGGCTTGGTCGTCGGCGCGTAGCGCCCGATCACCGTGCCGTCGCGACCGATGAGGAACTTGGTGAAGTTCCACTTGATCTTGTCGCCGAGCACGCCGCCCTTCTCCGCGCGCAGCCACTGGTAGAGCGGGTGCGCGCCGTCGCCGTTGACCTCGATCTTCGAGAACATCGGGAAGGTGACGCCGAAGTTGCGCTGGCAGAAGCCGGCGATCTCCGCGTCGTCACCGGGCTCCTGGTGGCGGAACTGGTCGCACGGGAAGCCGAGCACCGTGAAGCCCCGGCCGTCGAAGCGGTCGTACAGACCCTGCAGGCCCTCGAACTGCGGCGTCAGACCGCACTGCGAGGCGGTGTTCACGACCAGCACGACCTGGCCGGAGTACGACGCCAGGTCGATCTCCTGACCCTCGATCGAGCGAGCGGCGAAGTCGGCCAGGGTCGTGGGCGTCGTCTGCGACATGCGGGCAGTCTGCCAGCGCGGACCCGGAAGCGTCCGGGCGTCTCGGTCAGCCGATCATCCGGCCGCGCACCCGGGCGCTCTGCTGATGGCCGACCGGGTTGTGGTGACCGTCGAGCTCGACGACCACCCGCCGGTCGTCGACCAGCAGCACCACCCGGCCGTCCTCGATGGCGTCGACCTCGCCGGCCACGACGTACTCGTCGCCCTCGACCCGCTCCAGCACCGCGCCGGGCGGGCACCGCTCCACGTCCCCGTTCGCCACCAGCGTCAGCTGCGGGCGCACCCGGCGACGGAAGCGCCACAGCAGCAGGACCACCAGCAGCAGGACCACGTCGGCGACCAGCGTCACGACCAGCGCGCCCGATCCGCGCACCTGACCCTCGACGGAGTACGCCGAGGGGTTGTCGGGCAGCACCCGGACGGTCAGCTCGCCGTCCGCCACCGCCGTGAGACGGGCCTCGTCGGTGACCTCGACGGTCCACCCGCGCTCGCCATCGGAGAGCAGCTCCCCCTCGATCTCGTCGGGCAGCACGAAGCCGACGAAGGACCGGCCGCCCTCGACCTGGTCGCCGACGACCTCGGCCCGCACGTCGACGCCGGACCGCTCGACCCGCTGCTCCAGCCAGGTGCTGTGCAGCAGCGGCAGGTTGACCAGCGCGAGCACGACGACACCGAGCACCACGGCCATCGGCCGGCGGGAGGGGGCGGACATGCGAGCAGTATGCGGGTCACCCGCCGGTTCACCCGCGCCGATCGGCGCGTTCGTTGCCGCCGCGGAGCGAATCTTGCGATGATGTCAAGCAGCCGCGCCGTAGGCGCGCGCCGGTACCACGTCTCCACGTGGTCGATGAGCACGATGTTTCACCTGTGGCTGGGGGGCCTCGACCATGAGTCGTTCTATGCCCGCGCGCGTGCGCGGTTTCCGTCTGCTGACCCATGCGGTCATCACCTCGCTGGTGGGCGGCATGCTCGCCGTCACCACGGCGCTGCTGGGCGCCGCTCCCGCGCAGGCGGCCGGTACGCCGGACCTGCAGCTGAGCGGCGGCCCGGCGGCCGACGTGCTGTACGGCGAGCCGGTGCCGGTCCGGCTGACCGCCTCGCTGCCCGCGGGCGCGCCGAAGGGCTACAACCTGGCCTACCGGTTCGTGCTGCCCACCGGCACGTCGTACGTCGGTGGCTCCGCGGGTGAGGAGGCCGGTGAGCCGACCGTCCTCGCGAATGCGCCGACCAGCGGGAAGACCACGCTGATCTGGCCCAACACCTACGACCTGGTCGCGAACGCCGCCCACACGCTGGCCTTCGAGGTCCGCTACCAGACGACGGCCGCGGCCACCGCGCCCCGTTACGACGTCGGCGGCCCGCTGGCCTTCGACTTCGGCGCGTACCTCTCGACCGACCCGCGCGACCTGGCGGACTTCAGCGCCACCGGCGTCCCGCAGCCGGGTCCGGACTCGTACTCCGGCTTCGCCGAGAAGAGCGCGACCACGAACCTCACCGCGATCGAGATCGAGAAGTCCGAGCCGCACCCGGAGGGCGAGATCCCGCGCGGCGTGCACGACCACCAGACCGTCTACACGCTGACCGTCACGAACAACAAGGTGAACCCGACGACCGGCGTCACGGTCGACGACTACCTGCCCGCCGGCCTGGAGTTCCTCGGCTGCGCCGGCACCACCGACTCCACCACCGACGCCCCGACCAACCCGGGCTCCGACCGGGAGTACCCCGGCTCCGGCCCGATCGTTGTCACCCAGCCGACCACCGACTGCGTCGACCCCGACCTGGTCGAGACCGTCGACACCGACCCCGACGGCGCCGGACCGCTGCCCGCGGGCGTCTACACCCACGTGCGCTGGACCCACCTCGGCGACTTCCCCGCCAGCGGTGTCAAGAAGATCAGGTACGCCGCCGCGATCCCGATCCGCGAGAACACCCTGACCTGGACCACCGCCGGCGGCACCCCCGCCACCACCGGCGCCCAGGCCGCGAACCTCGACAACAACTCCGGCCCTGAGACGTACGACGAGCAGCCGCTGCTCAACGGCGCGATCGCGGCCGGCACCTACCAGTCGCCGATCTCCGGCGGCATCGCCGTCAGCGACGAGGGCACCCTGCTCCGGACCGCCGAGGACATCGCGATCCAGAAGAGCAACGACAACCTGACCCTCGAGCAGGGCGACCTGACCAAGTGGACCGTCGACCTGCAGGTCTCGGAGTACCGCTACGTCGACGACGTCGTCATCCGCGACACCGTGCCCAACGGCCTGTGCCCGCTCGGCGCGACCAACCTGACGACGCAGAACGACGCCAGCGACGCCGAGTGCGCGCCGGTCGCCGGCCGGCTGCCGAGCCAGCCGTACAGCTCGGTCGCCGAGCAGTCGAACGGCACCTTCGCGGTCGTCTGGGACGAGTCGACGTACCCCGCGCTGGCCCGTCTCGCCCCGAGCGCGACCCGGCAGCTGACCTTCTGGACCCGCACCCGGGCCAACTACCAGTCCGACTTCGCGAACAGCACCCCGATCCTGTCGAGGGACGCGGTCACCAACAACATCTCCGCCGAGGGCGTCGACTGGGTCCGCTGCGCGCCGGCCGACCCGACGTGTGCGGGCTCGGGCACCAAGATCGACCACGACGAGACCGACGGCGAGCTCGACCTCGACGTGTCGCAGTCCGGCAAGGCCGCCGACGGCCCGTCGATCCTCAAGCAGGTCGCGGCGACGTACCCCGCGAGCGGCGACTGCGGCGACCTGGCCGCCGCCGACTACGGCAAGGCCGTGCCGGCGTACGGCCCGGGCGACTTCGTCTGCTGGAAGCTCCGGCTGGCCTTCCCGATGAACCTGGACACGTTCAGCCAGGACGTCTTCGACATCCTGCCGAACACGCTCTCCTACGTCCCCGGCACCTGGAAGAAGACGGCGACCAACACCGTCGAGATCACCGACTTCGACGACACCGCGGACGGCACCGAGGGCCGGCTCAGCTGGAAGATCGGCGGCGGCGGGACCGACGTCGACACCGGCGGCGAGATCTTCGAGGTCACCCTGAAGTCGACCGTGGGCTCCCCGCTCGGCCACCACTCCGGTGACGTCGAGGGCAACCTGCAGAAGTTCTCCTACGAGAACACCGCCGGCAAGGCGTTCACGCTGCGCGACCTCGTCGACTTCGAGCTCACCCTGCCCGAGCTCGGCGTCACCAAGACCGCCGACGACGAGGAGGTCGAGGCCGGCCAGGCCGTCGGCTACACCGTCGGCGTGCGGAACACCGGCACCGCTCCCGCCCAGGACGCGCGCGTCTGGGACGTGCTGCCCGCCGGCATCACCTGCGCCGAGATCTCCGCCATCTCGGACGGCGGCTCCTGCACCGGCGGCCGGATCACCTGGACCGGCGTCGACGTCGCCGCGGCGGCCACGAAGAACCTGACCTACACCGTCACGGTCCCCTCCGACGTCAGCCCGGGCGTGGCCTACACCAACCGGGTCGGCGTCGTGGAGTACGGCTACACGACCAACAGCGGGACGACGTACCAGCTCATCCCGGCCAACCCGGTCGTCAAGGACCCGTTCCTGCCGACGCCGAACATGCCGGCCGCGGAGGCGACGGAGACGATCCGCACCCGCGACGCGGCCGTGGTCAAGACCCGCACCACCTCGGTCACCGAGTCGGGCAACAACGCCGGCAGCCAGGCCACCGTCGGTGAGGTCGTCACCTACACGGTCACCACCACGATCCCGAAGAACACGACGGTCTACGGCGCGAAGGTCACCGACCCGCTCGGGTCGCGCCAGACCCTGGTGCCGGGCAGTCTCTGCGTGAGCGGCTGCACCCTCGACGGTGCCCCCTTCGGCGGCGTCACCGAGTCGCCGGCCAACACCGTGCTGGCCACGCTGCCCTCGACGTACGCCGCCCCCTCCGGGACCGACGGCGTGCTGGTGCTGACCTTCCGGGCGAAGGTGCTCGACGTGTCCGCCAACTACCGCGGCCAGTCGCTCGGCAACACGGCCACGTTGGCCTACACCGACCAGGACGGCGGGGCGCACACGCGCTCCGGCTCGGTCAGCACGACGATCGTCGAGCCGAAGATCGCGGTCGCGAAGACCGTCGCCGGGTCGAGCGTCGTGACCTCGGGCGAGGTCAAGACCTTCACCGTCACCGCCTCGAACGCCAGCGGCAGCAACGTCTCGACCGCCCACGAGGTGGTCGTCGTCGACACCCTGCCGGCCGGCACCGAGCCGGTGACGATCCACAACGGCGGCGTCTGGAACTCCGCCGCCCGCACCATCACCTGGACGCACGCCTCGCTCGCGCCGGGTGCCTCGACGGCGTTCACCTACACCGTGCAGGTCGAGGACCCGGCGGTCGGCGGTACGACGTACAAGAACACGGTGCTGGCGACGTCGACCAGCCTGCCGACCTCCACCGGCGGCGTCCGCACGCCCGCCTCGACGGCCACCACGGCCGGCGACTACGACGCCACCGCCGACCGGACGATCTCGGTCGTGCTCCCCGGGATCACCAAGGAGGTCACCCCGGCGACCGCGACGATCGGCAGCAACGTCACCTGGAAGGTCCGGGTCACCGTGCCCGCGAACGTCCGGTACTTCGACACCACCGTCGTCGACACCGTGCCGGACGGCCTGGCCGTCGACGGGTACGGCGCGATCACCTGCGTCTCCGGCTGCCCCGGCACCGACCCCGCGGTCGGCACCTTCCCGGTGACGACCAGCGGTGCGACCCAGCAGGCGGCGTGGTTCCTCGGTGACCTCGCCCCCGCCGCGCAGCAGCGCAGCTACGAGCTGGTCCTGAACGGGCACGTGCTGTCGACCAAGCGCGGCGGCGGCAGCGTCACCGCTCCGGTCTCGTTCACCAACGAGGCCCGGGTCCGGACCAACCGGACCGACATCCTGCCGGTCGCGCCGTCCACCGTGCCGGCGTCGTACTCCGACACCGTCGGCCCGGCCTCCGCGACGACCGCCGTCCGGGAGCCGGCGCTGACCATCGACAAGTCGGCCGACAAGGGTCCGCGGGTCGAGGGCAACGACGTCGTGACCTACACCGTGAAGGTGAAGAACACCGGCTCCTGGCCGGCGTACGACGTGGTGGTCACCGACCAGCCCGACACCGAGCTCGTCGACATCACCCTGGTCGACGGCGCCGCCCAGAGCACCGACGGCTGGAGCACCGGCGACCCCGACCTGGCCTGGCTGGTGCCCGGCCCGATCGCGGCCGGTGCCACCGTCACGTTCACCTACACCGCCAAGGTCAAGCCGGGTGCGCAGCTGAACGCGGGCGACCAGGTCGTCAACACGGCCAAGGTCCCGTCGTACTTCGGCGCCTCGACGGCCGAGCGCACGGCGGACGGCGACAACCCGTGGCGGGAGTACGTCGGCCCGCAGGACACCGTCACCCTGACCGTCGTGAAGCCGAACCTCACCATCGCCAAGACGCCCGACAACGGCGCCGCGACGGCCGGCGAGGACGTCACCTTCACGATCAAGGTCACCAACACCGACGCGCACGCCACCGCTCACGGCACCGTGCTGCGTGACGTGCTGCCGGCCGGGCTGACCTACGTCAGCAGCACCCCCTCCGGCACGGCGTCGGGCTCGACCGTCGACTGGACGATCGGCGCCCTGGCCCCCGGGGCGACGAAGACGATCACCGTCGTCGCCCGCGTGGGCTCCGGGGTCGCGACCGGCACCACGCTGACCAACACGGCCTCCACGCACGCCGAAGAGGTCCCGACCGACAAGACCGACGACGGCTCCGTGGTCGTCGGGACCAAGACCGACCTGAAGGTCACCAAGACCGCGTCGAAGTCGTCGGTGCTGGCCGGTGAGGAGCTCGTCTACACGCTCACCACCACCAACGTCGGCCCCTCGGACGCGCTCGCGTCGACGCTGACCGACACGCTGCCGGCGTACCTCACCTTCGTCTCGCTGGACGACGACGAGCGGTGCTCGGTGACCGGCCAGGCCGTCAGCTGCGACTACGGCACGCTGGCACCCGGCGCGACCCGCACGGTGAAGATCACCGTCCAGGTCGACCCGGCCCGGACCAGCCCGGTCACCAACGCGGTCGACGTCACCACGACGACGCCGGACACGGCGCCGGGCAACAACCACAGCCAGGTCACGACGCCGGTCACCCCGGTGGCCGACGTGTCGGTCACCAAGACGGCCGACGGCGTGGACTACGAGGGCGGCGACACCGTCACCTACACCCTCGTGGCCCGCAACGACGGCCCGTCGACGGCGCAGAACGTCACGCTCACCGACCCGCTCCCGGCCGAGCTGACCTTCGTGTCGGTGACCCCGGGCGCGCCGACCTGCACGCAGGCCGCCGGCACGGTCAGCTGTGCGTTCGGCGCGCTCGCTCCGGGCGCCGAGCGGACCGTCACGATCGCCGCGAAGGCCAAGGGCACCCCGCCGGTGCCGGCCGTGGACAGCCACGACCACCAGCTCGACGTCTCGAAGTCCGAGCAGTACGTCTCGCTGCAGGCCGGTGAGACCCGGACCCAGGACCTGAGCTGCACCGGCGGCGCGACCATGACCGACGGCTCCGTCGAGGTGATGAGCGTCGACCAGGGCACCGGCACCAAGGCCGACGTCGTGGTCCGCGAGGCCCGCTCGACCGGTCTGGGCACCTACCGGTTCGAGGTCACCAACCACGCCACCGGCCAGGCCCAGGTGAAGCTGTTCGGCACCTGCCTCGCGGGCAGCACCACCACCGTCGCGGGCCACGCCCACGACATCTCGGTGGGCTCGCTGCAGACCCTCGGCACCGGCGCACTCGCGGTCGGCCGGCACGACGTGACGCTGCCGGTCGCCGCCGGCACCCGCGCGGTCTCCCCCGGCATCGAGGTGCTCAGCGGTCAGGCCCGCCTGGTCGCGGCCGAGCCGGTCGCGGGCGGCTGGCGGTTCACGGTCGACGTGATCACCCCGGCCCAGGCCACGCTCAGCATCCGGGCGCTCCAGACCCGGACCGCGATGGGTGGCACGCCGGCGCACCTGCACGGGCTGGACCTGCAGCACGTGACCCGGACCGTCACGCTCACACCCGGAGTCGAGCAGACCGAGCGGGTCTCGTGCCCCGTCGGATACAAGGGCATCACGGCGACGTACGACCTGCCCGCCGGCGTACTGCCCCTCGGCAACGAGCCGCAGCCGGTCAACCGGGACTTCCGCCTGCTCAACACCACGGACGGGCCGCTCGACGCGCTGCTCGACCTGGAGTGCATCGGGAACCGCACCGGTCCGGAGCTGGCCGAGGTGCTGACCGTGGTCAACACCGCGTCGGTCGCCACGACGACGTACGACTCCGACGCGGCGAACGACACCGGCTCGGCCACGGTCACCGTGGCCCGCGCGGCCGGCAGCGTCACCCCGACGCCGTCGCCCGCACCGCCGGCCGCGCCCGCCGCACCGGCGGCGGCCCCGGTCTCCGCGGTCCGCGCGTTCCGCGTGGTCTCGGCCAGCCGCGGCGCCACCGTCCGGGTCGCCTGCTCCGGCGCCGGCGTCTGCTCCGGGAAGGTCACCCTGACCGCGGTGATCGCCAAGAAGCACGGCCGCGCGACGCGCACCGTGATCGGCACGGCCCGCTACCGGGTCGTGGGCGGCGACACCGACCGGGTCCGGGTGACCATCAAGAAGCGCTACCGCACGGCCGTTCGCCACGACCGCGCCCGCCGCTTCCGGATCGGCTGACGCACCGCACCACCTGACACACCAGGGCCGGTCCCCCCACACACGGGGGGACCGGCCCTGCTGCCTTCCGCCGAGTCGGCAGAACTTGCGCGCCGAGTCGGCAGAACTTGCGCGCCGAGTCGGCAGAACTTGCGCGCCGAGTCGGCAGAAGTTGTCAGTCCCAGTCGGGCGGCGTCTCGGTGGTGATGGCGACGTACTCGAGGAACCGGGCCACGGCGGCGGGGTCCTCCTCGCGCTGCCAGCCGAACGTGGTCGGTCGCTGGGCGCGGTCGTGCCAGAAGTGCCCGGGGGCCGAGTCGGGCCGGGTGGCGATCAGCCAGACGGCCGTGTCGGCCCCGTCCTCGGCCGTCCGCAGCAGCGGCCGGGTGAGCTTGCGGAAGGTGGGCAGGTGGCTGGCGACGCCGGGCGTCTCGACCCAGCCGGGGTGCATGCTCTCGACGCGTACGTCGGTGCCGTCGTACCGCCGTGCCCAGGCGTCGGCGAGCACGACCTGCATCCGCTTGGTGCGGGCGTACGCCTTGAGCCCGCGGTAGTCGCCGTCGCGGTACTCGATCCCGTCCGGGTCGGACTCCAGGCTCGCGCCGTACATGCCGCCGGTCGACATCCACACGACCATCCCGCGGCTGGCGGTGAGCGCGTCGAGCAGCAGCTCGGTCATCAGGTGCGGGCCGAGGACGTGGACCGCCAGCTGGAGCTCGTGGCCCTGCGGGCTCTCGGTGCGGGTGTCGGTCACCGTGCCGGCGTTGTGGACGAGCCCGTCGAGGCCCGGCACCCGGTCGGCGAAGTCCGCGCCCCACGCCCGTACGGCGGCCAGGTCGCCGACGTCGCAGACCTCCTCGACGAACTCGGTGGCGGGGTGGTCGAGCCGGAGCCGGCGTGCGACGCCGGCGAGCTTCTCGGCGTTGCGGCCCAGCACGTGCACCGTCGCCCCGAGGGTCGCGAACGAGGCGGCCATCGCCTCGCCGATCCCCGACGTCGCGCCCGTCACCAGCACCCGCTTGCCCGCCATCGATCCCGGCTCCGGGTCGGCCGGCCACCACCGCCGACGCAGCCGCGAGCCGAGACTGGTGTAGCCGAGCACGACGGAGCGGTCCAGCGCCGTGTCGAGAACCTGGGTGATCGCCATGGCCCCAGGTTGCCAGGCGTCTGGGCGTCCGACGGGCGAGCCTGTGGAAAGCCGACTCCGGCCGGTCAAGTTCTGCCGACTCGGCGCGCAAGTTCTGCCGACTCGACGCGCAAGTTCTGCCGACTCGGCGCGCAAGTTCTGCCGACTCGGCGCGCAAGTTCTGCCGACTCGGCGCGCAAGTTCTGCCGACTCGGCGATGTGGGTGGGTGGGTGGGGATGGAGCGGGATTGGGGCTGGGGTGGTGGGGGGAGGGTGGGGGTGTGCCGCAGGTGAGTGCCGAGACGTGGGTGCCGGTCCCGCCGGAGATCGCGTTCGCGGTGTCCCAGACGACCGGGGAGGTCCGGTTGTCGTGGGACCCGTTCATCCGGCACCAGCGGCTGCTCGACGCGGAACGACCCGGGGCCGGCGTACGGACGTTCACGCGGGCGCGGGTGGGGCCGTCGATGATCAGCCGGTACGTCTCCTACCGCCCGCCCACGTCGGTCGGCATGACGATGGAGAAGGGGCCGTGGTTCTTCGCCTCGTTCGGGGGCGGCTGGCGCTTCACGTCCGAGGAGCGCGGCGGCGTCGCGGGCACCCGGGCGGTGTGGAAGTACACCTGGTCGGGACGTCCCGCCTGGCTCTCGCCCGTCGCGGACCGGATGGGTCGCCGGCTGCTCGGCCGCGAGATCCGGGCGCGGATCGCGGCCTTCGCCCGGGCCTGCGCCGACGAGCGGGTGCTGGCCTCGCTCAGCGATCGCTGAACAGGGTCCAGTGGCTGCGGTAGTCCGGGTGGTCGACGTACGCCGCCGCCATCCGGTGCAGGAAGCGCGAGACCTCGTCGGCGCGTCGCGGGTCCTCGCGCAGGTCGCGGCGCATGTCCTCGAGGATCGCCTGGGTCTGCCGGGAGAACCGCTCGGCGGGGGCGTCCCCCGCGGCCGCGGCGACGCCCACCGCCTCGCGGATCCGTGACTGGAGGAAGTCGAAGAGACTCGTCATCCCGGGGTCGGCATGGAGGTGGGGCATCGGTCATCGACTCCGGTCGAGGGCATGCGGCAGCGGTACGCGGCGCCCCACCCTAAGACGGCTCTGTTTCGTCGCGATGACAGATCGCTCAAGACCACCCCGCCCACCGCGAACCGTCCGCCAGGTGGTCCGGTCCAGACGTGTCCAGGCCCGCGACCGACCCCTTGCCGGGGGGCCTCCCGTCGCCACTACCTTCCGCTCCGGGGGCCGGGTGGAACGGAATTCCACAGTGACCGAGGGAGCAGTCTGTGAAGAACGTACGAGCCATGATCGGTGCCGCGGCACTCGCGGGCGCCACGATCGCCGCCGGGCTGGTGGGCATCTCGCCCGCCGCGCAGGCGGCGGACGTCGCCTGCAACAACTACAGCTCGACCAGCAGCACCTGCGTCAACAGCCAGCTGGTGCTCGACGGGACCAGCCACAGCGTCGACTGGTACCTGCCCAACGGCACCGCCTCCGCACTCATGGTCCTCGAGCACGGCTTCAGCCGCGGCTGCGGCAACCTGCGCGGCACCAGCAAGGCCATCGCCGAGAAGGGCGTGATGGTGTTGTGCGTGAACGGCGACCTGACCGGCGGCAACCCCGCGCTCGCCGACGCCCTCGGTGACGTGCTCAGCGCCCGGACGGCCACGCCGCCGGCCGGCAAGCCGCTCCCGAGCCGCTACATCGTCGGCGGCCACTCGGCGGGCGGCCACTTCGCCAGCGAGCTCGGCGCCCGCCTGGTCGCCAACGGGTACGGCGACCTCGCCGGCGCCATCCTGTTCGACCCGGTCGCCTCCGGCGACTTCACCGCGAACCTCGAGGCGATCTCCGCCGGCGGCACCCGCCCGGTCCTCGCCGTGACTGCGCGGCCGAGCGTCACGAACCTCTTCAACAACGCCCACGGCGCGCTGACCGCGCTCACCAACCCGTACGTCGGCATCCAGCTGGTCTGGGAGCGGTACGTGCTCGGCGTGCCGGTCGGCGGCAGCTGCCACATCGACGTCGAGGGCGAGAACACCGACATCATCGGCACCGCGGGCGCGCTCTGCTCCGCCAACGCCACCCAGACCGCGCGGCTGCGTGACTTCGGCTCGACCTGGGCCAAGGACCTCGCGACCGGCACGACGACGTCGGCGTACTACTGCACCGACGCGAACGTGGTCTCGACCTGCGGCTCGAAGGTCAAGGACCTGGTCGACCGGACCCTGCCGCTGGCGGCTCCGATCCGCTGATCCACGACGGCTCCACCCCTCGACCGAGCCGGGCGGCCTGCCGCGTGAGGTGGGACCGCTCGGCGACGCTGGGGGCCAGGTCGGCGGCGCGGGCGTACAGCGCCCGCGCCGTCGCCGTCTCTCCCGCCCGCTCACGCAGCCAGGCCTCGGCTGCCGTCCGGCGGGGTACGTCGGCCGGCACGTCCTCGAGCGCACGGAGCCCGGCCAGCGGCCCGTCGACCTCGCCGACGGCCACCGCGCGGTTCAGCGCGACCACCGGGGAGTCGGTGAGCCGCAGCAGCTCGTCGTACCACTCCAGGATCTGGGGCCAGTCGGTCTCGGCCGCCGTCGGGGCGTCGCAGTGCAGGGCGGCGATGGCGGCCTGGGCCTGGTACTCCCCCAGCCGGTCGACGGCGAGCGCCGCCTGGAGCACGTCGACGCCCTCCGCGATCAAGGTCGTGTCCCACCGGGACCGGTCCTGCTCGGCCAGCGGCACCAGCGACCCGTCCGCCGTGAACCGGGCAGAGCGCCGCGCGTGGTGCAGCAGCATCAGCGCGAGCAGCCCGGCGACCTCCGGCTCGGCGCTCGCCCGGGCCAGGCCCCGGGTCACCCGGATCGCCTCCGCCGCGAGGTCGACGTCGCCGCCGTACCCCTCGTTGAACATCAGGTAGAGCACCTTCAGCACAGTGCGCAGGTCACCCGTCGCGCCGATCCCCTCGCGGGCCACCGTCCGCTTGGCCCGGCTGATCCGCTGCGCCATCGTCGCCTCGGGGACGAGGTACGCCGCCCCGATCTGCCGGGTCGTCAGCCCGCCGACGGCGCGGAGCGTGAGCGCCACCGCCGAGGCGGGCGTCAGCGCTGGATGGCAGCACCAGAAGAGCAGCAGCAACGTGTCGTCGTGCTCCTCGGCGGGTCCGGGGGCGGGCTCGTCGTGAACCCGCTCCTCGCGCGTACGGCGGGCCGCCTCCGAGCGCTGCGCGTCGACCAGCTTGCGCCAGGCCACGGTGATCAGCCAGCCCTTCGGATCGGTCGGCGGGTCGTCGGGCCAGCGCCGTACCGCCTCGAGGAGCGCCTCCTGCACGGCGTCCTCGGCCGTCGCGAAGTCACCCCCGCGGCGGACGAGGACGCCGAGGACCTGCGGCGTCAGGTCCCGCAGCAGCTCGGGCATCGGCGGCGCCGACACGCTGCTACTCCGTGACCGTCTCGGGGTGCTCGAGGAAGGGCCGCACCTCGATCCACTCGTGCAGCGGCCGGCCGCCCTGGCCGGGCGCCGAGGACAGGAACGCGGCCGCCTCGTGGGCGCGCTCGACGCTCTCGACGTCGATGACCATCCAGCCGGCGATCAGGTCCTTGGTCTCCGCGAACGGACCGTCGGTGACGGGCGGGCGACCCTCGCCGTCGAAGCGCACGAAGGTGCCCTCCGGCGAGAGCGCCTGGCCGTCGACGTACTCGCCCCGCTCGCGCAGCGTGTCGGCCACGTGGTTCATGAACGCGAGGTGCGCGTCGATCTCCTCGGGCGTCCAGCGGTCCATCAGGACCGTGGCGTCGGGGTGCGGGGTCGGGCCGCCGCGGTAGTGCTTGAGCAGCAGGTACTTGGCCATCTCGGTCTCCTTCGTCCGACGCCGCTCTCGGCGTCACTCACCTCTGGGACGGAGCCGCCGACGGGTTCTCGACATCCTGCGGCGGACATTCTCCCCGGAGCCCGGAGAGCCTCAGTGTCGCTCCTCGAGACCGACCGCGTCGCGGAGGCGGCGTACCGCCTCCTCCAGCTCGGGGTCCTGCCGGGCGCGGGAGGTCATCAGCGCCGAGAGCGCCTCCGCGATCACGTTCAGCTTCTCCTGCGCCGCCTCCTCGCTGCGTCGTCCCGCATTCTCCAGCAGCACGAGCAGCATCAGGGAGAGCACGCTCGCGACGGTGTGGATGGCCACCTGCCAGGACTTCGCGTCCGGGAACAGGGGGAAGCTGAGGAACCAGGCCACGACGATCAGGACGCAGATGCCGAAGAACGGCGCCCGCTCACCTGGAGGTACGTCGCCTCGACGAACCGGTCGAACCCGCTGCGCCCGTCGCTCTTGTCCCGGTCGTCGGCGGCCGCGCTGCGTCGGCCCTCGGTCTCGCTGCTCTCCATCTGCGCACCCTAGGCCGGGACGCCATGAATGGACGCGATCCGCCTCCGGCGGAGGCAGAGCTGGGATAGGAATGGACGGGTGTCGATGAGCGAGTCGGAGTTCGAGGCGTCGCCGGAGACCCAGCAGCGCCCTCCGACGGCCCGATTCGACCACGAGCCGGACGCCCCGGGGATGCCCTTCCCCGGGACCTCGTTCGATCCGCGCAGCGCCCGGCCCGCGGCCTTCGATCCGTCGATCCGGCCGGGCCAGCAGCCGTCGGGCGGCTTCGGCGCCAACCTCCGCGCTTCTGGACCGTCGGGCTCTCCGTGGCTCCCCGTCCCCCACGGCGATCCACTCGGTTCCCTGCCGACGCGCCCACCGGAGCGGAGGGTCGTCAAGGTCCCGAAGGACAAGAAGGAACGGCAGAAGACGCAGAAGACGCTGGAGAAGGAGGCGGCCCTCAAGGTCGTCCAGCAGGCGTACCGGGCGAACAGCGGCACCTCGTCGTACGACCCGGCCGAGAGCGGGAGTAAGCAGGTCGAGACCACGAAGGACGCCACCGGGCAGCGGGTCGCCCAGCTGCTCAAGCTGATCTCCGAGCGGGTCCGCGAGATCGGCGGCGGCGACGAGTTCGAGAGCCTGTGGGTCGACGGCACCCTCATCGTCGCGGCCAACGACAAGGACGCGATCGACCGCGTGGTCCAGTCCATCGCGTCGTCGAGCGACCTGCTCGACGAGAAGCTCGTCTGGCGGCTCCTCGCCGCGCCCCGGGTCTGGCAGTACACGGCCGAGCGCGATCGCCACACCCGGAAGAAGCTCACCAAGGTCGCCCTCGGGGAGCGCGGCGCGAGGTGGACCGACGACCGTGGCGGTCAGGACTTCGCGGCGTACCAGGAGATGGAGGCCCTGCTCGGCGCCCAGCTCCCGAACGTGAAACTGTACGACGAGAAGGGCGCCCTCGAGCAGCTGAACACCTCGAAGGACCAGCGGACGCGGGTGATCTTCTTCCACGGGACGGCGATCCACGCCGAGCAGCAGCTCGTCCGCCTCCTGGCGAAGTCCTCCCTGAGCGCTGCCAGCGCGATGGTGCGGGGCACCAAGCGACCCTGCTACGGCTGCTACGTCGCGATGCGCTGGGCCAAGGAGTCGGGCGCCTGCCCGGGCCTCGACTACACGATGAAGCCCGGGCTGCTCTGGGTCAGCGCGGCGAAGTCGGCCATCGACTCGGTCTTCGACAAGCACTCCGGCCAGCGACCGAGGGACTACATCGACCAGATGTTCCTGGACTTCGCGAACTGCGAGACCTGGCGCTCGCGGGTCGGCGACAAGGACGAGGCCGACATCGACGCGTTGTCGGCCAGCTCCGAGGACGAGACCGAGGAGTCGAGGATCCCGCAGTCCGTCCGCGCCGGGCTGGCCGTGCCCCTCCGCAAGCTGGGGCCCAAGACGAAGAAGCGACAGCGGGCCGCGTCGGACGCCACGCCTGACGCCACGCCTGACGCCACGCCTGACGCCACGCCCGACGGCGCGGATCCAGACGAGACCGGCGGCCGGGCCCAGAAGGTCCCGCGCACGAGGAACCGGACCTCGGCGTCGGGCACCGGCGAGCCGAAGGCCTCGACCGCCACGACGACCCGAAGGCCGCCGAGGCGGAGGCCGGCGCGGGTCCGGCCGGTGGCGGTGCGGGGCGTGGGCGGGGACGACTCCGATCACGCGGACGACGAGGCCGACCTGATGGACAGCACGCCGAGCGCCGCCACCGATCCGTTCCAGTGACCCGACGGCCGTGGGCGCGGGAGCGGCCTGCCCGACGGCCGCAATTGCAGCGACTGGACATGCCGGCGCGCCCAGAACCCGTCCAACGGCCGCAATTGCGGCGCTTGGGCGCCGACCGCGACCGCCCCCGCGCCCGCCCCTCCGCTCAGCGTGCCGGGTCGGGCATCCCCAGGAAGCGCAGGGCGTTGCCCCGCACGATCAGCTCCCGGTCGTCCGCGTCGAGGAAGTCCGAGCGCCGGATGACGTCGGCGACGGGCCGCTCCCCCAACGGGTAGGGGTAGTCGCTGCCGACCATCACCTGGGAGGCGCCGAGGGTCTCGACCAGCGTGCGCAGGGCGGTCGGCTCGAAGACGACCGAGTCGACGCTGAACCGGCCGACGTACTCCGACGGGGGCCTCTGCGAGGTCGCGATGACGTCCGAGCGGCGGTGCCACGCGTTCTCGAGGCGGCCGAGCCAGTGGGCGAAGGACCCCCCGCCGTGCGCGAAGCAGATCCGCAGCGACTCCGGCACCTTGTCGAAGGTGCCGCCGAGGATCATGGCGATGATCGAGAGGTGGGTCTCCGAGGGCATGCCCGCCAGCCACTGCGCCATCCAGCGGTTCAGGCGCGGGGAGCTGGCCATGTCCCACGGGTGCACGAAGACCGGTACGCCGAGGGACGCGGCGTGCTGCAGGAAGGTCACGATGCCCGCGTCGTCCAGGTCCCGGTCGCCGACGTGGTTGCCGATCTCGACCCCGCGGTGACCGGAGGCCACGGCCCGCTCGAGCTCCCGGCACGCGGCGTCGGTGTCCTGCAGCGGCACCTGGCAGAACGGCACCAGCCGCTCCCCGCCCGGCGCGCAGATCTCCAGGGCGAGGTCGTTGAAGATCCGGGCGATCTTCTCGGCCTCCCCGACCGGGGCGTCGTAGTTGAAGAACACGGGGGTCGGGGAGACCACCTGCATCTCCACGCCGTCGGCGTCCATGTCGGCGAGGCGTACGTCGGCGTCCCAGCAGTCCGACTGGACCTTCCGGAACTCCCGGGAGCCGACCATGATCACGGCGTCGCGCTCGGAGTCCACGCGCAACCAGGGCCGGCCCTCACCCAGGTCGGGCCACCCCTGGGGGACGAAGTGGGTGTGGACGTCGATGGTGGACAACGTCGGTCAGCCCTTGCCTGGATGGACGGCACCGCACTGGGGGCAGGTGCGTCCCTCGTCGGAGTTGTAGAAGTCGGTGAACACCGGGGGCAGGTCGGCGACGATGTCGCGCACCTGCAGCTCGACCTCGTGCACCTTCGCGTTGCAGTCGGGGCAGAACCAGGCGAACTTCTCCAGCGTGCCCTCTTCGCGGATCCGCTCGATCACGATCCCGATCGAGCCCTCCTCCGGGCGCTGCGGGGAGTGGTAGATGTCGCGCGGCAGCATCCACATCTCACCCTCGCGGATGTCGATCCGCTCCGGACCGTCCTCGGTCATCAGGTTGACGTGCATGTTGCCCTTGTACTGGTAGAACCACTCCTCGTACGGGTCGAGGTGGAAGTCGGTGCGCTGGTTCGGGCCGCCCACCACCTGCACGATGAAGTCGCCCATCGGCTCCCACATCTGCTCGTTGTTGACCGGCGGCCGGAGCCGGTGCTGGTGCTCGGCGATCCAGGCCTCGAAGTTGAAGACGGGCGGGATGGTGGTCATCGGTTGCCTTCCTTGACGTCCAGGCGGGCGACCGCCTGGATCTCGATGAGCAGGTGGGGGTGCGGGAGCTGGTGGACGGCGACGGTGGTCCGGGTCGGCCCGTGCTCGTCGAAGTGCTCGGCCCAGACCTCGTTGTAGCCGCCGAAGTCGTTCATGTTGACCAGGTACGTCGTCACCTGGACGAGGTCGGTGAGCTCGGCGCCGACGGCGCCCAGGAGGTCGCGGATGTTGGCGATGACCGCCCGGGTCTGCTCGCGGATGTCCAGCGCCGTGACGCCCATGGGGTCGACGCTGGCCCCGGCGAAGCTGTTGTCGGGCCGGCGGCTGCTGGTGCCCGAGACGTAGACGGTGTCGCCGACGACCTTCACGTGCGGGAAGCGGCCGCGCGGGGTCGCCTTGCCCTCGACGACGCGCGCGCCGGAGTCGTTCCGCTCAGCCATCGAGGTCGCCCGTCGTCGCGACGCGCACCGGACCGAGGCCGCCGACCGTCGCCTCGACCGTCGTGCCGGCCGGGAGGGTGACGGCGGCCGTGGCGGCCCCGGCCAGGATGATCGACCCGGCGGGGAGCGCCAGTCCGTGCTGGCGTGCCATCCGCTTGACCGCGTCGAGGGCCAGCACGGGGTCGCCCAGGATGTCGGCGCTCGAGCCGCGCGCGGCCTCGGCCCCACCCACGGTGAGGACGACGTCGAGCGCGGCCAGGTCGAGCTCCGCTCGGGCCTGGTCGAACGGGCGCCACTCCCCCACCACGAAGGCCGCCGACGAGGCGTTGTCGGCGACGACGTCGGTGAGGCTGAAGCGGAAGTCGCGGTAGCGGCTGTCGATGATCTCCAGCGCGGGCGCGACGTGGGTGACCGCGGCGACCGCGTCCCCCTCGTCGTGGGGGTCGATGTCGGAGCCGGTCAGGAACGCGATCTCGGGCTCGATCCGCGGGTGCACCATCGCGGCGACGTCGACGGTGCCGCCGTCGGTCACGGCCATGCCCCGGTGGAGCACGCCGACGATGACGTCCGAGACGCCCATCTGCTCGGCCTTCGCCCGCGAGGTGAAGCCGAGCTTGGCGCCCACGACGGCGTCGCCCCGCTGCTCGCGGATCCGCACGCCGGCGGCCTGCACGGCGTACGCCTGCTCGAGGGTCAGGTCGGCCTCGAGGCTCAGCTGCTCGATGGCCGTGGCGGTGCGCACGGCCGCGTCGAGGCGGCCGGCGAGGTCGTCGAGGTCGGTCACAGGGGTCTCCTTCGCTCAGAGCTGGACGCAGATGTTGGTGGGCTCGGAGTAGAAGTGCATCGAGTGCCGTCCGCCCTCCCGGCCCACCCCGGACAGGCCGACGCCGCCGAAGGGCGAGCGGAGGTCGCGGAGGTACCAGGTGTTCACCCACGACATCCCGACCTGCATCTGCCGGGCGACGCGGTGGCCGCGCTCGAGGTCGCGGGTCCAGACGGCGGCCGCCAGCCCGTAGTCGGTGTCGTTGGCCAGCCGGACCGCCTCCTCCTCGGTGTCGAAGGGGATCAGCGCCGCGACCGGTCCGAAGACCTCCTCGCGGACCGTCCGGTGGGAGTTGTCCAGGCCCGTCCACAGGGTCGGCTGGATCCAGGCGCCACCGGCGAGGTCGTCGCCGAGGTCGGGTACGCCGCCCCCGACCAGCACCTCGGCGCCCTCGGCGACCGCGAGGTCGAGGTAGCCCTGGACCTTCTCCCGGTGCCCGCGCGAGATCAGCGGGCCGGTGGTGGTCGCGGGGTCGTCGGGGCGGCCGAGCCGCAGCTTCCCGGCCCGCTCCACGAGTCCGGCGGCGACGTCGTCGAAGATCGAGCGCTCGACGTACACCCGCTCCGTGCACAGGCAGACCTGGCCGGTGTTGAGGAAGGTCGAGCGGGCCAGGCCGTCCAGGGTCCGGTCGAGGTCGGTGTCGGCGAAGACCACCGCGGCGTTCTTGCCGCCGAGCTCGAACGAGACCGGACGCACACGCGGGGCGACGGCGCGCATGATCGCCGAGCCGGTGGAGGTCTCGCCGGTGAAGGTCACCGCGTCGATGCCGGGGTGGGTGGTGAGGAACTCCCCGGCGGAGCCGGGGCCGAAGCCGTGGACGACGTTGTAGGCCCCGTCGGGTACGCCGGCCTCCGCCAGGATCTCGGCGAGCAGGGCGGCCGTCGACGGGGTCTCCTCGGACGGCTTCACCACGACGGCGTTGCCGCAGGCGAGCGCCGGGGCGACCTTCCAGGTCAGCAGCAGCAGCGGGAGGTTCCACGGCACGATCACCGCGACCACGCCGAGCGGCTTGGGGACCGCGTAGTTGAGCGCCTGACGGCCGCCGGGCAGGTCGGTCAGGAACGAGTCCAGGCCCTCGGCCGCGACCGTGTCGGCGAAGGAGCGGAAGTTCATCGCGGCCCGGGCGACGTCGAGGTCGCGTACGAGCGACTCGGGCTTCCCGGTGTCGCGCACCTCGGCGGCGACGAGGTCCTCGAAGCGCTCCTCGATCCGGTCCGCGATCCGGCGCAGCAGCGCCGCCCGCTCCTGGACCGTGCTCCGTCCCCAGGCGCCGTCGAGCGCCGCGCGGGCGGCGGCGACGGCCGCGTCGACGGTCTCGCGCCCCGCCTCGTGGACGACGGCGGTCAGGCCGCCGTCGACCGGGCTCACCTTCTCGAACGACGCGACGCCGGGAGCGGGAGCACCGCCGACGAAGTTGTGGATCTCAGCAACGGCCATGCCACGAGCGTAGAGATCCGTCACATGCCCGGCTAATGCCTTTCGACTGCGGTTCTATGCCCAATATGACATCCCTGTGTCTAGGGTGTCCCCGTGCAACCACTCTCTGAACGCCTGCTCGAGGGTCGCCTGAAGCTCCGGCACCTGACCCTGGTCACGACCATCGCCGACCACGGCACGGTGATCGCCGCCTCCAAGGCGCTGCACGTCACCCAGCCGGTGGTCACGCGGGGCCTGCAGGAGACCGAGGAGATCCTCGGCGTCCAGCTCTTCGAGCGCGGCCCGCGCGGCGTCACGCCGACCATCTTCGGCGAGAGCTTCATCGGCCATGCCCGCTCGATCATCGCGCAGCTGCGCGACGCCGGCAGCCAGATCGAGCTGCTCGACCGTGCCGAGGCCGGCCGGGTCCGGGTCGGCACCCACCTGGCGGGGTCGAACCTGCTGCTGCCCAACGCGATCGCGTCCCTGAAGGCGGAGCGACCGCGCCTCACGGTGGTCGTCCGGGAGGCCACCCCGGACCTCCTCACCAACGCGCTGCTGGCCGGGGAGATCGACCTGATGGTGGGGCGGCTGATGTCGGCCGCGCCCGCGCAGCTGAGCCAGGAGCGGCTCTACCTCGAGCCGATCACCCTGGTGGCCCGCGCGGGGCACCCCGTCCACCAGCGACGCAAGCCTCGGCTGACGGACCTGGTCGACTACCCGTGGATCTTCCCGATCGCCCAGACGGTGCTCCGCGCCGAGCTCGAGGAGACCTTCATCGCCGAGGGCGCGAAGATCCCGGAGAACCGGGTGGAGTGCACCTCGATCCTCACCCTGCGCCACCTCCTGATCACCACGGACTCGATCGCCGCGCTCCCGCTGCTGATCAGCCACAACGATCCCGAACTGGCCGCGATCCGCACCGACCTCCCGCTGATCCCCCGCTCGGTCGGCGTCACCATGCCCGGCGACCGCCAGCGCACCCCGGCCGCCGAGGCGCTGCTGCAGCACCTGCGCGCCTCGGCGCGGGACCTCGCGAGCACCCTGGCGTAGGGCTCCGGGGGATCAGGGCAGCGCGCGCCCGAGCCGGGGATGCCGGTTGACGTCCTTGTAGAGCAGGTAGCGGAAGCGCCCGGGACCACCGGCGTAGCAGGCCTGGGGGCAGAACGCCCGGAGCCACATGAAGTCGCCCGCCTCGACCTCGACCCAGTCGCGGTTGAGCAGGTAGACCGCCTTGCCCTCGAGCACGTACAGCCCGTGCTCCATCACGTGGGTCTCCGGGAACGGGATCACGCCGCCGGGCTCGAAGGTCACGATGTTCACGTGCATGTCGTGGCGCACGTCGCTCGGGTCGACGAACCGCTGGGTCGTCCAGGATCCGTTCGTGCCGGGCATCTCCTCGGCCGCCACGTCGCCCTCGTGGGTCACGAACGAGGCGGGCCGCTCGATCCCGTCGACCGGCTCGTACGCCTTGCGGATCCAGTGGAAGCGCGCGGGCTCGCCGCCCTCGTTGCGCAGCGTCCACGCCGCTCCGGCCGCGAGGTACGCGTAGCCGCCCGGGGCCAGCCGGTGCTGGTGTCCCTCGAGCGTCACGGTGACCTCGCCGTCGACGACGAACAGCACGGCCTCGGCCGCCGGGTCGTCGTCAGGCCGACTCGAGCCACCGCCCGGGGACACCTCGACGACGTACTGGGAGAAGGTCTCCGCGAAGCCGGACAGCGGCCGCGCGATGACCCAGAGCCGGGTCCCCTCCCAGTGCGGGAGGCTGCTCGTGACGATGTCCCGCATCGTCCCGCGGGGCAGGACGGCGTACGCCGTGGTGAAGACCGCGCGGTCCGTGGTCAGCTCGGCCTGTCCGGGATGACCGCCACGCGGGACGTAGTAGCTCGACATCAGCTGGTGCCTCTCTGCAGGAGCCGGCCTCGCGGGTCGGCGTCGACGTCGAGCTCGGCCCCGCGCAGCCAGGTGCTCCTGACCACGCCGTACAGGCGCTGCTCGGCGTAGGGGGTGATCGGGTGCCGGTGGTGGAGTCGCAGCGGATCGACGACGAACTCCTCGTCGGGGGCCAGGACGCAGAGGTCGGCGTCCCTGCCCACCTCGATCGCGCCCTTGGCGGGCAGACCGGCCAGGCGGGCCGGAGCCTGGGACATCCACCGGGCGACGTCGTCGAGGCCGAGACCACGACGGCGGGCCTCGGTCCACACCACCGGCAGGCCGAGCTGGAGCGAGGAGATACCGCCCCAGGCACGGGCGAAGTCGCCGGTGTCCAGGCACTTCAGGTCGGGCGGGGACGGCGAGTGGTCGGTGACCACCAGGTCCAGGGCGCCGACCTCGAGACCGCGCCACAGGGCCTCGCGCGCGGAGCCCTCCCGGATCGGCGGACAACACTTGTACGTCGTGGCGCCGTCCCCGATCTCCTCGGCGGCGAAGGCCAGGTAGTGCGGACAGGTCTCCGCACTCACCCGGACGCCGTCGTGGCGGGCGGACTCGATCATCGGGAGCACGTCGGGGCTCGCGATGTGCAGGAGGTGGATCCGGCAGCCGGTCCGGCGGGCCAGCTCGATGACGTGGGCGACGGCCAGGTTCTCCGCACCCCGCGGCCGGGAGGAGAGGAAGTCGGCGTAGCGGGGTCCGCCGGCCGAGGCGGCGTGGTGCTCGATGACGGCACTGTCCTCGGCGTGCACGATCAGGAGGCCGTCGAAGGCGGCGATCTCGTGCATCGCCGCCTCGAGCTGACCGAGGTCGAGCGCGGGGAACTCGGGCGATCCGGAGTCGACCAGGAAGCACTTGAACCCCGAGACCCCGTGCTCCCAGAGCTCGCGGAGCCGGCCGAGACTCTCCGGCACGGCCCCACCCCAGAACGCCACGTCGACGCGGGACTTCGCCCCGGCGATCTCCCGCTTGAGGCGGAGCGCGCGGAGGTCGATCGTCGGCGGGACGCTGTTCAGCGGCATGTCCACGATCGTCGTGACGCCGCCCGCCGCCGCGGCCCTCGTGGCGGTGGCGAAGCCCTCCCACTCGGTCCGGCCGGGCTCGTTGACGTGCACGTGGGAGTCAACGAGCCCCGGCAGCAGCACCTCGTCCTCGCCGAGGTCGACGACACGGGCGGCGGGCAGCGGCGTGTCGAGCGACGTGACGGTCGCGATGCGACCCTCGCACACCCCGACCGCGGCGGGGCGGACGCCGTCGGGCAGCACGACGCGCTCGGCCCGGAGGAGCAGGTCGAGATCCGTCATGCCGACCCTCCCGCCCGGGGCCGGGCCAGGGCGCGGATGCCGTCCGGGGACAGCCCGGAGAGCTCCTCGACCTCGCCGGCGCCGAGAGCGCCGCAGTCCAGGCCCCGCACGAGGAAGGAGGTCATCGCGCGCACCGTCGCCGGCTCGTCCAGGAAGCCACCCTCGTCCTTCGACGTCGCGGCACGCAGTCGCTGGGCTGCCTCGGGCAGGCCGTCGCGGAAGAAGGCGTACGTCGCGGCGTACCTGCTCACCAGCTGGGCGGGATGCAGGTCCCACCCCTGGGGGATCCCGGCCGCCAGCGAGCGCCGGACCAAGCGGGCGTGGAGCCGCCAGGCCGAGCGCACCTCGTCGGGGCTGCCGACGGGCAGGACGTTGGAGGACCCGTCGGAGACGAAGACGCCGGTGCCGGCCGCGGCGACCTGCATCACCGCCTTGGCGTGGTCGGCGACCGGGTGCTCGGTGCTCTGCAGGTGCGGCGCGACCCCGAAGGCGGCGGAGTAGTCGTAGGTGCCGTAGTGCAGGCCGGTCACCCGGCCCTCCCCCGCGCGGATCATCGGCGCGAGCGGCGCGTTCCCGCCGGCACCGAGCACCGACTCCGGGGTCTCCACCTGCAGCTCGAACCGCAGTACGCCGGGGGGCAGGTCGAGCGCCGCCTCGAGGCGGGACAGCACGTAGGCGAACGCGGCGACCTGCTCGGTCGAGGTCACCTTGGGCAGCGTGGTGACGAGCCCGTCGAGGGACGCGCCGCGGCGGGCCAGGGTGGCGACGAAGAGCTCGAGGGTGCGCAGGCTGCGGACCCTCGTCTCCGGCTCGAGGCTCTTGACCCGGATGCCGTGGGCGATCCCGGCGCTCCCCGCGGCGATCGCCTCCGCCAGGGCCGTCGCCGCGGTCTCCGCCGCGCGGTCCTCCTCCGCGTCGGGGCGGTGGCCGTAGCCGTCCTCGAAGTCGATGCGGAGGTCCTCGATCGGCTCGGTGGTGAGCTTGGCGAGCACCTGGCGGCGCAGTGCGTCGACGTCACCCGACCGGCACCAGGCCTCCGCGAGCTCGTCGTCGGTGCCCGCGTTCGCGGCCAGGGCCTCCACGGCCGAGCGTCCCCAGGTGCGGGTCGTCGACGCGTCGAACCGGTCCGCCGGCACGTAGACCGTGTGCACCGGCTGCCGCCCGCGCGGCATCCCGGCGTACGCCGACGCGAGGGCGAGGTCCGCGGCGGCCAGTCGCCGGTCCACCTCGTCGGCGAGATCGGTCAGGCCGGCGAGCCCGGGGCTGTCCGGGGTCGTGCTCATTCGTCTGCCTCCCGGGCGAGGGGCCACCCGGAGATCCGCTTGGGGCGCGGGGTGGCGTAGGTGCGGATCTTGCTGGTGCCGAGACCGAGCGCGACGAGCGACTCGGCCAGCTTCACCGCCGCGGTGATGCCGTCGACCACCGGGACGCCGACGGCGTCGCGGACGGCGTCGTCGAGCCCGCCCATGCCGCCGCAGCCGAGCACGATCACCTCGGCACGGTCGTGGCGGACCGCCGCCTCCGCCTCGGCGACGATCGCGCGTACGGCGCGGTCCGGGTCCGCCTCCAGCTCCAGGACCGGCAGCCCGCTCGCGCGCACCGACGCGCAGCGTCCGAGCACGCCGGTCAGGCGCAGGCGGTCCTCGATCAGGGGGACGGTGCGGTCCAGGGTGGTGACGACCGAGTAGCTGCGGCCGACGAGGCAGGCCAGCATCGCGGCGGCCTCGGTGATGTCGACCGCGGGGACCGAGCCGAGCTCGCGCAGCCCCTCGATCCCGTGCTCGCCGAATCCGGCCTGGACGACGGCGTCGTACGGGCCGTCGTACCGGGTGACGGCGTCGAGGACCCCGACGGCGGCCAGGTAGCTCTCCAGGTTTCCCTCCACCGAGTCCGCGCCGAAGCGGGGCGTGAGCGGCACGATCTCGGTGCCGGGGGCGGCGACCGCCCGGGCCGTGGCTCCGATCTGCTCGCTCACCTGCTCGGTGGTGTTCACGTTGACGACGAGGATCCGCACCCTCAGTCCTCCTCTCCGGGCAGTTCTCCGGGCAGCACGACCGGCCGGTCGAACCGCTGCCGGGACGAGCCCCACTGCGGCGCCGTCACGAAGGGCGCCAGCCCGGCCCGCTCCACCGCGCGCCGGGCCTCGGCCACGGCGTCGTCGAGCACCTCGTCCGGGTCGATCCGGGTCAGCACCCGGTCCCGCATCACCACGTCGCCGCCGACGACGGTGGTGACGACGTCCTGCCCCGCGGCCTTGTAGACCAGCGCCTGGACCGGCATGTGCAACGGCTGCAGGTGGGCCTGGCGGGTGTCCACGACGATGACGTCGGCGGCCTTGCCGACCTCCAGCGAGCCGATCTCGTCGTCCCAGCCGATCGCCCGGGCCGCGTCGATGGTGACCATCTCCAGCAGCTTCCCGGGCGGGAGCAGGTAGACGTCGCGCAGCTGGAGCTGGGTCAGGGTCTGCGCCTGCCGCATCGCGGTGAACAGGTCGTACGACGACATCGGGGCGCAGCCGTCGCTCGTGATCGCCGTCGTGACGCCGGCGTCGATCAGCTCGGGCACGGGGCACCGGCCGCGCAGCGCCCCGACGACCACGCCGGGGCCGTGGGTCACCGAGGTGCCGGTCTCGGCCAGGATCCGGACCTCGTCCGGCGTCAGGCCGAACCCGTGCTGGAAGTGCACGTCCGGCCCGAGGAGGGCGTGCGGGTCGCGCGCATGGGCCAGCGCGACCATGCCGCCGAAGGCGTCGGTGTGGATGCGGGTGCCGGCCCGCCGGGCGAGGTCGCGGACCCGCTCGGACTGCTCGAGGTCGACCTTCTCCAGGGTCAGGGCCTGGTCCGGCGGGAGCGGTCCGCTGGGGTTCAGCGAGGGCACCATCGTGTACGGCGTGACGTACACGCGGATCCGTCCGTCCGCGGCGCCGTGCCACTCGCGCACCGTCGCCTCGGCGCCGGCCATCATCTCGTCCAGGCCGACCCGGCGGCGTCGCTGGCCGTCCTCGCGCCAGGTGCCGACCTCGCGCGGCCAGGGCAGGCCGGCCGGGCCGACCCCGACCCCGACCCGCAGGCCGGAGCGCTCGTACGCCGCGGCGTACCCGGCGCCGAGCTCGGGCTCGTCCGACCGCGGCTGCGAGCCGAGCACGCTGATGCCGGTGGTCACGCCGAACCGGGCGCGCTCCATGGCGGCCAGGGCCGCGTCGGCGCTCCAGTAGGCGGCCGACGTGTGCTCGAAGTAGACCCGGGTGACGAGCCGCATCCAGAAGGAGAGCGTGTCGACGCCGATGGTCTTCATCAGGGCGTGCCCGCCGTGCCCGTGGGCGTCGACCAGGCCGGGCAGCACGACCTGGCCGGTGCAGTCGATCGTCTCCGCCGGCGCGTACGCCGCCAGGAGCTCGGCGCTGTCGCCGACCGCGACGATCCGGTCGCGGTCGACGATCACGGCGGCGTCCTCGAGGACCCGCCGGTCGGGGTCCATCGTGATCACGGTGCCGTGCACCAGCGCCAGGGCGACGGGCTTCGGCGCACGGCGGTCGACTGCGGTCGTCACGGGTGTCGCACCATCCTGAACGTCGGGGGGAAGAGCTCCTGCTCGGAGCGGTGGAGGTGGTCGCGCCCGGGGTAGCTGGCCCGGTAGCGCTCGAGGTGCTCCTGGGCCCGGCGCCGGTCGGCCTCCGGGTCGCTCCCGGGGAGCCGGCCGTCCTCCACGACCACCCGGCCGGCGACCACGACGCGTCGTACGTCGCGGCCGTCGCCGTTGAGCACCAGGCTGCGGATCGGGTCGTCGACCGGCCCGAACCGCGGCTCCGTGAGGTCGAAGACGACGAGATCGGCCTGGGCGCCCTCGCTCAGGCGGCCGAGGTCGGGCCGTCCGAGCGCGTCCGCTCCGGCGGTCGTCGCGGCCCGGTAGAGGTCGGCGACCGCCGCCGCGTCCTTGCGCCGCTCCACGGCCTTGGTGAGCACCAGCCCGGTGTCGAGGGCGCGGATCATGTCCGGCGGCGCGGTGTCGGTCCCCATCCCCATCCGGATGCCGTGGCGCAGGTAGCGGTCGAAGGACTCGAGGACGACGGCGTACCGGGCGACGGCCATCGGGCAGAAGATCACCGTGCTGCCGGAGTCGCGCAGGCTGTCCAGGTCCGCGGTCCCGTCGGCCGCCATCTGGCTGTGCCCGGCGACGGCCCACGCGTGCGGGATCAGGGTGCGGGGGCCGAGGAAGCCGATGCTGTCGAGGAGCTCGACGGGCCGCAGCCCGGTCGCCGCATGCAGAGTCCGGACCTCGTCCAGGGTCTGCCCGGCGTGCAGCCGGACCGGGACCCCGAGCTCGTCGCTCGCCCCCTTGGTACGACGCAGCACGGCCAGGGTCTGGTTCTCGATGCGCGACGGCGCGAGCATCCCGCGGACGAGGCCGCCCGCGGTGCCGTCGAAGTCCCGCACGAACCGGATCGCCTCGTCCAGCCCGGCCTCGCCGAGCGCCTCCTCCTCGTGCAGGTACGGCGTCCCGTCCCGGCCGACCGCGGGCACGGAGGACCGGTAGCTGGGTCCCAGGTAGACGCGCAGCCCGAGCTCGGTCGCGGCCTGGGCCGCGTCGGCGAGCTCGGTGTAGGTCTCCGCCCACGCCTGGTAGATCTCCGAGGCGATCGGCAGGGCCGTGGTGATGCCGTTGAGCAGCAGCTGGCCGAAGGCGTAGCGCCGTACGAACGCGCGCTCCTCGCGGGAGAAGACGTCGGCCCGGCGGGTCAGGTAGTCCTCCGACCAGCGCAGGCCGGTGCCCAGCTCGGCGCCCTGGTAGGTGTCGAAGACCGCGTGGTCGATGTCGCCCAGCGCGTTCAGGTCCACGAAGCCGGGCGCGACGACGGCCAGGCCCTCGTCGCGGTCGACGTCCACCGTTCCCTGCCAGCCGTGCCCGACGTGCAGGACGCGGTCGTCCTCGTAGACGACCTCCCCGTCCTCGTGGACGACGTGGTCGGTGCCGTCGTGCCCGACGACGAAGCGCGCGCGGAGCCGGGTCCTCACGATCCGCGGTGCCCGGTGAGGTCGGCGATCACGGAGCGCAGGTGGTCGGCGGTCTGCCGGATGAAGCGGAGCTGCTCGGCCTCGTCGCACGGGTTGGCCAGCAGCCACTCCGTCGTCGGCACCTCCCCGGCGTCCGCTCGCCGCTCGTACTCGCGGGTCAGCCGGAAGACCTCGGCCAGCTCGGCGGTGGTCAGGTCGGGGTGGGCGGCGAGCCAGGTCTCGTCGTACACGTGCATCGGCATGACCGTGCGGTCGCGGGAGTTCTCGATGGACAGGTGGGTCCCGGGGGCCTCGGCGAGCAGCACCCCGAGCAGCGTGGGCCAGTCGATGACGCCCTCCCCGCACGGGGCCAGCATCCGGCCGATCCCGTAGTCGGTGTGGAGGAGCGCGATGTCGCGCACGTGCGTCATCCGCGTGTACGGCGCGACGCGGCGGGCGGCCGCGATCGGGTCCTCGCCGCGCGCGATGACGTTGCCGGTGTCGAAGGTGATGCCGAGGACGTCCGGTCCCACCGCCTCCACCAGCCGCAGCAGCTCGAAGGAGGTGATCTCCTCGTGGGTCTCCAGGTTGAGGTGACAGCCGAGGTCCCGGGCGGCGGGCGCCAGCGAGTGCAGGAAGCGCTCGGTCGCGGCCAGCTGCTCGGTCCAGGTCACGTCGGTGCGGAACCGGTCGAAGACGAAGTAGCCCGGCAGCTTGGGCTTGTAGTTGGCGGTCGCCACCCACAGGTCCTGGCAGCCGACCTCGGCCGCCGCCTCCATCATCATGATCATGCCGCGGCGGTAGTCGCCGCCGCCGAGCTCGCGCACCTCGGGGGCCTCGGCGTGCGCGTAGGGGTTCACCTTCGCCAGCCCGAGCTCGAGGTAGATCCCGAGCTCGTCGGCCTTCTGCCGCAGGTCCTTCAGGACCGCGCGGTCGAGCTCGGGCGTCACGTCCAGGACGGTGCGGAAGAAGACACCCTCCATGCCGAGCTCGGCGGCGTACTCCAGATTGGCCAGCGGGTCGCGGGTCGTCGCCCCGGGAAGCTTGCGGCCGTCGACGCCTACCTGCATGTTCGGAGTCCTCTCGTGGTGGTCGTTCATCGGGCTGTCGCTCATCGGGACTGCCAGGCGACGGCGTGCTTGCGGTGCAGGTCCAGGTGCTCGTCGAGTCCGTCGGCGACCAGCGCGCCGTCGCGGACGACCGCGCGACCACCGACGATCGTGTGCCGGGCGCGCGGCGGGCCGCAGCGCAGCCAGGTCTCCACCGGGTCGGTCACGGCACCGGCGTACGCCGGCCCGCTGGTCTCCCAGACCACGAGGTCGGCCTGCATGCCGGGGGCGAGCCCGCCGACCTCGCCGGCCCGTCCCAGGCAGGCGGCGGCGCCGGTGGTGGCGAGCTCCAGGGCGCGGCGTGCGCCGAAGGCGTCGGCACCGCGGTGCTGACGCTGCAGCAGGAGCGCCGTACGCGCCTCGAGCCAGAGCTGGGAGGTGCCGGCCGACGCGGCGCCGTCGGTGCCCAGCCCCACCGCGACCCCGGCGTCGTCGAGCAGGTCCAGCCGGGCGGCCGGCCCACCGAGGAGCAGGTTCGAGCTCGGGCAGTGGGCCAGGCCGATCCCGGCGGCTGCCAGCGCGGCCGCGTCCGCGGCGTCGACGTGGTTGCCGTGGGCGATCCACGCACGATCCGCCCAGCCGGAGTCGACGAGCAGCTCGACCGCGCCGCGGCCGTGGACCTCGCGGGCCCGGTCGTTCTCGCCGGCCTCCTCGAACAGGTGCAGGGAGAGCCGGGCGTCGTGCTCGGCCGCCAGCGCGGCGAGCTCGGGCAGCAGCTCGGTCCGGGTCGCCGGCAGGGCCGTCGGTCCCAGGGACACCCGGCACCGCGAGCCCGGAGCGGGGTCGTGCCACTCCTCCAGGAGGGTGCGGGACGCCTCGAGCACGGCGTCGGCGTCCTCGGCCCCCCGCACGTCCAGCCGCTGCCGGTCGATGTAGCCGCGGGTGGGGTCGAGGCGCAGCCCGACCTCGGCGGCCGCGCGAAGCGTCTCCTCCACCAGCCCGGGTGCCGGGTGCAGGTAGAGGTTGTCGCCCGTCGTCGTGCACCCGGCGAGCGCCAGGTCGGCCAGCCCGATCCAGGCCGACAGGTAGGCGGTCTCCCGATCGAGGAGTGCCCACACCGGGCGGAGCATCTCCAGCCACGGCCCGAGCGTGCACGCGCTGCTGTCCGCGTGGGCGCGGGTGAGGTTCTGGAACAGGTGGTGGTGCGCGTTGACCAGCCCGGGCGTGACGATCGCCCCGCGGGCGTCGACCACCTCGGTCGCGGCCGGCTCGGAGCCGGCCGGTCCGACGGCCTGGACGACGCCGGCGCGGCAGCCCACCCAGCCACCGGGCACGTCGGGTCCGATCATCGTCACCACGTGCCCGGCGTTCCGGATCAGCAGGTCCAGGGGCTGCGGGTCCATGCTCAGGCCTGCGCCGTCGGCAGCGCGGACCAGTCCTCGACGTGCGAGAGCGGCTCGATGCCCTGCTCGGTGATCAGCAGCGTGTCCTCGATGTGCATGATCTCGCCGCCCGGCCCGTAGGTGTTGGGCTCGATGTTGATGATCATGCCGGGCTCGAGCACGGTGTCGTCCCGCTCGTGCAGGACCGGCCGCTCGGTGCCGCCCACCCCGATGCCGTGGCCGATGCCGATGTGGCCGTAGTTGAACAGCCGCAGGCCGAGCTCCTCGCAGGACTTGCGCGCGAAGAGGTACACGTCGCCGCAGCGCAGCCCCGGGCGCAGGTACTCCATCACCCGCTGGTTGAGCTCGTACTGGCCGGCGTACGCCGCCTGCTGCTCGGGGGTCGCCGGGCCCACGACGGCCATCCGGCCGGCGTCGGTGTAGAGGAAGCCGCGGAAGCGGGACTTCACGTCGATGCGCACCCACTCGCCGACCTCGACCGGGCGCTGGGTGGGCGGGCCGATCCGGCACGCGTTGGGACCGGCGCCGACCAGCGGGTCGGCGCTGGTGAACCCGACCGCCTGCATGTGGCCGACCAGCCGGTCGGCGATCTGGCGCTCGGTCATGCCCGGCTCGATCTCGGCGATGGTCCGGCGCAGCGCGCGCTCGGTGTGACCGGCGGCCTCGCCCATCGTGGCCATGTCGGTGGCGGACTTGACCATCCGCAGCCGGCGCACGGTCTCGTGGAACGGCACCAGCTCCAGCGACGGCCCGCGCTCGACCAGACGGTCGCGGGCCGCGATCGTCAGGCGGTCGCCCTCGACGCCGAGGCGGGCGCCGTCCGGCCACCGGCCGACGAGCGCCCGGCCGACCGCGTCGATGATGCCCTCGGGGAACGCCGCGCCGCGCTCGTCGTACCCGAGGACCTCGAGGCCGGGCGCCATCAGCGAGACCGTGTCGACGGTCTCCTGGCTGGTGAACACGGTGGCCTTGCCGTCGCGCTCGACGAGCACCAGGTTGGGGCGGTCCAGCTCGCTGGCCGAGCGCAGCGGCGCCTGCGCCGCGAACTGGACGTTCTCCAGGCCGAGCAGCAGGACGCCGTCCAGACCGGCCTCGTTCGCCGCCTTCGCGATGCGGGCGACGGCGTGATCGGCAGGGGCAGGGGTGGTCATGACGACTCCTTGACGAGGGTGGGCACTTCGTGGAGGAAATGGCAGGCCACGACGTGGCCTTCACGCGGGGAGTCCAGGGGCGGCGCGTCGGTCACGCAGACGTCGCGGCCCGCGCGGACCTGGCAGCGCAGGGCGAATGCGCAGCCGTCCCCCGGACTCGCCGGGGCGCGACCGCCGGCAGCCGGCGTCGGCAGCTCCGGCAGCCGCAGCCGCGGGTCCGGCAGCGGCACCGCGGCCAGCAGGGCCTGCGTGTAGGGGTGCGACGGAGCGCGGAACAGCTCGGTCGAGTCGCCGGCCTCCATCACCCGGCCGCCGTACATCACCATGACGCGGTCGCTGAAGTACTCGGCGACCGCGAGGTCGTGGACGATGAACAGGTAGCTGAGCCCGAGCTCGGCCTGGAGGTCCTTGAGCAGGTTGAGCACCTGGGCGCGCACCGAGACGTCCAGCGCGGAGACCGGCTCGTCGAGGATCACCAGGTCGGGACTGGTGACCAGTGCCCGGGCGATCGCGGCCCGCTGCTGCTGGCCGCCCGAGAGCGCATGCGGCTTGGCGCCGCACAGCCGCTGCACCAGACCGACCCGCTCGAGCATGTCCAGCGCCACCTGCTCGCGCCCGGCCGGGTCTCCGATCCGGTGGATGTGCAGCGGCTCGACGACGCTCTCGAGGATCGTCATCCGGGAGTCCAGCGAGCTGGCGGGGTCCTGGAACACCATCTGGATGCGGCGCCTCAGGGTGCGCAGCGGTCGGCCGCGCATCGTCGCGAGGTCGATGCCGTCGAACTCGACGCGTCCCGAGGTGGGATCGGTCAGGCGGACGATGCACCGGCCCGTCGTCGACTTGCCCGAGCCCGACTCGCCGACCAGGCCGAGCGTCTCGCCCCGGCCGATCTGCAGGTCGATCCCGTGCAGCACCTTCGTGCCGCCGCGACCGTCGGCGCGGCCGCCGTACACCTTGACCAGGTTCTCGACCCGCAGCAGCGGATCCGTGCTCGTGCTCATGCGCACCCCCCGAGGTCGACACGGAGCTCGTCGGGACCCTGCGACAGCGCCACGAGCTCGGGCTCGGCCGGCACGTGGCACTTGACGGTCACCGAACCGTGCTGCGTCGCGAAACCCGAGGAGCGGGGCGTCTCGGTGCTGCAGTCGGTCCGGCCCCGGCCGACATGGCAGCGGGCCTCGAACGGACATCCGGGCGGGAGCGCGCGGAGGTTCGGCGGGGTGCCGGGGATCGCCGGCAGCCGGCCACCGGACACCATCTGGTCGCGCCGGACGACGGACTGCAGCAGCGCCTCGGTGTAGCGGTGTCGCGGGTTCACCAGCACCTCGAGGGCGGGTCCGCGCTCGACGGTCTTGCCGGCGTACATGACCTGGACCGTGTCGCACATCTGCGCGACCACCCCGAGGTCGTGGCTGATCAGGATCAGCGCCGCGCCGCGCTCGTCCGAGAGTCGGCGCATGAGGCGCAGGATCGTGGCCTGCGTGGTGACGTCCAACGCCGTCGTCGGCTCGTCCGCGATCAGGATCCGGGGGTCGTTCGCGAGCGCCATGGCGATCATCGCGCGCTGCCGCATCCCGCCGGAGAACTCGTGCGGGTAGGCGCCGAACTTGCGGGCGGGGTCGACGATCTCGACGTCCCCGAGCAGGTCGACGGCCTGCCGCTTGGCCACGGCCCGGGAGACGTCCTGGTGCAGCGTGATCGCCTCGACGATCTGCTTCCCGATCGGACGCAGCGGGTTGAACCCGCTCATCGGGTCCTGGAAGACCATCGCGATGTCCTTGCCGCGGACCCCGCGCCACTCGCTCTCGTCGAGCTGGTCGAGCCGGCGACCGTCGAGCTCGATGGTCCCGCCCACGACGCGTCCCGGGTGCTCGATGAGGCGCATCAGGGTCCGGGCCAGCGCGGACTTGCCGGAGCCGGACTCGCCGACGATGCCCAGTCGCTCGAGGCGACGCAGGTCGAAGCTGACGTCGTTCACGGCCGGGACGACCTGGTCGCCCGCGCCGAACTCGGTCCGCGTCCCGCGGACCCGGAGCAGGACGTCGTTGTCCGCGACCCGGGGGCCGGGCGACGCCGGGATGTGTTCGATCATCGGGATGCACTCCGGATCCGGGGGTCGACGAGGCCGTACACGACGTCGATGAGGGTGTTGACGACGACGTAGATCAAGGCGCTGAGGAAGACGAAGGACTGGACGATCGCGAAGTCCTTGGACAGGACCGAGTCGGCCACGAGGCTGCCGACACCGGGCCAGCCGAACACCTTCTCCGCCAGGATGCTGCCGGCGAGGAGCTCGGCGAGCAGCAGGCCGCTGGCCGTGATGGTCGGCAGCGCGGCGTTGGGGAACGCGTGCCGCACGTAGGAGCGTGCCCGCGGGGTCCCCTTGGCCCGCAGCACGAGCATGTACTGCTCGCGCGAGGTCTCCAGGAGGTTCGAGCGCAGCAGCCGCAGCAGGAACGCGGCCGGCACCATCGCCAGGACCACGGCCGGGAGGATCAGGTGCGCGAAGGCGTCCGAGGCCGTCGTCCACTGACCGGCGAGCAGCGCGTCCACGGTGAACATGCCCGTGCGGTGCGGCGGCTCGGCCAACCCGGGGGTCAGACGTCCCTCGGGACCCGGGAACAGCCCGAGACCCTGCGAGAGGACGAGCAGCAGGATCAGGGCCATGTAGAACTGCGGCGTCGCCATGCCGAGCGAGGAGAGGCCGCGGATGACCACGTCCACCCAGCGCCGCCGGGTGTACGCCGCGAGCAGCGCGAGGCTGACACCGACGCTGACGCCGATCACGAACGCCAGGATGGCCAGCTCCACGGTGGCCGGGAGCCGCCCGAGGATCGCCTCGCGAGCAGGCGTGCCGATCGAGTACGCGTAGCCCCAGTCACCGGTGACGAAGTCACGGATGAAGTGGAGGTACTGGAGCGGGAGCGGCTGGTCCAGTCCCATGTCCGCGGCGCGGGCGCGCACCGCCTCCTCGCTGGCGAGCTCGCCGGCCGCCAGTCGCGCCGGGTCGCCGGGCAACACCCGCATGAGCAGGAAGGCCAGGACGGAGGCGCCGAACAGGGTGGCCACTCCCCAGCCGACGCGGCTAGCTATCGATCTCATGTCCACCTCGGGGTGATCGGTCGGTCAGGAGCGCACATAGCTGCCACGCGGGTCCAAGATGTCGCGGGCGCGATCTGCGAGAACGGTGGTGGCGGTGACCAGGACGATCAGTCCCAGTCCGGGGAAGACGCCGATCCACCATTGGCCGGACAGGGCGTACTGGAGGCCGCCGGTGATCATCGAGCCCCACTCCGCCTGCGGCGGCTGAGCCCCCAGCCCGACGAAGCCGAGGGCGGCGAGCGTCAGGATCGCGGCACCGAAGTTCGAGGCCGCCTGGATCAGCAGCGTGGGCATCAGGTGCGGGATCACGTTGCGCCGGGCGATCCGGATCGAGCCCGCCCCGGCGACGACGGCCGCCTCGACGCTGGGCCGCGACATGATGCGCAGCACCTCGCTGCGCAGGACCCGGGCGTACCAGGGGATCGCCGCCAGCACGAGGCCGGCCGCGCCGGCGAAGACGCCGGCCCCCAGGGCCACCGAGACCGCCATCGCGAGCATCAGCGTCGGGAAGCTGAGCAGGGTGTTGATCACCCAGCCCAGGAACCCGCTGACCGGCTGCCGGGACATCCCCGCCACCACGCCCAGGGCGCCGCCGATGGTGGCTCCCGCGAGGACGACCACGGCACCGACCATGAGCGAGAGCCGGGCGCCCTCCAGGAACCGGGCGAAGACGTCGCGGCCCAGGTCGTCGGTGCCCATCGGGTGGGCGCTCGACATCGGCTGCAGGGTCTCGGCGAGGTTCACCTGGTTCGGCGAGACCGTCCAGAACAGGGGTCCCAGGGCCGCGAGCAGGACGACCGCGAGCAGCGCCCCGGAGGCGACCATGATGGTCGGCTCCTTGACGAGCCCGCCGAGGCGGACGGCACGTCTCGCCCGGCGCGCGGCGCGCGGAGCTTCGAGTTGGATGGAGGTCACGAGCAGGTCCTCACTGGGAGACGGTCCAGGTCGTGAAGTCGAGGAACTTGGCGTACTCGAAGTGGGTCACGTCCTTGCTGAGGACGGTGACGTGCTGCGCGGCGTACACCGGGATCCTCGGGAACTGGGCCCGCCACAGCTGGGTGATCTCGGCGTAGAGCTCGTCCGCCTCGGCCGGGTCGGTCGTCGTCCGGGCCTGCTCCAGCAGCTCGTCGGCGCCGTCGACGCACACCTCGGCGTTGTTGAACGGGTTGCCGCACTGGGCCGTGAGGGTGAGCTGGTAGCCCGCCGACGGGACGCCGGGGCCTTCGAGGTTCACCGCGAGCTGGTAGTCACCGCCGGTGTAGCGGGGCGTGAACTCGCTCGGCGGCAGGGCCTCGACCTTCAGGTCGACCCCGATCTCCTTCCAGACGCCCTGCACCAGCGTGGCCAGCTGGACGGCGATCGGCGTGGTCGTGTTCACGATCGCCGTCAGCTTGATCGGGCCGTCGACCCCCGCCTCGGCGATGAGCTTCTTGGCCTGGTCGAGGTCGGTCTCCAGCGGTGCGGAGCCGTCGGCGTCGTGGCCGACCGCGCCGGGGACCACCGGACCGAAGAACAGCGATCCGTAGCCGTAGGCGACGTTCTTCAGGATGTCCTCGTAGGGGACGGCCAGCGTGAGCGCCTCGCGCACCTTCGGGTTGTCGAGCGGCGCCACGGTGTTCTTCAGCGCGATCTGGGCGAACGAGGGCGACTCGTTCGTGACGATGCGGCAGCACGCGTCGGACTCGATGGTGTTGACGCTCTGCAGCGGCATGCCGAGCGTGACGTCGGCGGCCTGGGACCGGGCCTGCAGCAGCAGGTTCGACGGCTCGGTCACGTAGTTGATCTCGATCTCCGGCGTGGCCGGCTGCTCCCCGTAGTAGTCGGGGTTGGCCTTCAGGACCACCTTGTCGCCGGGCGAGTAGGAGTCGAGGAGGTACGCGCCGCCGCCGGCGACGTTGCTCGCCATGTACTGGTTGGGCGTGTTGGGCTTCGAGCCGCCGTTCGCCTCGACCACGGCCGGGTTGACGATGCTGCCGGCCGGCGTGGCGAGACCGGCGAGGAAGTCGCCGTTCGGCCGGTTGAGCTCGAAGACCACGGTGGTGGCGTCGGGAGCCTCGACCGACTCGATGAGCGGCGGCTCCAGCGCGCCCGCCTGCAGGTAGAAGGCGGCGCAGGTGCCCGAGCCCAGCACGCGCTCGACCGAGTACTTGACGGCCTCGGCGTCCATGGGGCTGCCGTCGCTGAAGACCGCGTCGGCGGGGAGCGTGAAGGTGTAGGTCTTGCCGTCCTCGCTGACCTCCCAGTCCTCGGCCAGGGCCGGGACGATCTTGGTGGGGTCGTACTCCGACGTGCCGTCGGAGCCCTCGCGGACGTCGTACTTGGTGAGCGTGGCGTACATGTTGTGGATCAGGCTCAGGTCGTCCTGGTTGCAGGCCGCCGCCGGGTCCAGCGTCGTGTTGCCGGTCGCCCAGTCGATCACCATCCGGTCCGAGCTCTCACCCGGACTCGACGTGCCCGGTGTCGGCGAGGCGGTGCATCCGGCGGCGACGAGCACCACCGCGGCACACCCGGCGAGAGCCAGGCTGCGGTACTTGGAGATGGACATCGTGTGTACTCCCTCTGCGGTCCGATCCGACGCTTCGCCGTGAGATCAGCTGGGCCAGCGCACTGCTGTGACACAAATCATCGTGCTCGCCCGGTCCATGCCTGTCCAATGCTTGTTCCCGGCCCGGCAATAGCGGTTTGAGCATGGCACGGCGTCTTAGTCCGGGACGCCGCGTGGCCGAGGGCTCAGGGCCGGCGGAGCCGGCCGGCCACCGTGGCGAGCAGCCGTCCGGTCGCGCTCGCTGCGGCGGCGGGATCGCGGTCGGCGATCCCCGCGAGGAGGGCGTCGTGGTCGGCGCAGAGCGCGTCGTCCCGACCCTGCGGCGCGGCCAGGCTCGCCCGCAGGGTGGGGACGAAGCCGTCGTACAGCTCGCCGAGCAGGGCGTTGTGGGCCGCCGTCACCACACCGACGTGGAACGCGACGTCGGCCTCGACGAAGACCTCGTGGTCGCCCGCCGCCACGGCGGCCGCGCGCTCTCGCAGGGCACGCCGCAGCGCCGCCAGGTCGGCCCGGGTGCGGCGCGATGCGGCGAGCACGGCCGCCTGGGTCTCCATGGCCTGCCGGACCTCGTGCACCAGCCCGACCTCGACGTCCGCGGCACGCTTGCGGACAAGCCCCGAGACCTCGCGCCCGGCGAGCACGTAGGTGCCGTCGCCCTGGCGGACCTCGAGCACGCCGTTGTGCGCGAGGGCGCGCACGGCCTCCCGCACCGTGTTGCGCCCGACTCCCAGCTCGGCCGCGAGCGCGGGCTCGGACGGGATCCGCGACCCCACGGCCCACTCGCCGCTGTGCACCTGGGCGCGCATCGCCTCGATGGCCTGGTCGACCAGGGAACGGGGGCTCACCGCGGGCAGCGCCATGCGGACCTCTTTCATCGGGTCATCCTATGTTTGTCATACTACGGCCCGTGTCGCTGCCGAGTCGTGTGGATCCCGTCCGGGTGGGCTGGCTCCTGGCGGGGATCCTGCTGATCGCCCTCAACCTGCGCATCGGGATCACCAGCCTCGGGTCGCTGCTCGCCGAGGTCAGTGACGCCAACGACCTCTCCCCGCTCACCGGCGGTCTGATCTCGTCGCTGCCGGTGGCGTGCTTCGCCGTCGTCGGACCGGTCGCGCTCATCCTGCTCCGCCGCATCGGCTCCCACCAGGGCATCGCCGTCGCCCTCGCGGCCCTCACCGCGGGCCTGGCCCTGCGGGTGACCGGCGGCTCGACCAGCCTCCTCCTTGGCACCCTCGTCGCCTGCTCCGGGATCGCGCTGGCGAACGTGCTGCTGCCGGCGGTCGTGAAGGAGCACTTCCCCACCGCCGTCGGCCGGATCACGGGGACCTACAGCGCGGTGCTGTCCATCGGAGCCGCCCTGGCCGCCGCCTCCGCGGTGCCGATCGCCCACGCGGCGGGCTCGTGGCGCGTGGGGCTCGGGGCCTGGGCCCTCGTCGCGGCCGTCGCCCTCGTGGCGTGGCTCCCGCACTGCACCGCCGCTCGACGTCGCGCCGCCCCGGCGGTCCGCCCCCGCATCTCCCTGTGGCGCAACGGACGGGCGTGGGCGGTCACCGTGCTCTTCGCCTGCCAGTCGGTGGTCGCCTACGTGGTGATGAGCTGGCTCCCGAGCATGTACGTCGACGCCGGGTTCGACCAGCGGACGAGCGGCCTCCTGCTCGCGTGCTCGATCTCCGCGGGCGTGCCGATCTACTTCCTCGCCCCGGTGCTCGCCGGCCGGCTGCGGTCCCAGGGCCACCTCATCGGCGGGCTGACCGTGCTCGTGGGCGCGGCGTTCACGGGTCTCTGGCTGGCTCCCCAGCAGGCACCGTGGCTGTGGGCGGTGATGCTCGGCGCCGGGGGCGCCGTCTTCCCGGTGACGCTCACGCTCTTCGCCCTGCGCGCGCGCACCGCCGCGGGCACGGCCGCGCTGTCCTCGATGGCGCAGAGCGTCGGCTACCTCCTGGCCGCGGGCGGCCCGCAGCTGGTGGCGTGGCTGCGCTTCAGCACCGGCTCCTGGGAGACGTCGTACGCGCTGCTGCTGGTCGTCTGCGGCGTGCAGATCACCTTCGGCTACCTCGCCGGCCGCCCCGGGCACGTCGACGCGGACCTGTCCGCGTCCGACGTCGCCGTGCCCGAGGCCGTGCGGACACCGGGAGACCGCTAGTCCCGGGCGGCCTTCCGGGCCGCCCGTCGGCGGTGCAGGATCGGCTCGGTGTAGCCCGACGGCTGCTCGGCGCCGTGGAGCAGCAGCTCCCGGGCGGCGAGGAACGCCTCCCCGTCGTACGACGGCGCCATCGGGACGTAGTCGGGATCGCCCGCGTTCTGCTCGTCGACGAGGACCGCCATGCGACGCAGGCTCTCCTCCACCTGCTCGGCGGTGATCACGCCGTGGCAGAGCCAGTTCGCGACGTGCTGGCTGGAGATCCGGCAGGTGGCCCGGTCCTCCATCAGGCCGGTGCCGGCGAGGTTCGGGACCTTGGAGCACCCGATCCCGGCGTCGACCCAGCGGACGACGTACCCCAAGGTGCTCTGGACGTTCTCGTCCAGCTCGGCGCGGCGGTCCTCCGCGCTCCACCCGGCCGGGTCACCGAGCGGCAGCGTCAGGAGGTCGGCACGCGTGGTCCGGCGGCCGCCGGCGGCAAGCTCCGCCTGTCGCGCGCGCACGTCGACCTGGTGGTAGTGCAGCGCGTGCAGGGTCGCCGCGGTCGGCGAGGGCACCCAGGCGGTGGTGGCGCCGGCCTCGGGATGCGCGATCTTCTGCGCCATCATGTCGGCGAGCTCGTCCGGCACGGCCCACATGCCCTTGCCGATCTGCGCCCGGCCGGCGAGCCCGCAGGCGAGCCCGGTGTCGACGTTCGACTTCTCGTAGGCGTCGATCCAGGCGGTCCGCCTCATCTCGCTCTTGCGGACCACCGGCCCGGCCAGCATCGAGGTGTGGATCTCGTCGCCGGTGCGGTCGAGGAAGCCGGTGTTGATGAAGGCGACCCGGTCCCGCGCGGCCCGGATGCACGCCGCGAGGTTGAGCGTGGTCCGCCGCTCCTCGTCCATGATCCCGACCTTGATGGTGTTCGGGGCCAGGCCGAGGGTCTCCTCGACCATCGCGAAGGTGTCCACGGTCAGCGCCACCTCCTCGGGACCGTGCATCTTGGGCTTCACGGCGTACATCGAGCCGGTCCGGGAGTTGGCCAGGCCCTCGGTACGGCGCAGGTCGTGGCAGGAGCCGAGCCCGGTGACGAAGGCGTCCAGCAGCCCCTCCGGGATCGGGGCACCGTCGGCGTCGAGCACCGCATCGGTGGTCATCAGGTGGCCGACGTGGCGCACGAAGAGCAGCGCCCGGCCGGGCAGGGTCACCTCGCCGCCGTCCGGCGCGGTGTAGGTGCGGTCCGGGGACATCCGGCGGGTGAAGGTCCGCCCGCCCTTGGTGACCTCCTCCGCGAGACGGCCCTGCATCAGCAGCAGCCAGTTGCGGTAGCCGAGCACCTTGTCCTCGGCGTCGACGGCCGCCACCGAGTCCTCGAGGTCCATGATCGTGGTGAGGGCCGCCTCGATCACCAGGTCGCTGACCCCGGCCCGGTCCGTCGCGCCGATCGCGTGCTCGCGGTCGACCGTGATCTCGACGTGCAGGCCGTGGTGCCGCAGCAGGATCGCCTCCGGCCGGGCCGCAGAACCGCGGTGACCGACCAGCTGCCCGGGGTCGGCCAGTCTGACGACGCGGTCGCCGACCTGGGCAGCCAACCCCTCGCCGTCCACGGCGTACCCGTCGACCTCGGCGTGGGAGGCCCCGGCCAGCGGTGCGGCCGCGTCGAGGAGCTCCCGGCCGCGGGCGATGACCGCCGCGCCCCGCTTCGCGTTGTACGACGTCCCGGGCGCCAGGTCCCCGCCGCGGTCGATCACGTCCGACCCGTAGAGCGCGTCGTAGAGCGAGCCCCACCGGGCGTTGACGGCATTGGTCGCGAAGCGCGCGTTGAGGATGGGGACCACCAGCTGGGGTCCGGCCTGGACCGCGATCTCGCCGTCCACGCCCTGCGTGCCGACCGAGAAGGGCTCCGGCTCGTCGACGAGGTAGCCGATCTCGGTGAGGAACGCCTGGTACGCCGCCGGGTCGACCGGCCCGGGTGCGGCGCGGTGGTAGGCGTCGATGCCGCGCTGTAGCTCCTCGCGGCGCGCCAGCAGCTCGCGCTGCCGGGGCGTCAGCTGCTCGACGGCGCGCTCCAGCCCGGACCAGAACGCGTCCGCGCCGACGCCGGAGCCGGGCAGCGCCTCGGACTCGATGAACCGGTGCAGGGCCGGCGCGACCCGCAGCGAGCCGATCTCGACCATGGTCATAGTGTGCTCTCTTTCCGTATGATGGAATCTGTTTTCTGTATTCCGGAAGCTGTCGAGCGAGTATGACACCATGGCCCCGTGAGCGGGAACGAGTCGGGCGGCGTCCAGTCGGTCAACCGGGCGCTGGACGTCGTCGAGGTCGTCGTCGACCGCGGCGGCCAGTCGTCGATCGCCGAGATCGCCGCCGCGACCGGCCTGCCGCTGCCGACCACGCACCGGCTGCTGCAGACGCTGGTGGGCCGCGGCTACATGCACCAGCTGCCCAACCGGCAGTACGCGCTGGGCTTCCGGCTGATCCCGCTGGGCGCGGCCGCCGGACGACGCCTGGCCGACCAGGCCGGCTCGGTGCTCGCCGACCTGGTCACCGCCACCGGCGAGAGCGCCAACCTCGCCGTCCTCTCGGGCGACCACGCCGAGTACGTCGCCCAGGTCCCGTCGCGGCACTCGATGCGGATGTTCACCGAGGTGGGCCGCCGCGTGGAGCTGCACTGCACCGGCGTCGGCAAGGCGATGCTGGCCCAGCTCGACCCCGCCGACGTGACCGAGATCGTGCGACGGGTGGGCCTGCCGTCGTACACGCCACACACGGTGACCAGCGAGACCGCCCTGCTCGCCGAGCTGGAGACGATCCGCGACCGCGGCTACGCCCTGGACGAGCAGGAGCAGGAGCTCGGCGTCCGCTGCGCCTCGGTCGCGGTCCCCCACCCGTCGTTCGGCTGGAGCGCCGTCTCGGTCTCGGGCCCGGTCACGCGGATGACCGACGACCTCGTGGCGAAGGCGGTGCCGCTCCTGCAGCACTCCGCCCAGCGCCTCGCGGCCGCGGCCGACGACCGGTCCTGATCCGGGCGCCCGACCGCGGGCCGCCCAACGGCCGCAATTGCAGCCGCTGGACATGCCGGAGGCGCCAGACCCTGTCCAACGGCCGCAATTGCGCTGGTCGGGCGGGCGCAAGCACGCGGCCGCGGCACACGACCCGCGCGGGCCGAAATGCAGTCCGGCCCCCGGGCCGCATCTCTGCGGGCCCGGGGGCCGGATCAACTTCGCGTGCGCGAGGGGGGATTTGAACCCCCACGCCCTTTCGGACACTGGCACCTGAAGCCAGCGCGTCTGCCGTTCCGCCACTCGCGCGTGAAGCGGCCTCACTGTATGACAGCGCCACGAGGATTCCCAAACCGGCGTGCGGCGGTCCGGCACCCGCTCTCGCCACCCCGTTACGATCGTTGGCAACCCGGCGCCGAGTCGGGCCGGTTGGCCTGCCATGGGGGCAGGGCGAGGACGGAAGGGGGAACGCTGATGGGCGGGCTCCAGAAGTTCGAGCAGCGCCTGGAGCAGATGATCTCCGGCGCGTTCGCGCGCGCGTTCCGCTCGGCCGTCCAGCCGGTCGAGATCGCGGCGGCGCTGCAGCGCGAGTGCGACAACAACGCGCAGATCCTCTCGCGCGAGCGGCGGATGGTGCCGAACGACTTCCACGTGGAGCTGTCGGCGGTCGACCTGGAGCGCCTCGCGCCGTACGACAGCGCGATGGCCGACGAGCTCGTCGCCCAGGTGACGCTGCACGCCGAGTCCCAGGGCTACGTCTTCCCCGGCCCGGTCACGATCGGCTTCGAGGCCGCCGACGACCTGACCACCGGCCGGTTCCGGGTGCGCAGCCAGGCCCAGGCGAAGGTGACGGGCAGCTCGTCGTACACCCAGGTACGACGCGCCCGCGCGCTGCTGGAGATCAACGGCACCCAGCACCCGCTCCAGCCGCCGAGCCTGGTCGTGGGCCGCGGCAGCGAGGCCGACGTCCGCATCAACGACCCGGGCGTGAGCCGGCGGCACGTCGAGTTCGTCGTGCACACCCGCCACGCCGACGGCCACGAGGACGTCCAGGTGGAGGTGCACGACCTCGGCTCCACGAACGGGATGCTGGTCAACGGCCAGAAGCTCAAGCGCTCGCCACTCGACGACGGCTCGATCGTGCGGATCGGGAACACCACGATGACCGTCCGGGTGGTCGAGGAGGACGGTCTTGTCTGAGCTGACCCTGCTGCTGGTCAGGATCGCCTACCTGGCCATCCTGTGGATCTTCGTGCTCTCGGCGATCTCGGTGATCCGCTCCGACATGTTCGGGGCCCGGGTGCCCGAGGCGGCGCGGGCCAAGGCCCCGCGCCGCAAGGAGAAGGCGGCCAAGCCCCCGTCGAAGCGGCGCGGGTCGCCGACCCACGTGCTGGTGGTCGAGGGTTCGAGCGCCGGCGAGCGGGCCGACCTCGACCACGCCCCGATCCTGATCGGCCGCGGAACCGACGCGGCCATCCGCCTCGACGACGACTACGTCTCGACCCGGCACGCGCGGATCGCCGCGTCCGGCGACCAGTGGTTCGTCGAGGACCTCGGCTCGACCAACGGCACCTACATCGGCTCGGTCCGGATCACCCAGCCCACGACCATCACCCTCGGGACCCAGGTCCGGATCGGCAAGACGATCCTGGAGCTGCGGAAGTGATGGTCCCGTCCTGATGCTGCGCCTCCAGTACGCCGCGCTCTCCGACGTCGGTCGGGTCCGCCGCGACAACCAGGACTCCGGGTACGCCGGCCCCTGGCTGCTCACCGTCTGCGACGGCGTGGGCGGGGCCGCGCGCGGCGACATCGCCTCCAGCACGGCGGTCCAGCAGCTGCGCAAGCTCGACGAGCAGCCCGGCGAGGACCTGCTCGGCGCGGTGGCGGGTGCCCTGCACCGCGCCCACGACCGGATCGCCGAGCTGGTCGACGAGGACCCGGCCCTCAACGGCACCAGCACGACCGCCACCGTCGCGCTCTTCGACGGCCGTCGGATCGGCCTCGGCCACGTCGGCGACAGCCGGGCGTACCTGCTGCGCGACGGTGAGCTGAGCCAGCTGACCGTCGACCACACCTTCGTGCAGAGCCTGATCGACGAGGGCCGGATCACCGAGGCCGAGTCGCGGGTGCACCCGCACCGCAACATCATCCTCAAGGCGCTCGACGGCGTCCGCGAGGCCGAGCCCGACCTGTTCGTCCTCGAGCTCGTGCCCGGTGACCGCCTGCTGCTGTGCAGCGACGGCGCCAGCGGCGTCCTCGACGACGCCCGGCTCACCGCCCTCCTCGGCGACGGCACCCCCGACTTCGCCGCGGTCGAGCTGGTCCGAGCCAGCCTCGAGGCCGGCAGCACCGACAACGTCACCTGCGTCGTGGCCGACGTCGAGGAGTCCGACGGCTCCCCCGCCACCGACCTGGACGGCCAGCCGCTGCAGCCCCAGCTGGTGGGCGCGGCCGCCGAGCTGCGCCGACGGCCCAGCCGTGGCGCCCGCGGCCCAGCGCTGTTCCGGGGCACCCGCGCCGGCGACACCGGCGAGCTGGACCCGGTGCCCGGCCTGCCCGACGACCTCGACTACGGCATCCCCGCCGACCCGGTCGACCCGGAGGCGATCCGCTACGCACCCCGGGCGCCCGCGCGCTTCCTCTGGCTCTCCCGGCTGCTCCTCACCCTCGCGCTGGTCGGGCTGCTGTGGATCGCCGTCGCGGCGGCCTGGTCGTGGACCCAGCAGCAGTACTACGTCGCCGAGGACGGCGGCGAGGTCGTCATCTTCCGCGGCGTCAACGCCGACCTGCCCGGCATCTCCCTCTCGGAGCCGTACGAGACGACCAACGTCGACCTCGAGCGGCTCGGCGACACCTACCAGCAGCAGCTGAGCGAAGGCATGGGCAACGGCTCCCTCGAGGACGCCCGCAAGATCGTCGAGAACCTCGTCGAGCGGATGGCGCCGGCCGCGACGCCGACCGGGGTGGCGCCGTGAGCACCACCACCACCGGACTGATGGGCTTCGTGCACCGCCGACGGCGCGGGGCGGAGCTGTTCCTGCTCGTCCTCGCGCTCGCCGTCGGCATCGGGGCGTACGCCGCCGTCGGGATCGGAGTCCAGGGCGAGGTCCCGGCCAACATGGTCGGCTACAGCAGCTGGCTCGCCGCGCTGACCATCGCCGCCCACCTCGTGGTGCGCTTCGTCGCGCCGTACGCCGATCCGGTGCTGCTCCCGATCGTGGCGGCGCTCAACGGGCTCGGCCTGGCCGTCATCCACCGGCTCGACCTGGCGAAGGGACCCGACTCCGACGTCGCCCGCGCCCAGCTGACCTGGATGACCCTCGGCGTGGTCCTGTTCTCGCTCACCCTGATCGTGCTGCGCGACCACCGGCGGTTGACCCGCTTCACCTACACCAGCGGTCTGGCCGCCCTGGTCCTGCTGGTCCTGCCGATGCTCCCCGGCATCGGCAAGACCATCAACGGCGCGAAGATCTGGATCGGCGTCGGCCCGTTCAGCTTCCAGCCCGGCGAGATCGCCAAGGTGCTGCTGGTCATCACGTTCGCCGGCTACCTCGTGCTGCACCGCGACGCGCTCGCGCTGGCCGGGCGCCGGGTGCTCTTCGTCGACCTGCCCCGCGGCCGCGACCTCGGTCCGATCCTCGCCATGTGGGGCGTCAGCCTGATGATCCTGGTCGCCCAGCGCGACCTCGGCTCGAGCCTGCTCTTCTTCGGCCTCTTCCTGGTGATGCTCTACGTCTCGACGGAGCGGCCGGGCTGGCTGGTGGTCGGCGGACTGCTGTTCGCCGCGGGCGCGGCGACGGCGTACACCCTCGCGGGGCACGTGCAGCGGCGCTTCGACATCTGGATCGACCCGTTCTCCTACTACGGCGAGGGCACCAGCGACCAGAGCCGGCAACTGGTCGAGTCGATGTTCGGCATGGCCTGGGGCGGTCTGCTGGGACGCGGCTTCGGCGAGGGCAACCCCTGGCGGATCTCGTACGCCAACTCCGACTTCATCATGGGCGCGATCGGCGAGGAGCTCGGACTGACCGGCGTGCTCGCCGTGCTGGTCCTCTACGGCCTCATCGTCGAGCGCGGCCTGCGGGCGGCGCTGATCTCGCGCGACGGCTTCGGGAAGCTGCTCGCGACCGGCCTGGCCAGCGTGTTCGCGCTGCAGGTCTTCGTGGTCATCGGCGGCGTCACCCGGCTGATCCCGCTGACCGGCCTGACCACCCCGTTCCTCTCGGCCGGCGGGTCCTCGCTGGTCGCGAACTGGGTGATCATCGCCCTGCTCCTGCGGGTCTCCGACCTGGCCCGCCGTCCCCTGCCCGATCTCTCCGCCGACGACGAGGACTCCGACTCCGAGGCCACGCAGGTGGTCCGACTGCCATGAACAAGCCCATCCGCACCATCTCGATCTTCTGCCTGGTCCTCTTCCTCGCGCTGATGGCCAACGCGACGTACCTGCAGTACTTCCGCAGCGAGTCGCTCAACGACCGCGCCGACAACCGCCGGGTCTTCGACGCGGCGTACTCCCGCGAGCGCGGCTCGATCATCGTCGGCCGCGAGGCGATCGCCGAGAGCGTCCCCGTCGACGACCAGTACGAGTTCCTGCGCACCTACAAGAAGCCGTTCAAGTACGCCCCGCTCACCGGCTTCTTCGCCTACGCGTACGGCGCCAGCCAGCTCGAGCGCACCCAGAACGACGTGCTCTCCGGCAACGACGACCGGCTCTTCGTGACCCGTCTCGTCGACCTGCTCAGCAACCAGGGCACCCAGGGCGGCAACATCCGGTTGACCATCGACCCGGCCGCCCAGGACGCCGCGTCCGCGGCGCTCTCGAAGGTGCCCGGCGACGTCCGCGGCTCGGTCGTGGCCCTCGAGCCGAAGACCGGCAAGATCCTGGCCATGGTCACCTCGCCGACCTTCGACCCCAACGAGCTCGCCTCCCACGACAAGGCGGCGGTCGACCAGGCCTGGAAGCGGCTCAACGCCGACGAGGGCGACCCGATGCTCAACCGGGGCACGCAGAAGACCCTGCCGCCCGGCTCGACCTTCAAGCTGGTCACCGCGGCCGCCGCCATCGAGGACGGCCTGGCCGAGGCGGCCGACGATCCGGTGCCCGGCGGCAGCAGCTACCAGCTGCCCCTGACCACCGGCGACTCCGGCCTCATCGACAACGAGGGCCGGCCCTGCGGCACCGACCAGATCCCGTTCACCCAGGCCATGGGCAACTCGTGCAACACGACGTTCGCGCAGCTGGCGATCCAGGTCGGCGAGGACAAGATGCAGAAGCAGGCCGAGGCGTTCGGGTTCAACTCCGACTACCTCGAGGACCTGCGCCCGCAGGCGATCTCGACGTACCCCCGCGACGCCAACGAGCCGCAGACCGGCCAGGCCGGCATCGGCCAGTTCGAGGTCCGCTCCACCCCGCTGCAGATGGCGATGGTGGCGGCCGGGATCGCCAACAACGGCGTCGTGATGCGGCCCTACGTCGTCGACGAGGTGCAGTCGGCCGACCTCGACGTCGTGGAGACCACCCAGCCCGAGGAGTTCTCGCAGGCGGTCGAGCCGTCCACGGCGAAGGTGCTGACGGACCTGATGACCTACACCGTCGACGACGGCACCGCGCGCCCGGCCGCCATCCCCGGCGTCCAGGTCGCGGGCAAGACCGGCACGGCGCAGAGCGGGCAGGACGACGTGCCGCCGTACGCCTGGTTCGTGTCGTTCGCCCCGGCCGACGACCCCGAGGTGGCGGTGGCGGTGATGATCGAGAAGGCCGACATCCCGCGCGGTGAGATCGGCGGCGGCTCCATCGGCGGACCGATCGCGAAGGCGGTCATGGAAGCGGTGATCAAGTGACGACCGGGACCCCGGAGACGTACGCCGACGACGCGCGGCGCTACCTGCTGCGCAGCCGCATCGCGACCGGCGGCATGGGCGAGGTGTGGCGCGCGTTCGACACCACGCTCGACCGCGAGGTGGCCGTCAAGCTCCTCAAGACCGAGTACGCCGACGACCCCGCGTTCCGGTCCCGCTTCGAGACCGAGGCCCGGCACGCGGCGGCGCTGCACCACGCCAACATCGCCTCGGTCTACGACTTCGGCGAGGCCGACGCGACCGACGGCTCCGGCGTGCCCCGCCCGTTCCTGGTGATGGAGCTGGTCGACGGCCAGCCGCTCTCCGCGCTGCTGCGAGCGGGTGCCGGCCTCGACCCCGCGCCGACCCGGGAGCTGCTCGCCCAGGCGGCCGACGGGCTGGGCGTCGCCCACGCCGCCGGCATCGTGCACCGCGACGTGAAGCCCGCGAACCTGCTCGTCACCCCGAGCCGCCAGCTGAAGATCACCGACTTCGGCATCGCCCGCGCGACCGAGGGCCTCGGCATCACCCAGACCGGCCAGGTCATGGGCACCCCGCAGTACCTCTCCCCCGAGCAGGCCCGCGGCGAGACCGCGACCCCCGCCTCGGACGTCTACGCACTGGGTGTCGTGGCCTTCGAGTGCCTCGCGGGCCACAGGCCCTTCGACAAGGAGTCGCCGGTCGCGACGGCGCTGGCGCACCTGCACGACCCGGTGCCGGACCTCCCGCCCGAGGTGCCCGCCTATCTCGCGGCCGTCGTACGACGGTGCCTGGCGAAGGACCCCGCCGAGCGGTACGCCGACGGCGCCGCCCTCGCCGCGGCCCTGCGCGCCCCGGCCACCGCCGCGACCCAGGTCGCCGCCCCCGTCACCCAGCAGACCCAGCTGCTCGGCGCGCCGGTCCCGGCCGAGGCGCCTGCGACGACCACGACGCCGACCGCGGAGGAGGAGTCGAAGGACCGCCGCCGCAACCGCTGGCTGATCATCCTGCTGCTGGTGCTGCTCGGCGCGGTCGCGGTGACCGCGGCGGTGCTGGCCACCAGCGGCGACGACGAGTCCGGTCCCACGGACGACGCGGAGGTCGTGCGGGTGCGCGAGAGCGACTTCGTCGGACGGCCGGTCGAGGAGGTCGCCGACGAGCTGGCCGACCTCGGCCTGGAGGTGACCACCACCGAGGTCGCCAACCCGGGCGAGCGGACCGAGGGCAACGTCTCGTCCGTCGACCCGTCCGGCAACCTCGAGAAGGGCTCCGAGGTGGAGGTCTCCTACTGGGGGCCGGTCGCCGAGGAGGAGCCGAGCGAGACGCCGTCCGAGACGCCGAGCGAGCGACCCACGCCGACACCCACGCCGACGCCGACCCGGGAGCCGACGCCGACACCCACCCCGACGCCGACACCGACACCGACGCCGACACCGACCGAGGAGCCGACCCCCTCGGAGACCCCCGCTCCGAGCGTCTCCGAGCCGGCGACCAGCCCGACCCAGACCGACCGGGAGGTCGCACCCCGATGAGCAGCCCACAGCCGACGACGGTCGGTGGACGCTACGAGCTCGGCGAGCTCCTGGGCCGTGGCGGCATGGCCGAGGTCCGCAAGGGCACCGACACCCGGCTGGGCCGCGTGGTCGCGGTCAAGCGGCTGCGCACCGACCTGGCCAGCGACGCCACGTTCCAGGCCCGGTTCCGCCGGGAGGCGCAGTCGTCCGCGTCTCTGAACCACCCCTCGATCGTCGCCGTGTACGACACGGGCGAGGAGCCCGCCACCGACGGGTCCGGCGTCTCCCAGCCCTACATCGTCATGGAGTACGTCGCCGGCCGCACGCTGCGCGACGTCCTGCGCGAGGGCCGCAAGATCCTGCCCGAGCGCGCGCTGGAGATCACCAGCGGCGTGCTCTCCGCCCTCGACTACAGCCACCGCGCCGGGATCATCCACCGCGACATCAAGCCCGGCAACGTGATGCTCACGCCGAGCGGCGACGTGAAGGTGATGGACTTCGGCATCGCGCGGGCGGTCAGCGACGCCGCCAACACGATGACCCAGACGGCCGCCGTGGTGGGCACCGCGCAGTACCTCTCCCCCGAGCAGGCGCGCGGCGAGACCGTCGACTCGCGCTCGGACGTCTACTCCACCGGCTGCCTGCTCTACGAGCTCCTCACCGGCCGGCCGCCGTTCGTCGGCGACAGCCCGGTCGCGGTCGCCTACCAGCACGTCCGCGAGCAGGCGCTCCCGCCGTCCGACCACGACACCTCGCTCCCGCCCGAGGTCGACGCCATCGTGATGAAGGCGCTGACCAAGCGGCTCGAGGACCGCTACCAGTCCGCCGCGGCGATGCGCAGCGACATCGAGCGCTACCTCGCCGGCCGTCCGGTCCAGGCGACCGTGCCGCCCGCTCCGGCGACCGCGGCCACCACGGTGGTCCCCCCGGTCGCCGACCCGGCGACCACGAGCACGGCGCTGCCCGAGGCCGAGGACACCGGGCCGCGCACCGGCCTGCTGGTCGGCCTGGGCCTGCTGGTGATCGCGCTGATCGTCGGCGGGGTGCTGCTGTGGCCCAAGCTGTTCCCGCCCCCGATCGAGCAGGACGAGGTCCCCGACCTGGGCGGGATGACCGAGCGGTCCGCGCGCGCCGCGATCGGCGAGGCCGGCCTCGCGGTCGGCGAGATCCGCCGCGAGGCCAGCACCGAGGTCCCGGCCAACCGGGTCATCCCGGGCTCCCAGGAGCCGACCGCCGGGCTCTTCGTCGACCCGGGCACCGCCGTCGGCTTCACCATCTCCACCGGCCAGCCGCAGGTGACCATCCCGGTCAACCTGGTCGGCCGCAACCGTGCCGAGGTCGTGGCGGAGCTGCAGGCCCTGGGCCTGGTCGCCGACCCGCAGGAGGAGAAGTCCGACGAGGACGAGGGCGCGGTCATCCGGACGGATCCGCCGCCGGGCACGCCAGTCACGACCGGCTCGACGGTGAAGGTGTTCTACTCCGACGGCCGCGAGACCCTGCCCAACCTGGTCGGGCGCACCCGCCAGGAGGCCGAGCAGATCGTCAAGGACCTCGGCTTCGTGCCCCGCTTCTTCGAGGACGACAACCACCCCGAGGTCCCGAACGGGCAGGTGTTCGAGCAGGACCCGGCGCCCGACAAGGAGTACGACGACCAGACGATCGTCTACCTCACCGTCTCGACCTACGTCGAGCCCACGCCGACCCCGACGCCCACCGCCCCGACCACGCCGACGGACCCGGGGATCACCCCGCCCCCGGCCGATCCCGGCACGGAGCTCCCGGGCGCGGAGAGCGAGCGGTCGACGGGTCCCGTCACTCCATCGGCACGGCGTACGACAGGTCGAGCAGGCCGTCGTACGCCGGCGCGGTGAGGTCGTCCTCGATCTCCAGCTCCCAGCCGATGGCGATGTCGGGGTCCTCGGCCTGCTGGCGGTAGGTCTGCAGGTTCTCGTCGTCGGAGAGGGCCGTGAGCAGGTCGCCCTGGTCGCCCACCGCCGAGATGACGTACGGCGGCGAGTAGGGCTGGCCCTGCAGCGTCACCGAGTTGCCGATGCACTTGATCCCGGTCGTCGACACGATCCGCTTGCCCTGGACGGTGACCGCCTCGGCGCCGCCGCGCCACAGGGCGTTGACGACCGCCTGGATGTCCTGCTGGTGGACCACGAAGTCGCTGAGCCGCACCCCGGACTCGGTGGCGGCCTCCAGGAGCTCCGGGGGCGAGTCCGTGAGCGTGACGGTGACGCCCTCCCCCTCGCGCTCGACCATGCCTGCGGGGTCCTCGACCCGCTCGATCTGGCGCCGGTAGCGGTTCACCGTCCGGTCGTTGACCGACTCCGACAGCGCGGTCACCTCGTCGTTGAGGTCGGCGACCCGGTCCTCGAGGCGCTCGTACCGGTCGGACTCCGTCCGGACCAGGTCGGCGAGGTCGGTGTAGCGGCCCGGACGCAGGTCGATGCCCTCGCTGTTCTGGTAGCTGACCACGAACAGTCCACCGCACACGAGCACCACCGCGGGCGTGCCGATCGCCCACGGGCGCAGCAGTCGGCGCCAGCGGGAGGGACCCGCGTGCGGGTGCTCGGTTGTCACGACGACTAAGGTAGCCCGCGACCCGTGGGCGGACGTCCCGGGCGCGTCACGAGCCGAGGAGCAAGACCAGTGTCCAAGTCGAAGGCCACCCCGACCTTTGCCGACCCGGCCCGCGGCCCCGTCCTGTCGCCGAGGTTCATCGTCGCCCTGGTGCTGATGGTGCTGGGCATCGCCTGGATGGCGTACTACTACATCGTCGTCCGCGTCGACCCGACCGCGATCCCCGCCCCCGACCCGGGCAGCCCGAAGTTCATGGCCGACCTCGGCGACTGGAACTACCTGATCGGCTTCGGCCTGCTGCTGCTCGGCCTCGCCATCTCGGCCCACCCCTCGACCCCGCTGGGTCGCGGCCGCGGCGTGGTCGTCGGCATGCTCGGCTGCTTCATCATCGGCCTGATCTGGATCTGCACGTTCTACCTGTTCAGCAACGACGCCGACACCGGCGGCATCCCGTTGATGAACGACCTGGGTCAGAAGAACCTCTTCGTCGGCATCGGCTTCATGGCCGTCGGCTTCACCTTCGCCACGCGTTGGGAGTGATCTGATCCACGGCTGCTGACTGACGCAGCCGCAACCGCGTCACGAGAACCGCCCGTCACCGCTCCGGTGGCGGGCGGTTTTGCACACCTGGGGACAACCCTGTGGAGAACTACACGCGTGTAGTTCTCCACATGTAAGTCCACAGCTGGGGATAACTCGTGGCCCCTCGGTTCCCCGGAACGCGCGGCAACAAGCCCCCGGACACCGTGGCGTCCGGGGGCTTGCGAAGAGGGTGCGGCTCAGGCCAGGGAGGCCGAGCGGAGCACGACCGCGACCGCGAGGAGCGCGGCGAAGGCGACCAGGCCCGCGACCTGGAACGTCGTACGACGGGGGCCGCGGGGGGCGTAGACGAGCATCGCGGCGATCAGGGCACCGCCCAGGAAGCCGCCGAGGTGTCCCTGCCAGGAGACGTTGGGGACGGTGAAGGTGATGACGGCGTTCAGACCGAGCCACATCAGCAGCTGCTGGACGTTGCCGCCGACCTTGTGGGCGATGACGAGCAGCGCGCCCATCAGGCCGAAGATCGCCCCGGAGGCACCGACGGTGGTGCCCTGCGGGTCGGCGGCCCAGTAGACCAGCACCGAGCCGGCCAGGCCGGAGAGCACGTAGAGCGCGAGGAAGCGGGCGCGGCCCAGCACCATCTCCAGCTGCGGGCCGAGGAAGTACAGCGCGAGCATGTTGACGGCGAGGTGCCACAGCTCGACGTGGGTGAACGCCGAGGAGAGCAGCTGCCAGTACGACCCGTCCTCGACCCCGGGCACCCAGACGGTGTTGGGGATCTGGGCGCAGACCGCGTCGCTGCCGACCGCCGGGTAGAACCCGCCGCCGTCGTCCAGCGAGCAGGTGCCGGTGGGAGTCAGGCCGAAGAGCTCGTACAGGCGCGACCCGTAGCGCCCGGTCGCCTGGATCACCACCCAGACGCCGAGGTTGATCGCCATCAGCACGATCGTCGTGATCGAGGCGTTGGTGGGCCGCAGCCCGCCGTACGCCGTGCGCGCCTGGCGGGTCGACTTGCGGCCCTCGGCGACGCACTCCGGGCACTGGAACCCGACGGCCGCGTCGCGCATGCAGTCGGGGCAGATCGAGCGGCTGCAGCGCTGGCAGCGGATGTGCGACTCCCGGCCGGGATGCCGGTAGCAGGTCGGCACCCCGGCCTGGGGGGTCGGAGGTTGGGTCACGTCAGGTGGAGCTCAGGCGTTGACGATCTCGACCGACTCGAACACGATCGGCTCGACGGGACGGTCCATGGGACCGGTCTTGACCGTGGCGATCGCGTCGACGACGTCGCGCGAGGCCTGGTCGGCGACCTCGCCGAAGATCGTGTGCTTGAAGTTCAGCCACGTGGTCGCGCCGACGGTGATGAAGAACTGCGAGCCGTTGGTGCCCGGGCCGGCGTTCGCCATGGCGAGCAGGTAGGGCTTGTCGAAGGTGAGCTCGGGGTGCGGCTCGTCCTTGAACGTGTAGCCGGGGCCGCCGGTGCCGGTGCCGAGCGGGCAGCCGCCCTGGATCATGAAGCCGTCGATGACGCGGTGGAAGCCGAGGCCGTCGTAGAACGGGCCGGTCTTGCCGTTGCCGGCGTCGTACGACTTCTCGCCGGTGGCCAGGCCGACGAAGTTCGCGACGGTCTCCGGCGCGTGGTTCGGGAACAGGGTGATGACGATGTCGCCCTTGTTGGTCTTCAAGATGGCCTGCTGGTCAGCCATGACTGCCCTTCTGGTGTGACGACGCGAGGTGAACGTGCGCGCTGATGTGGGTACGGGAGGCCAACGACGATCTCTCGTCGTGCCTCGTCGATCCTCGCACGGTCTGCAAGCATCCCGCTGCTGCGGGTCTTCGCCGCGCTGGTCGCCGCTTGCGCGACATGATCGAATGGCAACGACCGAACGAGAGGAAGTGACGCGATGCGTCTCCGCAAGAAGAAGTCCCTCCTCGACCAGGCCTCGGAGTACGTCGACTCGGTTCGCCCCCAGGTCGAAGCGGCCGTCGTGCACGCCATCGACGCCGTCGAGGAATTCGTCCACGACACCGCCCGGCCGGCGATCTCCGACGCGCGCGAGAAGGCCGGCCCGGCGCTGGCCGACGCACGCGTCCGGGCTGCCGCCGCCGCTGCCGACGCACGCGAGAAGGCCGCGCCCGTAGTGGCCGATGCCCGGGCCAAGGCCGCCCCGCTGATCGCGACCGGAGCCGGCATCGCCACCGAGAAGGCCAGCGCCGTCAAGGAGCTGGCCGACGCGAAGGTCGCCGAGCTCAAGAACGAGCCGCCCCCGAAGAAGAAGGGCGGCAAGCTGAAGAAGGTGGCGCTGTTCGCGCTCGTCGCCGGCGCCGCCGGGTTCGCGGCCAAGAAGCTGCAGGGGAGCAAGGAGAGCGACAGCTGGCAGTCGTCGTACGTCCCGGCTCCGCCGCCGTCCGGTCCCACCTCGCCGCGCGCACCCGGCGCCCCGACCGTCGCCGCCGACGACCCGGGCGGCGCCTCGCCGGACGAGGCGATCGCCGACCAGGCCGAGGACCCGCACCCGGTCACCACGCCCGAGGACCCGGCCGAGGTCGTGCCGATCGACGAGGGCAAGAAGTAGTAGTAGCCGTTCTCAGGACCGGCCCGAGATCTCCTCGGGCCGGTTCTGCTGTATCCAGAGGTCGATCCGCTCCCACCAGGCGAAGAGCCAGTCGATGCGCTCCTCCCGGCCCGGCGGGATCTCCGCCCGCGGCACCTGCCACCAGCGCATCACGATCCGCTTGTCCATCGGCAGCTCGCGCCACACGTCACCCACGGTGAGCAGGTGGTCGAGCCCGGTGTGCGCGACGAGGACGACGTCCGCGTCGGGAGCGGCGTCCAGCGCGGCGAGGAAGCCGCCCGGGCGCGGCGCCAGCACGTTGGTCATCGCCTCCGCCCGCTCGGCCATCCGATCCATCCCGAGCCGGCGCAGCCGATCGATCGCCCGGTCGCGGCGCCGCTCGGTGAAGTTGCCGCCCTCGGGGAAGATCACGAACGCGTCGTTCTCGTCGAGCCCGTGGGCCAGGGCGGCGATCTGCGACTGCAGGTCCTGCCCCTCGCCGGGGTTCGGGGTGATGAACCGGGCGGGGATCCGGTTCAGCACGACGTCGATCATCGGGTCCCAGGCCAGGGTGTCCTTGAGCACCACCCGCGGCTCGCGGTTGTACCAGTGCATCAGCGCGTGGATCAGCGTGAACGAGTCGCCGGGGCCGGCATGCCGGCTGCAGACGAGGATCGGGACGCCGGGGTGGGCGTCAGGCGACGGACCGTCGGTCTCGATCGTCAGGCGCAGCACCCGCTTCGCCTCGCGGAAGAAGACCCACATGACGCCCTGCACGAGGTCGTAGTGGATCCCCTCCCAGTACGGCCGCCGGATCGTGCGGCCGAAGCCCGAGGCGAACCAGGCTCCCCACATGACCAGCAGCACCAGCGCCTCGATCGTGAGGTAGAGGATGGCGATCCAGAGCAGCCGGAGGACCCGCCAGCGTCCCGGGACGAAGGCCGAGAGGGCGGCGGCCGCCACCAGCCACAGCGGCAGGGAGAACCAGACCAGGACGGTCAGTCCGACCACGGCCGGCGCCACGACGAAGCGCCGGACCGTCCAGGCCAGCACGCGTCAGCCCAGCTCGTCGAGGTAGGTCGCGCAGGCGTCGTACGTCGCGTCGATGCGGACCTGCACGGTCGAGAAGTCCTTGCTCCCAAAGAGGCTGTCGTCGCGCGCGGAGGTGCCGCGTGCGGGCAGCACGTGGGCCTCGACCTCGGGCGGGAGCTCCTCGAGCTCGCGGACGAACCGGTGGCGCCGGGCGATCTCGAAGGACACCCGGGCAACCTCCCAGGGCCGGCGGGGCACCGTCAACGGTCGGTCGAACCGGCCGACCTGGAGCACGAAGACGCGGGTGGCGCCCAACGCCACGGCCCGGCCCAGGGGCACGGAGTTCACGATGCCTCCGTCGAGGAAGTGCTCGTCGCCCACCTTCGCAGGCGGCAGCAGTCCCGGTACGGCGGCGCTCGCGACCACGGCGTCGACGACCGGGCCGGTGCTGAACCAGTGCTCGGCGGCACGCTCGATGCTGGCCGCGCAGACCTGCAGCCGCACGGGCAGCTGCTCGAAGGTGGTGTCGCCCAGCTCCTCGGTGAGCCGCTGCTTGAGCGGCTTCGAGGAGTAGATGTGGGTGCCGGTCGAAACCGCGCGGCGCATGGTCCGCAGCGGGCGGTCGCCGTACACCTCCCGGCCGGCCTCGTTGGCCCCGCGCCACAGCTCGGTGAGCCGCTCGACCACGCCGAGATCGGGCTGCCGGGCGACCAGCGCGCCGTTGAGGGCACCCACACTGGTGCCGAGCACCAGGTCGGGGGTGATGTCGCGCTCCAGGAGGGCGCGCAGCATGCCGACCTCGACCGCGCCCAGCACGCCCCCACCACCGAGGACGAACGCGGTCGTCATGGGTTAGACGGAGGGCTCGAGGGCGTCGGCGGCGGCCTCGGCGTGCACGCGCTTGGTGGCGCGGTGCTCGGCCCAGAAGCTCAGCACCGGGATCGTGCCGCAGATCAGCGTCACGACGGTGAACGACGGCTCCCACGCCTCCCGGCGGGCGAGCAGGAAGGCGCTCACCAGGAAGATCATATAGAGCCAGCCGTGCGCGACGCCGAGGTACTCGGTGATCGCCTCCCCGAGGTGCTGCACGTCCGAGCCGGGGGTGACCAGCGACGGCGTCGAGGGGATGAACCCCCACATGCCGGAGCCGTCGAAGTTCGCGAGCGGCACGCCGATCAGGATCAGGACGACGAGCAGGACGCCCACGATGGTGGCCATCACCCGGTAGGCGGTGAGGTTGCGGTTCACGACCTTGACGGTACCGGGTCGCTCTCCACGTCCTCGTCCGCATCCTCCTCGGCCGGCGCCTGCGTGACGTCGCGCACCCAGCGCCACCAGATGAAGGCGGCGAAGGCGCCGAAGAGCCACCACTCGATCGCGTAGAGCAGGTTCTTCAGGGCGGTGAAGGTCCCGGCGTCGGGCAGCTGTTCCAGCGTGGCCGGCTCCAGGCCGTCGAGCGGCTCCTGCGCGACGGCGTACGCGCCGTAGAGGTCCTGGTCGACGTGCTGGATCAGGTCCGCCGTACGGACCTGCGGCAGGATGTCGTCGCTGCGGTCGGTGTCGACCTCGTTGGTGCCCTGGGTGGGCTGCAGCCAGGCGACCAGCTCCGCCGGTCCCGTGGGCGGGGCGGGCGCCGTGTCGGGGTCGGCGACCCAGCCGCGGACGATCGGCAGCGCGGGTGCGTCGCTGTCGCCCACGGCCAGCGGCGTCACGACCCAGTAGCCGTCCTGGCCGTCGTGCTCGCGGCCGGAGACGTAGACGGTGCCGGTGGGCACCCAGATGCCGCCGACCTCGACCGGCTGGCCGACCTTGTCGGCCGGGAACGGGTCGTCGGGGCCGATGACGTCGTCCAGCGGCTCGGGCTCGAGGTCGCTGAGGTCGGCCGCCTCGGCGGCGCGGCGCTCCTGCCAGGAGCCGTACTGCCAGTAGCCCAGCAGCCCCGCGGTCGACACCAGCACGAGCGCCAGCAGGTGCGCGCCCAGCAGACGTGGCTGAAGCAGTCGGGGCACGCCTCCCAGGATAGGTGGCGTGCCCCGACCGACGTCCGTCGGTGCTGGTGCGGTGAGGGCTACCTCACGCGGACGACGAACCGGTCCTTGGAGGGCGCGAAGACGTCCGTGCCGAGGTACGACACCTTCACGGCGTACCGGCCGCGCTTCAGCTTGGGCAGCAGGACGCGGGTGTCGCCGTTCCACAGCCGCTTGGTGCGCTTCCACTTGCCGACCTGGACGGTCACCTTCCCGGTCACCTCGCCGCCCCGGGCGACGACGTCGACCCACGCGCTCTTGGCGCGCCCGGCCGGGATGACCTTCCTGAAGGTGGTCGCCTTCGTCGTCGTCCGGACCTTGGCGACCTGCCGCCCGGCCAGCGTCCGGCTGTCGTTCGGGGCGTACGCGCCGCTGAAGAGCTCGCCGGCGAGGAGGAACGACCAGGACAGCCGCGGCGCGATGGTGTGGCCGACGTCGCGGAGGTCGATCCGGTACGACGTTCCTGCCGCGCCGGAGATGACCTTGCCGTCACGCAGCCACTGGACGTTCAGCCCGCCGAGACCGCCGCCGAAGGTGGTGGCGAGCCGGTCCATCTGCTCCGAGAAGTCGATCGTCAGCTCGTCGCCCACCCGGGAGGTCCCCGTGACGGTGGCCGGCGCCGGCGCGCTGAGGGCGAGGTTCGCGGCGCCCTCGTCGGGGACCTCGACGACCGAGGTCACCGAGACCTCACCCGATCCGAACATGATCTCGGTGTCGCAGGGGCTCACGCCGGCGCACAGCATGCCGCCCCAGGGGGTCATGGCGACGACGCCGTACCCGCCGGCCGGGATCTGGGCGGTGTCCGCGCCGTAGAAGGGCCTGAGTCCCGAGCCGCCGAACCCGGTCGTCCCTTCCGGGAGGGCGTAGATCGCACCGCGCAGCTTCGCCCCGGACGGGTCCGTGATGGTCACGGTCAGGTCGCCCTGACCGGGCGCCGCCTGGGCGGGGGCGGCGGAGATGAGGGAGCCGAGCAGCAGCCCAGCCGTGGTGAGCGCGGCGAGTGCACCGCGTCGCAGAGGGGTCTTCTTCAGTTGGGAGTCCACGTCGCACCATCGTAGGTAAAGCGGGACGCCCTCGTGAGAGAACTCCTTAATCGCCACGAGGGGTCCGTCGTCCTCGTG
>NZ_DATJTA010000090.1:0-79564 GCF_035503875.1 Nocardioides sp.
CGCCTTCGCTGCTCGACCACCAGAGTCATCGGCCGGAACCCAACCGGAGGTCGAGCAGCGAGGAGCGCCAGCGACGAGCGCCCGTCGGAGGTCGAGCAGCGAGGAGCGCCAGCGACGAGCGCCCGTCGGAGGTCGAGCAGCGAGGAGCGCCAGCGACGAGCGCCCGTCGAGACCCCCGCAGCCCACAGGCAACGGTGATCGACGTCGCTGCCGGCTCACCGGGTCTCGACGGACGCTCAGGCGCTGAGCGCCTTCGCTGCTCGACCTCCGGTGCTCAGGGGAGGGCGACGACGCCGAGTTCGGCGACGGAGGCCAGCAGGTCGTTGCGGGGTACGACGCGGACGGTGTAGCCGAAGCCGCCGGAGTGGTCGAGGACCAGGTCGCCGTCGAAGCGGTGCCGGCCGGCGTCGTACGACTCGGCGAGCGTGAGGTCGAGGGCGGCGGCGTCGACGATCTCGTCCTCGCCGCTGGCGCGGCCGTGCACGAGCTGGACGCTGACGTCCTCGGGAGCGAGCTCGCCGAGAGCGACGAAGGCGCGCACGTGCAGGGTCGCGCCGACCTCGGGGGCGTCCCCGACGCCGCTGCTCTCCACGTGCTCCACCCGTACGCCGGCCCAGCCCGCGCGCACCCGGCGCTTCCACGCAGCCAGCTCGACGGCGCCGGCGTAGTCGCTGTTCAGCCGGCGGGCAGTGACCGCGGCGGGGGCGTAGAGCTGCCGGACGTAGTCGCGCACCATCCGGGTCGCGAGCACCTTCGGGCCGAGCGACTTCAGCGTGTGGCGCAGCATCTCCACCCACCGCGTCGGCACGCCCTCGTGGTCGAGGTCGTAGAACCGCGGCGTGACCTCGTGCTCGATCAGGTCGTAGAGCGCCTCGGCCTCCAGGTCGTCACGCCGGTCGGTGTCCTCCATCCCGTCGGCCGACGGGATGGCCCAGCCGTTCTCGCCGTCGTACCACTCGTCCCACCAGCCGTCGAGGATCGAGAGGTTCAGCCCGCCGTTGAGCGCGGCCTTCATGCCGGAGGTGCCGCACGCCTCGTAGGGCCGCAGCGGGTTGTTCAGCCACACGTCGCAGCCCGGGTAGAGCGGCTGCGCCATCGCGATGTCGTAGTTCGGCAGGAACACGATGCGGTGCCGGACCTCCGGGTCGTCGGCGAAGCGCACCAGCTCCTGGATCAGCCGCTTGCCCCCGTCGTCCGCGGGGTGCGACTTGCCGGCGATCACCAGCTGCACCGGGCGCTCGGGGTGCAGCAGCAGGCGCTTGAGGCGCTCCGGGTCGCGCAGCATCAGCGTCAGCCGCTTGTACGACGGCACCCGGCGCGCGAAGCCGATCGTCAGGACGTCGGGGTCGAGGGCCGACTCGATCCAGCCGAGCTCGGCCGGTGCCGCGCCGCGCTTCTCCCAGGACTGCTGCAGCCGGCGCCGGGCGTCGAGGACCAGCCGCTCGCGCAGCTGCCGCTTGACCGACCACACGTCGGTCCCGGGGACCTTGTCGACCGCGGCCCAGAACGCGTCGGTGTCGTCGCCGTCGGGGTCCGCCCCCTGGCCGGCGGCGAGGTCGAAGATCTCCCGGGCCACCCAGGTCGGCGCGTGCACGCCGTTGGTGATCGACCCGATCGGCACCTCGGACACGTCGAAGTCCGACCACAGCCCCTGGAACATGCCGCGCGAGACCACCCCATGCAGCTGGGAGACGCCGTTGGCACGCTGCGCCAGGCGGAAGCCCATCACGGCCATGTTGAACACCGCCGGGTCGCCGCCGTCGTAGTCCTCGCGGCCGAGCCCGAGGATCCGCTCCACGGGTACGCCGGGGGTGGCGCCCGCGTCGCTGAAGTACTGCTCGATGAGGCTCAGCGGGAAGCGGTCGATGCCGGCCGGGACCGGCGTGTGGGTGGTGAAGACCGTCGAGGCGCGGCTGACCTCGAGCGCCGTGTCGAAGTCGAGGCGGGGGCCGTCCTCGGCGACCGTGAGCTCGCGGATCCGCTCCAGGCCCAGGAAGCCGGCGTGGCCCTCGTTGGTGTGGAACACCTCCGGCTCGGGGTGGCCGGTGATCCGGCAGTACGCGCGCAGCGCCTTGACCCCGCCGACGCCGAGCAGCAGCTCCTGGCGCAGCCGGTGCTCGGAGTTGCCGCCGTACAGCCGGTCGGTCACGTCGACGTAGTGGTCGGGGTTGCCCTCGACGTTGGTGTCGAGCATCAGCAGCGGGACCCGCCCGACGCCCGCGACCCAGATCCGGGCCAGCAGCTCGGGTCCCTCGGGCAGGGCGATCGAGATCATCGCCTGCGACCCGTCGGGCTCGCGCAGCAGCGAGATCGGCAGCTCGTCGGGGTCGAGGACGGGATAGGTCTCCTGCTGCCAGCCCTCGCGGGACAGGGCCTGCTGGAAGTACCCGTGCCGGTAGAGCAGGCCGACGCCGATGATCGGCACGCCGAGGTCGCTGGCCGCCTTCAGGTGGTCGCCGGCGAGGATGCCGAGGCCGCCGGAGTACTGCGGCAGCACCGCGGTGATGCCGAACTCGGGCGAGAAGTAGCCGATGGCGCGGGGGCCGTCCGCTCCCGACTTCTGGTACCAGCGCTCCTGCGTGAGGTACGCGTCGAGGTCGGCCCGCGCGACGCGCAGCCGCTCCAGGAACCCCTCGTCGGCGGCGAGCTCGTCGAGCCGGGAGCGACCGACGGCACCGAGCAGACGGACCGGGTCGTGGCCCGTCGCCTCCCACAGGTCGGCATCGACCTCGGCGAAGACGTCCTGGCTCTCGGGGTGCCAGGACCAGCGGAGGTTCCCGGCCAGCTCGCCCAGGGCCGTCAGGGCCGCGGGGAGGACGGGACGGACGGTGAATCGTCGGATCGCGCGCACCGGAGCGACGCTAGCCCCTTCCCTGGATCGATCCAACCTCTCCGCCCGAGTCCGGTTCCATCCGCGGGCAGTGGGTACTCGAGGGCTGCCCTCGGGTCGGCCGTACGACTTGCCAGCCCGCCAGATCCGCTCGCTAGGTTGGAGCAATGGTCGGACGCATCCCCGTCATGAACGTCATGCCCGTGGTCGACCTCGGTCGGCTGCCGGCGAAGGCGACCGTCGACGAGCCCTTCCCGGTGACCGCCTCGGTGTTCCGGGAGGGTCACGACAAGCTGGGCGCCGAGGTGGTCCTCACCGATCCCGCCGGCGTACGACGCGACCCGGTCCGGATGAGCCTGGATCCCGAGGTGCCCGACCGGTACGCCGCCTGGGTGACGCCGGACGCTCCCGGGGCCTGGACCTTCGAGGTGCAGGCGTGGTCCGACCCGATCGGCACCTGGCAGCACGCCGCGGGCATCAAGATCCCGGCCGGGATCGACGTCGAGCTGATGTTCACCGAGGGCCGGCTGCTGCTCGAGCGGGTCCAGGCCGGCGTGCCGCGGAAGGACCGATCGGCGCACGAGCTGCTCGCCGGCGCCATTGCGGCGAGCACCGACAGCACCCGGCCCGCCGCGGCCCGCCTCGCGGTCCTGCAGTCCCCCGAGCTGACGGCGTTGTTGCTGGCCCACCCGCTGCGCGAGCTGGTCACGGTCGAGGGTCCCTACCCGGCGTACGCCGACCGTCCCCGCGCGCTGTTCGGCTCCTGGTACGAGTTCTTCCCGCGCTCCGAGGGCGCCACCAAGGACCCGAAGACCGGCACGGTCACCAGCGGTACCTTCGTCACGGCCGCGAAGCGGCTCGACGCCGTGGCCGAGATGGGCTTCGACGTGGTTTACCTGCCGCCGATCCACCCGATCGGCGAGGTCAACCGCAAGGGTCCGAACAACACGCTGACGCCCGGCCCGGACGACCCGGGCTCGCCGTGGGCCATCGGGTCCAAGGACGGCGGGCACGACGCCATCCACCCCGACCTGGGCACCTTCGAGGACTTCGACGCCTTCGTCGCCCGCGCCGGCGAGCTCGGGCTGGAGGTCGCCCTCGACCTGGCCCTGCAGGCCGCGCCCGACCACCCCTGGGTGACCCAGCACCCGGAGTGGTTCACCACCCGCGCTGACGGCACCATCGCGTACGCCGAGAACCCGCCCAAGAAGTACCAGGACATCTACCCGGTCAACTTCGACAACGACCCGAAGGGCATCTGCCGCGAGGTGCTCCGGGTGGTGCGGCACTGGATGTCGCACGGCGTGCGGATCTTCCGCGTCGACAACCCGCACACCAAGCCCCTGGCGTTCTGGGAGTGGCTGCTGAAGGAGGTCCGGCGCACGGACCCCGACGTGCTGTTCCTGTCCGAGGCGTTCACGCGGCCGGCGATGATGCACGGCCTCGGCGCCATCGGCTACCACCAGAGCTACACCTACTTCACCTGGCGCACCGCGAAGTGGGAGATCGAGGAGTACCTCACCGAGCTCTCCCGCGAGTCCGACCACCTGATGCGGCCGAACTTCTTCGTCAACACCCCCGACATCCTGCACGCCTACCTGCAGTACGGCGGCCCGGCCGCGTTCAAGGTCCGTGCCGTCGTCGCGGCCTGCGGCTCGCCGAGCTGGGGCGTGTACGCCGGCTACGAGCTCTTCGAGCACGTGGCGGTCAAGCCGGGCAGCGAGGAGTACCTCGACTCGGAGAAGTACCAGATCCGGATCCGCGACTGGGAGGCCGCGGAGCGCGAGAACCGCACGCTGGCGCCGTACCTCACCCGGCTGAACGAGATCCGCCGCGAGCACCCCGCGCTCCAGCTGCTGCGCAACGTCACCATCCACAGCACCGACGACGAGAACGTCCTGTGCTTCTCCAAGCAGGCCGGCGACGATCTGGTCGTGGTCGTGGTCAACCTCGACCCGCACGCCGCCCGCGAGACGATGGTCCACCTCGACCTGCCCGCCCTCGGCCTGGGCTGGGGCGACTCGCTCGTCGTCCACGACGAGATCACCGGGGCGGACTGGAGCTGGGGCCAGCACAACTACGTCCGCCTCGATCCCTACAACGAGCCCGCCCACGTGCTGAGCGTCAGGAGGACCGTGTGAGCCAGACCGAGCAGGAGACCGGACCCACCCCCGTGCAGGACGGCCCCCCGCTGGGCGAGGACCCGATCGTCGACGGTCACACCGACTCCGGCGTCGACGCCGAGTCGGCCGCGCACTCCACGCCCGACTGGTTCAAGACGGCCGTCTTCTACGAGGTGCTGGTCCGCTCGTTCCGCGACTCCAACGGCGACGGCACCGGCGACTTCCGCGGGCTGGTGGAGAAGCTCGACTACCTGGAGTGGCTGGGCGTCGACTGCCTGTGGATCCCGCCGTTCTTCCCGAGCCCGCTGCGCGACGGCGGGTACGACGTCGCCGACTACACCGGCGTGCTGCCGGAGATCGGCACCGTCGAGGACTTCCGCTACTTCCTCGACGAGGCGCACGCCCGCGGCATCCGCGTGATCATCGACTTCGTCATGAACCACACCAGCGACCAGCACCCGTGGTTCCAGGCCAGCCGCTCCGACCCGGACGGGCCGTACGGCGACTTCTACGTCTGGTCCGACACCGACGAGCTGTACCAGGAAGCGCGGATCATCTTCGTCGACACCGAGCCGTCGAACTGGACCTGGGACCCGGTGCGCCAGCAGTACTACTGGCACCGCTTCTTCTCCCACCAGCCCGACCTCAACTTCGACAACCCGAAGGTGCTCGAGGCGATGCTGGACGCGATGAAGTTCTGGCTCGACATGGGCATGGACGGCTTCCGGCTGGACGCCGTGCCGTACCTCTACGAGCGCCCCGGCACCAACGGCGAGAACCTCCCGGAGACCCACGAGGCGCTCAAGATCGTGCGGAGGTTCGTCGACGACAACTACCCCGGCCGGGTGCTGCTGTGCGAGGCCAACCAGTGGCCCGAGGACGTGGTCGAGTACTTCGGCGACTACGAGCTCGGCGGCGACGAGTGCCACATGGCCTTCCACTTCCCGGTGATGCCACGCATCTTCATGGCCGTACGCCGCGAGTCGCGCTTCCCGATCTCGGAGATCCTCGAGCAGACGCCGGCGATCCCCCACAACTGCCAGTGGGGCATCTTCCTGCGCAACCACGACGAGCTGACGCTCGAGATGGTCACCGACGAGGACCGCGACTACATGTGGGGCGAGTACGCCAAGGACCCGCGGATGAAGGCGAACATCGGCATCCGCCGGCGGCTGGCGCCGCTGCTGGAGAACGACACCAACCAGATCGAGCTGTTCAACGCGCTGCTGCTCTCGCTGCCCGGCTCGCCCGTCCTCTACTACGGCGACGAGATCGGGATGGGCGACAACATCTGGCTGGGCGACCGCGACGGCGTGCGCACCCCGATGCAGTGGACCTCCGACCGCAACGCGGGCTTCTCCTCGGCCAACCCCGGCAAGCTCGACCTCCCGGTGGTCCAGGACGCGATCTACGGCTACGAGTCTGTCAACGTCGAGGCGCAGCTGGAGAACTCCTCCTCGCTGCTGCACTGGACCCGCCGGATGATCCACGCCCGCCGGCACCACCCGGCGTTCGGGCTCGGCACCTTCACCGACCTCGGCGGCTCGAACTCCACCGTGCTCTCCTACGTGCGCGAGCACGTCGACGCCGACGGCACCGAGGACCTGATCCTCTGTGTCAACAACCTCTCCCGGTTCCCGCAGCCCGTCGAGCTCGACCTGCGCCGCTTCGAGGGACGGCGACCCATCGAGCTGCTGGGCGGGGTGCCGTTCCCGGTGATCGGCGAGCTGCCGTACCTGCTGACCCTCGCCGGCTACGGCTTCTACTGGTTCCGGCTGACCGTGCCCGAGACTCCCGAGGAGGGGCAGCTGCTGTGAAGGTGGAGCACATCGACCCGAACGTCCTCGCCGAGTACTTCGGCCGGACCCGCTGGTTCGGCGGCAAGGGCCGTCCCTTCGAGGTGACCGCCGTCGAGCGGCTGGGCGCGGTCCCCGGTGCGGTCGACGACGGCCCGCGGGTCGTCGTCCACCTCGTCGAGCTGACGTACGGCGACCCCGAGGGCGGCACCGAGCTCTACCAGGTCCCGCTGGCCCTCTACACCGAGGCCGAGAGCCGGCTCGACCACGCCTTCGTCGGCTGGTGGGAGGAGCCCGAGCACGGCTGGGTGCACGCGTACGACGCGCTGCACGACAAGGTCGCGATGGCCAGCTGGCTGCGCACCTTCGTCGAGGCCGAGGCGTCGCCGGACGGCACGGTCACCGACGCGGCGAGCGGCCTGAGCTTCCACCGGGTGCCCGGACACGCGCTCGACAGCGACGTGCACTCCGCGCTGTTCTCCGGCGAGCAGTCGAACTCCTCCGTCCTCTTCGGCGAGGACTCGCTGATGAAGCTCTTCCGCAAGGTCACCCCCGGCCGCAACCCCGACATCACCGTCCACGAGGTGCTGACCCGGGCCGGCTCCGAGCACGTCGCCGCGCTCTACGGCTGGGTGGACTGGCGCGACCCCGCCTCCGGGGAGGTCGTCCAGCTCGCGATGCTGCAGGAGTTCCTGCGCACCGCCACCGACGGCTGGGACCTCGCCCTGACCAGCGTCCGCGACCTGTTCGCCGAGGCCGACCTGCACGCCCACGAGGTCGGCGGCGACTTCGCCGGCGAGGCGTCGCGGCTCGGCGAGGCGCTGCGCGAGGTCCACACGGCGCTCGCGACCCACTTCCCCACCGAGGACCGCGGCGCCGAGGCGGCCCGCGAGCTGGCCGAGGCGATGCGGGCCCGACTCGACGCCGCGCTCCCGGCGGTCCCCGAGCTCGCCGCCCACGCCGACACGTTGCGGGCGGCGTACGACCGGGTCGCGGCGCTGCCGACGCTCTCGGTCCAGCAGGTCCACGGCGACCTGCACCTGGGCCAGACCCTGCGCACCTCCACGGGTTGGCGGATCGTCGACTTCGAGGGCGAGCCGGCCAAGCCGCTGGCCGAGCGTCAGCTCCCCGACTCGCCGTGGCGCGACGTCGCCGGGATGCTGCGCTCCTTCGACTACGCCCCCCGCGTCGTCGAGCGCTCCCACGACGAGGACGACGCCGAGAGCGCCGCCCAGCGCGCCTACCGGGCCGAGGAGTGGGCGCACCGCAACCGCAACCACTTCCTCGTCGCGTACGCCGGCGGCGAGGTGAGCGACGAGCAGCGGATCCTGCTCGACGCCTACGTCGCCGACAAGGCCGTCTACGAGACCGTGTACGAGACCCGCAACCGACCGACGTGGGTGTCCATCCCACTCGAGGCCATCGCGAGGATCGGAGACTCATGAGCACCTCGACCCCCCAGCCCGTCGCCCATCCCGTCGACCGGGAGCAGCTCGCGCAGATCGTGCGCGGCGAGCACGGCGACCCGCACGCCGTCCTCGGCCCGCACCCCCACGACGGCGGCGTGACCGTCCGGGTGCTGAAGCCGCTGGCCTCCTCGGTCACCGTCCAGTACGCCGACGGCGAGACCCGCCTCGAGCACGAGTACGAGGGCATCTGGGTCGGCGTGCTCCCGGTGCCCGACGTCCCCGACTACCGCGTCGCCGTCGCGTACGACGGCGGCCCGTCGGTCGTCGACGACCCCTACCGCTTCCTGCCGACCCTCGGCGAGGTGGACCTGCACCTGATCAACGAGGGACGGCACGAGCAGCTCTGGCAGGTGCTCGGCGCCCGGGTGCACCGCTACCCCGGCGCCCTCGGCGACGTCACCGGCACCTCGTTCGCGGTGTGGGCGCCGTCGGCCCGCGCCATCCGCCTCAAGGCCGACTTCAACGCCTGGGACGGCCGCGAGCACCCGATGCGCCAGCTCGGCACCTCCGGGGTGTGGGAGCTGTTCGTCCCCGGCGTCGGGACCGGCACGACGTACAAGTACGCCGTCCTCGGCGCCGACGGCGTGTGGCGCGAGAAGGCCGACCCGATGGCGACGTGGGCCGAACGGCCCGCGCAGACCGCGTCGAAGGTCTTCGAGTCGACCTACGAGTGGGGCGACCAGGAGTGGATGACGGCCCGCACGGAGAAGCAGCCGGTCACCTCGCCGATGTCGACCTACGAGATGCACCTCGCCTCGTGGCGGCGGGACAAGACCTGGGAGCAGCTGGCCGACGAGCTGCCGGCGTACCTCTCCGAGTTGGGCTTCACCCACGTCGAGCTGATGCCGGTGATGCAGCACCCGTTCGGCGGCTCGTGGGGCTACCACGTGACGTCGTACTTCGCGACGGACGCGCGCTTCGGCGACCCGGACGGCTTCCGGCTGCTCGTGGACCGTCTGCACCAGGCCGGGATCGGCGTGATCCTGGACTGGGTGCCCGGCCACTTCGCCACCGACGAGTGGGCGCTGGCGCGCTTCGACGGGACGCCGCTCTACGAGGACCCCAACCCCCAGCGCGGCTGGCACAAGGAGTGGGGCTCGCACATCTTCAACTTCGGGCGTCACGAGGTGCGCAACTTCCTCTACGCCAACGCGCTGTACTGGCTGGAGGAGTTCCACGCCGACGGGCTGCGCGTCGACGGCGTCGCCTCGATGCTGTACCTCGACTACTCCCGCGAGGAGGGCGAGTGGACGCCGAACGTGCACGGCGGCCGCGAGAACCTCGAGGCGGTGCAGTTCCTGCAGGAGATGAACGCGACCGTCTACCGGCGGGTCCCCGGCATCGTCACGATCGCCGAGGAGTCGACCTCCTGGCCGGGCGTCACCCGACCGACGTCCGACGGCGGCCTGGGCTTCGGGTTCAAGTGGAACATGGGCTGGATGCACGACTCGCTCGGGTACGTCGAGCACCAGCCGGTGCACCGCGCGTACCACCACGGCGAGATGACCTTCTCGCTCGTGTACGCCTGGTCGGAGAACTACGTGCTGCCGATCAGCCACGACGAGGTCGTGCACGGCAAGGGCTCGCTGCTGCGCAAGATGCCCGGCGACCGGTGGCAGCAGCTGGCCAACCTGCGCGCCTACCTCGGCTTCATGTGGGCGCACCCCGGCAAGCAGTTGCTGTTCATGGGGGCCGAGTTCGGCCAGGAGTCGGAGTGGGCCGAGTCGCGCGAGCTCGACTGGTGGCTCACCGACCACCCCGAGCACCGCGGCGTCCAGACCCTGGTCCGCGACCTCAACTCCGCCTACCGCTCCTCCGAGGCGATCTGGGGCCAGGACCACTCCCCCGACGGCTTCGCCTGGATCGACGCCAACGACGCCGGACGCAACGTCTTCTCGTTCGTCCGCCGCTCCCCCGGCGCCCCGGACGTGGCCTGCGTGTCGAACTTCGCCGCCATCCCGCACTTCGACTTCCGCCTCGGCCTGCCCGAGGCCGGCGAGTGGGAGGAGATCCTCAACACCGACGCGTCGGCGTACACCGGGTCCGGCGTCGGCAACCTGGGCTCCGTCACCGCCGTCGACGGCGAGTGGTCCGGCCAGCCCGCGCACGCCGACATCGTCGTACCGCCGCTGGCGACGGTGTGGTTCCGGCGGAAGGGCTGAGCCTGCGGGGGTCTCGGGGGTCTCGGGGGCCGCAGGTTCATCACGGTATGCAGACGAGCCGACGCTCTCCACGGTGGGTACGCCGTGGGCAGCGCGAAGTCGTCTGCATACCGTGATGGAGCCGCAATCGCGCCTGCCGGAGCCACCCCCACCCACCCACTACCCTGGCGGCGTGACCGAGCAGCCGACGACGACCGTGACCACGGTGGCCGTCGGGGTGGCCCGCATCTCGTGGGACGCCGGGCAACCCGTCGAGGTGGTCCGGCACGAGGTGGTCGCGGCGCTGCTGGACCACGCCCGGGTCGAGGCGCTGATCGACCCCGCCGACGAGGCCGGGCAGCGGGTGGCGACCTGGTCGGGGATGCGGCGCGAGGGCGTGATGCGCGGCGTGACGGTGGACGGCGAGCCCGCCGACCGGATCGTGTACGCACGGCTCGCCAGCGACCTTCCGGCGCACGAGCCCGAGGGGTTCCGGGCGCTGCTCAACTCGTTCCTCCCCCGCAAGCGCGCGATCTCGCAGCTGCTGGTGCGCGACGAGTCGGCGCGGGTGCTGCTGTGCCAGTTGACCTACAAGCAGGACTGGGACCTGCCCGGCGGCGTCGTCGAGGTCGGCGAGTCCCCCCAGGTCGCCGCGGGGCGGGAGGTCGAGGAGGAGCTCGGTCTCACCCTCGTCCCCGGCCCGCTCCTGCTGACCGACTGGCTGCCGCCGTGGAGCGGCTGGGACGACGCGCTGTGCCTGGTCTTCGACGGCGGCGTACGACCGGCGTCGCTCCTGGAGCAGATGGTCCGTCAGGAGCGTGAGATCCGCACCGCCGAGTTCTGCACGCTCGAGCAGGTCGACGAGCGGTGCGCCGACTTCACCGCCCGGCGGGTGCACTCCGCGCTGGCGAGCCTGGACGGCCGCGGGGCGTCGTACACCGAGTCGGGGCGGGCGTAGCCGCCGGTCGCCGCCCCGAGCGGAGCGCGACCAGCACGCCGACCACCAGCAGCAGCCCGCCGCCGGCCTCGGCGCCGTTCGGGACCTGGTCGAGCAGCAGCCACGCGGAGATCATCGCGACGACCGGGGCGAGCAGCACCCACGGCACCACGGCCGCCGAGGGGTTGCGGGCGAGCAGTGAGTTGAAGACGCCGTACCCGACCAGCGAGGCCAGCCCCGCCGTGTAGAGCGTCGAGAGGGCCGCCTGCCAGCCGAACGCCGCCAGCCCGTCGGCCACGGCGGACGGGCCGTCGACGACCAGGGCGAGCGCCAGCAGCGGCACCGGTACGACGGTCGCCGACCAGACCGTCAGCGACAGCCCGCCGGGCACCCGGGCGGCCCGCGAGACGACGTTGCCGATCCCCCAGGAGAGGGCGCCCAGCAGGCACAGCAGCAGGGCGGTCGCGGGCACGTGGCCGCCGCGGCCGAGGCCGACGACCACGAGGCCGACGACGCCGAGCAGCACGCCCGCCACCTGCGCCGCGGTGGGGATCTCGCGCAGCACCCCCGCGGCGATCACGATCGTGAAGACCACCTGCGCCTGGAGCACCAGGGCGGCCAGCCCCGGCGGCATCCCCGCGTCCATCGCGACGTAGAGGAAGCCGAACTGGCCGATCGACATGAACACCCCGACAGCCGCCAGGGTCCGCCACGGCACGGCCGGCCGGGGCACCAGCAGGATCGCCGGGAACACCACGAGCACGAACCGCAGGGCCAGGAAGAGCAGCGGCGGGACCCCGGCCATCCCCCAGTCGATGACCACGAAGTTGAAGCCCCAGACGGTGGCGACCAGGGCGGCGAGCAGGGAGTCACGGCGAGTCACCCCGCCACCCTCTCCGAGCACAACCATGAAGCACCAGCGAATCCTCGTGCGCATATCCTTGTAGCATCGCTACATGATCGACCTTCCCGCCCTCACCGCCCTCCGCGCCGTCGCGACCCACGGATCGGTGGTCGGCGCGGCCGACGCCCTCGGCTACACCCCGAGCGCGGTCTCCCAGCAGGTCAAACGGCTCGAGCGGCAGACGGGCGTCCCGCTGCTGGAGCGGGTCGGTCGCGGGGTGATGCTCACCGGGCACGGTCGCCACCTCGTCGACGAGGGCGGTCGACTGCTCGCCGACCTGGAGCAGCTGGAGGCCGGGCTGCACCGCCAGGCCGGCGCCATCTCGGGGCACCTGCGGCTCACGACGTTCTCGACCGCGATGCGCGGCCTGGTCGCGCCGGTCGTCCACGACCTGCTGACCACGCACCCGGACCTGACGGTGAGCCTCACCGAGCGCGAGCCGTGGGACACCGTCGAACTCGTCGCCACCGGGCAGGCCGACATCGGCGTCGTCCACCGCTGGGGCGACGTCGCGATCTCCGTGCCCGACCACGTCGCGACCACGCAGGTCGCCCAGGACGTCGCGGACGTGATCGTGCACCCCGCGCACCCGCTCGCCGGCCGCGACCGGGTCACGCCCGCCGACCTCGTCGACGAGGGCTGGATCGCCACCCCCGAGGGCACCATCTGTCGTCAGTGGCTGAACCGGATGTACGACGGCACCGGCCGGCTCCCCCGGATCGCGCACACCGCGATGGAGTTCGACTCCCACCTCGCCCTGGTCCGCGCGGGACTCGGCATCGCCCTGGTCCCTCGGCTCGGCCGCCAGCCGCTCGACGGCGTCGTCGCGGTGCGCGCCCACGACCCGGTGCCGACCCGCGACGTGGTCGCCGTCCACCGCCGCAGCATGGCCGACTCCCCCGCGGTCGCCGCGGTGCTCACGGCACTCAACTCGGTGGTCGAGTAGCCCCGAGGAACGAGGGGCGTATCGAGACCCAGACGCGAAACGAGGTCTCGATACGCCCGTCGCGGCTTCGTTCCTCAGCCGCGGGGCGAGAGAGACCTGGCGCGCGCCTCCTCGCCCTCGCAGGCTCGGGCGAGGCGCGCTCAGAACAGCGCGGAGGCGAGGGCCTGGCGGCCCTTGAGGACTCGGGAGTCGTCGTTGCCGACGGCGGCGAAGAGTCCCAGCAGGTGCTCGCGCGCGGCGTCCCGCTCCTTGCCGGAGGTACGACGGACCAGCTCGACGAGCCGCGCGAACGCGTCCTCGACGTGGCCGCCGTACAGGTCGAGGTCGGCGATGAGCGTCTGCGCGTCGACGTCGTCGGGCCGGTCCGCGGCGGCGGCGCGCGCGCCCTGCAGGTCGACGCCCTGCACCCGCTGCAGCACCTTGGCCATGGCCAACCCGGCGGCCGCCTCGGCGTCGGCGGGATTGGCGGTGACCAGCTTCTGGTACTCCGCGACGGCCTGGTCGACGTCGCCCGCGGCAAGGGCGTCCTGGGCGGGGGCGTAGCGCGGGTCGACGTACTCCTCCGCGTCCTCGCCCTCGGCGCCGGCGGGGCCGCCGGCGCGAGGCTGGTGGCGACCGGTCATGCCCTGGGCAGTGAGCTGCTGCATCACCTGGGTGAGCGCGGTGCGCAGCTCCTCCATCGGCAGCGCGTCCTGCAGCAGCGGCGCGGGCCGGCCGTCGAGCACCGCGACCACGAGCGGGATCGACGGGATCTGCATGGCCTGGGCGATCCCCGGCGCCGCGTCGATGTCGACGAGCCCGGCGAGGAAGCGGCCCTCGAACTCGCCCGACAGCACGGCGAGGTCGTCGGCCAGGCGGCCGCTCTCGGGCATCCGCGTGCGCGAGTAGAAGACGAGCAGCACCGGCGCGGTCATCGAGGACTCCAGGACGGCCTGGAAGCTCTGCTCGGTCACCTCGACGGCGTACGACGAGCCGCCGACCGGCGCGGCTCCGGGAGCGCCGCCGGCGGGCGCGCCCGGGGCACCGGCACCCGTCGGCGGGCCGCTCGGCGCGGGGCGCTGGAGCGCCGACAGGTCGATGGCACCGGGACGGGAGAACGGCTGCTGGCTCATGGGGCCAATCCTAGGAGCCTGCTCACGCGCGTCACGCCAGGCCCAGCTCGACGGCCTCCTCGTAGAGCTCGTCGCGGACGCTGGGGTGGGCGACCTGGATGATCTGGCGCGCCTGCTCGCGCTCGTCGACGCCGAAGACCTGGGCGACGCCCTGCTCGGTCACGATGGCGCTCATCTGGAACGACGTCACGGGTTCGTCGACCAGCGGCACGATCGTCGAGGTGTCGGCCTTGGGGTGCCAGGAGCGCAGCGCCATGAACGCCTGCCCGCCCTGGCTGTGCAGCGCGCCGACGTAGAAATCCGTCTGGCCACCGAACCCGGAGTGGATGCGCGCCCGGATCCGCGACGCGTTGACCTGGCCGAACAGGTCGACCTGGAGCGCGGTGTTCACGCTGACCATCTGGGGGTTCTGGGCGATCCGGGCGGGGCTGTTGGTCACCTCGGTCCGCTTCATCACGATCCGCTCGTTGCGGTCGACCCACTCCAGCAGCTCGGGCGAGCCGAACAGGAACGACGCGGTGATCGGCACGTTGCGGTCCAGCGCTCCGGCCTTCTCGAGCGCGAGCACGCTGTCGGAGAACATCTCGGTCCAGACCCGCAGCCCGGTGCGGCCGACCAGGCCGCGCAGCGTGGCGTCGGGTACGGCGCCGATCCCGGCCTGCAGGGTCGAGCCGTCGGCCACCCGCTCAGAGACCAGCGCGCCGATCCGCGCCGAGGTCTCGTCCACGACCCCGCGCGGCGCGTGCGGCATCTCCTCGTCGGCCTCGACCAGGACGTCGACCTGGTCCAGGTCGAGCTCGGCGTCGCCGTACGTCCAGGGCATCCGCGCGTTGACCTGCGCCACCACGATCCCGCCACGCCGGCGGCAGGCCTCCACCGCCGCGGGGAGCACGTTGACCTCCACCCCCAGCGACACCTTGCCGTCCCGCGGCCGGGTCGTGTGCAGGACGACGACGTCGGGCGGCAGCCGGTCGGCGAAGAGCCGCGGCACCATCGAGAGCCGAGCCGGCACGTAGCGCAGCCGGGGGCTGCGCCGCTGGCCCGGCCCGACGAACGACGACTCCAGGGTCACCCCGTCGCGGTCGGGCAGCCCGGGCTGGCCGTTGAGCGCCCACAGCCGGTACGACGGGAGCGCCGCGTCCAGCAGGCCGAGGGTGTGCCACGGGGTGGCGTGGTTGCCGGTGACGACGACGCGGGGGTCGGCGGGCAGGGTCTCGAGTGCGCGGGCGAGGTCCACGCCTCGATCTCATCACAGCCGTCCACCTCCCGCCCGGGACCGGGGTCACCGGCCGGCGGGACGTTCGTGCCGCGGTCGGCGGCGCCCTCAGCGCTCCCCGACGAAGGTGACCGCCGAGGAGAGCACCTCGCCGGTGGCCTCCCAGGCCCGGTCCCGGCTCGCCCCCGCGGCGTCCGCGAGACCCCGCGGGTCGGCGACCAGCCAGGCGCCCAGGAGCACGGCGAGCAGCGGTACGACAGCCCTCTTCAACGACGACACCATCCTCGGACACCCGGAGTCAGGACATGGAGCACTTCGAGGATGGCGCGGCGCAGGCCGACAGCGGCGCAGGCGCGCCGGTCCAGACCACCTAGGTGCCGGCCAGCAGCTCGTCGGCGGCGGCGTACGGGTCGCTCTCCCCCGCCACCACCTGCGCGGCGAGCGCGTCGAGCTCCGCGCGTCCGCCGACCTCGGCCCACCGCGACCGGAGCGCCGTGACGGCGATCGCCTCGATCTCCCGCCGCGCCCGACGGGTACGTCGGCGCACCAGCTCGCCGGTGGAGTCCAGCCAGTCCCGGTGCTCGTCGACGGCGGCGGCCAGCTCGGGGAGGCCGGTGCCGGCCTGCGCGACGGTGGCCAGCACGGGCGGCCGCCAGGCGTCCTCGGGGCGCTGCGCGAGGTCGAGCATCGAGCGCAGGTCGCGGCGGACCCGGTCGGCTCCGTCGCGGTCGGCCTTGTTGACGACGTACACGTCGCCGATCTCCAGGATCCCCGCCTTGGCGGCCTGGATGCCGTCGCCCATGCCGGGCGCGAGGAGCACGAGCGTGGTGTCGGCCTGGGCCGCGATGTCGACCTCGCTCTGGCCGACGCCGACGGTCTCGACGACCACGACGTCGTACCCGGCGGCGTCGAGGACCCGGATCGCCTGCGGTGTGCTCCAGGCCAGCCCGCCGAGGTGGCCGCGGGCGGCCATCGAGCGGATGTAGACGCCCTCGTCGGTGGCGTGGTCGGCCATCCGCACCCGGTCGCCGAGCAGGGCGCCGCCCGAGAAGGGCGACGACGGGTCGACCGCCAGGACGCCGACCCGCCGGCCCGCCGAACGCAGCTCACGCACCAGCGCGTTGGTGGTGGTGGACTTGCCGACGCCGGGCGAGCCGGTCACGCCGACGACGTGGGCGCGGCCCGCATGCGGGGCCAGGGCGGCCGTCACCTCGCGCAGCAGGGGCGACTCGTCCTCGACGAGGGAGACCAGGCGCGCAACGGCACGGACCTCGCCGGCGCGAGCGCGCGCGACGAGGTCCGTGGCGGAGGCGTTACTTCTTCGGGACACGCACGATCAGCGCGTCGCCCTGACCGCCGCCGCCGCACAGGGCGGCCGCTCCGACGCCGCCACCGCGGCGCTGGAGCTCCAGGGCGAGGTGCAGCACGACGCGGGTGCCGGACATGCCGACCGGGTGACCGAGGGCGATCGCGCCGCCGTTGACGTTGACCTTCTCGTCGTCGAGGCCGAGCTCGCGGGCCGAGGAGATGCCGACCGCGGCGAAGGCCTCGTTGAACTCCACGAGGTCGAGGTCGGTCGGGGCGATGCCCTCCTTCTCGCACGCCTTCGCGGTCGCGGCCGCCGGCTGCAGCTGGAGGGTGGAGTCGGGACCGGCGACCTGGCCGTGCGCGCCGATCTCGGCGAGCCACTCCAGGCCGAGCTCCTCGGCCTTGGCCTTGCTCATCACCACGACCGCGGCGGCGCCGTCGGAGATCTGGGAGGAGGAGCCGGCGGTGATGGTGCCGTCCTTGGAGAACGCCGGGCGCAGCTTGCCGAGCGACTCGGCGGTGGTGTCGCCCCGCACGCCCTCGTCGGTGGAGACGACGACCGGGTCGCCCTTGCGCTGCGGGATCGAGACCGGCACGACCTCGTCGTCGAAGACGCCGTTCTTCCAGGCGGCCGCGGCCTTCTGGTGCGAGCGGGCCGCGAACTCGTCCTGCTCGGCCCGGGTCAGGTTCTCCGACGCGCCGTTGCGCTCCTCGGTCAGCATCCCCATGGCCTGGCTGGTGACCTGGTCGAACAGCGCGTCGTACGCCATCGAGTCGACGAGCTTCACGTCGCCGAACTTGATGCCCTCGCGCGACTTCGGCAGGAAGTGCGGCGCGTTGGTCATCGACTCCATGCCACCGGCGACGACGATCTCCACCTCGCCGGCGCGGATCAGCTGGTCGGCGAGGGCGATCGTGTTCAGGCCGGAGAGACAGACCTTGTTGATCGTCATCGACGGGACGCTCATCGGGATGCCGGCGGCGACGGCGGCGGTGCGGGCGGGGTTCTGGCCGGCCCCGGCCAGGATCACCTGACCCATGATCACGTAGTCGACCTGGTCACCGGAGACTCCGGCCTTCGCGAGCGCACCCTCGATGGCGTGGCCGCCGAGCTGGGCGGCGGTCAGATCCTTCAGGCCGCCGGAGAGGCGGCCGATCGGGGTGCGGGCCCCGGCGACGATGACGCTAGACATGGATTCCTCCGGATGGAATGGGGGCGGACGTGCCGATGCTTCGGACCCTACCCACGCCCCCCGGGGGTGGCGAGGGCCAGCGCGAAGCCCCCTGTGTCGCACTTCTCACAAGGGGTCGCCGACCCCGTCGCCGTCGTACGACCATGAGCGCCATGAGCGCCTCCACGACCGGGACCGAGCTCCCGCAGCACCTGTTCACGGCCATCGACCACGTCGGCATGGCCGTGCCGGACCTCGACGAGGCGATCGCCTTCTACCGCGACATCCTCGGCATGACCCTGGCCCACCAGGAGGTCAACGAGGAGCAGGGCGTCCGCGAGGCGATGATGGCCGTCGGCGACTCCGGCTCGTGCGTGCAGCTGCTCGCCCCGATCGACGAGACCTCGACGATCGCCAAGTTCATCGACCGCAACGGTCCCGGCTGCCAGCAGGTCGCCTACCGCGTCGAGGACGTCGAGCAGGTGAGCGCGATCCTGCGCGAGCGCGGCCTGCGCCTGCTCTACGACGCCCCGAAGCGCGGTACGTCGGACTCGCGGATCAACTTCGTGCACCCCAAGGACGCCGGCGGCGTGCTCGTCGAGCTGGTGCAGCCGGCCGCGCACGGCCACTGACCGGTCCGGATCAGGGCCGCACCCACCGGAACCTGACCACCTGGCCGGGCCGCGCCTGCGCGGCCCGGTCCACGTCGGCGTCGACCACGACGCCGGCGACCGGGTAGCCGCCCGTCACCGGGTGGTCGGCGAGGAACACGACCGGCTCGCCGCCCGGCGGCACCTGCACGGCGCCGCGCCACACGCCCTCGCTGGGCAGCTGGCGGCCGGGGTCGCGGTGGGCCAGCGCGCCGCCGAGCAGCCGCATGCCCACCCGGTCGCTCTCCGAGGAGACCGTCCAGCTGCCGGCGGTCAGCCGGTCGGCGTCGTCCAGCCAGCCGTCCCGGGGACCGCGGACCAGCCGCAGCTCGACCACCTCGGGCAGGTGGAGCGACGGCAGCAGGTCGACGGCCGGCAGCACGCCGGTCGCGACCCCGACCGGCAGCTCGTCCCCCACGTCCAGCGGCGCCGGACCGATGCCCGACAGCACGTCGCGGCTGCGCGACCCGAGCACCGCCGGCACGTCGATCCCGCCGCGGACGGCGACGTACGACCGGAGACCGACCGCCGGCACCCCGAGCCGAACGACGTCCCCCGCCCGCGCGGTCGCGACGTACGACGGCCCCATGTCGCGCCCGCCGACCCGCACGGGCGCCGGTGCACCGGTCACGCAGAGCGTCACCGAGCCGCCTACGACCTCCAGCTCCAGCCCGCCGAGCAGCACCTCCAGGCCGGCGGCGTCCTCGGGGTTGCCCACTGCGCGGTTCGCGAGCCGGAGCGCGCCCCGGTCGGCGGCACCGGAGCGGCCGACGCCGATCGCGGCGTACCCGGGACGGCCGAGGTCCTCGACCAGGGCGAGGGGGCCGGGCCGCCGTACCCGCAGCAGCGTCATCGGCCCGCCTCGGTGAACCGCACCTCCGCGCCGCGCCGCAGCAGGGCCGGCGGGTCGCGGTCGAGGTCCCACAGCCGCACCTCGGTGCGGCCGATCAGCTGCCAACCGCCCGGTGACGACCGCGGGTAGACCCCGCTGAACTCCCCCGCCAGCCCCACGGCGCCGGCCGGCACCGACGTGCGAGCCCGGTCGCGGCGCGGCACCCGCAGCCGCGGGTCGCCGCCGACCAGGTAGCCGAAGCCGGGGGCGAAGCCGCCGAAGGCGACCCGCCAGGGGGTCCCCGTGTGCGCCGCGACGACCTCGGCCTCGGTGAGGCCGGTCAGGGACGCGACGTCGGCGAGGTCGGGGCCGTCGTACACGACCGGGATCTCGATCAACGGGGGCTCGAGGCCGCCGCCGCTGGTGGCGTCCGCACGGACCGAGCGGAGCGCCTCGCGCACCCGCTCGGGCACGGCGTCCTCGGCGAGCACCACCAGCACCGTCTCGGCGGCGGGTACGACGTCGGCGACGCCCGCGGGCCGGTCGGCGTCCAGCGCGTCGGCCCAGGCCAGCGCACGCTCGACGCTGCCGAGCTCGACCAGCACCGCGCGGTCGCCGTACGGCAGCAGGGCGGGCGCGTCACTCACGAGAACGCCCGCAGCGCGACCCCGGATCCCTCGAGGCGGGCGCGGACCGCGCGGACCATCGCGACCGCGCCCGGGGAGTCGCCGTGCACGCAGACCGACTCGGCCTCGATCGCGACGACGCTGCCGTCCACGGCGACGACGGTTCCCTCGGTGACCAGGCGCAGCACCCGGTCCGCCACCTCGGCCGGGTCCGTGAGCAGCGCGCCCTCCTGCGAGCGCGGCACCAGCGTCCCCGCGGGCGTGTAGCCGCGGTCGGCGAACGCCTCGCGCACCGTGCCCAGCCCGGCCCGCTCGGCGGCGGCCAGCAGCGCGGACCCGGGCAGACCGAGGACGGGGAGCCGGGCGTCGTACGCCGCGACCGCGTCGACGACGGCCGCGGCCTGCTCCTCGTCGTGCACCGCAGTGTTGTAGAGCGCGCCGTGCGGCTTCACGTAGGTCACCCGGGTGCCGGACGCCCGGGCGATCCCGTCCAGCGCCCCGAGCTGGTAGAGCACGTCCGCAGTCAGCTCGGCCCGCTCGTAGGCGATGTAGCGCCGCCCGAAGCCGGCGAGGTCGCGGTAGCCGACCTGGGCGCCCACCCGGACGCCGTGCTCCGCGGCCGCCGTACAGGTGCGACGCAGGGTCAGCGGATCACCCGCGTGGAACCCGCAGGCGACGTTCGCGCTGGTCACGGCGGCCAGGACCGCCGGATCGTCGCCGAGCTCCCAGCGGCCGAAGGACTCCCCGACGTCGCTGTTGAGGTCCACGGTCAGGTCCACGAGGTCACCGTAGAGCCAGATAGGTCACACGTGGTCGCCAGCGGCGTTACCGAGCGGTAATACTCGGGCAATTCTGCGCCCCACCTCGAGAACCTCACCCCGTAGGAGCCGATGTGCAGCACATCCTCGACGCCATCCTCGCCGCCTCCGATGACCCCCGGAGCATCGCCAGCGAGGACTTCGCGAACCTCGAGATCCCCGAGTCCTACCGCGCCGTCACGGTGCACAAGGACGAGGTCGACATGTTCGAGGGACTCGCCTCGAAGGACAAGGACCCCCGCCGGTCGCTGCACGTCGAGGACGTCGCGCTGCCCGAGCTCGGCCCGGGCGAGGCGTACGTCGCCGTGATGGCCTCGGCGATCAACTACAACACCGTGTGGACCTCGATCTTCGAGCCCGTCTCCACCTTCGGGTTCCTGGAGCGCTACGGCCGGATGTCGGAGCTCACCAAGCGCCACGACCTGCCCTACCACGTGGTCGGCTCCGACCTGTCAGGCGTCGTGCTGCGCACCGGCCCCGGCGTGACCCGGTGGCAGCCCGGCACCGAGGTCGTCGCGCACTGCCTCTCGGTCGAGCTGGAGGACCCCGACGGCCACGACGACACGATGCTCGACCCGCAGCAGCGGATCTGGGGCTTCGAGACCAACTTCGGCGGCCTGGCCCACATCGCGCTGGTCAAGGCCAACCAGCTGATGCCCAAGCCCGCGCACCTGACCTGGGAGGAGGCCGCCTCCCCCGGGCTGGTCAACTGCACGGCGTACCGCCAGCTGGTCTCGAAGAACGGCGGCGCGATGAAGCAGGGCGACAACGTGCTGATCTGGGGCGCCTCCGGCGGGCTCGGCGGCTTCGCCACCCAGTACGCCCTCAACGGCGGCGCCACCCCGGTGTGCGTGGTCTCCAACGAGGAGAAGGCCCAGATCGCGCGGTCGATGGGCGCGGAGCTCATCATCAACCGCTCCGAGGAGGGCTACCGGTTCTGGAAGGACGAGCACACCCAGGACCCGCAGGAGTGGAAGCGCTTCGGCGCCCGGATCCGCGAGCTCACCGGCGGCGAGGACATCGACATCGTCTTCGAGCACCCCGGGCGCGAGACCTTCGGCGCGTCGGTCTACGTCACCCGCAAGGGCGGCACCATCACCACCTGCGCCTCGACCAGCGGCTACATGCACGAGTACGACAACCGCTACCTGTGGATGAACCTCAAGAAGATCATCTCCTCCCACTTCGCCAACTACCGCGAGTCGTGGGAGGCCAACCGGCTGATCGCCAAGGGGAAGATCCACCCGACCCTGTCGCGCACCTACTCCCTCGACGAGGTCGGCCAGGCCGCCCTCGACGTGCACCACAACAAGCACCAGGGCAAGGTCGGGGTGCTCTGCCTGGCGCCCGAGGAGGGCCTCGGCGTCCGCGACCACGAGCTCCGCGCCCGGCACGAGACGGCGATCAACCGCTTCCGCGGCGTCTGAGCCGACAACGCCCCCACCCGTCCTGGAACTTGCCCACCCCGGTCCCCGAATCGCCGGAGCCGGGGTGGGAAGTTCTCAGGGTCATCGGGGAGGATGGGGCGGCGAGACCACCCCGACCGGAAGAAGGATGCTTCGACCATGAGTGACCAGGGCCTGTCCATCTTCGACGAGCAGCCGGACAACGACCCGGGCGACGGCGAGAAGACCCAGGTCATCCCGGCGGTGGCCAAGAAGCAGTCCCCGTCCGCGGGGGCGACGGACCCCTCCGACCCGTCCGCCGAGAAGCCGGCCGCCCAGCGCCCGGTGATCCCGCCGGCGAGCGCGTCGCGTCCCGCGCCCCGGCCGGCCTCCCGCCCGGCGCCCGCGGCCCCGCGCGCGACCTCGACGACGCCGTCGTTCCCGGTCATCCGGCGCAACGGCTACGACCCGGCCGCGGTCGACGGCGCCTTCACCCAGCTCGCCTCCGAGAAGGCCGGCCTGAGCGCCAGCCTCGCGGAGTCCGAGCGCCGCGCGGTCGCCCTGGAGGAGCAGCTCGAGGCCGCTCGCCAGGAGCTCGCCGAGAACGCGAACCCGTCGTACGCCGGCCTCGGCGGCCGGGCCAGCGCGATGCTGCGGCTGGCCGAGGAGGAGGCCAACGAGATCCGCGACACCGCTCAGCGGGACGCGACCGAGATCCGCGAGCAGGCGAGCCGCGACGCCAAGGCGATCCGTGCCGAGGCCGCCCGGGAGGCCGAGGACATGCGCACCGTGCAGTTGGCCGAGCTCGACGAGCAGCGTCAGCGGGCGAACGCCGACGCCGAGCAGGAGCGCACCCTGGCCCGCGGCGAGGCCGACGACCTGCGCGCGTCGGCGCGCCGTGAGTCCGAGCAGCTGCGGCTCGCGGCGCAGCAGGAGACCACCGAGCTCCGCACCACGGCGCAGCGCGAGGTCGAGCAGGCCCGCGCGGCCGCGGACCGCGAGGTCCAGGAGGCCCGCCGGATGCTGGCCGTCGAGAAGGAGCGGCTCGCCCGCGAGGCGACCGACTTCCACAACAGCGCGACCGCCGAGACCCGCAAGCTGGTCCAGGAGGCCGAGGAGCGGGCGACCGCGGCCGAGGAGCGGGCCCGCCAGGCCACCTCGCAGGCCACCCAGCACCGCCAGCAGGCCCAGACGGAGGCCGACGCCCTGCTCAGCCGGGCGCGCCGCGAGGCCGAGCAGATCGTCACCTCCGCCCGCACCCAGGCCGAGTCGATCACCACCTCCGGCAACGCCGAGGCCGAGCGCGAGGTCGCCCAGACCCGCGCCGAGCTCGAGCGCCTGCGCAAGCGCCGGGACGCGATCACCGCCCAGCTCGCCTCCCTGCGCGACGTCGTCGCGGGCTTCGGCGAGGACGACGCTTGAGCCACCAGCCTCCGGCGACGCGGGACACCGCGGACGCCGCAGACTCCGAGGCGGCCGACGACGAGGCCGCGATCACCACGAAGGAACCCGACGACCTCGGCGAGCCCGGACCCCCGCTCAACCACCGGGCGCCGTTCTTCGTCGGCCTGGTCGGCGGGATCGGCTTCGCCCTGGCCTGGTGGCTCTTCGGCCTCTTCGAGCAGATCGGGTCCACGCTCGTCCTGATCATCGTCGCGTTCTTCATCGCGGCGGGCCTCAACCCGGTCGTGCTGTTCCTGGAGCGCCGGGGCCTGCGGCGCGGCATCGCCGTGATGGCGGTGATCATCGCCTTCCTGGGCGCGCTCACCCTGTTCGTCGTGGCGATCGTGCCGGTCATCACCGACCAGGTCTCCTCGATCACCGACAACGCGCCGCACTGGCTCGACGAGCTGCAGCGCAACAAACAGGTGCAGGACCTCAACGAGGAGTACGAGGTCGTCGACAAGGTCCGCGACTACGTCGCGGACGGCGACTTCGCCGGGGCCGTCTTCGGCGGCGCGCTCGGCGTCGGTCTCGCCGTGCTCGGCGCGCTGTTCAACGCGTTCATCATCCTGGTGCTGACGCTGTACTTCCTGTCCTCGATGAAGACCACGACGCACGCGTTCTACAGCCTGGCGCCCGCGTCGCGCCGGGACCGGGTCTCCAAGCTCGGCGACCGCGTGATCGCGGGCATCGGCGGCTACGTCTCGGGCGCGTTCGTCGTCGCGCTGTGCGCCGGCATCTCGTCGCTGGTCTTCCTGTTCGCCATCGGCCTCGGCGAGTACGCCGTCGCACTGGCCTTCGTGGTCGCCCTGCTCGACGTCATCCCGATGATCGGCGCGACGATCGGCGCGGTGATCGTGACCGCGATCGCGTTCGCCACCGACGTCAAGACCGGGATCATCTGCGCGATCTTCTACATCGTCTACCAGCAGTTCGAGAACTACGTGATCTATCCACGGGTGATGTCCCGATCGGTCGACATCCCCGGGGCCGTCACGGTGATCGCGGCCCTGGTCGGCGCGGCCCTGCTGGGCGTCGTCGGCGCGCTGCTGGCCATCCCCACCGCTGCCGCGATCCTCATGCTGGTGCGCGAGGTGTACGTCAAACGGCAGGACGTGCGTTAGCCCGACTTGGTCGGGGAGCCGAAGATCCACGCGAGGACGTGCGGCAGCACGCCGACCTCCCAGCGGTCGGGACCGGTGAGGAACGGCTGGAACCAGTCGTCCTCTCCCACCTCTCGGATTCCCTGGCACTGGAGGCCGGCCACCCATTGCCGGTCCCGGACCTGGAGCAGCAGCATCTCCTCGTCGGCCGCGTCCTCGCACTCGGGCGCACGCGACATGAGCGCTGACGCCCGGTAGCTCCCGATCAGTTGCCGAGCGGCCGCCGCGTCGAGGAGCTCGCCGCCGACGAGTCGAGGCTGCCCATCCTCGCTCCGGTAGGCACACACCATCAGGCCGTGCCCGGTCGTAGCGATCGGCAGGCGCGCTGTCGGCACACCGCCGAGCTCCCCGGGGCAGGTGCCACCGCGCCGGGCCGAGCCGAGGATCCGCCGGCGCAGCGGGTCGTCCGCGGCGACCGTCAGCGTGGTGCCGGCGACCTCGACCGTCTCCTGGACCAGGCCGTCGCCGACCACGACGATGCCGGGCTCCAGATCGGCACCGAGCCACACGTACGGATCCTCCGGTTCGATCCAGGCGGCGAACATGCACATGTCCGAGGCCATCACTGGGCGTCCGACGTAAGGCCCCGGGCGTCGGTCGTCGCAGATGGTCGGCCGCCTGTCCGTCCGGATCGGTGCCGAGCCGTACCCCCAGTGCGCCGGGACGTCCACGGCCAGGTCGTGCCACTGCTCGGTGCGCCAGCCGTCCGGCGCCATCGGCGTAGGCGTCTCGGCACCGTCTGAGGTCACGTCGGGCGCCGGGGACGGACTCACGTCACGCGACCCGTCGAGGATCGCCGCACCCCCGACCACGATCACGACCGCCGCGGCCGCGGCCACCACCGCGCGGGCCCCGCGCCGGCGGCGCGCCGACTGCCTCGCCCGGGCCACCAGCGGAGCGGTGGTGTCCACCCGCTCCGCTCGCTCCCGCAGGCCGTCGCGCACCAGCTGCTCGAGGTCGTCCATCAGCGCTCCTCCTGGCTCGTCAGGCTCGCCCGCAGCGAAGTGAGGGCGCGATGGACGTGGGAGCGGACCGTGGCCTCCGAGCAGTCCAGCAGCGCCGCGATCTCGGCGTACTCCAGGTCCTCGTAGAACCGGAGCACCACTGCCGCGCGCTGCCGGCGCGGGAGCGCCGAGCACATCCGCCAGACGGCGTCGGAGTCGGCGACCCCGGCCGCGGCGTCGACGACGACCGTGTCGCGCACCTCGGCGACGGCGACCTCGCGCCGGCCGGACCGGCGCCAGGTCGAGATGTGCTCGTTGACGACCATCCGGCGCACGTAGGAGTCCGGGTCGTGGGTGCACCCGACGCGCGACCACTTCTCGCAGGCGCGGGTCAGCGCGGCCTGGACCGCGTCCTCGGCGGCGTGCTGGGACCCGGTGACCAGGTACGCGAAGCGCAGCAGGCCCGCTACCCGGGCCTCCGCCCACGCCTCGAAGTCGGTCACGCCCCCATCCATGCACAACACACGGCGTGAGGAGCCGGGTTGTTGCAGACCGGCTCGAGGTATTTCAGCCGAGCGCCGGCTCCTCGGCGCGCACCCGGCTCTCGCCCAGCTTCACGCCGACCACGCCGGCCAGGATCAGCAGCCCGCCCACCAGCTGGATCGGGCGAGGCAGCTCGTCGAGCAGCAGCCAGGCGAACCCGACCCCCGCCACGACCTCCAGCAGCGCCACGAACGACGCCAACCGCGACCCGAGCCGGCGCCCGGCGGCGATGCCGGTGACGTAGGCGATCGCGGCCGTGACCAGGCCGAGCACCAGCAGCGGGACCCACCACGCGACCTCGCGGCCGGCGTACGACGTCGCCTGCGTGCTCGCGTGCATCGGCAGCAGGCCGACCAGGGCGAGCAGGCCGAGCGCGCTCGCCCCGACGAACAGGCCGCCCGCGGCCAGGGTGATGGGCGGCAGGCCGTTGGACTCGTCGGCCGAGATCAGGAAGTACGACGCCGCGCCGACCATCGCCGCGAGCGCCCAGAGCACGCCGGCGGTGCTGAGGTCGGCGCCCGAGAGCAGGTCCAGCACCAGCACCAGCCCGAGGGCCGCCAGGCCCGCCCCGACGAGCGTGACCGGGCCGGGCCGCTGGCCGTGGCGCAGCCACAGCCAGACCACGACCGCCGCCGGCGCGGTGTACTCGATCAGCAGCGCCGGCCCGACCTGCATGTGCTGGACGGCCGAGAAGTAGCAGAACTGCGCGCCGGCGACGGCGAGTACGCCGTACAGCACGATGGTCGGCGCGCTACGGCGGACCAGGAACCAGCGACCGCGCAGTGCGGCGATGCCGAACGGCAGCACGACCGAGGCGGCGAGCGCCACCCGGACCAGGGTCACCGAGCCCGGGGTCCAGCCGGTGTCGAGGAGGCCGCGGGCGAGTGCTCCGGACATGCCGAACGACGTCGCCGACACGATGGCGAACACGAGCCCGGCGGCGAGCCGCGACCCCTCGGCGACACGCGGGACCGCCGGGTCGCCGTCATGAGTCAATGCGGTCATGGCACATGACGCTACGGAGTCTGGAGTAACCTGTCAACGTGGTATTCGCCCATGACACGGAGATGGCCCTGCAGGCAGCGGCGACGCTGGCCAACAGCGGTCTCGAGCCCGACACGCTGGAGTCCGTCGCCGACCTCGACGAGCTCTACCGCCGCTTCGAGTACACCGGCCGGCACGAGCGCACCCGCGCCGAGCTGGACGACGTGCGAGCCCTGCGGCCCCGGCTCTACGAGCTGCTGACCGCCGACCGCGACCGCGCGGTCGAGCTGGTCAACGCGATGCTCGCCGAGGCCCAGGCGCTCCCGCGGCTGGTGCGGCACGATCGGTGGGACTGGCACCTGCACGCGGTCTCCGACGATGCCCCGCTGGCCACCCGCCTGCTGGTCGAGACCGCGATGGCCATGATCGACGTGATCCGCGCCGACGAGCTGTCCCGCCTCGACGTCTGCGCCGACGACGACTGCCGCGGCGTCGTCCTCGACCTGTCGCGCAACCGCTCGCGCCGGTTCTGCTCCAGCTCCTGCGGCAACCGCAACGCGGTCGCCGCCTACCGCGCCCGTCAGGCGGCCGGCGGCTCCTGACTCTCAGGCGTCGAGGAAGCGCCGCAGCACCTCGAGGAACACCTCGGGCTGCTCGGAGTGCACCCAGTGGCCGGCGTTCTTCACCGTGACCCGCCGGTTCTGCGGGAACCAGCGGTCCATCGCGGCGGCGTACTCGTCCTTCACGTACGGCGAGGTCTGCCCGGCGACCCACAGCACCTTCCCGGGGTACGGCGCCGCTCCGGCCAGGTCGCCCTCGGGCCAGCCGCCGAGCACGGGGAGGTCGCGCCCGAGGACCTCCAGGTTGGGCTGCCAGGCCCAGCCGTCGCCCTCACGGCGCAGGTTCTGCAGCAGGAAGCTGCGCACGGTGCGGTTCGGGACGGCGCCGGCGAGGGCGTCATCGGCGTCGCTGCGCCGCTCCAGCGCGCCCAGGTCCATCCCGCGCATCGCCTCGATGAAGCCGGCGAACTCCGAGAGCCCGTGGTAGTCCACCGGCGAGATGTCGACGACGCACAGCCGCTCGACCAGCTCGGGATGGCGCAGCGCCAGCACCATCGCCGCCTTGCCCCCCATCGAGTGACCGACCAGCGCCACCGGGTCGTCGGCGCTGAACAGTCCGGCGACCTCGTCGGCGACGTCGGCGTAGTCGAAGCGGTCGTGCCACGCCGAGCGGCCGTGGTTCGGCATGTCGACCAGCAGCACCCGGTGGTCGACGGCCAGCGCCTTGGCGATCGTGGTCCAGTTCTTCCCCTGACCGAACAGGCCGTGGCAGAACGCCACCAGAGGACCCGAGTCGCCCAGGGTGGTCGTGTGCAGGCCGGGCATGCCCGAACGTTAGTTCAGCACCACGACCGGGTCCCGCGCGGGCTCAGGTCCCGGTCGCGGAGCACGACGGCCAGTCGGTCGCCGTACTGGCGGCAGGTCGCCCGGAAGTCGCGACGGCGGTACTCCACGACCACCACGCGGCGGCCGTACTCGCGCGCGTAGCGCCCGCACTCGTCGTACCGGCCGCACTCCTCGGCGATCGCGAAGTCGAAGCCGACCCGGCGACCGTGGAGCCCGGGCAGGTTCTTCTGCGCGACGGCCAGGCCGACCCGGTGCGCCCGACGGGTGAGCAGCCGGGCGTAGGCGACCGCGTGCCGGCGCTCCAGCAGACCGTGGCTGCGGGTGAACGAGTCGAGGTTGTCGTACTCCACGGCCTCGTAGCCCTTCCGCGCGCACCCCGCCGTCCACCGTCCGACGATCCGAGCCAGCGCCCGGCGCTTCTCGGGCGTGCGGAGATCGAGCAGCCACTCGCCCCACTCCTCGTCGACGACCGGCCGGCCGCCCCGGGTCAGCAGCAGGTGGCGGCGCTGCTGCCAGAACCGGCGCTCGTTCGGCTGGGTCTGGAAGCCGTTGACGTAGCACACGTCGTACACCCCGGCAGGCCGAGCCGTGCGATCCCGGACCACGATCCCGACGCGCTCCGGCACGTCGCGCACGCCCCCGAGCTGGTAGTCGGCGTCCGCGCCGACCGGCAGCTGCTCGACGGCGTACGACGGCGCCGGCGCCGCCAGCACGAGCGCGGCGAGCAGGACGACCACGAGACGACGCATGCGCCGGACGCTACCCCGTGCGGTCAGAGCCAGGGCTTCCCCCACCAGCCCACCCGGCCGGGAGGGTGGGGCGCAGCGGCGTCGAGCCAGCCCTCGTCCGCGTCGCCCGAGGCCCGCCAACCGTCGGCGGTACGGGTGATCGATCGTTCGCCCTCGCTCACATGGACCACCCCACCCTGCGCCGTGGTCACGAAGCAGCCATCGAGCTCCTTCAACAGCGCCTCGGAGCCGTCGTCGCAGGCATCGCATCCGCACATCGGCAGCCTGCCGACGAGGACGGGCGGTGCCGCGGCATCGTCCGGCGAGCCGAGGCCGACCACGAGCCCGAACGGGGCGCCGTCGACGATCGTGTGGGCGAAGTGGAGCACGAGACCGTCGGGCTCCGTCGGAACGATCCGCTGGAACCGGTGGAACTCGTCGGGCGGACTGGATGCTCCCTGCCACTGCGGACCACCGAGCGGAAGATCACGCGCCTCGGCGATGCCGCGGTCGCGGAGGACCTGTGCCCAGGCCTCGATCCGCCGGTCGAGGATGCGGTACTTGCCGGGGTCCAGGCAGCGCGAGTACTCCTCGTCGGCCGGCGCCTCTCCCCCGTGCGGATCCGGCCACCCGGGGGTGTCGGCTCCGACGACGGCGAAGGCGCTGTCCACCTCGGCCAGGAGGCCGCCGGCCCACGCCGGCGATGCTGGGTCGGTCCACGTGTCCACGGGCGCAGCATGCGGCCGCGAACCCACCGGGGCAACCGGTTTGACGCTCCGCGCGGACCGCGGCCGAGCCTGGCTCAGCGCAGCATGACTCCCCCGCCGTCGACCATCAGCGTCTGACCGGTCATGTACGACGCGTCGTCGCTGGCGAGGAAGACCGCCGTCCGGCCGACGTCGGCCTCGGGGTCGCCCAGCCGGCCGAGCGGTGCCCCGCTCAGCAGCGCGGCCTCCTGCTCGGGGTGCTCGGCGAGGTACCGGTCGACGCCCTCGGTGCGGGCCAGGGGCGAGATGACGTTGACGTTGATGTCGTCGCGCGCCCACTCGTGCGCCGCGACCCGGCTCATCGCGCGCACGGCCTCCTTCGCGGCGGCGTACGACAGCTGGGTCGGCCGCCCGATCAGGCCGGCGCCGGAGGCGAAGTTGATCACCGAGCCGCGGGTGGCGCGCAGGTCCTCGTAACAGGCGCGCATCAGCCAGAACGCGGGGTAGAAGCCCGTGTCGAACGAGAGCGCGAACATCTCCATCGTGGTCTCGACGAAGGACGCCTGCCGGCTCACGTGGGCGTTGTTGACCAGCACGTGCAGCCCGCCGTACGCCGACAGCGCGGCGTCGCGGATGACCTCGGCGTTGGCCTCCTGGGAGATGTCGATCGCCAGGAAGGTCGCGGCGGCGCCCAGCTCCGCGGCCAGCTCCGCACCGCGGGCCTCGTCGACGTCGACGAGCAGCACACTGGCCCCCTCGGCGACGAAGGCGCGGACGATCCCCCGGCCGATCCCGTTGGCGCCACCGGTGACGATCGCGGTCCTGTCCTGCAGTCGGCCGGTCATGCTCGCTCCTCGGTCTCGGCGGTCCTCGGAACGTAGGGGCAGGGATGTCGGCCCGCGGGCCGACATCCCGCTGACCGGGCTGCTCGAGCCGCTAGCGCGAGCCGTAGTCCCGGAAGCCCCGCTTCGTCTTGCGACCCAGGTAGCCGGCGGTGACCAGGTGCTCCAGCAGCGGCGCCGGGGCGAAGCCGGGCTCGCGGAACTCCAGGTAGAGCTCGCGCTGGATGGCCAGCGAGACGTCGTTGCCGACCACGTCCAGCAGCTCGAACGGTCCCATCGGCAGGGCGCAGCCCAGCTTCATCGCGGTGTCGATGTCGTCGGCCGTGGCGTAGTGCGCCTCCAGCATCTTGACGGCGTCGTTGAGATACGGGAACAGCAGCGCGTTGACGATGAACCCCGCCCGGTCGCCGCAGGAGACCGCCACCTTCCCCACGCGCGCGCACAGCGCCCGCGTCGTCTCGGTGACGGCGTCGTCGGTGGCGACCGTCGAGACCACCTCGACCAGCTTCATGACGGTCGCGGGGTTGAAGAAGTGCATCCCGACGACGTCCTGCGGACGGTCGGTCGCCTTGGCCAGCGCGATGATCGGCAGCGACGAGGTGGTGGTCGCCAGGATCGCGCCCGGCCGGCAGATCTCGTCGAGGTTCTCGAAGAGCGTCGTCTTCACGGTCAGGTCCTCGGCGATCGCCTCGACCACGAGGTCGACGGAGCCGAGGTCGTCCAGCGAGGTCGACCCGGTCAGCCGGCCGAGCACCTCCGCCTTGGTCTCCTCGGTCGCCCGGCCCCGCTGGATCTGCTTGTCGAGGCTCTTCGTGATCGCGGCGACGACACCGTCGACCTTGTCGCGGCTGCGGCCGACGTACGTGACGTCGTACCCGCTCTTGGCGAAGACCTCGACGATCCCGGTCGCCATGGTGCCGGTGCCGACGACGCCCACGTGCGTGACGTCGTGGCGCAGCTCGGGCCGCTCGTCGGTCGACGGGGTCAGCGCGTCGGCGACGACGACCGGGCTGTCGGGCGCCTCGTAGGTGTAGAAGCCGCGGCCGGTCTTGCGGCCCAGCAGCCCGGCGGTGACCATCTGCTTCAGGATCGGCGCGGGCGCGTGCAGCCGGTCGCGACCCTGGCGGTACATCGTCTCGAGGATCTCGTACGCCGTGTCCAGGCCGATCAGGTCGAGCAGGGCCAGCGGACCCATCGGGTAGCCGCAGCCGTAGCGCATCGCGGCGTCGATGTCCTCGCGGGAGGCGTAGCGGCCCTCGAACATCGACACCGCGTGGTTGAGGTAGCCGAAGAGCAGCGTGTTGGCGATGAAGCCCGCCTTGTCGCCGCAGACCACCGGGCTCTTGCCGAGCTCCTCCACCAGGGCCTTCACCTGCGCGAGGACGCTCTCCTCGGTGACGACCGTGCGGACGATCTCGACCAGGTCCTGGACCGGGGCGGGGTTGAAGAAGTGCACGCCCACGACCCGGCCCGGGCGAGCGGTCGCCGTCGACAGGTCGGTGACCGAGAGCGAGGAGGTGTTCGTGGCGAGTATCGTCTCCGGCGCGACGACGGCGTCCAGCTCCCGGAAGATCGACTTCTTCAGCTCCATGGACTCCACGACCGCCTCGACGACGAGGCCCGCCTCGGCAACGGCCGCCAGGTCCGTGGTCAGCGTGATCCGGCCGAGCAGGTCGGCCTGCTCGGCCTCGGTGAGCTTCTCGCGCTTCACGGCGCGAGTGGTCGAATGCTCGAGGTACTGCCGGCCGCGGGCCAGCGACTCCTCGTCCTTCTCGACCCCGACGACGGCGTACCCGTGCCGGGCGAACACCTCGGCGATCCCGGCACCCATGGTGCCGAGGCCGACGATGCCGACGGTGGTCAGGGGGCGCGCTGCTGCATCCGGAGAGGTCGCCATGGCCGGGATCATGGCACGTATTACCGCTCGGTAACAGTGACCAGGGCCACGCCTCTCAGGGGTGTCGGACGAGCGCGGTGTCCATCAGAATCCTCGGTCCGTGACGGTCCAGCCCGATCTCGGTCTCGTGCGCGCGCAGCCGCACCTGCCAGGGTGTCGGCCGCTCCACCTCGGCGAACCCGAGGCCGGCGTAGAAGGGTCCGTTCCACGGCACGTCGCGGTACGTCGCGAGCGACAGCCGCTCGTACCCCGCCCACCGGGCCTCCTCCATCGCGGCCCGGACCAGCGCCGATCCCACCCCCTGCCGCATCGCGTCCGGGTGCACCGAGACCTGCTCCAGGTGCGCGTTGCCCTCGATGTCGAGCACGTGCGCGAACCCAACCACCGGATCGCCGGCGACCAGCAGGAACCCCGGCCGGTCCGCCCGTTCACCGCCCGACGTCGCGGGCGCCACGAGGACGTCACCGGTGAGGTCGCCGAACAGCTCCTCGAAGAGCGCATCCCCCGAGTTCTCGATCGACGCGAGGTGCCGCAGGTCGGAGGGACGCGCCAGGCGCACGGCGTACATGCGGTCACTGTAGATTCACCGCCCGTGAGACTCGTCGTCGCGAAGTGCCAGATCGACTACGCCGGTCGGCTGACCGCCCACCTCCCGATGGCCACCCGGGTGCTGATGGTGAAGGCCGACGGCTCGGTGCTGGTGCACTCCGACGGCGGCTCCTACAAGCCGCTGAACTGGATGTCGCCGCCCTGCACCCTGCGCGAGGGCACCAGCGAGGACGGCATCGCGGAGTGGACGGTCACCAGCACCAAGACCGACGACACCCTGCGGATCCTGCTGAGCGAGGTCATCAGCGACTCCAGCCACGACCTCGGCGTCGACCCCGGCCTGCAGAAGGACGGCGTCGAGAAGCACCTCCAGGAGCTGCTGGCCGAGCACCCCGCGACGCTCTCCCCCGGTCTGACGCTCGTCCGCCGCGAGTTCCCGACGGCGATCGGCCCCGTCGACCTGATGTGCCGCGACGGTGAGGGCGTCTCGGTCGCCGTCGAGATCAAGCGGCGCGGCGAGATCGACGGGGTGGAGCAGCTGACCCGCTACCTCGAGCTCCTCAACCGCGACCCGCTGCTCACCGCCAACGGCGCGGTCAAGGGCATCTTCGCCGCCCAGGAGATCAAGCCCCAGGCCCGCGTCCTCGCCACCGACCGCGGCATCGCCTGCGCCGTCGTCGACTACGACGCCCTGCGCGGGCTCGACGACCCGAGCCACCGGCTGTTCTGAAGGGCCTGGGCCGCGGGTCGCCCACAGGCTCGCCGGAGGCCGGTGGCGGCCGGCTGGAACCCGGCCTACGGTGAGGGCCATGACGAGCGATCCCGCCCTGAGTCGCCGCGTGACTCGGCTGGAGAACGACACGGAGTCGATCTACGAGCTGATCACCGACGTCCGGTCGACCTTGGACGAGCACACGCAGCGGTTCGATCGGGTCGAAGGCAACCTGAACGAGCTCGCCACCGATGTCCGGTCCACCTTGGACGAGCACACGCAACGGTTCGATCGGGTCGAAGGCAACCTCAACGAGCTCGCCACCGACGTCCGGTCCACCTTGGACGAACACACGCAACGCTTCGATCGGGCCGAAGGAAACCTGAACGAGCTCGCCACCGACGTCCGGTCCACCTTGGACGCGCACACGCAACGCTTCGATCGGATCGAGAGCACCCTGGGTGAGCACGCCCAGCGGTTCGTTGGGTTCGATAGCACCCTGGGTGAGCACGCCCAGCGGTTCGCTGGGATCGAGAGCACCCTGGGTGAGCACACCTCCCGGTTCGATCGGATCGAAATCACCCTGGCCGAGGTCGTACGACGCCTTCCGGAGCCTTCGTGACCGGCACGCGGACGTGACCGCGTGCTGATCTACCACGTCGCCACGCTCGCCGACTGGACGGCGGCGCAAGCGGCCGGCGCGTACACCACATCGACGTACGGCGTGAGTCTCGCGCAGGAGGGCTTCCTGCACTGCAGCCGGGAGGATCAGTGGCGCGGGGTGCTGAGCCGCTACTACACGGACGTGCCCGAGCCGCTGGTGCTGCTGGCCATCGACACCGACCTGGTCACGGTGCCGGTCGCGGAGGAGCCGCCGGCGCCGGGCGTCAGCGAGACCTACCCGCACGTCTACGGCGCGCTGGACCCCGCGGCCGTCGTCGAGGTGCGGTCGCTCGACGAGACGTCGAGATAGGGCAGCACGACCCGGAACGTCGTCCCGACGCCCAGGACACTCTCGACCTGGATCTCCCCGGCATGGGCGTCGACGATCTTGCGCACGATGGACAGGCCGAGGCCGGCACCCTGGGCGTGCGCGGCGACGGCGCTGGGGGTCCGGTAGAGGCGCTCGAAGATCTGCCTCGTCTCCTCCTCGCGCAGGCCGACCCCGGTGTCGGCGACCTCCAGCACCACGTTGCCCTCCTCCTCCCGGACCCGGACCCGGACCTCGCCGCCGGAGGGAGTGAACTTGAAGGCGTTCGTGAGCAGGTTCTCCAGCACCTGCACCAGCCGGTGGAAGTCTCCGGGCACCGGGCGCACCTCCTCGACGTCGAGCACCAGGGCGAGGCCCGCCTCGACCGCGGCCGTCCGCTGGTCGGTGACCACCCGCCTCGCGAGCTCGACGAGATCCGTGGGCTCGCGCGCGACGTCCATCCGGTCGCCGTCGAGGAAGGCCATGGTGAGCAGGTCGTCGATCAGCCGCATCTCGCGGGCGGCGTTGCGCTCGATGACCGCGACCAGGCTCCGCGCGGTCGGACCGAGCTCGTCCGGACCGAGGTCGGCGAGCAACTCGGTGTAGCCGATGATCGACGTCAGCGGGGTACGCAGCTCGTGGGAGACCGTCGCGATCAGCTCGTCGCGCATCCGGTCGGCCTCGGCCTGGATCCGACGGCGCTCGGTCAGGTCCCGGATGGCGGCGGAGACGAGGAGGCCCTGGTCGGTCTCGAGCGGGGACAGGGAGATCTCGACGGGGATCTCGCGGCCGTCCCGGTGCAGGGCGTACACCTCGACCGCCCCGATCGGGCGGACGCTCGGCTGCCGCACGAAACCGCCGCGCAGCGCCGGGTGCGAAGGCCGGAACCGCTCGGGCACCAGCATCTCGATCGGCTTCCCGACCAGATCGTCCCCGGACCAGCCGAAGACGTTGAGCATCTGACGGTTGGACAGCACGATCGTGGCCTCGCTGTCCACGATGACGGTCGCGTCGGGTGCCGCGTCGACGAGCTTGCGGAACAGGCTGGCGTCTCCGGCGATAGCCATCCGCGAAGCCTAGACGAGGCGTACGACGTCGTCGGCGCACCCCCAGGCCAGGGTGACCCCGGCACCCCCGTGGCCGTAGCAGTGCACGACCCGACCCACCCGCTCCAGACGCACGACCGGACGGGCCGGCCGCAGCCCGACCTTGTGGCGCAGCACCCGGGCGTCCGCGATCTCCGGGACCAGGCGGGTCGCACGCCGGAGGATCGCCGCGGCGGTCTCGGGGACCGGGGTGCGGCTCCAGTCCCCCTCCTCGTCGGTGCCGCCCACGACGATGTCCGACGAGCGGGGCACGACGTACGTCGGCCCCGCGGAGTCGAGCCACCAGTGGTCCAGCCCGATCTGCTCGACGACGACGACCTGGCCCCGCACCGGCGTGACGGAGAGGTCCGATCCGAGCAGCCGGGCACCGAGACCGGAGCAGTTCACGACCACGTCGCCGCCGTCGGGGAGAGCGCGGACGTTGAGGCGGGTCAGGGTGCCGCCGAGGTCCTCGACCCGACCGCGCAGCCAGTCCAGGTGGACCGGCATCTCGACGACCGGTGTGGTGAAGGACCAGCCGTCGACGTACCCCGGCCGCAGCGTGGTCGCCCGCTCCAGGCCCGGGACGGCGGCCGCCCACCAGGGCTGCGCCTGGGGCTCCGCCAGCAGCTCGGTGCCGGGGACCATCCGTACGCCGGACGTCTCGTCATGCGCCAGGCCCCCGAGCACCTCGAAGGAGCGCGAGGCCCAGGCGGTGACCCGGTCGGGCGGGAAGGCGCGGTAGGGATACCAGATCGCCGCGGCCGCGGCCGACGTCGTCTCGCGCGGGAGGTCCCGGGCGACCACGTCGACCCGGTGACCGGCCTCGAGCAGCCGGACCGCGCAGGTCAGTCCCACGACGCCCGCCCCCACCACGATCACCCGGCTCACGGGAGCAGTCTGGCAGGCGCCCCGCCCACGCCGGGCGGATTCGGCCTCAGGCGCCGGCGACCCGGGGCGCGGTGGGGTCGGTGTCGGCCCCGCCCTGCTCGCGGGCGACGTACTCCTCGATGTCCTCGATGTCGTCGACGTTGCGGGTGACGACGGCGAGCAGGTCGGTCATGGTCGCGACCTCCTCGACCTGCTCCTTGATGAACCACTGCATGAACTGCTCGGAGGCGAAGTCGTACTCCTCGCGAGCGATCCGCAGCAGCCCGTTGATCTGCTCGGTCACCCGCTTCTCCTGCGCGAGGGCCAGTGACACGGGAGCGATGACGTCGGCGAAGATCGCCACCGGGGCCTCGACGCCCGGGATCACGACGTCCGCGTCGGTGTCGAGGAGGTACTGGACCATCATCATCGCGTGGTCGCGCTCCTCGAGCGCCTGGCCGTAGAAGAAGGCGGCCATCCGCGGCATGGTCAGCGCGTCGTAGTAGACCGCGCAGGCGAGGTACTGGTTGTGGGCGGCGAGCTCGTTGCCGATCTGGACGTTGAGCTGTTCGGCGAAGCGTGCGGCGGGCATCGGTGCTCCTGGTGGGACGGTTCAGGCGGCCTTCGCAAGCTTCTTCTTGGTGACCTTCTTGCCGTCGACCCGGACGAGCTTGCGCTGCTTGACCGTATACCCGTCCGGCAGCGTGCCCTCCTTCAGCATCCGCAGGGGGCAGCGACCGCACTTCGACTTGGAGACGCAGCACTCCACCTTGGGGAGCTTCGTCTTGGACTTCTTCGCCACGCGAGGAGCGTACCTGACAGAAGTAAGGCGTGCCTTGCCTTCGTGATCGTCAACACAGGTCGGTCGCTGCACGGGGCGGCTGAAACGGGTTGCCCAACGGCCGCAATTGCAGCCTCCGGACACGGTGGACCGGCTCCGGCCTGCACAGCCGCTGCAATTGCGGCCTCCGAACAGGCGACTCCGCGGGGCTCAGGTCGGGTCGACCGCGTCCAGATCCGGATGGAAGCCCGCGACGGACCAGGTTCCGCCCTCACGCACCAGCTCGACGTACCCGCCACCGCCGAGCTGCAGGTCCCAGGCGGTGGCCCGGGGGCGGCCGACCAGCTCGGGGACGGTCGCCATCACGGCGCCGCCGTGGCTGACGACCAGCGCGGCGCCACCCTCGTGGCGGTCGGCGACCTCGGTCAGCACCCGGACGACGCGGGCGACGATCCCCGCGACCATCTCGCCACCGGGGATGGTGGCGTCGTCGTCGCCGCCGACCCAGCCGTCGAACACCGGGCCGATGACCTCGCGCTCGCTGCCGTCCGTGCCGGCGAGCGAGCCCACGCCGTACTCCCGCAGGCCCTCACGGACCGTCACGTCGACGCCGAGGACCCCGGCAGCGAGCTCGGCCGTCTGTACGGCGCGCGACAGGGGGCTGCACCACACGGCATCGACGCCCTCGGAGGCGAGGCGGCGGCCGAGCGCGCGGGCCTGGCCCCGTCCCTCGGACGTGAGCGATCCGCCCTCGTCGGTGACCAGCTCGGTCTCGTACTCCGCCAGACCGTGCCGGGCGAGGAACACCCGGGTGGCCACCTCAGTCCAACCCGTTCGCTGCCCGGATGACGTCGACGATGCCGCCCATGATCTCGGTCAGCCCGAAGTCCTTGGGCGTATAGACGGCCGCGACCCCCGCCTCACGCAGCCGGCGGGCGTCGGAGTCCGGGATGATCCCGCCGACGATCACCGGCACGTCGTCGAGGCCCGCGTCCCGCAGGCCGTCGAGGACGGCCGGGACCAGCTCCATGTGCGACCCGGAGAGGATCGAGAGCCCGACGCAGTGCACGTCCTCGGCCACGGCCGCCGCGACGATCTGCTCCGGGGTCAGCCGGATGCCCTGGTAGACGACCTCGAACCCCGCGTCCCGAGCGCGTACGGCGACCTGCTCCGCGCCGTTGCTGTGCCCGTCGAGACCCGGCTTGCCGACCAGCAGCCGCAGCCGGCCGCCGAGCTCGTCACCGGTCTCGCGCACCCGGTCGCGTACGGCGCTCAGCTCGGCGCCCGCCTCCGCGACGCCGACCGCGCCGGTGACGCCGGTCGGTGCCCGGAACTCACCGAAGACCTCGCGCAGCGTGCCCGCCCACTCCCCCGTGGTCGCGCCCGCGCGGGCCGCGACCAGGGTGGCGGCCATCAGGTTGGCGTCGCTCTTGGCGGCCTCGGCCAGCGCGGCCAGTGCCGCGGCGACCTCGTCCTCGTCGCGCTGGGCCTTCCAGGCCTCGACGCTGGCGGTGGCGGTCCGCTCGGCCTCCGGGTCGGCGGCCATGATCGCGCCGTCCAGGTCCGCCGTGAGCGGGCTCGGCTCGGTGGTGTCGAACCTGTTGACGCCGACGATGATCTCGTCGCCGGCCTCGATCCGCGCCCGGCGGGCGGCGTGGCTGGAGACCAGCGCCTGCTTCATGTAGCCGGACTCGACGGCCGCGATCGCGCCGCCCATCGCCTGGACCCGGTCGATCTCCGCCTTCGCGCCCTCGACCAGCTCGGCGACCTTGGCCTCGATGACGTGCGAGCCGTCGAAGATGTCGTCGTACTCCAGCAGGTCGGACTCGAAGGCCAGCACCTGCTGGAGCCGCAGCGACCACTGCTGGTCCCAGGGCCGCGGGAGGCCGAGCGCCTCGTTCCAGGCCGGCAGCTGCAACGCCCGCGCGCGGGCGTTCTTCGACAACGTGACGCCGAGCATCTCCAGCACGATCCGCTGGACGTTGTTCTCCGGCTGGGCCTCGGTCAGACCGAGCGAGTTGACCTGCACGCCGTACCGGAAGCGGCGCATCTTGGGGTCCTGGACGCCGTACCGCTCCCGGGTGATCTCGTCCCAGAGCTCGACGAAGGCCCGCATCTTGCAGGTCTCCTCGATGAACCGGACGCCGGCGTTGACGAAGAACGAGATCCGGCCGACGACCTTCTCGAAGTCGGCCTCGTCGACCTGGCCCGAGGCCTTGACCTGGTCGAGGACGGCGATCGCGGTGCACAGGGCGTACGCGAGCTCCTGCGTGGGCGTCGCCCCGGCCTCCTGCAGGTGGTAGCTGCAGATGTTGATCGGGTTCCACTTCGGGATCTGGTGGACCGTGTAGGCGATCATGTCGCCGATCAGCCGCAGGGAGTGCTCGGGCGGGAAGACGTAGGTCCCGCGGGAGAGGTACTCCTTGATGATGTCGTTCTGGGTCGTGCCGGCGAGGGTGGCCGCGACCTCCTCCGGCGTCTGGTCCGGGTACTGCTCCTCGGCGACCACCTGGTACATCGCCAGCAGCCACATCGCGGTCGCGTTGATGGTCATCGAGGTGTTCATCTCGCCGAGCGGGATATCGGCGAAGAGCTTGCGCATCTCCCCCAGGTGCGGCACCGGTACGCCGACCTTCCCGACCTCCCCGCGCGCCATCGCCGAGTCGGGGTCGTAACCCGTCTGCGTCGGGAGGTCGAAGGCGACCGAGAGGCCGGTCTGCCCCTTGGCCAGGTTGGTGCGGTAGAGGGCGTTGGACGCCTCTGCCGTCGAGTGCCCCGCATAGGTGCGCATCACCCAGGGACGGTCGCGTTCCGGACGGGGCTGCTCGGTCATGGGGAGAGAGTAGGACGATGGCTACCGATTGGTAACCGTCGATCGTGTGGCTTATCCGACATGGACAAAGACCCAACCCGAATGCCGACCCGTCAATTGATCGGGTGATTTCGCGGTGTGTCGCGCCGGAATTGACGGTTCGGTGACCGGACGCGGCGTACCGCTCACCGAGCCGTCGATCGTTCTCCGACACACCGCGAAAAAGGCCGAGAAGGTGACGGGTCGGCGTCAGGCGGTGGCGGCAGCGCGCTCGACCTCGAGGACCCGGATCAGGCGGGTCATGTGCAGCATCCGGCGTACGGCGGGGCGGCAGCCGCGCAGCGTGAGGCGGTGGCCGTCCCGGCCGGCCTGGCGGGTGGCGACGGCGAGCACCTTCAGGGCCGTCATGTCCACGGTGTCGACGCCGCTCAGGTCCACGACCACGTCGCCGTCGCGCTGGGCGAGCAGCTCGTAGAGGGCGTTGCGGACCTCCATCGTGCTGCGGACGTCGAACGCGCCGGACAGCACCAGCGTGGCGCCGTCCGTCGTGATCTCCATGGTCGCCCTTTCCGGGTGCACAGGTGGTTCTTTACCCACAATGACGCGCGCCAGCCCCATTCGGTTGCAGGGGACGACCAACTTTCTCGTCCGTGTCGGTGGTGACTTCTTCAACCACCGGCGTCGATACCCTCGACGCATGGTCAACCTCACCCGGATCTACACCCGCACCGGCGACGGCGGGGAGACCCGCCTCGGCGACATGAGCACCACCACGAAGAACGACCTGCGCCTGCACGCCTACGCCGACGTCGACGAGGCCAACGCGACGATCGGCCTGGCGCTCGCGAGCGGCGGGATCGAGGACGACGTGGTCGCCGTGCTCACCCGGGTGCAGAACGACCTCTTCGACGTCGGCGCCGACTTCTGCACGCCCGTCGTCCCCGACCCGGAGTTCCCGCCCCTGCGGATCGAGCAGGAGTACGTCGACCGCCTCGAAGGCTGGTGCGACCGGTACAACGAGGACCTGACCGCGCTGCGCTCCTTCATCCTCAGCGGCGGTACGCCGGCCGCGGCCCACCTGCACGTCGCGCGCACGGTCGTACGACGGGCGGAGCGCTCGGCCTGGGCCGCGTTCGAGGTGCACCACGAGTCGATGAACAAGATCGCGATCGCCTACCTGAACCGGCTCTCCGACCTGCTGTTCATCCTGGCCCGGCACGCCAACCGGGAGCAGGGCGACGTGCTGTGGGTGCCGGGCGGCGAACGCTAGGAGTCGGCCCGGTCGGCGTGGCCGAGTGACTTCTCGGGGGCGACCAGGTCGCGCACCCGGCGCTTCAGCTCGGTGATCTCCGGGAAGCCCCCGTCACGCTTGCGGTTCCACACCGGCTCCCCGTCGACGTCGATGCGGAAGATCCCGCCCGTCGCCGGCGCGAGGGCCACCTCCCCCAGCTCCTCGGCGAAGGTGGTCAGCAGCTCGCCGGCGTACCACTGCGCGCGCAGCAGCCACCGGCACTGGGTGCAGTAGGTGATCAGGACGCGGGGCGCGGGCATGGCGTCATTGTCGGTCACCGACGCGGGGCCGGGCCGGGCGGGCCGCCGAGGCGCTGAGGGCGGCGGGGAGCATCAGGACCGCGACGACGAGCAGCGCCTCCAGCGTGCCGACGTGGTCGCCGACGACGCCGAGGAGCGGCGGCCCGGCGAGGAACGCCGAGTAGCCGATCGTCGAGACGACGCTGACCCGGGCGGCGGAACGCGCGCGGTCGTCGGCGGCGGCGCTCATGCCCACGGGGAAGCCCAGCGAGGCGCCGAGTCCCCACGCCAGGATGCCGACAGCGACGACGAGCGGGTGCTGGCCGAGGACCACCAGCAGGATCCCGACCCCGGCCGTGGCCGCGGTCAGCCGCAGCACCGGCACCCGGCCGAAGCGGTCCAGGAAGACCGGCCCCAGCAGCCGTCCGGTCGTCATCGCGCACACGAAGAGCGCGTAGCCGGCGACGCCGACCCAGTGCCGGGCGTCGTACCCGTCGATGAGCGCGAGGGCCAGCCAGTCGTTGGCGGTGCCCTCGACGAGCGCGAAGGCCAGCACCATCGCCCCGATGGCGAGGGTCCGCGGCTCCGTCCACGCCGAGGCGGCACTCCGGACCGGCTCGTCCCGTTCCGGCTCGGCGGGCAGGAACGAGCGCGAGGCGTGGACGGCCAGCGTCAGCGCGACCGCGGCGACCACGCCGAAGTGCACCAGCAGGGGTACGTCGGCCGCGGCCATCGGGATCCCGATCCCGGCTCCGAGGATCGACCCGATGCTCCAGCCCGCGTGGAAGCGCGGCATCACGGTCCGCTCGAGGCGGCGTTCCACCTCCGCCGCCTCGACGTTCATCGCGACGTCCCAGATCCCGACGCCGACGCCGTGCAGGAACAGGCCCAGGGCCGCCAGCGGCAGCACCTCCGCGACGCCCGCTCCGATCGCGGCGAGGACCAGTCCGCACACGTCGAGGACCGCGCCCAGCCGGACCACGCTCGCCGCGCTGGAGCGCTGGATCAGCGCGCCGATGGTCGGCAGGGTCAGCACCGAGCCGGCGGCGATCGCCAGGAGCAGCAGACCCAGCTCGCCGTTGCTGAGGTCGAGGTGCTCGCGTACGAGCGGGATCCGGGACACCAGCGTCGCGAACAGCAGGCCGTTGAGCGCGAAGGACAGTCCCGCCGCGTTGCGGGCGGAGATCACCTCGGTGGGCACGCGCGGCAGTCCATCAGAAGCCGTGTCGCGCCCGCACATCGGCGAGCCACCGACCGACCAGCGGGATCCGCCACTCCTCGCACTGCGCGGCCGCGCGGTCGGCGTACGACGTGGCGGCGGCGGGGTCACCCGCCGCGGCGGCCGCGAGGGCCAGGTAGGCCCGCACCGGGCCGACGTTGAGGTCGGAGCCGAAGGAGCAGGCCATGTCGGCCAGCGGATCGAGGACCTCGCGGCAGGCGACGGCCAGCTCCCGGTCGCCGAGCTCGAGCGCGACCTCCGCCGCGAAGCAGCCGTTGGCGAGGGACACGATGGTGTCCTGCTCCAGCTGCGCGCCGTGCTCGGCGTGGTGCGCGCGGGCCTCCGCCTCGCGTCCCGCGCGGAGCAGCAACGCCGTCACCACGGCCGGCACCGCGTGGGCCGGCCCCGCCCAGGCGGCGAGCAGCGGGAGCACCTCGGCACAGCGGCCCTCCCACAGCCGGACGGCGATGGTGGCGCTGACGACAGCGTGGTCGGCGAAGTCGTGGGAGATCTGGCGGGCGGTGGCGCCGAGGTGGTCGAGACGCTCGGCGCACCTCTCGAACCGGCCGGCCATCGCGAGCCACGGGATCTCCGCGCTGTCCAGCACGGACTCGCCGTACCCGATGCGCAGCCGGCGCGCCTCCTCGCGCGCCTCGCGGACGGCCGCGTCGAACTCCGTACGACGGCCCAGCTCGCTGTAGGCCACGGCCTGCAGGCAGGCCGAGACCAGATGCGCGCGCTCCTCGCCGAGCCGCGCCGCCAGGGCCATCGACTCCGTGGTCCACCCCAGCCGCTCCGGCGCGGTCCGGGCCACCCACAGGGACACGCAGGCGACCTGGCAGGCGTCCACCAGGAGCATCTCGTCGCCGAGCCGGCGGGCGATGGCGAACGCCTCGTCCACCAGCGCTCGCCGGTCGGGGAACGACGTGCGGTGGTGCAGCTCGTTGGCCAGGGCGAGCAGCACCCGCGCGCGCAGCGGCGAGTCTCCCTCCGGCAGCCCGACGAGGCTGGTCCGCAGCGCGCTGACGACGGTGTCGTTCACCTGGCCGTCGGGGGCCGAGCGCCACAGCGTCCCGAAGGTCGGCGCGATCGCGGCCCCCGCGACGGCCGCCGGGTCCCCCATCTCGCGCGCCACGGTCACGGCCTGCTCGACGGTCGCGACCAGCTGCGGCAGCAGCGCCGCCCACCGGTACGCGTCGACGAGCTGCATCAGCACGGCGTACCGGGCGTACGGCGTCGCCTCCGGGTCGGCGTCCAGCGAGGCGAGGGCGTCCGTGAGCAGCGCGGCCGCCTCGTCGTGGGCGTGCAGCGCCCGGGCGATCAGCGCCGCGTCCACGGCCGCCTGCCAGGCACGTCGGGCGTACGACGGTCCCGCGGCCCGCCAGTGGATCGCCACCTCGGTCTCCCGCCCGACGGCGGTGGCGAGGACCTCGGCGACGCGGGCGTGCGCCCGGGCTCGCCGGGAGGCGGACATGGACGAGCGCAGCGTGTCGCGGACGAGCGCGTGGGAGAACCGGAACTCGTCGACGCCCTCCTCGTGCACCAGGCCGGCGACGAGGGCGGGCTCGACGAGATCGAGCACGTCGTCCTCGTCGACCCCCGCGGCCGCGGCCAGGGTGGGGGTGTCGAAGGCCCGGCCGACGACGGCGGCGATCCGCAGGAGCGCCAGGGTCTCCTCGGGCAGCCGGCCCAGCCGGCGGGTGAGCACCTCGCCGATCCCGGTCGGTGGACCCTCCTCGTCGAGCAGAGCGTCCAGGCCGGCCCGCTCCCCCGCGAGCCGGGCGTACTCCACCAGGAAGAACGGGTTGCCTTCCGTGCGCGTCCGCAGGTGCTCGGCGAGCACTCCCGACGGCCGGGCCGACGTCACGCCCTCCACGAGCCCCGCGACCGACTCCCGGTCGAGCCCGCCGAGCTGGACGCGGACGGCGTGCCGACGGGCCAGGGTCTCGGCCAGGTCGGCCAGCGCCCCGGTCGGCATGGGGTGGTCGCGCCAGGTGCCGAGCACGAGGAGCCGGGCCGCCTCGGTCGTCTCCGCGACCAGGCGGAGCACCCGCAGCGTGGCGCCGTCGGCCCAGTGCAGGTCCTCCAGGACCACGACCGTCGGTGCGTCCGCGGCCGCGCTGCGCAGGGCGCCGGCCACGAGCTCGGCCTGGCGGAACTGGCCGCCGGTGTCGGCCTCGCCGAGGTCAACGTCGGCGCCGAGGGCCTGCAGCACGGTCCGCCACGGCCACAGCGGCGGGGCGCCGTCGTCCTGCGAGCACTGGCCCACCAGCACCCGGGCGCCGCGCGTCCTGGCCAGGGCCGCGAGCTCGGCCGCGAGCCGCGACTTGCCGATGCCGGGCTCGCCGGTAAGGACGGCGTACCGCGCCCGTCCGCCCTCCGCCGCCTCGAGCGCCGCCACCAGCTGCTGCAGCTCGTCGGAGCGGCCGACCATCGGCCACGGCGCGACCGCCTCGGCGAGGGGAAGCGGCGGTGGTTCGGCGGTCGCGACCGCGGCCGCCGGCTGCCCGACGGACTCAGCGGGCGCCAGCCAGTCCAGGTCCGGGTCCTGCCGGAGCACCGCCGTCTGCAGCGCCCGCAGCTCGGCCGACGGCTCCAGCCCCAGCTCGACGTCCAGCACCTCGCGCACCCGACGCAGGGTCTCCAGGGCATCCGCCTGCCGTCCCGACCGGGTGAGCGCGAGCGCCCGGAGCCACCACAGGCGCTCCCGCAGGGGATGGGCGTCGGTGAGGGCCTCCAGGTCCGCGGCGACCGTGCGGTGGTGACCGAGCGCCAGCTCGGCGACGGCGCGGTCCTCCAGCGCGACGAGGCGCAGCTCCTCGAGGCGGTGCCGCTCGGCCACGGCACCCGGCGCCTCGCTCAGCTCGCCGTACGGCGTGCCGCGCCAGCGGGCCAGCGCCGCGTCGAGACCAGAGACGACGTCGGCGAGCGCGGCGGCGTCGAGCGGGGAGCGCGCGAGCACCGGCACCTCCTGCAGCCGACCGTGCTCGGCGGCGGCCTCCCGCTCGAAGCGGACCGCGTCGAACGCGTCCTCGGGAAGTCGCAGGGCGTAGCCCGGAGCGACGGTGACCAGCACGGTGGCCGGTGCCCGGCGGACCCGGTCGGGCTCGAGCGACCGGCGCAGCGACGAGATGTAGCCCTGCAGGGTCGCGACGCTGCCGGGCGGCGGCTCGTCGCCCCAGAGCAGGTCCACGATGCCGTCCACCGAGACCGCCCGGCCGCGGGCCAGCGCCAGACCCGCCACCAGCGCGCGCTGCTTCGGGGTGCCGAGGTCGATCCGGGAGCCCTCGTGCGTCGCCTCGACCGGACCGAGGACCCCAACCTCCACGCCGGAAGCATAGGGAATCCGGGCCTTCCCGGGGCGCGGACCTGCCCTCGCGGTCGGACTCCAGTCCGTTCCCAGCGGGCTCCCAGTGGCGGAGGCGATGGTGGCCACACCCACCGATCGATCCCCGACAACCCAGACAACGGAGTCAGCATGACCATCGACATCACCCGCACCGGAGCCGAGAGCCTGCGCGGCCTCTGCGGCGGCCGCGTCCACCTGCCCGGCGACCCCGGGTACGACGCCGCCCGGGTGGCCTGGAACCTGGCGGTCGACCAGCGCCCGGCCGCCGTCGTCCTCCCCCGCGACGCCGCCGAGGTGGTCGAGGTGGTCCGCGCGGCCGCCGCGGCCGGCCTCCGGGTCGCCCCGCAGACGACCGGCCACAACGCCGGTCCGCTCGCCGGACGCGGCCTCGACGGCGTCGTCCTGCTCCGCCTCTCCGGACTGGACGGAGCCACGGCCGACCCGCGCCACGGCATCGTCCGCGTGGGTGGCGGGACCCTCTGGGAGCCCGCGGTCGACGCGGCGGCGGCCCACGGATCGGCCGTGCTGCACGGCTCGTCGCCCGACGTCGGCATCGCCGGCTACACCCTCGGCGGCGGCATCGGCTGGTACGCGCGCAAGCTCGGCCTCGCCGCCAACAGCCTCACGGCCGTCGAGATGGTCCTCGCCGACGGGACCCGGGTCCGCGTCGACGCGGAGCACGACGCCGACCTGTTCTGGGCGGTCCGCGGCGGAGGCGGCAGCTTCGGCGTCGTCACCGCGCTCGAGCTCCGCACCTTCCCCATCTCGACGGCGTACGCCGGGTTCCTGCTCTGGGACCTCGCGGACGTCGAGCCCGTGCTGCGGGAGTGGGCCGCGTGGGCGCCGGAGGCCCCCGACGAGGTCACCACCTCCTTCCGGGCGATGCGGCTGCCCCCGCTCCCCGAGCTGCCCGAGTTCCTGCGTGGCCGTTCGGTCGCGGTCATCGACGGGGCCGTGCTCGGCTCCGACGAGCGCGGGACCGAGCTGCTCGCCGGGCTCCGCGCGCTCCGGCCCGAGGTGGACACCTTCGGCCGGGTCCCGGCGAAGTCGCTGGTTCGGCTGCACATGGATCCCGAGGGCGGCGCCCCGGCCGTGTCGGGCAGCTCGATGCTGCACTCCTTCCCCGACGCCGCCGTCGACGCGTTCCTGGCCGAGGCCGGCCCGGACGCCCGGACCTCGCTGATGGCGGCCGAGCTCCGCCAGCTCGGCGGCGCCCTCGGACGGCCCGACCCGACGGGCGGGGCACTGGCCGGACTCGACGGCCAGTTCCTGACCTTCGCCGGAGCAATGGTCGTCGACGCCGACTCCGCCGCCCGAGGTCTCGCCGACGCGGCGCGGCTCGGCGAGGCGCTCGCGCCGTTCGACAACGGCCGGGCCTACCTCAACTTCGCCGAGACCCCGGTCTCGACGCGGTCGGCGTACGGCGCGGACCGCTGGGAGCGGCTGACCCGGCTGCGCGCCGTGGTCGACCCCGACGGCCTGTTCGCCGCCAACCACCCGGTCGAGTAGGGCGTGCCTCAGACCTGGCGTCAGACCTGGCGCTGGTCCCAGTCCGTGCCCGGCGGACGGGCCTCCAGCCAGGCCTGGAAGCCGGTCAGCGAGGCGGCGCTCATGGCGAGCTCGAGCTCACCGTCCCGGTCCCGGAGCTCGATGACCAGGTGATCGGGGTAGAGCGCGAACTCCTCGGCACCCTCGGGGGTACGGCGGTTGTCGAAGCTCAGCTCGGAACGCAGCCAGCTGGCCTTCGGGCGGGGCGAGAGGGAGAAGATGCGGAACCACTCCAGGGTCTCCCCCGAGTAGCGACCGAGCCCGAGAAGCCAACCGCGCCCGGCCCTCGTGGACCCGACGCGGTAGCTGAGCTCGAAGGTGCCTCCGTGCCGGGAGAGCACCCGGCGGCGGACGATGAGGCCGACGCCGTAGCAGAGCAGGAGAACGAGCAGCAGGACGGCCGAGTCGAGCAGCCACTGCCACACCGGCATTCCGTCCCCCTTGCCACCGGACGCGAACCGGTCGATCGACCCCGCGCAGAGTCACCCTAGCGGGCGAGTGACAACGCGAAGCGGCCGGGTCCGGCACACCGGACCCGGCCGCTTTCGACACAGGGGACTTCGTTCAGGAGGCCTTCTCGACCGCCCGGATCTGAGCCTCGGCGAGGCGGATCCGGCGCTCGGGCTCGTCGGGGACGTTGATCTCCCCGGCCCGGGCCGCCTCCAGCTCGGCGCGAGCCTCGTCGATGTTGATCTCGTCGGAGAGCAGCGAGCGCTCGGACAGGATCGAGACCCGGTCACCCGCGACCGAGAGGAACCCACCGTCGACGGTCGCGATGACGACACTGCCGTCGACCTGGGCGATCTCGACGACCGCCTCGGTCAGCAGGGACAGCATCGGGGCGTGCCCACGCAGCACACCGACATCGCCCTCGACCGTCCGCGCGATGACCATGGTGGCCTCGCCGGACCAGACCGTACGGTCCGCCGCGACGAGCTCCACCTGCAGGGCAGAGCCGGATTCCTGGGAGGCCATCAGAGGTTCTTCTGGATCTCGGCCCACTTGGCCTCGACGTCGTCGAGACCGCCGCACATGAAGAACGCCTGCTCGGCGACGTGGTCGTAGTCACCGTCGGCGATCTTGTTGAACGCCTCGATGGTGTCCTTGACCGGGACCGTCGAGCCCTCGATGCCGGTGAACTGCTTGGCGACGTAGGTGTTCTGCGACAGGAACCGCTGGATGCGGCGAGCGCGGGACACGATGATCTTGTCCTCTTCGGACAGCTCGTCGACACCGAGGATGGCGATGATGTCCTGGAGCTCCTTGTTGCGCTGCAGGATCTGCTTGATCCGGATGGCGCAGTCGTAGTGCTCCTGCCCGATGTACTGGGCGTCGAGGATCCGCGAGGTCGACGTCAGCGGGTCCACCGCGGGGTAGATGCCGAGCGAGGCGATCTCACGGGAGAGCTCGGTCGTCGCGTCCAGGTGGGCGAAGGTCGTGGCCGGCGCCGGGTCGGTGTAGTCGTCCGCGGGGACGTAGATCGCCTGCAGCGAGGTGATCGAGTTGCCTCGCGTCGAGGTGATCCGCTCCTGGAGCTGACCCATCTCGTCGGCCAGGTTGGGCTGGTAACCCACGGCGGAGGGCATCCGACCCAGCAGGGTCGAGACCTCGGAGCCGGCCTGGGTGAACCGGAAGATGTTGTCGATGAAGAGCAGCACGTCCTGGTTCTGCACGTCGCGGAAGTACTCCGCCATCGTCAGCGCGGACAGCGCGACCCGCAGCCGGGTGCCCGGCGGCTCGTCCATCTGGCCGAACACGAGGGCGGTCTGGCCGAGAACGCCGGCCTCCTCCATCTCGGCGATGAGGTCGTTGCCCTCACGGGTGCGCTCACCGACGCCGGCGAACACCGACACACCGCCGTGGTCCTTCGCGACTCGCGCGATCATCTCCTGGATGAGCACGGTCTTGCCGACCCCGGCACCGCCGAACAGGCCGATCTTGCCGCCGTTGACGTACGGCGTCAGCAGGTCGATGACCTTGATGCCGGTCTCGAACATCGTGGTCTTCGACTCGAGCTGGTCGAAGGCGGGCGCCTTGCGGTGGATGCCCCACCGCTCGTTGATCTCGAGCTTCTCGCCCTCCGCGAGGTTCAGCACGTCGCCGGTCGCGTTGAACACGTGACCCTTGGTGACGTCGCCGACCGGGACCGTGATCGGGCCGCCGGTGTCGGTGACCGTCGCGCCGCGGACCAGGCCGTCGGTCGACTGCATCGAGATGGCACGGACCATGCCGTCACCGATGTGCAGCGCGACCTCGAGGATCAGGGTCTTGCTCTCGCCGTTGAGCTCGAGCTGGACCTCGAGCTTGTTGTAGATGTCCGGCATCGCGTCGGACGGGAACTCCACGTCCACGACGGGGCCGGTCACGCGGGCGATCCGGCCGGTGCTCCCGGCCGACGCCTGCTGGGTCTCTTCCACAGTGGCAGTCATAACTCTCTCACTCACTCCCGGCTTGTGAGTCGGCGAGCGCGTTGACGCCACCGACGATCTCGCTGATTTCCTGGGTAATGCCGGCCTGACGGGCCTGGTTGGCGATGCGGGTGTACTTCTTGATCAGCTCTTCGGCGTTGTCCGTGGCGGACTTCATCGCCTTCTGCCGGGCAGCGAGCTCGGACGCCGCCGCCTGCAGCAGTGCGAAGAAGATCCGGCTCTGGACGTACTGCGGCAGCAGCCCGTCCAGCACCGCCTCCGGGGACGGCTCGAACTCGTAGAGCGGAAGCACCTCGTGCGCCTCGGGCTTCTCCTCGCCCTCGACGACCTCCAGCGGGAGCAGCCGCACCGCGGTCGGCTCCTGGACCAGCATCGAGCGGAACCGCGTGAAGACCAGGTGCACCTCGTCGACGTCGCCGTCCTCGCCCTGCTCCTTGAGGAAGGAGTCGATCAGCGTCTGCCCGATCTCCGCCGCGACGTCGTACGACGGCTGGTCGGAGAAGCCGGTCCAGGTCTGGACGACCGGGCGGTTGCGGAACTTGAAGTACGCCTCGCCCTTGCGACCGGTGATGTACCAGTCGATCTCCTTGCCCTCGCCGCGCAGCTTCTCGGCGAGCCGCTCGGCCTCCTTGAGCACGCTCGAGGAGTAGGCGCCGGCGAGGCCCCGGTCGCTGGTCACGATCAGGACCGCGGCCCGCTTGGGGTTCTCCTCCTCGCGGGTCAGCGGGTGGTCGACGTTCGAGAACGTCGCCACCGCCGACACCGCGCGGGTCAGCTCACGGGCGTACGGCGCCGCCGCCTGTGCCCGCTGCTGCGCCTTGATGATGCGGGACGCAGCGATGAGCTCCATGGCGCGCGTGATCTTCTTCATCGACTCCGTCGACTTGATCCGCGCGCGGTACTCACGCAGCGATACGGCCATGGTTCAGCCCCGCTTCTGCTTGACGATCTGCTCCTGGTCCTCGTCCTCCAGCGCCTCGGCGGGGGCCTCGTGGCCGACCTTGATCGACCCGCCCTCGGAGGTCTCGAACTGGTCGAGGAAGGAGTCGTAGGCACCCTCGAGCGACGACGCGGTGTCGTCGTCGAACTTCAGGGACTCGCGGATCGCGGACAGGATGCCCTCGTGCGAGCGGCGCAGGTAGTCGAGGAACTCGTTCTCGAAGCGGAGCACGTCCTCGACCGGGACCTTGTCGAGCCGGCCGGTGGTGCCGACCCACAGGGAGACGGTCATCTCCTCGACGGGGTACGGCGAGTACGCGGGCTGCTTCAGCAGCGCCATCAGGCGCTGGCCGCGGTCGAGCTGCTGGCGCGAGGCCGCGTCGAGGTCGGAGGCGAACATCGCGAACGCCTCCATCGCGCGGAACTGCGCCAGGTCGACCTTCAGCGAGCCGGTGACGGCCTTCATCGCCTTGGTCATCGCCGAGCCACCCACGCGGGAGACCGACACACCGACGTCGATCGCCGGGCGCTGGTTGGCCGCGAACAGGTCCGACTGCAGGAAGATCTGGCCGTCGGTGATCGAGATGACGTTGGTCGGGATGAACGCCGAGACGTCGTTGGCCTTGGTCTCGATGATCGGCAGACCCGTCATCGAGCCCTTGCCCATCTCGTCGGAGAGCTTGGCGCAACGCTCGAGGAGCCGGCTGTGCAGGTAGAAGACGTCACCCGGGTACGCCTCGCGGCCCGGCGGGCGGCGCAGCAGCAGCGACACGGCGCGGTAGGCCTCGGCCTGCTTGGTCAGGTCGTCGAACACGATCAGGACGTGCTTGCCCTCGTACATCCAGTGCTGGCCGATGGCCGAGCCGGTGTAGGGGGCGAGGTACTTGAAGCCAGCCGAGTCCGACGCGGGGGCGGCGACGATGGTGGTGTACTCCAGCGCGCCGGCCTCCTCGAGCGCGCCGCGCACCGAGGCGATGGTCGAGCCCTTCTGACCGATGGCGACGTAGATGCAGCGGACCTGCTTGTCCGGGTCGCCGGTCGCCCAGTACTGCTTCTGGTTGATGATCGTGTCGATCGCGACCGTGGTCTTGCCGGTCGCGCGGTCGCCGATGATCAGCTGGCGCTGGCCGCGGCCGATCGGCGTCATGGCGTCGATCGCCTTGATGCCGGTCGCGAGCGGCTCGTGCACCGACTTGCGCTGCACCACCGAGGGCGCCTGGAGCTCGAGCGCGCGGCGCCCGACGGTCTCGATGTCGCCGAGGCCGTCGATCGCGTTGCCGAGCGGGTCCACGACGCGGCCGAGGTAGCCGTCGCCGACGGGCACGGAGAGCACCTCGCCGGTCCGGCGGACCGTCTGGCCCTCCTCGATCTTGTCGAAGTCACCGAGGACGACGGCGCCGATCTCGCGGGTGTCGAGGTTCAGGGCCAGGCCCAGCGTGCCGTCCTCGAACTCGAGCAGCTCGTTCGCCATCGCCGAGGGCAGACCGCTGATACGCGCGATGCCGTCACCGGCCTCCGCGACCGTGCCGACCTCTTCCTTGCTGGCCGCCTCGGGCTGGTAGTCGGCGACGTACTTCTGCAGCGCGTCGCGGATCTCCTCCGGACGGATGGAGAGCTCCGTCATCGTTGTGCCTTCTCTCTTGTCTCTACTGACGTCTGGGTGGTGTGGGGTCAGCCCACGAGCCGGCGGCGTGCGTCGTCGAGACGGCTGGAGACCGTCCCGTCGATGACGTCGTCGCCGATCTCGACGCGGATGCCGCCGAGCACGCTCGGGTCGACGACGAGGTTGAGGTGGACCGGGCGGCCGTACTGGCTCGAGAGCACCTGCTCGAGGCGCCCCCGCTCCGCGTCCGACAGCTCCCGGGCGACCCGGACGGTGGCAACGCCCTGTCCGTGCACCTCGGCCGCGATCTTCTGGTACTCGTTCAGCGCGGCGACCACCGTGCGGTGGGTGCCGGAGAGCGAGCGTGCCGCGAGCGAGACGGTGGCCGGGAGGGCCTTGCCGTCGAGCAGCCCGTGCAGCAGCGCGCTCTTGTCCTGGATCGTCCGAGCCGGGTCCGAGAGCGCGTCGCGCAGCTCGGGGCTGGCCGTGACGACCTGGGCGAAGGAGAACAGCTCGTCGGAGAGCCGCGCTCCGTCCCCACCCGCGGACCGGACAGCCGCGACGACGCTCAGGTGCTCGAGCGTGTCGGCCAGGTCCCGGGCCGTGGTCCACCGGCTCGACACGGCCGTGGTGAGGACGGCGAGCGTGCCGCCCTCCACCTTGCCGCCGAACACCTGCTGGACCAGTCCGGTCTTGGCCTCCGTCGGAACGGAGCCGTCGGTCGCGAACCGTCGCAGTGCCCCTTCGGAGCGCAGCGTCGTCGCGACGGAGAACAGCTCCTCGCTGAGCGTCGACGCCGACGAGCCGGGGCCGGAGAGCACGCTCTCCAGCTCAGTGGTCAGCGCCGCGAGGGCGTCGGCCGAGGCACCGCGCAGGCTCATCAGTTGACCCCGCTCCCGGGCGTACCGGCCTCGAGGTCGGCGAGGAACCGCTCGACGACGCGCGCCTGACGCGCATCGTCGTCGAGGCTCTCGCCGACGATCCGGCCGGCGAGGTTGGTGGCCAGGGTGCCGACCTCGGCCCGCAGCGAGGTGACCGCCTGCTGGCGCTCCGCCTCGATCTGGGTCTTGCCGTGGTCGACGATCCGGGCTGCCTCCGTCTGGGCCTGCTCCCGCATCTCCGCCACGATGGCGGCGCCCTGCTCCCGAGCCTCCTCGCGGATCCGAGCGGCCTCGTGCCGAGCGTCGGCGAGCTGCTTCTCGAGCTCGGCGAGCTTGGCATCGGCCTCGGCCTGCTTGGTCTCGGCAGCGGCCAGGCCGCCTTCGATGGCCTTGGCTCGCTCGGTGTAGATCTCCTCGAACTTCGGCGCGACGAACTTCTTCACGGCGAAGAACAGCAGCCCGAACACCACGAGCGAGAGAACGATCTCGACCGTGTGCGGCAGGAGCGGGTTCAGCTCTCCTGCGAGGGGGGCGAGTTGTGCGTGCATGGCAGGTCCTTCCGGTGTCCTACGTCAGCGGTCGGGACCGTCAGCTGAGAACGAACGCGAGGGCGATACCGATGATCGCGAGCGCCTCGGCGAGCGCGAAGCCCAGGATGGCGATCGACTGCAGGCGGCTCTGGGCCTCCGGCTGACGCGCGACGCCGCTGATGTAGGCGGCGAAGATCAGGCCGATGCCGATGCCCGGGCCGATGGCCGCGAGGCCGTAGCCGATCATGTTGAGCGAGCCGTTCAGGGTGCCGTCCACGGCGTTTTCCTTTCGGTTGTTTCTACTTCAGAGGGGTGTTGCGGTGGAGCTCAGTGCTCGTCCGCGAGCGCGCCCTGGATGTACATGGCGTTCAGGAGGACGAAGACGTAGGCCTGGAGGAACTGGATCAGGATCTCCAGGAAGGCGACGAGGATGAACAGGACCCAGGCCAGCACGCCGACCGGGGCGTAGGCGCCGCCCATCTCGACGATGAGGTACTCGCCGCCGAGGGCGAACAGGATCAGCAGCAGGTGGCCGGCGAACATGTTGCAGAAGAGTCGCAGCGCCAGCGTGACCGGCCGGACCAGGATGTTCGACATGAACTCCAGCGGGATCAGCAGCAGGAGCATCGGCCCGCCGATGCCGGCCGGGACGCACTGGAGCTTGAGGTAGCCGACGAAGCCGTGCTTCCGGATGCCGACCGCGTTGTAGATGACCCAGCTCAGGATCGCGAGCCCGTACACCATGCCCGAGCGCGAGAACGTCGGGAACTGGATGAAGGGGATCGTCGCGAAGAGGTTGTTCAGCAGGATGAAGAAGAACAGCGTGAACAGGTACGGGACGAACCGGGCGAAGTCGTGGCTGCCGATGATGTCGCGGCCCAGCGAGTTGCGGGCGAAGCCGTAGGCCTCCTCGCCGACGAACTGCAGCTTGCCCGGCACCATGGCCCGCTTGCGCGAGGCGATGTAGAAGAAGACGAAGATGACCAGCGCCGAGACGATGATCTGCAGCATCGGCTTGGTGAAGCCCGCGACGAAGTCCTGTCCGAACATCGTGAACGTGTCGTGACCGCCGCCGATGGCGGGGAGGTCGAAGTCCGCAGGACCGGGGGCGTGGAAGCTTTCTCCGCCTTCGCTGCGGATGCTGACGCTGCCGATGGCGCTCAACGTGTCTCCTGTGTCTTCGCTGCTGGGGTCACTGCTTGTCCTCGTCCTGCGGATCGTCGTCCGGGATCTGGAAGCGCTTGTAGGTCTGGTACGTGCCGAGTGCGGCACCGGCGATGACGCCGATCGCCACCAGGAACGACGTCCCCAGCCAGCGATCGAGTCCCCAGCCGATCAGGCCGTACAGGAACACGCCGGAGACGAGGTACCCGAAGGCGTTCCAGGGGTCGCCTCGGTGCCGGTTGGGGTCGCGTTGCCCTGCGGGGGGTTCGTGCGGAGCCATCGCGAACGGGACAATAGCAGCCGGCGATCATCACCGATCACCCGCCTCGGTGCGGGGTCCGGCGGCACTGACGACCGGATCCGTGGAGTCCTCCACCGGCAGGTCGTAGACGGGAATCCGGATCGTGGTGGCGAGGACGACCTGGGCCGCGAGCCACACGAACGTCCCTCCGATCACCACGCCTGCCAGCCACTCCCGGTCGAGGGTGTCGTCGAGCAGCCCCGACCCCGAGAGCGCGGCGAACACCAGGCCCATCAGCACGACCTGGAGCACGTAGGTCAGCAGTGCGACCATGAGCGACGCGGCGGGCATCAGGCCGGCCACGGTGTTGACCACCGTCGAGCCGAAGCCGAGGACCGCGAGCACCAGGAGCGTCCCCGCGAGGGCGGCGTAGGCGGCGCTCGAGCCGACCACGAGCCCACCCGCGAGTGCCGCCGCGAGACCGAAGGTCAGACCGGCCGCCGCCGCGCCCACGAGGACGAGCGTCCCCCTGGCGCGAGGGTCTGACTGCGACTCGGTCGTCATTTCGGCGGCCCGTCCATGAGGGTGTGCGGTGTCGTGATGCACCGGCGTCGGCGCTCGTGAAAACTATCACAAAGTCCCGAGGCGATCGAAACCGGGTACGACGACACGGCCCGGAACTCCGTCAAGATGTCCTTGACTTTGCGATGTCCGAAAGGCAACGTTCGCGGCCCTTGGCCGGCATCGGGTCGGCCAATGACCACGAAGGAATGACACGTGCTCCGTTCGAACGTGTGCAAGACCCTGTTCGCAGCAGTCGTCGTGACCGGCAGCCTGACCGCCATGCCGGCGGCTCACGCGGCCGCCGGGGACAAGCCGCCGACCTGCGTCAAGACCAAGATCAGCGAGAACGACGACATCATCTCGAAGGAGATCGCGAAGGTCACGAACAGCTGCAGCACCAGCAAGCGCGTCCGCGTGATCTGGGCCGCCGGCAACGACGGCGGCTGCGTCACCATCGCGGCGGGCAAGTCGAACAGCTGGCGGGCGCCCAGCGCCTTCGCCAGCTACGACAAGACGGTGATGTGCTGAGCGAGATCCGCTCATGAGGCAGGGAGGCGCCGCTCGGCGCCTCCCTGTCGCCACTCAGCCCTCCGGTGACTCGTCCAGGGCCTCGAGCACCTTCGGCTTGTGCAGGACGGGCAGCGCGAAGGTCAGGATGATCGTGAGCGCGGCCATCGCCCCCAGGGAGACCCACATGGCGGTCCCCTCGTACAGGCTGGCGAGCACCGTGCCGAAGGCGATCAGGGCCGCCCACAGCCACATGATCGCCACCGCCCGCCGCTGGGAGTGCCCGATCTCCAGCAGCCGGTGGTGCAGGTGCTGCTTGTCGGGGGCGAACGGCGAGCGTCCGGCCCTCGTACGGCGGACCACGGCCATCACCAGGTCCAGCATCGGCACCAGCAGGATCGAGACGGGCAAGAGGAGTGGGAGCAGCGTCGGCAGCAGGCTGGCCGTCGCCCCGGAACCGCCCTGGGTGAGCTCGGAGCCGGAGAACTGGCCGGTCAGCGTGATCGCGCTGGCCGAGAGCACCAGACCGATCAGCATCGAACCGCTGTCGCCCATGAACAGCCGGGCGGGGTGGAAGTTGTGCACCAGGAACCCGGCGCAGGCGCCCGCGAGCGACACGCTCAGCAGGGCCGCCGTGGTCGCCCGGTCGGCGCTGTTGAGGCGGGTCAGCTCGTAGCTGAAGACGAAGAAGGCGATCGCCCCGATGCCGACCACGCCCGCGGCGAGGCCGTCGAGACCGTCGACGAAGTTCACGGCGTTGACGGTGGCGACGACCACGAACCCGGTGAGCAGTGCCCCCTGCGCCTGGTCGATGGTGATCTGCTGACCGTCGGTCCACGGGATGAAGACGTACTGGATCTGGAAGCCGATCAGGAACGCCGCGGCGAGCACCTGACCGCCGAGCTTGGTGAGCGCGTCGAGCTCGAAGAGGTCGTCGAGAACCCCCACCGCACAGATCAGGGCGCCTGCGATCAGCACGACGCCGGCGTCGCGGAAGACGAACGGCCCACTCCCCTGCGACAGGAACGGCAGCTCGCGCGCCACGAGGTACGCCGCGACCAGGCCGCCCAGCATGGCCAGGCCCCCGAGGTACGGGATCGGCTCGTCGTGGACGTCGCGGTCGCGCACCTGGGCGACCGCGCCGGTGCGCAGCGCGATCTCCCGCGCCACCACGGTCAGCAGGAAGGTGACCGCCGCGGCGACGAGGAAGACGAGGACGTACTCCCGCAACCGCTACCCCTCGTCCGTCAGGGTGGCGCCGAGCGACTCCAGGGCCGCGTTGAGGGTCGAGACGTCGATCGCGCCGCGCCGCAGGATGCGCCCCCGGGCGCCGGTGCAGTCCACGATCGTGGAGGCCTCACCGCCGGGCGAGACCCCGTCGTCGACCACCACCGCGACGGCGTCGCCGAGCATCTCGGTGGCCTGGTCGGCGTCGGTGGCCGCCGGCAGGCCGGTCCGGTTGGCAGAGCTGACCGCCAGCGGGCCGGTGCGTTCGAGGATCTCCAGGGCGACCTGGTGGTCGGGCATCCGGACCGCCACGGTCCCGCGGGTGTCGCCGATGTCCCAGCGCAGCGAGGTCTGCTGGTGGCAGACCAGGGTCAGCGGTCCCGGCCAGAACGCCTCGACCAGGGTGCGGGCGTAGTCGGGGACCCTGGTCGCGAGGGCGTCGAGGGTCGTGGCCGAGCTGACCAGCACCGGCGGCGGCATCTCGCGGCCCCGGCCCTTGGCCGAGAGCAGGGCGCGCACGGCGGCCGGGTCGAAGGCGTCGGCCCCGATCCCGTACACCGTGTCGGTCGGGAGCACGACGAGCTCACCACGCTGGACCGCCAGGGCGGCGGCCTCGACGGCGGCCTCGCGCTCGTCGTCGGACGAGGTCGGGTAGCGCTCGGTCACGGCAGCATCACGGGGCTCATCGTGCCAGCCGCGCGGTCAGGAACCGCGGCCGACCTGCCAGGTCCTCGTGGTCGCGTACGTCGCGCCAGCGTCCGGAGGCCACGAAGACGGCCGGCGCGACCTCGCCCTGCGCGTCGGCGTGCTCGGCGCCCACCACTCCCCCGGGCCGCAGGAGCAACGCGGCCCGCTGCTCCAGGACGCGGATCGCGTCGAGACCGTCGTCACCGGAGAAGAGCGCCAGATGGGGGTCGTGGTCACGGGCCTCGGCCGCGACCGACTCCCAGGCGTCCAGCGGGATGTACGGCGGGTTGCAGACGACCACGTCGACCGTCCCGGCCAGGTCGTCGAACGCCGTCGCCATGTCGCCGTGCCGCAGGTCCACGTCCGTCCCGGCCAGGTTGCGCTCCGCCCAGGCGTGGGCGTCGGGGTCGAGCTCGACCGCGTGCACGCGGGCACCGGGCACCTCGTCGACGACGGACCTCGCCACGGCGCCCGAGCCGGTGCACAGGTCGACCACGACGGGGGGCTCCCCGGTGGCGGTGGCCACGGCGCGCGCCTGCTCGATCGCCCAGCCGGCGAGCAGCTCGGTCTCCGGGCGCGGCACGAACACACCCGGCCCGACCTGCAGCTCCACGTGGCGGAACCACGCCACCCCGGTCAGGTGCTGCAGCGGCTCACGCGCCGCGCGGCGGGTCAGCAGCGCGTCGTACTCGGCGCTCGCGCTGGGCGCCACCGCCTCGACCAGGAACAGGCGGGACCGCTCGGTGCCGAGGACGTGGGCCAGGAGCGTCGCGGCGTCGACCTCGGGGCTGTCGACGCCGGCATCGGCGAGCCGGGCGGTCGCGGCGCGGAGCAGCTCGCGGGCCGTCGCGGGCCCGGTCACTGCTCGAGGGCTTCCAGCTGAGCGGCGAGATCGGCCTCCACGCAGGAGCCGAGGACCGGCTGCAGGTCACCGTCGAGGACCTGGTCGAGGTTGTAGGCCTTGTAGCCGGTGCGGTGGTCGGAGATCCGGTTCTCCGGGAAGTTGTAGGTGCGGATCCGCTCCGAGCGGTCCACCGTGCGCACCTGGCTGCGCCGGGCGTCGCTGGCCTCGGCGTCGGCGGCCTCCTGGGCGGCCGCGAGCAGCCGGGCCCGCAGGATGCGCATCGCCTGCTCCTTGTTCTGCAGCTGGCTCTTCTCGTTCTGGCAGCTCGCGACGATCCCGGTGGGGACGTGCGTGATCCGGACGGCCGAGTCGGTCGTGTTGACGCTCTGGCCTCCCGGTCCGCTGGAGCGGTAGACGTCGATGCGCAGGTCGTTGTCGTTGATCTCCACGTCGACCTGCTCGGCCTCCGGCATGACGAGGACACCGGCCGCGCTGGTGTGGACCCGGCCCTGGGACTCGGTCACCGGCACCCGCTGCACGCGGTGCACCCCGCCCTCGAACTTCAGCAGCGCGTACGGCGCCTCGCCCGGCTCGGGCGTGCCCTTGGCCTTCACCGCGACGGTGACCGACTTGTAGCCGCCCAGGTCCGACTCGGTGGCGTCGAGGATCTCGGTCCGCCAGCCGCGGGCCTCGGCGTACCGGGTGTACATGCGGAGCAGGTCGCCGGCGAACAGCGCCGACTCCTCGCCGCCCTCCCCCGACTTCACCTCGAGGATGGCGTCCTTGTCGTCCGCGGGGTCGCGCGGCACCAGCAGCCGGCGCAGCCGCTCCTCGGCGTCGTGGCGCCGGGCCTGCAGCGACTCGGCCTCCTCGGCGAAGGCCGGGTCCTCGCCGGCCAGCTCCCGGGCCGCCTCGACGTCGTCGCCGAGCTGCTGCCACTCGCGCCAGGCCCCGATGATCGAGGAGAGCGCGGCGTAACGCTGGTTGAGCTGCTTGGCCAGGCGCGGGTCCGCGTGCGTCTCCGGTGCCCCGAGCCGCTCCTCCAGGTCGCGGTGCTCCGTGAGCATGCCTTCGACGGCCTCGAACATCGTGCGTCTCCTCCTCGTGCGGACCCGGGTCCCGGCCGCGCGAGGGCGGTCAGGGGCCGTGAAATGACGAGCGCCGGTCCCTGCCCAGGGGCAGGGACCGGCGCTCGGGGGCAGCTACTTGGCAGCCTTCTTGGCGTAGCGGGCCTCGAAGCGGGCGACGCGGCCGCCGGTGTCGAGGATCTTCTGCTTGCCGGTGTAGAACGGGTGGCACTGCGAGCACACGTCGGACTTGATGGCGCCCGACGTCACGGTGCTGCGGGTCGTGAACGACGCGCCACAGGTGCAGGTCACCTGGGTCTCGACGTACTCGGGGTGGATGTCCTTCTTCATGGTGAGTTCCTCTCAGCCGCCGGGTCGCCTCCGCGCGGTGCGGAGAGCGTGAACCGGAACCAGCGCACAAGTGTGCCACCGACTCGAACGTCGCGGTAATCGGGGGCATTCCCGACCCGGTGCTCGCTCAGGTCGGGCGCGGCAGCTCCATCACCTCGGCCAGCGGCGCGGCACGCTCGTCCAACGCCGCAGCACGCTCGGCCTTCAGCGGAAGCTCGATCTCGACCCGGGTCCCCAGGCGCTCCATGGACTCGATGCGCATCTCGCCGGCGTGCTTGTCGACGATCGTCTGCACGATCCGGACGCCGAGGCCGGTGCCGGCGATCTCGTTGGTGACGGCGTTCGAGGCCCGGAAGAAGCGGGTGCCGAGACGCTCCACCTCCGCCGCCGGGATGCCGATCCCGTGGTCGGTGACGCTCACCGTCGCCCGGTTCGCCTCCCGGGTCAGCGAGACCTCCACGCGCCCGCCGTCGCGGCTGAACTTCACCGCGTTGCTGAGCACGTTGAGGAAGGCCCGGTTGAGCATCGCCCGGTCGGCCATCACGGGCAGCGGCAGGTCGGGGACGCTGACCTCCACCCCGATGCCGCGACCCGCGGCGGTGATCCGGACGTCGGTGACGGCCTCGCGCAGCACGGGGACCAGGTCGACGACCTCGAGGTCGGTGCCCCGGTTCTCGGCCTTCGAGAGCGTGAGCAGGTCGTCGATCAGCGCCCGGAGCCGTGCGACGTTGCGGCGGGTCGCCTCCAGCATCCGCTGGTGCCGCGGCTCCATGCGGTCCTCGAACTCCTCCGCCACCATCTCCAGGTAGCCGCTGATCGTCGTCAGCGGGGTCCGCAGCTCATGGGACACGTTGGAGACGAAGTCGTCCTTGGCGGTGTCGAGGTTGCGCAGGTCGCGCTGGATCCGGTGCTCCACCGCACGGGCGCGCGCCTGGGCCTCCGCGAAGTCGTTGAGCCCGGACGCGATCGCCCGGACCTCCCGCGGTCCCTGCTGGCGGGCGCGGACGTCGGGCTCGTTGCGCGACATCTTCTGGACGACGTTCTCCAGCTCGATGAGCGGCGCCGAGAGCTCGCCGAGCAGCCGGGTCCGCGCCCGGGAGACGCCCATCCACGCGATGCCGGCCAGCACGACGACGCCCAGGATGGTGCCGCGGAAGCGCCACTGCGCGTCGTCGCGGGCCTGGCTCACGCGCTGGTCGAACGCCTCGGTGGTGGCCGCGTGGGCGTCCTCGACCGTGGCGAAGGTGGCCCGGCCCAGGTCGAAGCGCTGCTGGTCGAAGCTCCGGGGACCGCCCGGCGCCGCGATCCGCGGGTCGGCGTACTGGTTGATCCAGAGCTGGGCGGCCTCCTCCTGGCGGGTGACCAGGATGTCGAGCTGCGCGTCGCCGGCGGCGTACTCGCGCACCCGGTCCTGGTCGGCCGCGAGGTCCGTGCGGAGCTGCTCGTAGGCGGTGCGGGTCGTGGGGTCGTTGCTGCTGGACCACGCCTCGACCGTGCCGGCCATGGCCGTCAGGTCGAGCAGCACGTCCTGGTTCGCGGCCGCGGCCGGCTGCAGGTCCTCGGTGAGGTGGTCGACGGCGCGGGTGCAGAGCACCACGCCCAGGATGCCGATGATCGCCGTCAGCGCGACCAGGACGCCGAGGCGGAGGATGACCGGGGCGACCAGCCGGGCGACCGGGCGACCGCTGCGGGATAGCGGTGCGGCCTTGCCGGGGGTGCGCGGTGAGATGCCGGTCTGGACCGACGGTGCCATCGGACGGCTACTGCGAACGGGAGAGGAGAGCCTCGACGCGCGAGGCCAGCTCCCGAGGGCTGAACGGCTTGGTGATGTAGTCGTCGGCGCCGGAGTCGAAGCCGGTCTCCACGTCGGACTCCTGCGCCCGGGCCGTCAGCAGGATCACCGGCAGGTCCGCGAGCCCCGGATCCGAACGGATCGCCCGGATCGCGTCGAGCCCGGAGACCCCCGGCATCATCACGTCGAGCACGGCGAGGTCCGGGCGCTCGGCCTGGCACGCCTCGACGGCCGCCTGCCCGTCCGAGACCGCCGTGATGTCGTGCCCGAGGGTCGACAGCTTGAATTCGACCAGCTCCCGGATGTCGACATCGTCGTCCGCGACCAGGATCCGTGCCACGTCGGTGTTCCTCCCTGCGTTGATCCGCACGCTTACCCCCCGCGCGACGGTCTCGGCGAGCAGCCTATCTGCAAGCCGAGGTCCCTATGCCCGCATTGGGCTTAGTCGTCGTCGCCCGCGGTGGGCGTGGTCTTCTGCACCTGCATCAGGAACTCGTAGTTCGTCTGCGCCTTCTTCAGCCGCTCCAGCAGCAGCTCCAGAGCCTGCTGCCCGTCGAGCGAGGAGAGCACGCGACGGAGCTTCCAGACGATCGCCAGCTCCTCCTTCGACAGCAGCAGCTCCTCGCGGCGCGTGCCGGAGTGCAGGGCGTCGATGGCGGGGAAGAGCCGCTTGTCCGCGAAGTCGCGGCGCAGCCGGATCTCCATGTTCCCGGTGCCCTTGAACTCCTCGAAGATCACCTCGTCCATCTTCGAGCCGCTCTCGATCAGCGCGGTCGCCAGGATCGTCAGGGAGCCGCCGTTCTCGATGTTGCGAGCGGCACCGAAGAACTTCTTGGGCGGGTAGAGGGCCGCCGAGTCGACGCCGCCGGAGAGGATCCGGCCGCTGGCGGGTGCGGCCAGGTTGTAGGCGCGGCCCAGGCGGGTGATCCCGTCGAGGAGTACGACGACGTCGTGCCCGAGCTCGACGAGGCGCTTGGCCCGCTCGATGGCGAGCTCGGCCACCATCGTGTGGTCGGCGGCGGGCCGGTCGAAGGTGGAGGAGATGACCTCGCCCTTCACGGACCGCTCGAAGTCGGTGACCTCCTCGGGCCGCTCGTCGACCAGGACCACCATCAGGTGGCACTCCGGGTTGTTGGTGGCGATCGAGTTGGCGATGGACTGCAGCACCATCGTCTTGCCGGCCTTCGCGGGCGAGACGATCAGGCCGCGCTGGCCCTTGCCGATCGGCGCGGCGATGTCGATGACCCGCCCGATCATGTTGTCGTGACCGGTCTCCAGCCGGAGCCGCTCCGACGGGTAGAGCGGGGTCAGCTTCGAGAAGTCGACCCGGTGCTTCGCGCTCTCCGGGTCCGCCCCGTTGACGCTGTCGATGCGCACCATCGGGTTGAACTTCTCCTTGCGCTCGCCCTCGCGGGGCTGGCGCACCTGGCCGACGACGGCGTCGCCTCGGCGCAGGCCGAACTTGCGGACCATCGACAGGGAGACGTAGACGTCGTCGGTGCCGGGGAGGTAGCCGCTGGTGCGGACGAACGCGTAATTGTCGAGCACGTCGAGGATGCCCGCGGCGGGCACGAGCACGTCGTCCTCGAGGATCGTCGTGTCGGGCTCGTTGCGCCCGCGCGGCGCGTCCGAGCGGGCCGCTCCGGTGCGGTCGCGGTCGCGGCCCCGCCGGCGGCGGTTGCGGCCGCGGCCCTCCCCCTCCAGCTCCTGCTCGTCGCGGTTCTGGTCGCGCTGCTGGTCGCGGTTCTGGTCGCGGTTCTGGTCGCGGTTCTGGTCGCGCTGCTGCTCGCGCTGCTGGTCGCGCTGCTGCTCGCGGTTCTGCTCGCGCTGCTGGTCACGCTGCTGCTCGCGGTTCTGCTCGCGCTGCTGACCACGGTTCCGCTCCCGCTGCTGGCCGCGGTCGGAGCGCTCGTCCTGCTCGCCCCGGTCCGCACGCTCCTGGCGCGGCGCGTCCTGCTCCTGCTTGTCCTGCTTGTCCTGCTTGCCCTCCGTCGCGGCGTCCTGCTTGCCCGACTTGCCCTGCCGACCCTGTCGCGCCTTCTTCGACGGCTGCTGGTCGGGCTGGGCCGGCGTCTCGGAGCGGTCGGCCTCGACGGGCGCGGCCACCGGCTCGGCGACGGGGAGCTCGGGCTGGGCGTCGCCCTGCGGCTTGCGGCTCGAGCGCTGGCGCGCGGGCTTCTCCTCCCGCGTCGGCGCGGCCGGCGCTCCGCCCGAACCGCTCTGCGCGACCTTGATGGCCTCGACGAGCTGAGCCTTCTTCATGCCGCCCGCACCCGCGATCCCCAGACCTCCGGCCATGGACTTCAGGTCCGCCAGGAGCATGGAGTTGAGGCCGGTGCCGCGCTTCCTCGGAGCGGCCGGAGCCGAGTCCGAGGCTGCCGCGGACGAGTCGATGGTCTCCGTCACGTGAGGTCCTTCGCACGTATCACTGCCGAGACCGCCCACCGGGCGACGTCGGCTGCTGGTCAGGTCCGCTCCTCGTCACCGGTGCTCGCCGCGAATGGCGAGGACACGGAAATCCGTGCGGGATGAGGAGTGGTTGCGCACCCGGCGAGACGTCCGCGAGGAGGTCTGGAGAGGGTGCTACACCGAACTGAGCGGCGTACCGCCAGGGTATCACCCGGTCGGACGCCAAGGACGCGGACCGCCGAACTCGGCCCGGCGCGGTCAGTCGACCGACGCGCCCCGGGTGTCGACGGAGAGCCGGTGCACGGCCCACCCGTCGGGACGGCGGGCCGCCAGCGCCTCGACCTCCTCCGCCGCCGTGACGTCGCAGAAGGCCAGCACCGTGGGGCCGGCGCCCGAGACGACGGCGGCACGACCGTCCGCGCGCAGCTCCGCCACCAGGGCGTGCGAGGCCGGCATCGCCGGGCGGCGGTAGTCCTGGTGCAGGTAGTCGCGGGTCGCGAGCAGCAGGTGCTCCGGGCTGCCCGCGAGCGCGGCGACCAGCAGCGCCGCACGACCGGCGTCGGCCGCCGCGTCGGCGTGCGGGACCGTGGCGGGCAACAGGCCCCGGGCCACCTCGGTCGAGACCGGGTCGGCGGGCACGAAGACCACGGCCCCGACCGCCGGATGCACGGGCGAGGCCACGGCGTACCACTGCTCGGCCTCCCGGCCGGAGATCACGAAGCCGCCGAGCAGGGCCGGTGCCACGTTGTCGGGGTGTCCCTCGAGGTCGGCGGCGAGCCGCAGCACCCCGTCGTCGTCGAGCCGCTCCGCACCGTCGGCGACCAGCGCGCGGGCGAGCACCAGCCCGCCGACGATCGCGGCGGACGAGGAGCCCAGGCCCCGGGCGTGCGGGACGACGTTCTCGCAGGACAGGCGCAGCCCGGGGGGCTGCTCGCCGAGCGCCGCGAACGCGAGGCGCATCGCGCGCACGACCAGGTGCGTCTCGTCGAGGGGTACGCCGCCCTCCCCCGCCCCGCGGACCTCGACGACCAGCCCCTCGGCGACGACCTCGCCCTCGAGGCGGTCGCGCAGGTCGAGCGCGAGGCCGAGCGAGTCGAAGCCCGGACCGAGGTTGGCCGAGGTCGCGGGGACCGAGACCCGGACCGGACCCTGGACGAACGTCACCGCGGGCGCTCAGGCGAGCCCGGCGGCCTCGGCCGCCTGGGTCACGTCGGCGTCGACGACGGTGTCGACGAGCGGGCCGAAGCCCTCCAGCGCGGTGGCGGTGTCCTTCAGTCCGTGACCGGTGACGGTGATGACCAGCTGCTTGCCGGCGTACGACTCCCCCGCGGCGAGCTGCTGCAGCAGGCCGGCGACGCCCGCGGCGGAGGCGGGCTCGACGAAGACGCCGTCGTGGCAGGCCAGCTCGCGCTGGGCGGCCAGGATCTGGTCGTCGGTGACCGAGGCGAACGACCCGCCGGACTCGTCGCGCGCCGCCTCGGCGAGCTTCCAGGAGGCGGGGTTGCCGATCCGGATCGCGGTGGCGCGGGTCTCGGGGTCGGGGAACGGCTCGCCGGTGACGAGCGGGGCCGCGCCCTCGGCCTGGAAGCCGCGCATCACGGGCTTCTTCGTGGCCAGACCGAGGTCGGCGTACTGGTTGTAGCCGAGCCAGTACGCCGAGATGTTGCCGGCGTTGCCGACCGGCAGCAGGTGGTAGTCGGGGGCGTCGCCGAGGAAGTCGACGATCTCGAAGGCAGCGGTCTTCTGACCCTCCAGCCGGACCGGGTTGACCGAGTTGACCAGCGCGACGGGGTAGTCCCAGGCGAGGCCCTTGGCCATCGCCAGGCAGTCGTCGAAGTTGCCGCGGACCATGATCACCTGGGCGCCGTGCAGGATGGCCTGGGCCATCTTGCCGGCGGCGATCTTGCCCTCGGGGACCAGCACGAGCGGCTTCAGCCCGGCCTTGGCGGCGTAGGCCGCCATCGAGGCCGACGTGTTGCCGGTGGAGGCGCAGACGACGGCCTGCGCCCCGTCGTGCTTGGCGACCGAGATGGCCGCCGTCATGCCGCGGTCCTTGAACGAGCCGGTGGGGTTGTCGCCCTCGACCTTCAGCCACACCTCGCCCCGGGTCAGGCCGGAGAGCCACTCGGAGTGCACCAGCGCGGTGCCGCCCTCGCGCAGGGTCACCGCGGCGGTGCCCTCGGGGATCTCCAGCAGGTGGCGGTACTCCTCGATGACGCCGCGCCACTGGTGGGTGCGGACGGGGGTCGCGGTGGTCACTCTGACTCTCCTTCGACGCGCATCACCGAGGTGACCTCGCGCACGGTCTCCATGCCACGCAGGTGCTCCACGGTGGCGCTGAGCTGGGCATCGGTCGCCTCGTGGGAGACCACGACGAGCTGGGCGTCCAGGTCGCGGCCCTCCTGACGCACCGTCTGGATGGACACGTCGTGCTCGGCGAACGCGAGCGCGACCTGGGCGAGCACGCCCGCACGGTCGTCGACGTCGATGGCGACGTGGTACCGGGTGCGGGTCTCCCCCATCGGCAGCACGGCGCGGTCGGCGTACGCCGACTCACCGGCGCCGCGGGTCTCGGCGAGCCGGTTGCGGGCCACCGTGACCAGGTCGCCGAGCACGGCCGAGGCCGTGGGCGAACCGCCCGCGCCGGGGCCGTAGAACATCAGCTGGCCGGCGGCCTCGGACTCGACGAACACCGCGTTGTAGGCCTCGCGGACGCTGGCCAGCGGGTGCGAGCGGGGAATCATCGCGGGGTGGACGCGGACGGCGACCGCGTCGTCCTTCAACTCGCAGATGGCGAGCAGCTTGACGACGGCGTCCATGTCGCGCGCCGACTGCACGTCGGCGGCCGTGACCTCGGAGATGCCCTCGCGGTGCACGTCGGAGGCGGTGACCCGCGAGTGGAAGGCCAGCGAGGCGAGGATCGCGGCCTTCGCGGCGGCGTCGAAGCCCTCGACGTCGGCGGTCGGGTCGGCCTCGGCGTACCCGAGCTCCTGGGCCTCCTCGAGCGCCTCGGCGAAGCCGGCGCCGGAGGTGTCCATCTTGTCGAGGATGAAGTTCGTGGTGCCGTTGACGATGCCGAGCACCCGGGTGACCTTGTCGCCGGCCAGGGACTCGCGCAGCGGACGCAGGATCGGGATGGCGCCGGCGACGGCGGCCTCGTAGTAGAGGTCGCGGCCGTGCTTCTCGGCGGCCTCGAAGAGCGTCGGTCCGTCCTCGGCGAGCAGCGCCTTGTTGGCCGTCACCACGCTGGCACCGTTCTCCAGCGCGGCGAGGATCAGGCCCCGGGCGGGCTCGATGCCGCCGATGACCTCGACCACCAGGTCGATGTCGTCCCGGGTGACCAGGCCCATCGCGTCGGTGGTCAGCAGCCCCTCGGGCACGTCGACGTCCCGCTGCGCGTCGAGGCGGCGTACGGCGACGCCGGCCAGCTCCACCGGCGCGCCCACGCGGGCCGCCAGGTCGGACGCCTGCTCGTCGAGCAGCCGCACCACCTGCGAGCCGACCGAGCCGCAGCCCAGCACCGCCACCTTCAACGCGACCCCCGGTTGTCGAGCTTGTCGAGACACCATCACTGATCACCCATGTCCGTCGCCAACAGGTCGTCCTCAGTCTCGCGGCGTACGACGACGCGCGCGACCCCGTCCCGCACCGCGATCACCGGCGGCCGCAGGGCGTGGTTGTAGTTGGAGGCCATCGACCGGCAGTAGGCACCCGTCCCGGGCACCGCCAGCAGGTCGCCCGGGCGTACGTCGCCCGGCAGGAACTCGTCCTTGACCACGATGTCGCCGGCCTCGCAGTGCTTGCCGACGACCCGCGCCAGCACCGGCGCCGCGTCGGAGGACCGCGAGGCGAGGGTGGCGGAGTAGTCGGCGTCGTACAGCGCGGTGCGGATGTTGTCGCTCATCCCGCCGTCGACGCTGACGTAGGTGCGCACCGCGCCCCCGTCGAGGTGGACCGGCTTGACGGTGCCGACGGTGTAGACGGTGCACATGGCCGGGCCGACGATCGCGCGGCCGGGCTCGATCGACAGCCGCGGCTCGGGGATGCCGAGCGCGCGGCACTCGTGCTCGACGATCTTCGACATCTCCGTCGCGAGCTGCGCCGGGTCCGAGGGGTCGTCCTGGGTCGTGTAGGCGATGCCGAAGCCGCCGCCGAGGTCCATCTCGGGCATCGTCACACCGAGCTCGTCGGACACCCGGGCGTGCAGCGCGAGCACCCGCCGGGCCGCGACCTCGAAGCCGGCGGAGTCGAAGATCTGGCTGCCGATGTGGGAGTGCAGCCCGAGCAGCTCCACGCCGGGCGCGTCCTGCACCCGGCGGACGGCCTCGAACGCGTCGCCGGAGGTGATCGAGAAGCCGAACTTCTGGTCCTCGTGGGCGGTGGCGATGTACTCGTGCGTGTGGGCCTCGACGCCCGCGGTGACCCGGATCATCACACGCACCGGCAGGCCGGTGTCCTGGGCGATCATCGCGACCCGCTCGATCTCGTGGAACGAGTCGAGGACGATCCGCCCCACGCCCTCGGCGACGGCCCGGCGCAGCTCGGTGACCGACTTGTTGTTGCCGTGGTAGCCGATCCGGGCCGGGTCGACGCCGGCGCGCAGCGCGACGCTCAGCTCGCCGTTGGAGCACACGTCGAGGCTGAGCCCCTCCTCGGACACCCAGCGGGCGACCGCGGTGCAGAGGAACGCCTTGCCGGCGTAGTAGACGTCGTACGACGAGAACGCGTCGCGGAAGGCGCGCGCCCGGGCGCGGAAGTCGTCCTCGTCGAGGACGTACGCCGGGGTGTTGTGCTCGGCGACCAGGTCGGCGACCGGCAGGCCGCCGACGTGGAGCTCGCCGTCGACCTTGTGGGCGGTCGAGGACCACAGGTGCGGGACCAGGTGGTTGGGGTCGGCGGGCTCGCGCAGCCAGGACGGACCGCGGAGGGCTCCGGGCGCGTGCGCCCAGCCGGCTTCGTGCGTCATCGTCGTACGTCCCGTCACATCCGCTCGGGCGCGGAGACGCCGAGCAGGTCGAGGGCGTTGGCGAAGACGACCCGGGTGGCCGCGACCAGCGCCAGCCGCGCGCGGTGCAGGTCCGTGGGCTCCTCGTCGCCCATCGGCAGCACCCGGCAGTTGTCGTAGAAGCGGTGGTAGATGCCGGCGGTGTCCTCGAGGTAGCGCGCGATCCGGTGCGGCTCGCGGAGCTCGGCGGCGCTGGCCACCACCCGCGGGAGCTCGGCGAGCGCGCGCAGCAGCTCGCCCTCCTTCTCGTGGGTGAGCAGGTCCATCCGCTCCCCCGGCTCCAGGCCGAGGTCGGCGGCGTTGCGCAGGATCGAGGAGACCCGCGCGTGGACGTACTGGACGTAGTAGACGGGGTTCTCGCTCGACTGCTTGGTCATCGTGGCGACGTCGAGGGTCAGCGGCGAGTCGGCCGGGTAGCGCGCGAGGGTGTAGCGCAGCGCGTCGACCCCGATCTCCTCGGTCAGCTCCTGGAGGGTCACGATCGTGCCGGCGCGCTTGGAGAGCTTCATCTCCTCGCCGTCCTTCATGATCTTGACGAGCTGCCCGATCAGCACCTCGATGTTCTTCTCGGGGTCGTCGCCCGCGCAGGCCGCCATCGCCCGCAGCCGCCCGACGTACCCGTGGTGGTCGGCGCCGAGCAGGTAGACGCAGCGGTCGTAGCCGCGCGCCCGCTTGTTGAGGTAGTACGCCGTGTCGCTGGCGAAGTAGGTCAGCTCGCCGTTGGAGCGGATCAGCACCCGGTCCTTGTCGTCCCCGAAGTCGGTGGTCCGCATCCACACGGCCCCGTCCTCCTCGAAGATGTGGCCCTTCTCCTTCAGCGAGCGCAGAGTGTCCGACACCGACTCGTTCTCGTGCAGCGAGCGCTCGGAGAACCAGGTGTCGAACTCGGTGTGGAAGGTCCGCAGCTGGTCGCGCTGCTCGGCGAGCTGGGCGGCGTAGCCGGCCTCGCGGAACGCGACGAGGCGCTCCTCGGGCGGCAGGTCCGGCAGGCCGGGGTCGGCGGCGACGAGGCGGGCGGCCAGGTCGTGCACGTAGCCGCCCTGGTAGCCGCCCTCCGGGATCGGCTGCCCCAGGGCCGCCGCCTCGAGCGAGGCCCCGAACAGGTTCATCTGGTTGCCGCGGTCGTTGATGTAGAACTCGCGGTCGACGTCGGCACCCGCCGCGTCGAGCACCCGCGAGAGCGCGTCGCCCACCACGGCCCACCGGGTGTGGCCGAGGTGCAGCGGGCCGGTCGGGTTGGCGGAGATGAACTCCACGTTGATCCGCTCGCCGGACAGAGCGTCGTTGTCGCCGTACGACGCTCCCGCGGCGAGGATGTCGAGCGCGACCCGGCCCTGCGCGCCCGCCTCGACGGTGATGTTGAGGAAGCCCGGCCCGGCGATCTCGACGTCGGCCACGCCGTCGACCTGCATCAGCCGCGCCGCGACCAGCTCGGCCAGCGCGCGCGGGTTGGTGCCGGCCTTCTTGGCGAGCTGGAGCGCGACGTTCGTGGCGTAGTCGCCGTGACCCTTCTGCCGGGGTCGCTCCACCGTCACGCTGGTCGGGACGCCGTCCGGGAGGGCGAGCGCGCCCTCGTCGGTCAGGCGCGTCAGGACGTCGACGATCGCGGTGGAGAGCTGCTCGGGGGTCACCGACCCAGGGTATCGGCGCCCGGACGCTGGCCCCGCATCGATATCCGCGGTGGACGGGCGGAGGCGATTGCACGTCCGCGTCGGGTCGGCTGTAAGGTTCACAACCGCACCGGCGACGGTGCGTGCGCCTCCGTAGCTCAGGGGATAGAGCACTGGTTTCCGGTACCAGGTGCCGCAGGTTCGAATCCTGCCGGGGGCACTCGTCACGAAGCGCCCGGACCCGCGAGGGTCCGGGCGCTTCTGCGTGTCAGCAGCGCTTGATCGTGGCGTCCCGGCGTGCGTCGTCGCCGTAGCGGCGCGCGGCCGCGACGTTCGGGATGACCACGCTCGCGCCGCCCACGTTGCCGATGCCGCCCGGGAGGACGCAGGTCGTGATCCGGCCGGGCTCGACCTGGGCGACGGCCTGGGCCAGGCGGTAGAGCTCGGCCGGCCCGAGGTCGGTGTGCAGGTGCCGCATCGTCGAGGCCACGCCCCGCTCGATGAGGCCCGGCCGGTCGGCGCGCGCCCGGATCGCGGCGTGGATGCCGCGCAGCACCCGCTGCTGGTTGGCCGAGCGGTCGAAGTCGCCCCCGGGCAGGCTCTTGCGGATCCGGGCGAACGCGTGGGCCTGGTAGCCGTCGAGCTTGATCCGTCCGGCCTTGAAGCCCTTCGGCTTGAGGTACTGGTCGGAGAAGGCACGCGGGTTGCGCACCTCGATCCCGCCGATGTCGTCGACCATCCGCTCGAAGAACTCGAAGCGGGTGACGAACACGTAGTCGGGCTGCACGCCGACGAGGTTGCCGACGGTCCGGCCGAGCAGCTGCGGGCCGCCGAAGGTGAGCGCGGCGTTGACCCGGCTGGAGCCGTGGCCCGGGATCGGGACCCACGAGTCGCGCGGGATGCCGATCGACGTCGCCGCGCCGGTCCGGGTGTTCAGGCCGATGAGCTGCAGCGCGTCGGCGCGGGTGCGGAGCATCGACTCCCCGGGCCGGGCGTCGGAGCCCGCGGCCAGGATCCACACGACGCCCGGCGCGACGGACAGCCCCTCCGCGCGGTTGACCTTGACCAACGCGACCTGCTCCGAGCGCGGTGCCGAGTCGGGGACGACGACGGCCGCGATCGCGAGCACCAGCCCGAGCGTGAGGATCCTCACCAGTCGCTTCATCGTGCGCTCCCCCCGCCGGCGGGACGGGCGCCCGCCGACACGTCGTACCCGAACACCTGCCAGCCGCGACCGCCGCCCTTGGTGAGGAACAGCCGGCCGCGGACGGTCATGACGCGCGCGATCTCCCCGCTGGTGCGGAACTGGAGCGAGACCCGGGCGGTGACCGCGGCGGCGCGCCGCTTCACCGCGAGTACGTCGAGCGCGACCGCCCGGCGCCGCACGGTCACGCCGGTGATCCGTTCGCCGATCGGCACGTTGGTCATCACCCGCAGATCCCGCCGGACGTCACGTCGCGCCCCGGCGGTGAAGCCCGCGAACGCGTCGCCGACACCGGCCCGCGGCCAGCTGCCGCCGACGTACGCCCCGTCGAACCACGCGTCGACGATCGGCACGACCTGGCCGAGCAGCTGGTCGCGGGTCGCCCGGGAGATCCGGGTGCCGGCCACCTGGCCGATCCGGGCGACGGTGGCCGGTGCCGGCTCGGCCGTGGGCGTCGCCGTCGCGGCCGGTGGGGGCGTCGGCTCGGCGTCGTCCCCACCGTCGTCGCCGCTGCAGCCGCCGGCCGTCACGACCAGGGCCGCGGCGAGGGTCGCGACCATGGTCCGGCCCGGCCGTCGGCCCCGCGTCGTTCTCACGTTCATGCTCAAGGACTCCCGATTTCGTCCGATGGAGGGGCATGTGGTGCGGATCGCATTCCACTCAGTGCCCGATTGCTGGCCCTGACCTCGGCATTCGCTGGGTGAGGGGTCTAGCCTGGAACACCGGAAACCCATCCACGCGCGTCATTCGGAAGAGGCGAAGCTAAGTCGTGCCGCAGTCCTCAGGCAGCCAGTCCACCCACTCCACCTCCGCGGGCCCGCCGGCCGACGATTTCGGGGCCAACGAGTGGCTCGTGGAGGAGATGTACGAGCAGTACAAGAAGGACCCCGGCAGCGTTGATGCGACGTGGGTGAAGTTCTTCAAGAACGGCCACGGTAGCAACGCCCCGACTGCCACCAACGGCGCGCCCGCCGCGCCCGCGAAGTCCGCGCCCGCTGCGGCCGCGGCGCCCGCGAAGGCCGCGCCGGCCCCCGCCAAGACCGAGGCCAAGACCGAGACCAAGCCCGAGACCAAGCCCGCAGCCAAGTCCGACGCCAAGCCCGCCCCGGTCGCGAAGCCGCGCCCCGACGCCAAGGCCGCCGAGCCGGCGAAGGGCACCACCTCGCCGGTGCCGAAGGAGTCCCCGAAGGCCGAGCCGGCCGCGGCGAGCGACGAGCCGACGTACACCGTGCTGCGCGGCGCCCCCGCGCGGACCGCGCAGAACATGGACGCCTCCCTCGAGGTGCCGACCGCGACCTCGGTCCGCTCGGTGCCGGTGAAGCTGCTGTGGGACAACCGCACGGTCATCAACAACCACCTCGCCCGCGCCCGCGGCGGCAAGGTCTCCTTCACCCACCTGATCGGCTACGCGCTGGTCAAGGCCGTGAAGTCGATGCCGGAGATGAACAACGGCTTCGACGTCGTCAACGGCAAGCCCAACCTGATCACCCCCGCGCACATCAACCTCGGCCTCGCGATCGACGTCCCCAAGCCCGACGGCTCGCGCCAGCTGCTCGTCCCGAGCATCAAGGCCGCCGAGACGATGGACTTCGCGGGCTTCTGGACCGCCTACGAGGACATCGTCCGCAAGGCGCGCGACGGCAAGCTCGGCGTCACCGACTTCCAGGGCACCTCGATCTCGCTGACCAACCCCGGCGGCATCGGCACCAGCCACTCCGTCCCCCGCCTGATGAAGGGCCAGGGCGCCATCATCGGCGTCGGCGCGATGGAGTACCCGCCCGAGTGGCAGGGCGCCTCCGCCGAGGCGATCGCCCGCAACGCGATCTCGAAGGTCATGACGCTGACCTCGACGTACGACCACCGGGTCATCCAGGGTGCGCAGTCCGGCGAGTTCCTCAAGCGCGTCCACCAGCTGCTGCTCGGCCAGGACGGCTTCTACGACGAGATCTTCCGCTCGCTGCGCATCCCCTACGAGCCGATCCGCTGGAGCAGCGACATCTCGACGTCGCACGACGACGAGATCAGCAAGCAGGCCCGGATCCTCGAGCTCATCCACGCCTACCGCGTGCGCGGGCACATGATGGCCGACACCGACCCGCTGGAGTACCGCCAGCGCAGCCACCCCGACCTCGAGGTCGAGTCGCACGGGCTGACCCTGTGGGACCTCGACCGCGAGTTCGCGACCGGCTCCTTCGGGGGCACCGGCCGCCGGTTCATGAAGCTGCGCGACATCCTCGGCATCCTGCGCGACTCGTACTGCCGCACCATCGGCATCGAGTACATGCACATCATGGACCCCGAGCAGCGCCGCTGGCTCCAGGAGCGCGTCGAGCAGCCGCACACGAAGCCGCCCCGCGAGGAGCAGCTGCGGATCCTGCTCAAGCTCAACCAGGCCGAGGCCTTCGAGACCTTCCTGCAGACCAAGTTCGTCGGCCAGAAGCGCTTCTCCCTCGAGGGCGGCGAGACCACGATCCCGGTCATCGACGAGATCTGCGAGGCCGCGGCCGAGTCCGGCCTCGACGAGGTCACCATCGGCATGGCCCACCGTGGCCGGCTCAACGTGCTGGCCAACATCGTCGGCAAGAAGTACTCCCAGATCTTCCGCGAGTTCGAGGGCAACATCGACCCGCGGACCGTCCAGGGCTCCGGCGACGTGAAGTACCACCTCGGCGCCGAGGGCGAGTTCGTCGCCGGCTCCAAGGACACGATCAAGGTGTCCGTCGCGGCGAACCCCTCGCACCTCGAGGCGGTCGACCCGGTCCTGGAGGGCATCGCCCGGGCCAAGCAGGACGTGCTCAACCAGGGCGCGGTGTTCCCCGTCCTGCCGCTGCTCGTCCACGGTGACGCCGCGTTCGCCGGCCAGGGGGTCGTCGCCGAGACGCTCAACCTCAGCCAGCTGCGCGGCTACCGCACCGGCGGCACCGTGCACGTCATCGTCAACAACCAGGTCGGCTTCACCACCTCCCCCGGCTCCTCCCGCTCGTCGCTGTACTGCACCGACGTCGCGCGGATGGTCCAGGCGCCGATCTTCCACGTCAACGGCGACGACCCGGAGGCGTGCATCCGCGTCGCCCGGCTGGCGTTCGAGTACCGCCAGGCGTTCAACAAGGACGTCGTCATCGACCTCGTCTGCTACCGCCGCCGCGGTCACAACGAGGGCGACGACCCGTCGTACACGCAGCCGCTCATGTACGACCTCATCGAGCAGAAGCGCTCGGTGCGCAAGCTCTACACCGAGTCCCTCATCGGTCGTGGCGACATCACGATCGAGGAGGCCGAGCAGGTGCTGCGCGACTACCAGCAGCAGCTGGAGCGCGTCTTCACCGAGGTCCGCGAGGCCAGCACCCAGCCGTCGGAGTGGACGACGGTGCCGGACTACCCGGAGAAGCCGATCGGCGAGACCGACACCGCGGTGCCGCTGGAGTACCTCAAGCGGATCTCTGACGCGTACGTCACCCCGCCCGACGGCTTCACGGTCCACCCGAAGGTGATGCCGCAGCTGCAGCGCCGCGCCGCCGCGATCACCGACGGCCCGATCGACTGGGGCACCGGCGAGATCCTCGCCTTCGGCTCGCTGCTGATGGAGGGCCGCCCGGTCCGCCTCGCCGGCCAGGACTCGCGCCGCGGCACCTTCGTGTCCCGCTTCGCGACGATCATCGACCGCAACAACGCCGACGAGTGGACCCCGCTCGCCTCCCTCACCGAGGACCAGGCGAAGTTCTACGTCTACGACTCGCTGCTCTCCGAGTACGCCGCCCTCGGCTTCGAGTACGGCTACTCCGTGGCCCGTCCGGACGCGCTGGTGCTGTGGGAGGCGCAGTTCGGCGACTTCGTCAACGGCGCGCAGACCGTCATCGACGAGTTCATCTCCTCCGGTGAGAGCAAGTGGCGCCAGCAGTCCGGCGTCGTGCTGCTGCTGCCGCACGGCTACGAGGGCCAGGGCGCGGACCACTCCTCCGCGCGGATCGAGCGGTTCATGCAGATGGCCGCCGACGAGGCGTTCGTGGTCGCCCAGCCGAGCACACCGGCGTCGTACTTCCACCTGCTGCGCCAGCACTCGCTGGGCGAGGAGCACCGGCCGCTGATCGTCTTCACGCCGAAGTCGATGCTGAAGCGCAAGGAGGCCGCGTCGCAGCCGGCCGACTTCACCTCCGGCAGCTTCAAGCCCTTCATCGGCGACGCCCAGGCCGACCCGGAGAAGGTCGACACCCTGCTGCTCTGCTCGGGCCGGGTGACCTGGGACCTGATGGTCGAGCGGGCCAAGCGCGAGGACGGCGAGCGGTTCGCCGTCGGCCGGGTCGAGCAGCTCTACCCCCGCCCGGTCGACGCCATCAAGGCCGAGATCGCCCGCTACCCGCACCTCAAGCAGGTCCGCTGGGTGCAGGACGAGCCGCTCAACATGGGCCCGTGGCCGCACTACGCGCTCAACGTCTGGCCCGACGTCGACGCGCAGGTCGTGCCGGTCACCCGCCCGGAGGGCTCCTCGCCCGCCGTCGGCACCGTCAAGCGGCACCAGGCGGAGCAGAAGGACCTCATGGAGCGCGCCTTCGGCTGACGCTCGGCCGACGAACCACCCTGGTGTGGCCCGCTCCGCGTCTCGACGCGGTGCGGGCCACACGCCTTTCAGACAGGAGCACGGCGATGTACTTCACCGATCGCGGCATCGAGGAGCTGCAGAAGCGGCGCGGCGACGAGGAGGTCACCCTGGCCTGGCTCGGCGACCAGCTGCAGGCCTTCACCGACGCCCACCCGGAGTTCGAGACCGCCGTCGAGCGGTTCGCGACCTGGCTCGCCCGCCTCGACGACCCCGAGGACTGACCCCGAGTCGGCAGAACTTGCGCGCCGAGTCGGCAGAACTTGCGCGCCGAGTCGGCAGAACTTGCGCGCCGAGTCGGCAGTAACCGACCTCCGGACCAGCCGCAACTCGTGTCCACTCGGCCGCACGGAGGCGCCGGGTCGGCCTAGGGTGGCCCCCATGACCAGCCCCGCGGACCCGTCGTACGACGTCGCCTACCCGCCGGCCCCGTGGAACATGGTGGGCCAGCTGTGGCTCTCGCTGTTCCGGATCAAGGACGCCGTCGACGAGCTGCGCCCCGCCGGCATCTACGGCGCGGCGTTCGTGTCCTACGAGGAGGGCAGCCCGCTGACCTACTCCGAGCTGCTCGTCGCCCGGCCGGTGAAGGAGGACGGCCTGAAGGCCGTCAGCATCACCGACATCTGGGTCGACTCCCCCGCCTCCGTCGCGGGCGGGCGGGGGCTGTGGGCGATCCCGAAGGAGCTGTGCGACTTCACCCTGGAGTCGAGCTACCGGGGTCCGCTGTCACGCACCGAGCTGAGCGCGTCCGTGGAGCGGCAGCCGATCGCGCACGCGCGGTTCAGCGACATCTCGCGGATCGCCGTCCGCACGCCGTTCAAGGGCGACACCTGGCAGCCCGCGATCGACGACCACGCGGGGCCGGTCACCGCCCACCTCACGGGATCGGCGAAGGCACTGCCGTGCCGGAGCCACTGGGAGTTCGCGCCCGACGGCCCGCTGGGCTGGCTGGCCGGACGGCGTCCGCTGATCTCGTTCCGGATGACCGGCTTCCGGATGTCCTTCGCCTGACGTGCCCCGGCGGATCGAACCCGACCCCGACGTCGTACGCCGGATCGCGGCGAGCGCGAGCGCACTCCCCGATGCCTACGAGGAGGACGCCTGGACGGGGGTCCGGTGGCGGATCCGCGCCCACACCTTCGCGCACGTGATGGTGGCCCAACCGGGCTACGAGTCGTCGTACCGCGACATCACCGGCGACCCCACGCCGCGGACCGTGCTGACCTTCCACTCCCGCGGCGACGAGCTGCTCGCCCTCACCCACGCCGGCCTGCCGTTCTACAAGCCGCCGTGGTCGGGGACGATCGTCGGGCTGGTGCTCGACGAGGAGACCGACTGGGACGAGGTCGCCGAGCTGGTGACCGAGTCGTACCGATGCCGGGCGCCGAAGTTCCTGGTCCGTCGCCTGGACCAGTAAGGCCGACACCGCGCTAGACGGTATGAGGTGACCGCTCAGGGCTTCTGAGGGTTGTAGGCCGGGGCCTCACTCACAAATGGTCGTGGGTTACCGAGTAGGGCTGGCCTGCTCGGCCTATCCAACAGTTGTGGGAGGCCCCGGGTGTTTACCGA
>NZ_DATJTA010000091.1:0-153862 GCF_035503875.1 Nocardioides sp.
CGGGTCGGCACCACACTCACGCCGGGTCGGCGGGAGGGTGGGTCAGCCGAGCTCGGTGACCTCGTCGGCCCACTTCCCCAGCAGCTGGGGAGAGAGGCGCTGGCGCAGCTTGCCGAGCTCCTCGCTGACCGCGGCCAGCACCTCGACCATGCCGATCGACCCGTCGCGGGCGGCGGCGAGGTGGGCGGCGGTCAGGGCCGCGTTGCGGATCGAGCCACCGGAGAGCTCGAAGCCGTTCGCGACGTGGTCGAGGTCGAGGTCGCCGATCGGGGCGCCGGCGAGGCTGCGCGTCCAGATCCGCGCACGGTCCTCCGGCCCCGGCATCGGGAACGAGATGGTCGCGTGGATCCGGCGCAGGAACGCGTCGTCGATGTTGCCCTGGAAGTTCGAGGTGAGGACGACGAAGCCGTCGTACGTCTCGAGGCGCTGGAGGAGGTAGGACACCTCCATGTTGGCGTAGCGGTCGCGCGAGTCGGAGACCTCGGAGCGGCTGCCGAACAACGAGTCCGCCTCGTCGAAGAGCAGCAGGTAGTCGCCGGAGTGGGCCGCGGAGAAGATCTCCTCGAGGTTCTTCTCCGTCTCGCCGATGTACTTGCTCACCAGCGCCGAGAGGTCGACGCGGAACAGGTCGACGCCGAGCTCGTGGGCGATCACCTCCGCGCTGGTGGTCTTGCCGGTGCCCGAGGAGCCCGAGAAAAGCGCGACGATGCCGGGGGAGGGGTAGAGCGGCAGGCCCCAGCCGGAGTGCACGACGTCGCGGTTGCGGTAGCGGTCGACGAGGGAGCGCAGCCGGCGCTCCTGGGCCGGCGGCAGCACCAGGTCGTCCCAGGTCGCGCGCGCCTCGACCCGGCGCGCGTGCCGCAGCAGCGAGCCGGACGCGAGCCGGCGCAGGGCCTGGATCGGGTCGGGTACGTCGAGAACCCGCATGGCGTCGACCTGGTCGGCCGTCGGGCGCCGGGCGGTCGGGGGTGCGTCGCCGTACGCCCGGGTCCACTCGTCCTCGGTCACCGGCGACGCTGCGGCTCGCACTTCGGTCCAGGACTGATGGCTGAGCGACTCCAGCGCCAGCGGGTCGGCCGAGCAGAGGGCGATCGGCAGGTGTGCCGCCCGCTCCAGCCACCGGCGGCCGGTGGTGCCGAGCGGCGCCGGGCGCTCCGGGTCGGGGGCGGGCACGTCCAGCACCAGCCCGACGCCGGCCGTGGTCGCCTGGGAGACGACGGCGACCCAGGCCCGGTCGGTCGCGGGCAGCGCGGTGACCAGGAAGCCGAGGCCGGCGGTCGCTGCTGCTGCCGCCTGGGTACGGCGGACCCGGTCGGCGCCGACGACCAGCACCCGCATCGAGCCGTCGGGGTCGTCGGACATGATCGCGTCCGCCGCTGGGGGCAGGTCCGGGTCGAGGGACAGGTCGCCGAGCAGCGCCCAGGCGGTACGCCGCGTCAGCTGCACCCGGGCGCCCCCGAGTGAGCCGGTCGGCTCGAGCTCGATCAGCGCCGCCGAGCGGAGCTGACCGTCGTCGGCCAGCGCGGCGGCGCCGGCGTCGCCGAGCATGCGCCGTACGGCGCTGAGGGTGAGCGGCTGCCGCAGCAGCGCCGCGGCCTGGTCGTCCAGCTCAGCGGTCGCCACGATGGCGAGGACGGCGGCGGAGGTGTCGGTCAGGCCGGCGTACCGGGTGATCCGGGCGAACGGGGAGGTGCCGTCCAGGTCGACGACCAGCGCGGCGTGCGCCTTCTCGATCGCCTCCTCGAAGGCGGAGGCGACCGCCTCCGGTGACGCGGACGGGGAGCCGGGACGACCGGTCAGCGAGCCGATCTCGGCCGGCGAGAGGAGGCCGGCTCCTGGGGCGGGGTCGAGGGCGGCGACGAGGGCGGACCGCTCGACGACCAGGCGCCCGTAGCGCTCCCAGCCCTCCATCTCAGCGCTTGCCGCCCCTGCCTCGTCCGGCGACGGCGCGCTTGCCGACGACCAGGTTGACCGCCTGGGTCATCAGCAGGGCAGCCGCCTTGTCCACCGCCGCGCCCACCATGGGCGCCTTCAGGGCCGCCGTCATCGACGACTTGCCGGGACCGTTGACGAAGTTGACGAACATCTGCACCGCGGCGCGCACCTCGTCGGGGGACATCTCGTGGTCCTGGAAGCCGCCGACCAGGGCGGACTCCAGACTGTGGTTCCAGCTGCTGGAGAGGTTGTCGCTCAGCGCCTTGCGGACCGCGTCGTCCTTGCAGTCGGCGAGCTTGGCGGTCAACGTCTCGGTGGTGATCTTGTTCGCCGTCCCGAGGTTCGCGAACTGGAGGTTCTGCAGCTGGGTCCGCAGCTTCGGACGACCCGTGATCTCGGCGCCGCCGACCTTCTCCCGCCGGGCGGTGCTGCCGTCCCACTTGTCGACCAGCTGCCCGGCCTGGTCGGCTGCCCGGATCGCGTCCTGCACCTTGAGGAACCGGGTCACGGTGGCGGCGATCTCCGCGGGGCTCAGCAGCCCGGTCAGCGCGGCCTTGATCGACTCGGGTGAGATCTGCAGCAGCCGCTCGGCGAACGGACGGTCGATGGACTCGGGCATCCCGCGGTAGTTGTGGGCCCCGAGCTGGGCGCCGTCCTCGTGGGTGGTCCCGGTGAAGTCGGCGCCGAACGCCATGTCCAGGTCGATGCCGGTGACGCCGGTGACGGCGCCCGTCTGCTGGTCGGTCTCGATGAAGTAGTTGCCGGAGTGCCGGTCGAGCTGACCGGCGATGACGTCGAGGATCTGCAGCTTGTTGATGGAGCGCTGGAGCACCTCGTCGTCCAGGTTCACCGCCCCCGGCCCCATCGCCTTGGTGTGCTCGGTGCCGAACCCGTAGGTGAGCTTCGAGGCGGCCGTGCCCTTCGCCTTCTCCAGCACGGTGCCCATCTTGGCCTTGCCCTGAGGGTCGGTGTGGACGGCGAACTCGGCGCGGGCCGTCACGTCGGCGCCGAGTAGCTGGTCGAGGCGGTAGAGCGCCACGGACCGGGCGCCGTAGTTGGGGTCGGCGCGCTGGATGCCGCTGTCGATCTCGTGCAGCTGGGCGAGGCCGTTGTACCCGTGGTCCTCCTTGAAGAAGCCCGAGAACGCGACGTCGTCGCCGCCGTGAGCGCTGCCCTCCACGGTGTAGTTGAGCTCCTGGACGGTGTTGACCCCGCCGCGGTCCTGCTCGCCCGAGGAGGTCAGCTTGCCGTCGGAGAGTCCCAGGCTGGCCGTCCAGGCTGCGGAGTCGGAGGACGTGAGCAGGTTGATCTCGTTGCCGATCCGGGGGGCCAGCATGGCGACCGCCTGGCGCCGGCCGGCCTTCGTCCGGTTGTCGGTGTCGTAGGCCGACGAGCTCTTCTGCTTGGCGTTCTGCTTGTCGTCGTCGTTGCTCGAGCGCCACTCCGCGATGTGCGCCTGGACCTTGGTGAGGATCTTCAGCAGGCCCTGCTTGGCCTGCATGAGCGTGGCTGCGCCGGGATTCTTCCCGGAGTTGAGCAGTACCGCCTCGGACGCCTCGTACGCCTTCACCCCGGCGACGATCTTGTCCCAGTTGGTCAGCTTCCCGACGAGCTTGCGAACGCCGCCGCTAGTGGTGCCGCCGCCCTGCGACTCCAAGGCCTGAGCGGTACCGCGCAGCTTGCGTCGTACGCCGCCGTCTTGGCGCGTGTGTGCGATCTCGTGGGCGAGCACGCGCTTGCCCTCGGTCGTGCCGGGGGAGAACTCGCCCTTGTCGAAGAAGATGTCGCGCCCGGTCGTGAAGGCCCGTGCCGACATCTGCCGGCTCAGCCCGGCGGCCCGCTCGTCGGTGTGGATGCGGACGTCGGCGAGGCTGTGGCCGAAGCCCGCCTCCATCTCGCGGCGGATGCCGGCCGGCAGGACCGATCCGCCGCCGCGAGCGCCCTCGATGGCCGCCGACGAGCTCGAGTCGAGGTCGCCTCCGGCCGCGCCGACCACCTGCCCCGCTCCGGGAGTACGACGGACGCCGCGGTCCGCCTCGTGCTCGGCGCACTCGTGCTCGGCGCCCTCGGACTCCGCCTCGTGGCCCGCCAGACGGGCGAGGACCCGGTCGGCGACCCGGTCGGCGTCCAGCTCCTCGCGGTCGTCGACCGCCCCGACCCGCAGACCACCGGAGGCCGGCTGCTCGTACTCGGAGCTCTCGTGCTCGGAGGTCTCGTGCTCGAGGGAGGAGTCCTCGACGAGCCGGCGGAGGGGATCCCCCAGAAGCGGTCGCGCGTACTGGGTCCGGGGCATGGGGATCCCTCCTTCTCCCGAGACTGTCGGAACGCTAGCGAAAGGTCGCAGGCTCGGGGTGGGCTTTTCGCGGACTTTTACCCGGCGCGGGCGCGGCGCCGTTTTCGGCCCTGGGGGCTCGGGCACAGTTCCTGGCATGCATCTCGGGCGTCACCTGTTCCTGTCCCTCCTCGCCCTGGCGGTCGCCGGCGGCGTCCTCGCGCCCGCCGGCCCCGCGTCCGCGGCGACACCCACGACGCTGGCCGTGTCGGCCGCCGCCCGGCCCGCCGACGCGGACGCCGTCGTGCAGCTCGACCTCCGGACCTCCGCGGGCGCTCCGGTGCCGGGCGCGACGCTGGCCGTGGAGCGCCAGGTCCGGGGCGCGTGGCAGCCGGTCGGGACGCTGGTCACCGACGCCGCTGGCCACGCCCAGGTGTCCGCCCGGGTCAGCCGGGTGGCCGCCGACAACCTGTTCCGGGCGTCGTACGCGGGCGACCCGACGTACGACCCCGCGACGGGGAGCGGCGCGATCCCGATCACCCGGCGCCCGACCCGGCTGCTGCTGGACGCTCCGCGGCGGGTCGTCGACGGGCGGGCCGTCGCGGTCCGGACCCGGTGGCGCACCACCGACGGGAAGCCCGTGGTCGGGGGCCGGATCACGCTGCTGCGCAAGGCCCCGGGCCAGCGGCGGTGGCGGCGCGCGGCGACCCTGACGGCCGACGCGCAGGGCCGCGCGAAGCTCCGGGTCCGGCCGCGCGCGGACTCCGTGTGGATCGCGAAGGGCGCGACCAACGACTGGGTGCGCGGCGACACCAGTCCCCGGCGTCGCATCGACAACCGCCCGCCGGGCCGCCGGGTCTCCCTGCCGAAGGGCGCTCCCCGACCCCGGGTGAGCCTGCCGCGCCAGCAGCGCGCCGCCGGCCGCGGCCCGAACGTGTCGATCTCCCCGCTCTCCGACGCCGTGTGGAGCTCGATGACCGGCCGCTCCTGGCACGCCGGCTGCCCGGTGGGGCGCGCGGGGCTGCGCCTGGTGCGCGTCAACTACTGGGGGTACGACGGCTACCGCTACCGCGGTGAGGTGGTCGCCGCGACCGACGCCGCCGACAACATGGCCGGCGCCCTGGCGGAGATGTACCGGCGCAAGCTGCCGATCCGCGCGATGTACCGCGTCGACCGCTTCGGCTGGTCCGGCCGGCTCGGCGGCGCCGACGACTACCGCTCGATGGCGGCCGGCAACACCTCCGCGTTCAACTGCCGCTCGGTCGTCGGCCGGCCCGGGGTGCGCTCGCCGCACTCCTATGGCCGCTCGCTCGACGTCAACCCGTGGGAGAACCCGTACCACTCCCGCCAGGGCGTCGTCCCCAACCGCTGGTGGGTCGGTCACGCGCACCCGCTGGTGGCCTGGCGGTCGCGTTCGCACGCCGTCGTCCAGGTGATGGCCCGGCACGGGCTGCGCTGGACCTACGGCACCCGCGACGCCCATCACTTCGACGTGGTCGGATCCGCCCGTCGGGCCGTCAGCCCCGAGCTCAGCCCGCGGCTGCTGCATCCGCAGTGCGAGGGTTTCGTCTGCGACTAGGTGGGGATCTTAGAGCGGGCGGGGAGCGACCCCGCCCGCTCCTCGGAAGGTCTCCATGCCACGTACGCCCGGCCGGCTCCCAGCCGCCCTCCTCGCCATCGTCACCACCCTGCTCGTCGCCGCCGGCCTGCTGGTCGCCTCACCCGCGAGTGCCGACACCCCCGGCTGGGTGACCGGGCGCGTCGTCGACGAGGCCGGCCAGCCGGTGGCCGGTGCCTCCGTGTCGTTCCGCGAGTCGGAGATGGCGGGAGGCTACGGCGTCACCACCGACGCCGACGGCCGCTTCGACAGCCGGGACAGCCCGTATCTCGACCTGGTCCCGGGGGACTACATCGTCAGCGCCTCGCTGTGGGGCATCGATCTCGACGACCCCGTCTACTACAACCAGGACACCGTGGTCTCGGTCACGGCCGGCGCGGGCACCACCCACAACGTGACCCTCGTCGAGCGGCCCTCGGTCGTGGTCACGGTCCTGGACGCCGCTGGCGACCCGCTGGTCCGCGCCCCCATCGGGCTGCAGGTCCGGAGGCCCGACTTCATGAACGGGTGGTGGGGACCACCCCAGTTCGGCCCGAACGAGACCGATGAGACCGGCCGCTACCGCATCACCGACTCGTTCAGCGAGGTGAAGGTGTCCGCCGGTCTGCCCGATGGGCACGGCGGCCCCGAGGTCGAGGAGTGGTACGACGGCACGTACGCCGTCGCCGAGGCCACGACGTTCACCTTCCCCGCGGGCGTCGCCAAGCGCCGCGACGTGACCATCCGGCTCGGTGCCGCTCCGACCGCCGTCCAGACCGCCACCCCCACCGTCACCGGCGTGGCCCGCGTCGGCCGCCGCCTCACGGCCGCGCCGGGCGCCTGGGGACCGACCGGTGTCGCGCTGTCGTACCAGTGGCTCGACCGCGGCTTCGAGATCGAGGGCGCGACCGGTCCGACGCTCACCGTCCCCGCGTCCGTCGAGGGCGGACGTCTCTCGGTGCGGATCACCGGCAAGGTCCCGGGGCAGCCCGCGATCGAGCGCACGAGCACCGAGACGGCCGTGGTGCTTCCCTCGGACGGATCCACGGACCCCGAGCCGGAGCCGGAGCCCGAGCCCGAGCCCGAGCCCGAGCCGGAGCCCGAGCCGGACCCGGAGGTCGTCGCCGGCACCCCGCAGATCTCCGGTACGCCGCGCGCGGGCCGGGTCCTGACCGCGGTGCCGGGCGCCTGGGGACCCACCGGCGTGGTGCTGGGCTACACCTGGACCGCGGGTGGCGTCCGCGTCGGGACGGGCCGCACCCTGGCCGTCACCAACGCCCTCGCCGGCCGGCCGGTCACGCTCACCGTGCGCGGTGACCTCGGCGGCGCGAGCGCGGTGCGCTCCTCGGCCCCGACCGCGGCCGTCCGCGGCGTGTTGAGCACCGCCAAGCCGCGGGTCGCCGGGAAGGCCAAGGTCGGACGCACGCTCCGCGCCCGCGCCGGGTCCTGGGGCCCGGGCAAGGTGAAGCTGCGGCTGACCTGGTTCCGCAACGGCACCAAGGTGAAGACCGGCACGTCGTACCGCCTCACCCGCAAGGACGCCGGCAAGCGCATCAGCGTCCGGGTGACCGGCACCCGCCAGCACTTCGACACGGTCACGGTGCGCAGCGCCAAGACCGCGCGGGTGCGTCGCTAGCCTGACCGGATGGCCTGCGTCTTCTGCTCCATCGTGGCGGGGGAGACCGATGCCGACCTGGTCTGGGAGGACGACGACCTCGTCGCCTTCCTGGACCAGCGGCCGGTCTTCAAGGGTCACGTCCTGCTCGTCCCGCGCGAGCACGTGGTCACCCTGCCCGACCTGCCCGCCGGGCTGCGCGACGGCTTCCTGGCCGTCGCGCAGCGGCTGGCGACCGCGGTCGTCGAGGGTCTCGGCGCGCAGGGCAGCTTCGTGGCGATGAACAACGTCGTCAGCCAGTCCGTGCCCCATCTGCACCTGCACGTCGTCCCCCGCACCAAGGGCGACGGGCTGCGCGGCTTCTTCTGGCCGCGGACGTCGTACGCCGACCTCGCCGAGCGGGGGGAGTACGCCGCCCGGCTCCGTGGAGTCCTCCGCAGCTGATCCCGTCCTCTAGAGTGGCGGGCGCTGCCGGCCAGCCACCATCCTCAGGAGGAGCTCACATGGGTCGATTCGACGGACGCGTCGCGGTCATCACGGGTGCCGCGCGCGGCATCGGCTTCGGCACCGCCACCCGGTTCTCCGAGGAGGGCGCGGCGGTCGCGATCATCGATCTCGACGAGAGCGCCGCGGCCGAGGCCGCGGCGAAGCTCCCGGGGAAGGCCGTCGGCATCGGTGCCGACGTCAGCAACGCGGAGTCGGTCGACGCTGCGGTCGCGCGGGTCGTCGAGGAGCTCGGCGGGATCCACATCCTCGTCAACAACGCCGGGATCACCCGCGACAACCTGCTGTTCAAGATGACCGAGACCGACTGGGACCTGGTCATGGGCGTCCACCTCAAGGGTGCGTTCCTGATGACCAAGGCGGCCCAGAAGCACTTCGTCGAGCAGCGCTACGGCAAGATCCTCAACCTCTCCAGCATCTCCGCGCTGGGCAACCGGGGCCAGGCCAACTACTCCGCGGCCAAGATGGGCATCCAGGGCTTCACCCGGACCCTCGGCATCGAGCTCGGCCCGTTCGGCATCAACGCCAACGCGATCGCGCCCGGCTTCATCGCCACCGAGATGACCGACGCCACCGCGGCCCGGCTGAAGATGGACGTCGAGGAGTTCCGCAAGCTCAACGCGGACGCGAACCCGGTCAAGCGGGTCGGCTTCCCCGAGGACATCGCGGCCGCGGCCGCCTTCCTGTGCAGCGACGAGGCGTCGTACATCACCGGCCAGACGCTGTACGTCGACGGCGGCTCCTCGCTCGGCTGAGGCGCGCCTCCCCCCACGCGGCCCGGTCGCGCCGCACACTCGAAATCGACCACACCCCCGACACCCACCTCGCTACGAACGGAGCGTCCCGTGCGCCGTGCCCGCCTGCTCGCCTCGACCCTGGTCGCCGCCAGCCTCGTCCTCTCCGCCTGCGGCGGCGACGACAAGAAGTCCGACGAGGACGGTCCCGAGGCCCAGGAGATCGCGAGCGGCTCGGTGCTGGACTCCACCTGGCCGCTCACCGGCCTGCCGGTCGAGGGTGACGACAGCGCCGCCCAGGACCACCCGGTGATCGTGGCGAAGATCGACAACACCGCCTCCAGCTCCCCGCAGCAGGGCCTCGGCAGCGCCGACCTGGTCGTGGAGGAGCTGGTCGAGGGCGGCGTGACCCGGCTCGCGGTGATGTTCTTCTCGAAGATCCCGGGCGAGGTCGGCCCGGTCCGCTCGATGCGCGCCAGCGACATCGGCATCGTCAAGCCCGCCGGCGCCACGGTGGTCACCAGCGGCGCGGCCGGGGTGACGATCGACCGGATCAACAAGGCCGGCATCAAGTTCATCCAGGAGGGCGGCCCCGGGTTCTTCCGCAACAGCTCGCGCAGCGCGCCGTACAACCTGTTCGCGGACCTGAAGAAGACCGTCAAGTCGACCGAGCGCGACGAGGCGGCCCGTCCCGACGACTACCTGCCGTGGGGCGACGCGGCCGACCTGCCGCAGGGCCAGCCCGCGACGACGCTGGCCGCGTCCTTCGGCAGCCACACCACCAACTGGTCGTACGACGCCCAGAAGAAGAAGTACGTCAACGAGAACACGTTCGCCGCGAAGGGCGACGAGTTCCCGGCCGACAGCGTCCTCGTGCTGCGCGTGAAGGTCGGCGACGCCGGCTACACCGATCCCGCTGGCAACCCGGTGCCCGAGTCCAAGTTCGAGGGGCGCGGCCAGGCCATGCTCTTCCACGACGGCCGGCTGATCCGCGGTACCTGGACCAAGAAGGGCCTGGGTGACTCGCTCACGCTGGCGACCAAGGCCGGCGAGCTGGTCGTGCCGGCCGGGCGCACCTGGGTCGAGCTGGTCCCGGTCGACGCCGCCAACGGCTCGGTGACCGTCGGCAAGTAGCCGACAGGATCCTCAGGCCTCGTCCTCGGGGCCGGCCGTCGGCAGGTCGACGCCCGCGTCGGCGAGCGCCTGGAAGCCCTGCAGGATGAACGCGATCGCGATCTCGACGCGCTGGGCCGCCTCGATGGGGTCCTCGGCGCTGGCGACCGACTCGCCGGCCGAGGACATCGCGCCGAGGAAGATCCGCGAGAAGGTCTGCAGCATGTCCTCCTCCAGCTCCCAGGTGCCGGCGGAGATGACCGAGCGCACGATCTCCAGGACATTGGCGAACGTCGAGCGCTCCTCCTGCTCGCGGTAGCGCTCGTAACCGAGCACGGCCGGCCCTTCCTGGATGACGACCCGGCGGTAGCGCGGCTGCTGGACGACGGCGAGGAAGGCGCGCAGACCCGCCAGGGCCTTCTCCCAGGGGTCCTCGTGGCTGCCCAGGGCCTCCTGGATGGCCTTCGACGCATCGGTCTCGACCCGGTCGAAGACCGCCTCGAAGAGCGCCTGCTTGCCGCTGAAGTGGTGGTAGAGCGCGCCCTTGGTGACCCGCGCCCCCGCGACGATCGCGTCGAGTGAGGTGGCGGCGTACCCGTGCTCGGTGAACAGCTCCTCGGCGACGTCGACGAGCGCCTTCTTGGTGGAGGCGGAGTACTGCTGACGGCGGCTGGCGCCCGGCTCGCCCGAGGCTGCCGGCTCGGGCTGGGCGGTCGACTTCGGCATCCCGACAGCATAGAACCGACCGTCGGTACGGCGTGGTGGCCGTCACTCCTCCGATCACTTGCATACCGAAAGTATGTGAGCGTACTCTGAGTACGTACTCACAGTATGTGAGCCACCTTCGAGGAGCTGACCATGACCCTGAAGACCCTTCCGGCCCGCAGCGAGACCCTGCGCGCCGTCATCGCCGAGGCCGACCGACGCCTCGACGGCCACCTGCCCATGGACGTCGAGGGCGTCGCCGAGAACTTCGGTGACGAGCTGACCCTCCTCGGCGCCTTCCTGCTCCGCTGGCACGCCCGGCTCTCCGGCCGGATCGAGCGCGAGATCCTGCTCGACGAGTCCGCGGACCTCGAGTCCGCCGTCGTGACGGCCTGGCGTGCCGCCGCCGCGGACCTGCCCGGCGTCCGGGCCGTCCTCGACCGCTACCGCGAGCTCCCCCTGGAGCCGGCGCTGGCCGCCGCGGTCGCGCGGGGGACGATCAACGAGCACGCGATGCTCGCGGTCACTGCCGGGCTCGCCGCGCCGCACGACGCCTCGGCGGCCCGGATCGGTGCCCGGCTCGAGGCCCAGGCGCGGGCGACGTACGCCGTGCCGCCGCGGGAGCGCACCCGTCGACGGGCGTCGTTCCTGGGCCGCCTCCGCTCCGCCCTCGCCGTCTGATCGCGGCCCGTCGTCCTCGTGCCGCTCGCCAGGGCGGTGCGAGGATGGGGCCATGACCGAGCCGGCGGTGGGGATGCTCCTGGTGGCGACCCCTGCGCTGCTGGACCCCAACTTCGCCGACACGGTCGTGCTGATCCTCGACGCCGATGCCGACGGCGCCCTCGGCGTCGTGCTCAACCGGCCCTCGCCGGTGCCCGTGTCCGAGGTGCTGACCCCGTGGGACGACGTGGTCAGCGAGCCCGAGGTCCTCTTCTTCGGCGGTCCGGTCAGCACCGAGGGTGCGCTCGCCGTCGCCCTGCTCCGTGACGACGACGCGCCGGTGGGCTTCCGGGAGATCGTCGGGCGCCTCGGCCTGCTCGACCTCGACACCCCGCCGGAGCTCGTCGACGGCACGGTCGACCAGCTCCGCATCTTCGCCGGGTACGCCGGCTGGGGCGCGGGCCAGCTCGAGGGGGAGATCGAGGAGGGCGCCTGGTACGTCGTCCCCGCGCTGGTGCCGGACGTCTTCCGCCGCGACCCCGCCGAGCTGTGGCGCGACGTCCTGCGGCGCCAGCCCGGCGACCTCGCGATGCACTCCACCCGCCCGAGTGATCCCGGCCTCAACTGACGCTGGTTGAGGTGCGAAGGACGAAGTCCTGAGCCTCGAAACCCGGTGAGTCGTACGTCGGCCTCGATCGAGGCCGACTCGCGGCAAGACGGGTTTCGAGGCTCGGGCCTGGCGGCCCTGGCGCCTCAACCGGCGTCGGATGGAGGTTCGGAGGCATGGTCGATCTGCCGTACCCTGACCCCGTGAGCACCATCGGATTCGGAACCGGCACGGCCGTCGACGAGCGAGTCCGGGAGGACCGTCGTACCGTCCCCACGGACGACGGCGACCACGAGCGGTTCTCGCACTACGTCGACAAGGACAAGCTCACCGAGGCGATGGTCATGGGGACCCCCGTGGTCGCGCTGTGCGGCAAGGTGTGGGTGCCCAGCCGCGCGCCCGAGAAGTACCCGGTCTGCCCGGAGTGCAAGGAAGTCTGGGAGTCCATGAACGACGACAACGGCTCGGGTCCCGCGGAGTGACCGGGCGTCACGAGGACGCCGCCGACCCCCAGCCCACCGCGCTCACCCCGGCCTGGCCGGAGCGCGCGGCGTGGGGCACGGCCGGCTCGCTGCGTGCCTGGCAGGCCGCGGCGATGAAGAAGTACTTCGACGAGCACCCGCGCGACTTCCTCGCGGTGGCGACGCCGGGCGCGGGCAAGACCACGTTCGCCCTGTCGGTGGCCGCCGAGCTGCTCGGCCGGCGGATCGTCGACCGGCTGATCGTGGTGGCGCCCACCGAGCACCTCAAGACCCAGTGGGCCGAGGCGGCCGCGCGCGCGGGCATCCCGATCGACCCCACCTTCTCCGCGGGCCAGGGCAAGACCTCGGCCGACTTCGTCGGCGTCGCCGTGACGTACGCCGGTGTCGCGGTCAACCCGCTCGCCATGCGCATCCGCACCGAGCGGTTCAAGACGCTGGTCATCCTCGACGAGGTGCACCACGCCGGCGACGCGCTGTCGTGGGGCGAGGGCGTGCGCGAGGCGTTCGAGCCGGCTGCCCGCCGGCTCTGCCTGACCGGCACGCCGTTCCGTTCCGACATCAACCCGATCCCGTTCGTCACCTACGTGCCCGGCCCCGACGGCATCCCGCGCTCGGACGCGGACTACTCCTACGGGTACGCCGACGCGCTCGCCGACCACGTCGTCCGCCCGGTGCTGTTCATGGCCTACTCGGGCGACATGAGCTGGCGCACCCGTGCCGGGGACGAGATCTCGGCCCGGCTCGGCGAGCCGCTGACCAAGGACCTGACCAACCAGGCGCTGCGTACCGCGCTCGACCCGAAGGGGTCCTGGATCCCCTCGGTGCTGGCCGCCGCCGACAGCCGGCTCACCGAGGTACGGCGCCACGTCCCGGACGCGGGCGGCCTGGTGATCGCCACCGACCAGGAGTCCGCCCGCGCGTACGCCGGCACGCTGAAGCAGATCACCGGCGAGTCGCCCACCATCGTGCTGTCCGACGAGAAGCTGGCCTCGAAGCGGATCGCCGAGTTCAGCGGGAACGACAAGCGCTGGATGGTCGCGGTGCGGATGGTGTCCGAGGGCGTCGACGTACCCCGCCTCGCGGTGGGGGTCTACGCGACGACCACCTCGACCCCGCTGTTCTTCGCCCAGGCCGTCGGCCGCTTCGTGCGGTCGCGCTCGCGCGGCGAGACGGCCTCGGTGTTCCTGCCGAGCGTGCCGAACCTGCTCGGCTTCGCCTCCGAGATGGAGGTGCAGCGCGACCACGTGCTCGGCAAGAAGGTGCGCGACGAGGACGACATCTTCGCGGCCGAGGACCGGCTGCTGGAGCAGGCCAACCAGGGCGAGTCGGCCTCCGACGAGCTCAACGCCTCCTTCGAGGCGCTCGAGTCGGAGGCGCGCTTCGACCGGGTGCTCTTCGACGGCGGCGAGTTCGGCCACGCGGGGGAGGTGCACGTCGGCTCGGAGGAGGAGATGGACTTCCTCGGCATCCCCGGCCTGCTGGAGCCCGACCAGATGCGCGAGCTGCTGCAGCAGCGTCAGCACGACCGGGCGCGCAAGCAGCAGTCCGCCATGTCCGCGCGGGCCAAGGAGGCCAAGGCGGTCGTCGACGAGGTCGCCGAGGTCGCGACCCACGAGCAGCTGGCCGTGCTGCGCCGCGAGCTCAACGGGCTGGTCGCCGCGTGGTACCACCGCACCGGCACCCCGCACGGCATGACCCATGCCCGGCTGCGCAAGGAGTGCGGCGGTCCGGCCGCGGCGGTCGCCAACGCGCAGCAGCTCGCCACCCGGATCGACCGCGTGCGGGAGTGGGCGATCAAGAAGACCTCCTGACGCGTCGGTCGTGAGGAGTTGTCTTGGTCCTCGGGAAGACCTGATTTCCGGCTGCGGCGATACCGACGGTATGTCAGAATCGGGCCATGGCCGCCGAGACCTCACAGACTCTCGACCGCGGACTTCGGGTGCTCACCGTGCTCGCCGGGTCGCCCGGCGGCCTGACCGTCACCGAGCTCGCCGGCCGCCTCGAGGTCAACCGCACGGTGGTCTACCGCCTGGTCAGCACGCTCGAGCAGCACGCCCTGGTCCGCAAGGACCTCCGCGGCCGCCTGCACGTCGGCCTCGGCGTCCTGCACCTCGCCTCGGCCGTCCAGCCGGCGCTGCGCGACGTCGCCGTCCCGGTGCTGCGCCGACTCGCCGAGGAGGTCGGCTGCACCGCCCACCTCACGGTCGCCGAGGGCGAGGAGGCGCTCGCGCTGGCCGTCGTCGAGCCGTCCTGGACCGACTTCCACGTCAGCTACCGCGTCGGCGCACGGCACCCGCTCGTGCAGGGCGCGGCCGGCAAGGCGATCCTCGCCGGCCGCGACGGCGCCATCGGCGGCTCCCGCGAGAGCGGGTTCGTCGTCACCAGCGGTGAGCTCCAGCCCGGCGCCCGCGGCATCGCCGCCCCCGTGCGCGGCATGGACGGCTTCGAGGCGAGCGTCGGCGTCGTCACGCTCGGCGACCTCGACCCGGACGCCGTCGGCGCCCGGATCCTCACCGCCGCCGCGGACCTGTCGGATCAGCTCGCGTCCGCCTGACCCGGCCGGCCCGCCTGGCGGGCCAGCGGCAGCACCCGGTAGCCCACCTGGGTGGCCAGCGCGATCACGGTCGAGGACCGCACGATCGCCACGTCGGAGAGCACCTGGTCGATGACCCGCTGCAGGTCGGTGTTGCTGCGGGCCACCACGCGGACCCACAGGTCGCCCGCGCCGGTGATCGTGTGCGCCTCCAGCACCTCGGGGATCCGGGCCAGGTGGGCGCCGACCGCCTCGTGCCCGCCCCCACCCGCGGTGTCCTGGCGGATCTCCAGGGTCAGGAACGCCGTCACCGGGTAGCCCAGCGCCTCGGGCGAGAGGTCGGGTCCCCAGCCGGTGACCACGCCGGTCGCCGCGAGCCGGTCCAGCCGCGCCTGCACGGTGCCGCGTGCGACGCCGAGCCGGCGGGACGCCTCGAGGACGCCGACCCGGGGCTCGCTCGCGAACAGCTCGATCAGGCGAGCATCCAGATCGTCCACCTCACGCCCTCCGGTCGCGTCTGCTGCTGGACAGGTTGACCAGCGGTTCGTCGTACTGTTGCACAGGCTGTGTGGCGCGAGCCACGCTGCGCGCATGACGCTGACCCCCGAGGAGCTCCAGGCCGACCTCACGCTCGAGCAGCTGCGCCAGCTGGTCGGGCTCGTCGAGTACGACGCGGCGAACGACGTCTTCCCGGTGACCGGGTGGGACGCGATCGTCTTCGTCGTCGGCAACGCCACCCAGGCCGCGCACTACTACCAGGCCGCGTGGGGCATGGAGCTGGTCGCGTACGCCGGCCCGGAGACCGGGCAGCGCGACCACAAGTCGTTCGTGCTGCGCTCGGGCTCGATCACCTTCGTGCTGAACGGCGCCGTGGACCCCGACAGCCCGCTGGCCGACCACCACCGCCGGCACGGCGACGGGGTCGTCGACATCGCGCTCGAGGTGCCCGACGTGGACCGCTGCATCGCGCAGGCCCGCCGCGCCGGTGCGACCGTCACCCGCGAGCCGGAGGACGTCACCGACGAGCACGGGACCGTCCGGATCGCCGCGATCGCGACGTACGGCGAGACCGTGCACACCCTCGTCGACCGGAGCCGGTACGACGGCCCGTACCTGCCCGGCTACGTCGCCCGGACCAGCACGCTGGAGCGCCGCGCGGGCCAGCCGACGCGGATCTTTCAGGCGCTCGACCACATCGTCGGCAACGTCGAGCTCGGCCGGATGGACGAGTGGGTGCGGTTCTACAACCGGGTGATGGGCTTCGTGAACATGGCGGAGTTCATCGGCGACGACATCGCGACCGACTACTCCGCGCTGATGAGCAAGGTCGTCGCGAACGGCAACCACCGGGTGAAGTTCCCGCTCAACGAGCCGGCGATCGCCAAGAAGCGCTCGCAGATCGACGAGTACCTCGAGTTCTACCGCGGCGCCGGCGCCCAGCACCTCGCCGTCGCCACGGGCGACATCCTGGCGTCCGTCGACGCGCTGCGCGCCAACGGCGTGGAGTTCCTGACGACGCCGGACTCCTACTACGAGGACCCCGAGCTGCGCGCCCGGATCGGCGAGGTCCGGGTCCCGATCGAGGAGCTGCAGCGGCGCGGCATCCTGGTCGACCGCGACGAGGACGGCTACCTGCTGCAGATCTTCACCAAGCCGCTCGGCGACCGGCCGACGGTGTTCTTCGAGCTGATCGAGCGGCACGGGTCGCTCGGCTTCGGCAAGGGCAACTTCAAGGCCCTCTTCGAGGCGATCGAGCGCGAGCAGGAGCGTCGCGGAAACCTGTGAGCCCGTCGTGCCCCTGAGCGCGCGCCCGGCCGCGCGCTCGGGGGCACGACCCGCTCAGGCCAGGAAGCGGGCGTCCACCGTCGCGGACACCGCGATGTCCTCCGGCGTGAACGACAGTCCGCCCGGCTCCTCGGCCTGACCCGCCCGGGAGTACGCCGCCGCGGTGATCCCGCCCTGGGCGCTGCTGTGGTCGCCGAGCATCCCGGGGTCCGCGAGGGCGACGCAGCGCACCGGGCCGAGGCCGAGCGCGTCGGCGTACACCTGGGCCTTGCGGCGGGCCTCCTCGACTGCACGGGCGCGCACTCCCTCGACGACGTTGCGCTTCGTCTGCTCGGTGAGCGCCCACTCGATGCCGGACACGCTGACGCCGGGGTGGCCGGCCGCGGCCTCGACCCAGCGCGCCAGGTCCTCGAAGTCGCGGAACTTGGCGCGGGTCTTGGTCTGCGCGTGGTGCACGAGCGGCCGCTGCTCGCCCTTGTCGTGGAACGGCCGGGTCGACCAGACCCGGAGCCGGTCGGTGGCGTGCCAGGTCACCGGCCCGGCCTCGGGGTGGTGCCGGTCGGCGATGCCGGCCACCAGCGCGGCCGTCCCGGACGTGGTGCGCGTGACGACCTGGCCGCGGTCGGCTCCCTCGAAGCCGACCGCGACCGTGACGGTGGCGCGCTCCGCGGGGTGGAACGCGTCGTAGCTGCCCTGGACGGTGATCACGGTCTCCGACATGGGCACAGTCTGCCCGCTCAGCCGAGCTCCACGGTCGAGCCCGGCGGCAGTGCCTGCACCAGGCGCAGCCGGGCCAGGGCCGGGTGCTCGTCGAGCAGCTTCGCGCCGTTGGCGAGGGACCGCAGCGCGGCGGTCTCCGCGCGGGCGGCCTCCAGCTGCGCGAGGCCGCGGGTGCGGGCGGCGACCAGGTCGGCGTACGCCGCACGCAGCTCCCCGGGCAGCAGCACGTCCTTGATGACGACCGAGCGGACCCCGATGCCGACCTCGGCACCGGCGGCCCGGGCCGCCTCGGTGAGCTGCTCGGCCAGCCCGGTCCGGGCCAGGTGCACGGCGTCCTCGGCCGGGGTGCCGACGAGGGCGTCGCGGAGGGCGACCTGCACGGCCAGGTAGACCACGGCCGAGGCGTCCACGGTCGCCTCCTCGAACGCCCGGGGGTCGTCGACGCCCCAGCGGACGGCCGCGCTCACCCGGACGCTCACGCCGTCGGAGGTCGGGACCTCCTGCGGGGCGACGGTCTCGATGCGGTCCGCGACCAGCACGAGCTCGTACTCGGCACGCCGGCGGGGCCGGTGCCGGCCAGGCCCGAGGACCCGGGTGAGGGCGCCGTCGACGTACTCCAGCAGGCGGAACTGGGAGCGGACGGTGGTGGTGCTGCGGAACAGGGACATGGCGTCCTCCTCTCGGGAGACGGGTGCTGCGGTGGGTTGGTCGGGACGGGTCGACGGACGGGCGGGGGCGCGGGACCAGGCGGGGTGACGGACGTCGTGCTGACCGTCCGGACCGCTGGCGTGGCCCCGGTGGGTGCCCCCGCCCGCCCGTCGGGTGAAGGAGTCGAACCTTCGCGCCACGAGCGCTGATACCGAAGGGACAAGGGCGAGGTACGACGCGCAGGACCGGCCACTGGCACACCGAGCCGGCTGCTGATCTCGCCCGGGTCGAGGGTAGGCGGCGTCCCGGGCCGGACGCGACGCATTTAGCGCCGGACGCACGACGGGCCGGCACCCCCGAAGGTGCCGGCCCGTCGTGCGGTGCAGGTGGTCGTCAGCGCTGGCGTACCTGGAAGGCCACGCGGGTGGCCGGCGACCAGCCGGCGGTGTTCTGGGCCGTCACCGTCACGACGTGCCGCCCGGTGCGCAGCTTCGCGCGGGCCACGGCGAGCGAGCGCTGGTTGCCGCGGACCGTGCGGTCGACCAGCACCTTGCTGCCGCGCTTGACCACGATCCGGTAGGCCCGGACCGGCGCTCCGCCGGTGGTCCGGGGCGCCGTCCAGCGGACGGTACGGCGGGCCGCGGCGCGGCTGCCGGAGACCTTGACCGTGCCGATCCGGCCCGGGACCTTGACCGCGGGCGTGGGCGGCGTCGGCTCCGTCGTGGGCGGCTCGGTCGGCTCCGGGACGAGCGGCGTGCCGCTCTCGTCGACGGTGCGGACCGTCTTGGTGCCGTCGGCCTTCTTGGTGATGGTGACGCCGTCGTGGAAGGTGCCGTCGGCCCGGCGGGCCTCGTAGCGGATCTTGTCGCCGTCGACGTCGATGAGCTGGTAGAGCTGCGTGCCCTCGTCGGTCTTCTCCAGCTCGGCGCCGTTGCCGGTCCAGTTCTCGCCGGCGTTCAGGTCGTACATCTTCTGGCCGGAGACCGACACGACGTACACCGTGCCGTTGTGGACGCCCGAGACGCCCGACGAGGCGTTCTTCATGTTGCCGCGGCCGTAGGTGTGGTCGTGGCCCTGCAGCACCAGGTCGACGCCGTGCTTCTCGAAGATCGGGTTCCACAGGTCGCGGACCAGCTGGTTGTTGCGGGTGCCGGTCATCGCGTAGACGGGGTGGTGGAAGGTCACCACGCTCCACTGACCGGGGTTCTCCTCCAGCGCCTGGTCGAGGAAGTCGGCCTGGGCCTGGATCATCTCCTGGTTGCTGCTGAAGTTGGAGTTGAGACCGATGAAGCGGACCCCCTGGTAGTCGGTGAAGTACGCCGTCTCCGGATGGGCCGCGTCGAGGGCCGTCGGGCCGTTCTTCGGGAACTCGAACTGCTTGTCCCAGTACGGCGAGAGCGCGCCGCTGCGGTACTCGTGGTTGCCGGGGACCGCGATGCTGTTCACGCCACCGTTGATCCAGCCGGCCGCGTCGAACCACTCGCCCCACTCGTTGTCGCGGTCCGCGACGTCGACCAGGTCGCCGGCGTGCACGATCAGGTCGGCCTGCGGGCGGTCGGAGAAGGCGCGACGGAAGACGCGCGAGACGTGCTCGTGGACGTAGTTCTGCGCGTCGCCGTAGTAGATGAACGAGAAGGGGTCGGCCTTGTCCGAGGCCGTCTCGAACTCGTACCAGGCGCTCCAGTTGACGCCGTCGCCGACGCGGTAGAGGTACTCGGTGTCGGGGGCGAGGTCACCGAAGGTGACGGTGTGGAACTTCACCGGGAAGCCGAGGTCGGCCTGGACGGCGTCCACCGCGGGGGCCATGGTGGTGGTCGCGGTGGCCTCGAAGCCGGGGCCGGGGGACATCGGCGCGATCTGGGCCTGGGCCGTGGACACCTCGCTGCTGGTGCGCCAGGAGACGGACTGCGAGGTGGCGGGGGTCGCCGTGGGGGTCAGGATGACGCGGTCGGGCAGCGCGGACGGCGCGTGCCGCTCGGCGTCGGGGTAGAGGACCGGCGCGTCACTGGTGGCCTGGGTGGCCAGGCCGACGCTGAGGGCGCCGACGCCGACGACGGCGGCGGTGACCTGGGCCGCGAGCCGCTTGGTGGGCTGCGGTCGAGGGAGCTTCATGGAGGGGGGATTCCTTCCCGATCGATGAGGGTTGATCCGTTTCAACCTCACCGGGGACGGCTGAATGGACGGGGCACTCCAGCCACGGGAAGGTAAAGAGATTCCGAACTTCGGGGGGCGGACCAGACCACCCCAGGTGTTCATCTCGCGGTCGGCCACTCGTCGCCCGGGGCTTGCCCGAGGCGGCCCTCGGGCGCGTCTCATGCGGGGGTGCTCGACTCTCGAACCCGCCGCCGGGCCGGCGCCGCCCTGCTCACCCTCGTCGCCGCGGGAGGGACCCTGCTCCTGCCGGGACCGACCGCGCAGGCGCATCCGTTCGGCCCGCCGCTGACCGCCCACCTCGTCCCCGACGACCGGCGGCCGACGCTGGCCTGGCACGGCGCCGAGGACGACTGGATCGCCCTCGGCGAGGCGCTCGGGGTCTTCGCGGAGCCCGACCCCGAGCGGACCGGCGCGGAGGTGCTGACCGACTCCGAGGAGGTGCAGGGCTACCTCGCCGAGACCGTGCGGCTGCGCCAGGGCGACGCCGACTGCCGGAGCATGGCGGAGCCCGGCGCGGACGTCGTCGAGGACGGCATGACGATCACCTTCGACTGCCCGCTGCCGCCGTCCGACGACGACCGGGTCGAGCTGACCCTGGAGTCGATGATCGACCTGAACCCGGCGTACCGCACGGTGCTGACGGTCGAGGGCTCCGACGCCAAGACCATGTTCACCGGCGAGGAGCCGACCCAGGCCGTGTCCGTCGCCGGCGGCGGTGTCGCGACCGCGGCGGTCGCCCTGGGCGGTGGTGCCGTGGCGGTCGCGGCCTGCTCCGGGTGGTTCCTGCTGCGCCGCCGGAGGTCGTGATGGACGGCACGACCGGGGTGGAGGGTGCCCTCGTCCGGATGTTCGACTCCGAGGGCTACCAGCTGCTGGCGGCCCTGCTCGCGCTGGGCGTGGGCGCGCTGCACGCGGTCGCTCCGGGACACGGGAAGAGCATCACGGCGGCGTACCTCGTCGGCGCCCGCGGCACCTACAAGGACGCCGCGGGGCTGGGGCTGGTGGTCGCCGGGATGCACAGCTTCTCCGCCGTGATCCTGGCCTCGGCCTGGGTGGCCCTCGACGCGTTCGCCGGGCTGGGCACGGAGAACGTCACCGGGGTGCTGCAGCTGCTGGCCGGCGTGGTCGTGGTCGGGGTCGGGATCGGGCTGGTGCGCCGTCGGCGCGGCGGGCACGGACACGGGCATGGCCACGGCCACGGCCATGGGCACGGCCACGGACACGGTCATGGGCACGGCCACGGGCACGTCGACGTCCTGGAGGCGGTCGAGCAGGACGCGAGCCCGTCCCCGTGGAGCCGCCGGGGAATGGTCGCGCTCGGCCTCTCGGGCGGGCTGGTGCCGTCGCCGACGGTCTTCCTGATCCTGGTGACCGGTCTGCTGACCGGCCGGACGGCGTTCGCGGTCGTCCTGGTGCTGCTCTTCGGGATCGGGATGGCGGTGACCCTCACCCTGGTCGGCGCGGTGACGATCCGGGGCGTGCAGCTGGCCGGCCGGGTGTCGCGGAGCTCGGTCGCGCTGGAGCGCGCGCACGCCCTGCTGCCGGTGGCGGCCGCGTGGACGGTGCTCGCGCTGGGCTGCGTGTACGTCGGGCTGGCGGTGCTGGCTCTGCGATGATCGTCGCGTGGCGACGTGGATCGGGTTCCTGAGGGCGATCAACCTGGGCGCCAAGCGCAAGTTCCCGAAGGCCGACATCGTGGCCGCGGTCGAGGACGCCGGCTTCACCGACGTCGAGACCTACATCAACACCGGCAACGTCCGCTTCGACACGGCCATGCGTTCGCGGGCTCGCATCGAGACCGCGCTGGAGAAGGCGTTCGTGGAGCGTGCCGGCTTTTCGGTGCCGACGATCTGCTTCACGACGGCCGAGCTGCGCGAGATCGCCGAGCACGCCGAGTCCTTCGGGCACGGCGGTCGGCACTACGTCTCACTGCTGAAGCAGGAGCCGTCCGCGGCTGCGATCGCCGCCATCGAGGAGAGCAGCACCGCCGAGGAGGTCGCCAAGGTGGGCGGCCGGGCCGTGCACCTGCTGCTCGGGGAGAACTACCACGAGGCGCGACTGACCAACGCCGCGGTGGAGCGGAGGCTGGGCGTCTCGACCAACCGCAACCTGACCGTCATCCGGGCACTGGCGCAGAAGTGGTGCTCGGACTGACCGGGACCCGGGGCAGCGTCCGCACCGAGCGCGACAGCAGCGTCGCGAGGGCGATCACGAGGTAGACGATCCCGGCCACGACGAGCACGCGTCGTACGCCGAGCGCTGCCGCCAGCGGGCCGAACGCGAGCTGGCCGACGGGGATGGCGACGAACGACCCGAGCATGTCGTAGGAGTACACGCGCGAGAGCATCTCGGCCGGCACGTGCTCCTGCATGGCGAGGTTCCACCCGAGCCCGAACAGCTCGATCCCCATGCCGGCCAGGACGGCGGCGAGCATCACGGGGAGCGTGTGCGGGTGGGCGCCCAGCACCACGATCGGCAGCCCGAAGAGCGCGACGCCGAGCATCCCCCACAGCAACGGTCGCTGGAGCGTGAACCGCATCAGCAGCAGGGTCATCGCGAACAGGCCGACCGCCTCGGCCGACATGATCAGCCCCCAGCCGTGCTCGCCGATGGCCGAGCTCTTCGCGAGCACCGGCCCGAGGGTCAGCAGGGCGCCCGCGTGGATCGCGTTCAGCACGCCGAAGGCCAGCACGACCACCCACAGCCAGGTCGTGCTCCGGAAGTACGTCCAGCCCTCGCGCAGCTCGGTCACCACCGACGTCGGCTCGCCCGAGCCCACCCGCGGGGGGATCCGGATCGGCAGGAGCAGGACGGCGGAGACGGCCCAGGTGGCCGCGTCGACGGCGAGCGCCCAGCCGGGGCCGACGGTGACGACGAGCGTCGCGGCGACGCTCGGCCCGAGGATCGCCAGGGCGTTGCGGGACATCGAGGTCAGCACGTTGGCCGGCTGCAGCTGCTCGCGGGGGACCAGCTGCGGGACCAGCCCCGCGAGGGCCGGAAGGCTGGCGGCCGACACCGTGCCGTTGAACGCCGAGAGCGCCACGAAGTGCCACAGCTCCGCGTGCCCGGTCAGCAGCAGGGTCGCGAGGACGCCCTGGCTGAGTGCGGAGAGCAGGTTGGACCCCTGGATCACCAGCGCGCGGCCGAACCGGTCGGCGATGACGCCGCCCGCCAGCACGAAGGCGACCATCGGGATGCTGTGCGCCGCGAGGACCAGGCCGAGGTCGCCGGGGGAGTCGCTGATCTCGAGCACCGCGAAGGCGAGGGCGACGGGCGCCATCGTCGTACCGCAGAGGTTGACGACGCGGGAGAGGAAGTACCACCGGAAGTTCGGCTCCCGCAGCGGCGCGAGGGCGGCGGCGCGGCTCACGGCTGCATCCCGAAGGCGGCGATCGAGAGGTTGGCGCGGCGGGTGCCCTCGGCCCGGGGCGGGCGGGCGCCGTCGTGGACCAGGCGCCCGGCCTCCTCCACGAGTGCGAGCGCCCGCGCCCAGGTCTCGTCGTCGACCCAGAGCTCGGCGTCGCAGTAGTAGGCCCGGCCGGGGGAGGTGTCGCGCTCGTCGTAGCGGCGGACCAGCTCCTGGCCCATGGCACGCACGTGCAGCCCGAGGTCCCGCGGGCCGCGGTCCTGCTCGGCCCACGGGTGTCGGTAGCGCTTGGCGACCCCGCCCCGGACCTTCTCCTCGCCCGCCTCGACCACCTCGCCGGCCCGGGCCAGCACCCGCAGGTGGTACGACGCGTTCGCGTGCGTGAGGTGGAGCTCGCGGGCGATCTCCGCCGCGCTCATCGCGGTCCCGGTCAGCAGCGACAGGATCCGCAGCCGCACCGGGTGTGCCCCCGCCCGCAGTCCGCGGACGTCGTCGTCCTTCGCCATGCGCGCCACCTCCCAATGGTCATTGGGGAGTGTGCCGCGCCGAAGGCGCGACCGTCAAGGGGTTGTTGGGGAGTTGCCGGGGTGTGCTCGGTCAGCGACCGTGGAAGACCGGGCGTCGGCGCTCGGCGAACGCGGCGACGCCCTCGGCGACGTCGGAGGTGCGGAACAGCAGCTCCTGGCCCGATCGCTCGCGCTCCAGCGCGGCGTCCAGGCCCGGGAGGGTCGCGGCGTTGATCGCGCGCTTCGTGGCGGCGTACGAGAGCGGCGGGCCGGAGGCCAGGCGGCCGGCCAGCTTGTCGACGAGCGAGGCGAAGTCGTCGTCGGACGCGAGGTGGGAGATCAGCCCGGCGTCGTACGCCTCCTGCGCGGTGAGGGGCTCGGCGAGCAGGGCCATCCGCATCGCGCGCGCCCGGCCGACCGAGGCGGCGACCGTCGCCGACGAGCCGCCGTCGGGCATCAGGCCGACCCGGCTGAAGGCGAGCAGGAACGACGCCGACCCGGCCGCGACCTGGAGGTCGGCGGCCAGGGCGAGGGAGCAGCCGATCCCGGCGGCGACGCCGTTGACGGCGGCGAGCACCGGCTTGTCGCAGGAGACGACGGCGCGCACCATCCGGTTGGCGGTCGGCATCGTCTCCGCGTCGAAGGCCGCGCCGCCCGAGATGTCGGCCCCGGTCGAGAACGCCGCGCCGGTGCCGGTCAGCACCACCGCCCGGACGTCCTCACGGTGGTGGGCGGCCTCCAGCTCGGCGGCGAAGGCCAGCGCCATGTCGCGCGAGAAGGCGTTGAAGACCTCCGGCCGGTTCAGCCGCAGCCGCAGGACACCGTCGGCCAGGTCCACCTCGAGCTCAGGCAACGCCGGCCCCCGCGTCGATCATCTCGGCCATCGCCGCCTCGCTCGTCTCGGGCGCGACTCCGGCGCACAGGCCGGGCAGCAGCCGGACCTCGAAGCCCTCCCGCACCGCGTCCAGGACCGTGGCGCGCACGCAGTGGTCGGTCGCGATCCCGCACACGTCGACCTGGGTGACCCGGCGCTCGCGCAGCCAGTCGGCGAGCGGCACGCCGTCCGTCGTCCTGCCCTCGAAGCCGGAGTACGCCGCCGCGTGGTCGCCCTTGAGGAAGATCGCGTCGAACGGCTGCGGGTCGAGGTTGGGGTGGAAGGCCTCCCCGTCGGTGCCGACCCGGCAGTGGACCGGCCAGGAGTCGACGAAGTCGGGCTCGCGCGACCAGTGCGGACCCGGGTCGATGTGGTGGTCCTTGGTGGCGACGACGTGGGTGTAGTCCGGGGCGCCGGGCAGGCCCTCCTGCCACTGGCGCACGAGCCGGTTGACGTCGTGGGCGACCTGCGCGCCCCCGGCCACCGGCAGCGAGCCACCCTCGCAGAAGTCGTTCTGCACGTCGACGACGATCAATGCACGCGTCATGCGCTCGACCCTAGAGGACCCTTCGCCGGGCTCAAGGCTGTCAGCGGTGCTCGGCCCGGTCCTCGACCTCGTCGTGCCGATCCGGGCGCTCCACGATGAGGAGATCGGTGCTGACCCGCGTCACCTGCTCGTCGAGGTAGCGCAGCACCACGGCCGCGACGGCCGCGACCGGGACCGCGAGGAACGCGCCGACGATGCCGAACAGGGTGCCGCCGAGGGTCACCGAGAGCAGCACGACGACGGGGTGCAGCTGCATGCTCTTGGACTGCAGCCACGGCGAGAGGACGTTGCCCTCGAGCTGCTGGACGGCGAGCACGATGCCGAGCACGATCAGGGCACCGGTCAGGCCGTCGGACACCAGCGCGACCAGGACCGCGAGGGTGCCCGCGACGAAGGCGCCGACGATCGGGATGAAGCCGCCGATGAAGGTCAGGATCGCGAGGGGCACGGCGAGCGGCACCCCGACGATCAGCAGGCCGATGCCGATGAACACGGCGTCGATCAGACTGACCAGGGCCTGCGTGCGGATGTAGCCGCCGAGGGTGCTCCACGACCGGCCGAGCACCGCCACCAGGTGGTCGCCCGCCCGGGGACCGGCGAGCCGCGCGGTCCAGGGCAGGAAGCGGCGGCCGTCCTTGAGGAAGAAGAAGATCAGCACCAGCGTCACCACGAAGGTGACCACCGCGTTCGTGACCGCGCCGACGCCGGTGAGCACGCCGCTCGCGATCTGGTCCCCGCTGCTGGAGAGCCGGTCCTGGATGCCCTCGATCGCCGCGTCGATCTGGTCGCGGGTGATGAAGTCGGTGGACTGCACCCAGTCCTGCAGCTGCTGGAGACCGGCGGAGGCGTCGGAGACGATGTCGCCGGCCTGGCCGGCGACCACGGGGGCGAGCGCGAAGCCGAGCCCGATCAGCGCGGCGAACGAGCCCACCAGGACCGTCACCGCGGCCAGCGCGGGCGGCATCCGCAGCCGCGACTCCAGCGCCCGGGCCGGCGGCTCGAGCACCGTCGTGACGATCAGGGCGAAGACGACCGGGAGGAGGATCGGCCAGATCTCACGGACCAGGAGGCCCACGAGGACGGCTCCGACGAAGACCAGGATCCAGCGGCCGCTCCAGGTGCTGATCGACACCAGGCCGCGTGAGATCACCGCACCGCGGGTCCTGCTCGTCCCGTCCGGCCGCCGGTACTGCCCGCCCTCGTCGTTGTCCACCAGGTCACCCTGTCAGCCGGGTGGCTGCCTGAGCGACCTCAGACGTGGACCGTCGGGATGACGGGCTCGCCGCGCGACATCGACTGGGCGGCGACGGGCAGCTCGGCGCGGGCGAGGAAATGCCGCTCGCGGGCGGTGTCGAGGAGCTCGCGGCCGACGACCTCGCCGTCGCGGACCAGCGGCACCAGCAGGGCGCGGTCGTCGCCGTCGTCGGTGGGCGGCGCGCCGATGCCGACGACCTCCGCCTCCGCGACGCCCGCGGGAGTACGCCGCCGCAGCGCCCACTTGCGGCCGCCGACCGAGCCCTTGTCCTTGCTCTTCTTCGCCACCGACACCAGCTCGCCGTCGTCGCCCTCGCGGGCCACCAGCTTGTAGACGAAGCCGCAGGTCGGGTGGCCGCTGCCGGTGACGAGCTCGGTGCCGACGCCGTACCCGTCGACCGGCGCGGCCGCCAGCGCCGCGATGGCGAACTCGTCCAGGTCGCTGGTGACGATCACCCGGGTCGAGGTCGCCCCGAGGTCGTCGAGCTGCGCGCGCACCTCGTGGGCGAGGACGCCGAGGTCGCCGGAGTCCAGGCGCACCGCGCCCAGCTCCGGGCCGGCGATCTCGACCCCGAGCCGGACCGCCTCGCGGATGTCGTAGGTGTCCACGAGCAGCGTCGTACCGCGTCCCAGCGAGGTGACCTGGGCGCGGAACGCGTCGGCCTCCGTGTCGTGGAGCAGGGTGAAGCTGTGCGCGCTGGTGCCGGTGGTCGGGACGCCGTACCGCTGGCGCGCGGCGAGGTTCGAGGAGCTCGCGAAGCCGGCGACGTACGCCGCCCGGGCCGCCGCGACCGCCGCCTCCTCGTGCGTACGGCGCGAGCCCATCTCGATGCACGGCCGGTCGCCGGCGGCGGCGGTCATCCTCGAGGCGGCCGACGCGATCGCGCTGTCGTGGTTGTAGATCGAGAGCAGCAGCGTCTCCAGCAGCACCGCCTCGGCGAAGCTCGCCTCGACGACCAGCAGCGGGGAGTAGGGCAGGTAGACCTCGCCCTCCGGGTAGCCCCACACGTCGCCCGAGAAGCGGTACGACGCGAGCCAGTCCAGCGTCGGACGGTCGACGACGTCGGCCAGGACCTCCAGCACGGGCTCGTCGAAGCGGAAGGCCTCGATCGCGTCGAGGGCCCGCCCGACGCCCGCGACGACGCCGTACCGACGGCCCTCGGGGAGGCGGCGCGGGAACAGCTCGAAGACCGAGCGGCGCCGGGCGCTGCCGGCGGCGAGCGCGGCCTGAAGCATCGTCAGCTCGTAGTGGTCGGTCAGCAGGGCGGTGCTGGCCTGGGTGCTGGTGGTGGCGCTGGAGATCGGCACCCGCCCAGTGTGCCAACATGGGGTCGTGTCCTCCGCCCCCGTCGAGGTCGAGCCGACCCTCACCCCGGACGAGATCACCCTCCGTGCCACGCCGTGGGTGACGATCGTGTGGAACGACCCGGTGAACCTGATGTCGTACGTCACCTACGTCTTCCGCAAGTACTTCGGCTACGACAAGACCAAGGCCGAGAAGCTGATGATGGAGGTCCACGAGGACGGCAAGTCCGTGGTCAGCAGCGGCTCGCGCGAGGAGATGGAGCGCGACGTCCAGGCGATGCACGAGTACGGCCTGTGGGCCACGATGGAGAAGCAGGAGTGACCCCGGCTTGAGTGGTTTCCACCGGCACCGGCGCAGCCAGCGGATCATCGCGACGTTCTCGGGTCTCGAGGCCGACCTGCTGCGCACCCTGGCCTCGCAGCTGGTCGAGCTGCTGCGCAACGAGGCGGCCGTACCGACCGACGACCGCGACCCGTTCGAGGCGCTGATGGACTTCAGCGGCCCGACGACCGAGCCCGAGGACCCGGTGCTCGCGCGGCTCTTCCCGACGGCGTACCCCCACGACGAGGAGGCGGCCTCCGAGTTCCGCCGCTTCACCGAGGGCGGGCTGCGCGACGGCAAGGCCGCCGCGGCGGTCGCGATCATCGACGGGCTCGAGGAGGCCGGCCTGCCGCCGGAGCTCACCGAGGACGGCCTGATGATCGACCTGGAGCTGGACGAGCCCGAGGCCGAGGCCTGGATGCGCTCCTTCACCGACCTGCGCCTCGCCCTCGCCACCCGCCTCGGGGTCGAGGAGGGCGACGAGGAGTTCTGGTACTCCCTGCCCGACGAGGACCCCCGCGCCCAGATCCACGACATCTACGAGTGGATCGGGCACCTTCAGGAGACGCTGGTCCTGGCCCTCAGCGGAGACTGACAGCCCGCCGAGGGGTCAGGCAGGGGTCAGACCACGCCCTGGGCGAGCATGGCGTCGGCGACCCGGAGGAAGCTGGCGATGTTGGCGCCGGCGACGTAGTTGCCGGGAACGCCGTACTCGTCGGCGGCGGTGGCGCAGCCCTCGTGCAGGTTGACCATGATGTCGTGCAGCCGGGCCTCGGTGTGCTCGAAGCTCCACGAGTCCCGCGAGGCGTTCTGCTGCATCTCCAGGGCGCTGGTCGCGACGCCGCCGGCGTTGGCGGCCTTGCCGGGCGCGAAGAGCACGCCGGCCTCCTGGAAGACCCGCACGGCGTCGGGGGTGCAGGGCATGTTGGCGCCCTCGGCGACCGCGCGGACGCCGTTCGCGACGAGGACCTTGGCGGCGTCGCCGTCGAGCTCGTTCTGGGTGGCGCACGGCAGCGCGACGTCGCACGCGACGTCCCACACGCGCCCGCCCGGGACGTACGACGCGCTCCCGCGCTGCTCGGCGTACGACGTGAGCCGGGCGCGCTCGACCTCCTTGACCTGCTTGAGCAGGTCGAGGTCCAGGCCCGCCTCGTCGACGACGTACCCGGAGGAGTCGGAGCAGGCGATGACCTGGGCGCCGAGCTGGGCGGCCTTCTGGGCGGCGTAGATCGCGACGTTGCCGGAGCCCGACACGATGACCCGCTGACCCGAGAGCGAGGAGTTGGCCGTGGCCAGCATCTGCTCGGTGAAGAACACCGTGCCGTAGCCGGTGGCCTCGGTGCGCACCTGCGAGCCGCCGTACGACAGGCCCTTGCCGGTGAGTACGCCGGACTCGTAGCGGTTGGTGATCCGCTTGTACTGCCCGAACAGGTAGCCGATCTCGCGGCCGCCGACGCCGATGTCGCCTGCGGGGACGTCGGTGTACTCGCCGAGGTGGCGGTAGAGCTCGGTCATCAGCGACTGGCAGAAGCGCATGACCTCCGCGTCGCTGCGACCCTTGGGGTCGAAGTCGGACCCGCCCTTGCCGCCGCCGATCGGCAGGCCGGTGAGGGCGTTCTTGAAGATCTGCTCGAAGCCGAGGAACTTCACGATGCCGAGGTAGACCGACGGGTGGAAGCGCAGCCCGCCCTTGAACGGGCCGAGGGCGGAGTTGAACTCGACGCGGAAGGCGCGGTTGATCTGCACCTGGTTGTTGTCGTCGGTCCACGGCACCCGGAAGATCAGCTGGCGCTCGGGCTCGCAGATCCGCTCGATGACGGCGTGGTGCAGGTACTCGGGGTGCCGTCGTACGACGGGGCCCAGGGACTCCAGCACCTCGGCGACGGCCTGGTGGAACTCCGTCTCGCCGGCGTTGCGGGCCAGCACGGTCTCGTAGTGGCTCTCGAGGAGCGGGTCGATGAAGGCCATGGCCGTCAGGTTAAGTGGCGACCGTCACCGGCTCGCGGGCGGGCCGACCGGACGGGTCCCCGAATGTGACCTGGGTCCGACACTAGGGTGAGAGGCATGCCGATCCCGCCGTTCGTCGTCGAGCTCCGCAAGCTGGTGGGAAGCCACGAGCTGTGGCTCCCGGCGGTGACCGCCGTGGTGGTGCGCGACGGGCAGGTCCTGCTCACCCTGCGCTCCGACAACGGGCAGTGGGCGCCGATCACCGGGATCGTCGACCCGGGGGAGGAGCCCGGCGTCGCCGCCCGCCGCGAGGCGCTGGAGGAGACCGGGGTCGAGATCTCGGTCGACCGCCTGGCCTCGGTGAGCGTCAGTCCCCAGATCACGCACACCAACGGCGACCTCGGCGTCTACCTCGACCTGACCTTCGCCTGCTCGTGGCTGTCCGGTGAGCCGTACGCCGCCGACGACGAGAACACCGACGTGCGCTGGTGGCCGGTCGACGACCTGCCGCCGATGAGCGACTTCCTGCTGCCGCGGCTCGAGGCCGCGCTCTCGGGCGAGGTCGCGCCGCGCTTCGCCGTTTGATCTGTCAAACAGTTTGGTCGACAAACTGTTTGCTACCGTCGAGACATGGAGACCGAGCGCCTCGACCTGTCCTTCCTGCTGAACCAGTCGGCGTACGCCTTCGCGGCCCAGCTCGGCGGCGCGCTGAGCGGGCTGGGCCTGTCCGTTCGCGAGTTCTGCGTGCTGATGAAGGCGGCCGAGGGGGAGCGCACCCAGAACGTCGTCGCCGAGCTGGCCGCTCTCGACAAGACGACCATGGTCTCGACCCTGGACGGTCTGGAGAAGGCGGGCCTGGCCGAACGGCGGGTCTCGAGCTCCGACCGGCGGGCCCGGGTCGTCGCGGTCACGCCGAAGGGCCGCAAGCTGCTGCAGAAGGCGTACGCCGTGGTCGACGAGGCGGTCGAGCAGTCGCTGTCGGTGCTCGACGACGCGACCCGCGGTACGTTCCTCGAGGCGCTGACGGTGCTGGTCGCGGGGCCGTGGGCCACGCCGTCGCACACGGCACCCCAGCGGCGACGCCAGCCGAAGGCCGCCAACGCATAAGTCCAAAGAAGATAGTTTTATAACAAACGATCTGTTACGGTCGGTTTCATGAATCGAAACCGACCCTGGGCGCTGGCCGTCCTCGCGACCACCCAGCTGATGGTGATCCTCGACGGCACGATCGTGAACGTCGCCCTCCCCGCGATCCGCCGCGACCTCGGCTACTCCGACGCCGGGCTGGCCTGGGTCGTCAACGGGTTCTTCGTGGCCTTCGCGGTCCTGCTGCTGCCCGCCGGCCGGCTGGGTGACCTGATCGGCCCGCGCCGGGTGTTCCTCTCCGGAGTCGCGCTGTTCACGCTCGCCTCCGTCGCCTGCGGCCTGGCCTGGAGTCCGGCGACCCTGGTGGGCGCTCGGGTCCTGCAGGGCGCCGGGGGAGCGCTCAGCACCGCGGTCGTCCTCGGCCTGATCGCGCGCCTGTACGACGACCCGGCCGCGCGCGGACGTGCGTTCGGGATGCTGGCCTTCGTCGGGGCCGCGGGCGCCTCGGTCGGCGTGGTCGCCGGCGGCGTGCTGACCGAGCTGGCCGGCTGGCGCTGGGTCTTCCTCGTCAACGCGCCGTTCGGCCTGGCCGTGCTGCTCGCCGGACTGCGGTTCGTCGAGGAGTACCCCGGCCCCGGGCTGCGTGCCGGCCTCGCCGCGCGGGTTCCGCTCGTGCCGCGGCGGGTGCTCGCCGACCGGCGGTTCCTGATCGCCAACGCGGTGCTGTTCACGATGACGGTCGCCGGCTTCAGCTTCCAGTTCCTCAGTGGCCTCTACCTGCAGGACGTGCTCGGCTACCCGCCGCTGCGCACCGGTCTGTCGTACCTGACCGTCACCGCGGCCATCGCGATCTCCTCCCTGCTGGTCTCCTCCCGCCTCGCCGAGAGGTACGGCGCGGAGCGCGTGCTCACCGGCGGGCTGGTCGCGTTCGTGGCCGGCCTCGCGGTGCTCGCCCGGTTCCCCGAGGGCGGCCACTACTGGATCGACGTCGCGCCCGCCCTCTTCGTGGCGGGGACCGGCTTCGGTCTGGCGATGCCGCAGGTGACCGGCATCGCCATGGCCGCCGCCGGCGCCGGCGACACGGGCGCGGCCAGCGGCCTGGTGAGCACCACGCAGCAGCTCGGGGGAGCGGTCGGCCTGGCCGTCGTCGCGGCGGTCGCGGCGGCCACCGGGCACAGTGCCGGGCTGCTGCTCGCCACCGCGGTGCTGGCGGTCGGGACGGTCGCGTCGACGTACCTCGTCGCGCGTCGTCCGCACACCGGGCCACTGCCCGCCGAGGCCCTGCCAGCGCCTAGTCTGGAGCGGTGCTGACCATCTCCCAGGCGACCGTCGATGCGATCATCGCGCACGCCAAGCGCGACCACCCCGACGAGGCCTGCGGGATCGTCGCCGGCCCCGAGGGCAGCGACCGGCCGGAGCGGTTCATCGAGATGGTCAACGCCGCCGGCAGCCCGACGTTCTACGAGTTCGACTCGACCGACCTGCTCCAGCTCTACAAGGACATGGACGCGAACGACGAGGAGCCGGTGGTCGTCTACCACTCGCACACCGCGACCGAGGCCTACCCCAGCCGCACCGACATCGGGCTGGCGAGCGAGCCGAACGCGCACTACGTGCTGGTCAGCACCCGCGAGCACGGGAATAACGAGGGTCCCGTGGAGTTCAGGTCCTACAGAATCGTCGACGGCGAGGTGACCGAGGAAGAGGTCGTCGTCGTCCCCGAGCTCAGCGCCCGCTGAGCAGAGCTAACCGAGGAGCACCCACGTCATGGCCATCGAGGTCCGGATCCCGACCATCCTGCGCACCTACACCGGCGGCGAGAAGGCCGTCAACGGCGACGGCGCCAGCCTGAGCGCCCTCATCGACGACCTCGAGGCCAACCACCCCGGCATCAAGGACCGCCTGATCGACAACGGCGACCTGCGCCGGTTCGTCAACGTCTACATCAACGACGAGGACGTCCGCTTCATCGGCGGCCTCGAGGCCAGCCTGAGCGACGGCGACCAGGTCGTCGTCCTGCCCGCCGTCGCTGGCGGTTGCTGACCACATGAGCGGTGCCGAGCGTCGTACGTTCGTCCTCGTCGACGGCGAGAACATCGACGCGACGCTCGGCAACTCCCTGCTGGGCCGCCGTCCCACGCCGGACGAGCGACCCCGCTGGGAGCGGGTCACGTCGTTCGCGGCCCAGGTGCTCCAGCAGCCCGTCACCGGGCTGTTCTTCCTCAACGCCTCCAGCGGCTCGCTGCCGCACTCGTTCGTGCAGGCGCTGCTGGCGATGGACTACCGCCCGATCCCGCTGTCGGGCTCGGGCGACGAGAAGGTGGTCGACGTCGGCATCCAGCGCACTCTGGAGGCGCTGGCCGGTCACGACGACGCCGACGTGCTGCTGGCCAGCCACGACGCCGACTTCGTCAAGCAGGTCGCCGGGCTGATCGACGGCCACCGCCGGGTCGGCCTGATCGGGCTGCGCGAGTACATGAGCACCCAGCTCACCGCGCTCGGCATCCCGATGTACGACCTCGAGGACGACGTCAACGCCTTCACCCAGCCGCTGCCGCGGGTCCGGATCATCCCGCTCGCCGACTTCGACCCCGAGTACTTCCTGCGCTGAGCCGAGTCGGCAGAAGTTCACGTCAGACCTGACGGCAAGTTCTGCCGACTCGACGCGCAACTTCTGCCGACTCGGCCATGCTGGCGCGGGCGTCAGGCGTAGAGGCCCTCGCGGAGCACGATCCCGTGCTCGAGCCAGGCCTTCAGCGCGGTGAGCATCCCGGTCCATCCCTCGCAGTTGCCGAAGGCGCCGCGGGCGCCGTCCGGAGTGGGTTGCCAGGCCGACTCCGTGATCGTCACGAGGGTACGGCGCCCTGCGTCGATCGCCTCGAACTCGAAGACCGTCGTGGTCTCCGGCTCGACGCCGGCCTCGCTCTCCCAGCGGATCGCGAGCCGGGACGGCGGCACTGCCTCGACGACGGTGACCGGGAACCGGCCCGGGTGGTCGGCGAAGTCCCAGCTGACGTCGGCGCCCGCCTCGAGCCGGCCACGGGCGCCACCCGTCGTGAAGTAGCGCGAAAGCTGCTCCGGGTCGGCGACGGCGTCGTACACCTCGGCGACGGGGCGGGCGACACGGCCGGAGACGGTGAAGGAGAGGAACGTGAGCTCGGATTTCATGTTGTAGTTTTACAACATGTCTGTGACGGAGGACAAGGACGCCGAGGACGACGACGCGGTCTTCAAGGCGCTCGCGTCGTCGCTGCGACGCCGGATGCTGGACGCGCTCCGGGAGGCGCCGCGCACCACGGGCGCCCTGTGCGAGCTCTTCCCGGAGGTCGACCGGACGACCGTGCTGCAGCACCTGCGGGTCCTGGAGCGGGCCGAGCTGGTGACCGGACGCAAGGTCGGCCGGGAGCGGCACCTCGCCCTGGCGCCGCTGCCGATCAAGCGCATCCACGACCGCTGGATCGGCGAGTACACGCGGGCCGCGGTCACCCTGCTCGACGAGCTCGACCGCTCCCAGGATCGCCGAGTCGGCAGAAGTTCACCTCAGACCTGACGGCAAGTTCTGCCGACTCGACGCGCAACTTCTGCCGACTCGGCGATCAGCCGCCCAGGATGCCGCGCTCGTAGGCCGTGGCGACGGCGGCGGCGCGGTCGGCGACGCCGAGCTTCTCGTAGACGTGCACGAGGTGGGTCTTGACGGTCGCCTCGCTGACGAAGAGCCCCTCGGCGATGGCGCGGTTGGACGTGCCGCGGGCGACCAGGGCGAGGACCTCGCGCTCGCGGGCGCTGAGGGCGGCGCCGCCGGCGGGGCGGCGTACATGGGAGGCCAGACGGGCGACGACGGCGGGGGAGAGGACCGTCTCGCCGGCGGCGGTCGCGCGCACCGCCTCGAAGATCCGCTCGGCGGGGGTGTCCTTGAGCAGGTAGCCGGTCGCGCCCGCCTCGATGGCGGCGATGGTGTCCGAGTCGGTGTCGTACGTCGTCAGCACCAGGACCGCCGCGCGCGATCCCCGGCGGCGCAGCTCGCGGACCGCGTCGACGCCGCCCCCGCCGGGCATCCGCAGGTCCATCACGACGACGTCCGGGTCGCACTCGCCCACGCGGACGACGGCCTCCGGGCCGCTCGCCGCCTCGCCGACGACCTCGAAGTCGGGGACGCCGCCGAGCATGCTGCGGATCCCGTCGCGCACCACGGGGTGGTCGTCGACCACCACGATCCGGATCGGCGTGCTCATGCGGCCTCCCTGATCAGCGCGGGCAGGCGGAGCGACACCGCGGTGCCGCCGCCCGGACGCGACTCGAGGGTGAGGTCGCCGGCGAGCCGCTCAGCGCGCTGGCGCATGCCCCGCAGGCCGAACGAGCTGGCCGGGGCCTCCGCGTCGAGGTCGAACCCGGAGCCGTCGTCCCGGACGTCGAGCACGACCTCGTCGCCGTCGTACGACAGCGTGACGCCGACCCGGCCGGCGCCGGCGTGCTTGGCGACGTTGGCGAGCGACTCCTCGGCGATGCGCAGCACGGTCGCCTCCACCTCGGGGTGCAGCGGCTCGGGATCGCCGACGACGACCAGGTCGGCACGGACCTCGCGTCCCTCCGCCCAGGCGCGGAGAACGGCGCCGAGCGCCTCGGACAGGGTCGCGTCCTCCAGCCGCGCCGGCGACAGGTCGAGGACCGAGCGGCGTGCCTCGGCGAGGGCGTCGCGCGCCAGGCCGAGGGCGCGCTCGGTGCGCTCGCCTCCGGTGGCGGCCTCGAGCTGGGTCACGATGCCCGCGAGGCTCTGCGCGATGGTGTCGTGGATCTCGCGCGCCAGCCGCTGCCGTTCGTCCTGGACGCCGGCGAGGTGCGCCTGGGCGACGACCGTCTGCTGCAGGGCCTCGTTGCGGGCCACGGTCTCCTCCAGGGCGGCGTTCACGCGCTCCAGCTCGGTGATCGCGACCGCGCGCTCGTCGCTGGTCTGCTCGACGTGCAGGGCGTAGCGGCCCATCGCGCCCGCGAGCCCGAAGTTCAGGCCGAAGAGCGCCGCGAACAGCGCGAGGTGCCCGGGTGAGCCGGTCGGCAGGCCGCCGGACTGGCCGGTGGCCATGACGACCGCGGTCGCGGCGAGCCCCAGCCAGGCGGCGCGCCCACGGAAGACGTCCATCGCGTCGGCGAAGCCGATCCAGGCGAAGACGCAGAAGAGCGGGTTGAGCACGGTGAGCGCGAAGGCGAGCACCGTGCGCAGCCCGAACCGGGCCGGGCTGCCGCCCGCTGTCGGGCCGTACGCCCACCAGGCCAGCAGCGCCGCGGTCACGACGGCCAGGGCGAGCTGGGCGCTCAACCGCCAGGCCGGCGACGTCCCCCCGGTCGCCGGTCCGACCGCGAGCGCAGCGACCACGGCCACGCCGAGCAGCACCAGCGGCAGGTGGCGCATCCAGGGCAGCCCCGGAGTCGGCGCCGGTGCGGTGGTGCTCACGCGTCGTACCTTCTCACTCCCAGCGGAACCGACGGACCGCGACCAGCGCGAGCACCGCCGCCCACGCCGCGACCACGAGCAGGTGCCGCAGGTCGGGGAAGTCGCCGGCCATCGCGTCGGTCATCGCCTCCGCCGCGGCGCTGAGCGGCGTGTAGCCGAGCCCCTCGCGCAGCGGGTCGGGCAGCGCCTGGACCGGGATGTAGACCCCGGCGGTGAACATCGCGGGGAAGAACACGATGGTGCCGACCGCCGTACCGACCCGGGCGTTGGGGGAGAGGGCCATGACCACCGCGCCGACGGAGAAGCTGGCGAGCAGGGCGAGCAGGTACGCCAGCCCGTAGCCCGCGAGCGACTCGGGGAGCGCGATGTCGAAGGCCACCCGGCCCACCAGCAGGGCGAGCAGGGAGGAGGCGACCACGGCCGCGGCGTGCACCAGGACCTGCGCTCCCAGGACCGCGCCCGGCCCGACCGGGGTCGTGGCGAGGCGACGCAGGACGCCGCTCTCGCGGTAGGCGAAGATCGCCGGAGGCATCGCCATGAGCGACGCCATGATCATCGAGAGCAGGATGGCGGTCGGCAGGTAGACGTCCACCGTGCGCAGCCCGTCCAGCGCGTCCTGGGGCTCGCGGAACGACGGGATCGCCCCGAGCAGGCACAGCAGCGCGGTCGGGAAGACCAGGATCCAGAACACCGACGCGGGCTCGCGACCGAAGAGTCGCGCCTCGGTGCGGAGCACGGCGGCGGTGCTGGGACTGACGATCGTGCTCACGCGGTCTCCTCGGTGGGGCGGGCGGTCAGGTCGAGGTAGGCGCTGTCCAGGGAGCCGGACGTCACCTGCAGCCTCCGGGGCACCACGTCCCGGGCCGCGAGCGCGGCCATCACGGGTACGGCGACGTCCTCCTCGCCGGTGACGACGACGCGGCCCTCCAGCGCCTCGACCGCGCGGACCCCCGGCAGCTGCCTCAGCGTCTCCAGGTCGGTCGGTGCGGACGGGACGAAGGTCATCACGGTCGCCTCGCCGGCCGCCCGGATCAGCCCCTCGGGGGTGTCCAGGGCGCTGATCCGGCCCCGGTCGATGATCGCGATCCGGTCGCACAGCTCCTGGGCCTCCTCCATGGAGTGCGTCACCAGCAGCACGGTCACCCCCGAGGCGCGCAGGTCGCGGACGATCGCCCACACGTCGCGGCGGGCGCGGGGATCCAGGCCGGTGCTGAGCTCGTCGAGGACGACGACCTGCGGGTTCGCGACCAGCGCCAGGGCGATCGAGAGCCGCTGCTGCTGGCCCCCGCTGAGCTTGGCGAAGCGCCGGTCCAGGTGCTCGGTGAGCCCGAGGCGTACGGCGACCTCGGGCCACGGCGCCGGCTCGTCGTACAGCGTCGACCACAGCTGCAGGGCCTCCCGCACCGTGATCTTCGCCTGCAGGCGGCTCTCCTGGAGCTGGATCGACAGCGTCCGGGTCAGGGCGTCGCGCTCGGTCCAGGGGTCGATGCCGAGGACCCGCACCGAGCCCGCGTCGCCCGTGCGCAGCCCGGCGATCATCTCGACCGTGGTGGTCTTGCCGGCGCCGTTGGGCCCGAGGATGCCGAAGACCTCCCCGCGCTCGACGGTGAAGCCGACGTCGGCGACGGCGACCTTCTCGCCGTACGTCTTGCGGAGGCCGTCGACGACGACGGCGGGTTCGGGGGGTGCGAGTGGCATGGCTCCAGCCTCGTGGCGCGCGACGTCTCGCACATCGGGCAACCGGCGGCGAACGGGGTCAACCGATCGGTGGATGTCATGCTGGGGACATGCGCTTCGACAACCTGCTCGCGTCGGTCGGCGGTACGCCGCTGGTCGGTCTGCCGCGGCTCTCGCCGAGCCCCGACGTCCGGCTGTGGGCGAAGCTCGAGGACCGCAACCCCACCGGCTCGATCAAGGACCGCCCGGCCCTGAAGATGATCGAGGAGGCCGAGAAGGACGGCACCCTGCGTCCCGGCTGCACGATCCTGGAGCCGACCTCGGGCAACACCGGCATCTCGCTGGCGATGGCGGCCAAGCTCAAGGGCTACCGGATCGTCTGCGTGATGCCGGAGAACACCTCCGAGGAGCGCCGCCAGCTGCTGCGGATGTGGGGTGCGGAGATCATCTCCTCGCCCGCCGCGGGCGGCTCCAACGAGGCCGTCCGGGTCGCCAAGCAGGTCGCCGCGGAGCACCCCGACTGGGTGATGCTCTACCAGTACGGCAACACCGCCAACGCCCTCGCGCACGAGGAGGGGACCGGCCCGGAGCTGCTCGCCGACCTGCCCTCGATCACGCACTTCGTCGCCGGCCTCGGCACCACCGGCACCCTGATGGGCGTCTCCCGCTACTTCCGCGCCGCCAAGCCCGAGGTGCGCATCGTCGCCGCCGAGCCGCGGTACGGCGAGCTGGTCTACGGCCTGCGCAACCTCGACGAGGGCTTCGTCCCCGAGCTGTACGACGCCGACCTGATCGACGCCCGCTTCTCGGTCGGCCCCCGCGACGCCGTCCGCCGGGTCCGCGAGCTGTTGGAGCTCGAGGGCATCTTCGCCGGCATCTCCACCGGCGCGATCCTGCACGCCGCGCTCGGGCAGGCGGCCAAGGCCGTGAAGGCCGGCGAGAGCGCCGACATCGCGTTCGTGGTCGCCGACGGTGGTTGGAAGTACCTCTCCACCGGGGCCTACGAAGGCACGGTCGACGAGGCCGAGGACCGGCTCGAAGGGCAGCTGTGGGCCTGAGAGCAGCCCTCGCCGCGATCGCCCTGGTCCTCGCCGGGGCGCTGCTCCCCGCCGCGCCCGCGAGCGCGGCCCCCGTCAGCACCAGCCCGCCGGTGGTCACCGGGCAGGCGGCGTACGACGAGGTGCTGGTGGCGCAGACCGGCGGCTGGACGCCGGCGCCCGCGTCGTACTCCTTCCAGTGGCTGCGTGACGGCGGCCCGATCGCCGGCGCCACCGGGCGGCGCTACCGCACCGGGCTCGACGACGTCGGGACCAGGCTGTCGGTGACGGTGACCGCCACCGACGCGTCGGGCTCCACCTCCGTCACGTCGGTCCCGACCGCCCGCGTCGCCCGGGCCACCATCCGCAACCGCACGCGGCCCGCCGTCACCGGCACGCTGCGCTTCGGCCGCACCGTCCGCGCCGACGCCGGCCGCTGGTCGACCCGGCCGACCCGGGTGCGCTACCAGTGGCTGCGCGGCGGCCGACCGATCCCCGGCGCGACGGGGCGCCGCTACGAGATCTCCTGGCGTGACGTCGGCCGTCCGCTGCGGGTGCGCGTGCAGGTCCGCGCCCCCGGCCACGCCTGGGCGAAGGCCGGCTCCCGCCCGCGCGGGCGCGTCGACCACCGGGTCGGCGTACGCCGCACGGTGACCTACCACGTCGAGACCCGCGGCCGGGTCACCGCGAGCCTGAAGACCTTCCGCCGCCTGGTCCAGCAGACGTACGACGACCCGCGCGGCTGGCGCGGCGGTGGGGTCCGCTTCCGCCAGGTCAGGAGCGGCGGGACGTTCACCGTCGTCCTGGCCGAGGCGAGCCGGGTGCCGGGCTTCTCGCCGGTCTGCAGCGCCGAGTGGAGCTGCCGGGTGGGCCGCTACGTCGTGATCAACCAGACCCGCTGGCAGCACGCCTCGCCGGCGTGGAACGCCGCGAAGGGCTCGCTGCGCGGCTACCGGCACATGGTCGTCAACCACGAGACCGGGCACTGGCTGGGCTTCGGCCACGCGGGCTGCCCCGGCGGCGGCCGGCTGGCGCCGGTGATGCAGCAGCAGTCCAAGGGACTCGCGGGCTGCCGGTTCAACCCCTTCCCGACCGCGGCCGAGCTCGGCCGGGTGCGCTGACCCGGTGCGCGCGGTCGTCCAGCGGGTGCGCAGCGCCCGCGTGCGGGTCGACGGCGAGGTCGTCGGCGCCATCGAGGAGCCGGGGCTGCTGGTCTACGTCGGCGTGACCCACGACGACGGCCCGGAGCAGGTCGCGTGGCTGGCCCGCAAGACCTGGGAGCTGCGGATCATGCGCGACGAGGCCTCCGCCTCCGACCTGGGCGCGCCGGTGCTGGCGGTCAGCCAGTTCACCCTGTACGCCGACGCCCGCAAGGGCCGCCGTCCCACCTGGCAGCAGGCCGCGCCCCGTCCCGTCAGCGAGCCGCTGTACGACGCCTTCTGCGCCGAGCTCGCCCGGCTCGGCGCGCGCGTCGAGCGCGGTGTCTTCGGCGCGGACATGCAGGTCGAGTCGGTCAACGACGGACCCGTCACGCTCCTGCTGGAGACGCCGGCCTGAGCGTCGCGGCTCAGCGCACCACCAGGTCGTGCCCGTCGTCGAACTCGCTGCCGGGCACCGGCCGCAGGCCGAGGAGGTCGGTGACCAGGTTGGCCAGGTCGCCGTTGCGGACCGGCTGGCGGCGCGCGGCGTACGACGGACGCCCGCTGCCCGGGTCGGCCCGCTGGGGGTTCAGCGCGTAGAGGTCGCCGGCGGTGACCCCGCGCCCCCAGACGACGAACGGCACCCGGAAGTTGTCCAGCCGGGTCCGGTCGCCGTGGTCGGCGCCGCGGCCGCCGTGGTCGGCCGTGAGGATCAGGGTGAGGTGCTCGGCCAGGGCGGGGGTGCGCTCGACGGTCCGGACCACCCGGCCCAGCAGCCGGTCCGTGCGGGCGACCTCGTCGAGGTAGCGGGCGGACATGAACCCCACCTCGTGGCCGGCCTTGTCGGGCAGGGCGAGGTGCAGGAAGGTCAGCTCGCGCCCCGCGCGGCGCAGGTCGGCCCGGGCCGCCCGCACCAGTGCGACCGGGTCGGTGGCGATCGTCGACCGGTCGACCGCGGCCGGCCAGGAGCGGTCGAACAGGCTGAACTTGCTCTTGCCCGCGAAGACCGCGGACTCGCCGCCGGCGCGGGCGACGACGCTGAAGACCGAGGAGACCCGACGGCCGGCGGCGCGGTGCACGGTGGTGCCGGCGCGGTCGTCGTTCCAGGTGACGCCGTGGCCACCGGAGCTCCGGGCGATCCGGCGCCCGGTGACCATGCTGGTGTGGTTGGGCAGGGTGATCGTCAGCTCCCGCGACGCCCGGGCGTTCAGGGTCGAGGCGCCCTCGCGGACGAGCCGGGTCAGCACCGGTGCGCGCGTCGGTCCCAGCCGCCGGATCGCCGCGGGGTTGAGGCCGTCGACCGAGATCGCCAGCACCCGCGCGCCGCCGTCGACGCGGGCGCGGGCGGGTGCCGGCGTCGACGGGCTCTGCGACGTCTCGGGCCGGTCCGGCTCGGGGATCGCGACGGCCGGTCCGGACGTCGCCGTCCCTCCGGTCAGGACGAGGGCGGCGGCCAGGGCGAGGGCTGCGGAGGAGCGCACCCGTCCCACGGTACGACGCCCGGCGGCGCGCCGTCGCTGTTACAGCCCGGCGTCGCGCAGGGCGTCGGCGAGCGGGGTGGTGGGCCGGCCGATCAGGCGCGACAGCGTGCCACTGCGGTCCTCCAGGTCGCCGGCGGCGATGCCGACGTCGGAGCCGGCGAGCAGCTGCGCGAACGGCGCGGGGACGCCGGCGGACTCCAGCGCGGCGGCGTACTCCTCGGCCGGCAGGTCGGTGTAGGCGATCTCCTGACCGGTCGCGGCGCCCAGGGCGGCGGCGTACTCGGCCATCGTGAACGCGTCGTCGCCGGCGAGCTCGTAGACCGCGCCCGCGTGCTCGCCCTCGGCGAGGACGACCGCGGCGGCCTCGGCGAAGTCGCGCCGGGTCGCGGCGCTGATCCGGCCCTCGCCCGCCGCGCCGAGGACCTGGCCGGACGCGAGCGCGGCGGCGGTGTTCTCGGTGTAGTTCTCGGTGTACCAGCCGTTGCGGAGCAGGGTGAACGGCACGCCGCTCTGCTTCAGCGCGTCCTCGGTGGCGAGGTGGTCGGCGGCGAGGCCGAGGCTGCTGGTGTCCGCGCGGAGCACGCTGGTGTAGGCGAGCAGCGCGACGTCCGCGCGGGCCGCGGCGTCGATGACGTTGCGGTGGTGCTCCAGGCGCGCGCCGACCGCGTTGGAGGAGACCAGCAGCACCCGGTCGACGCCGGCGAGGGCGGCGTCGAGGGAGGCGGGGTCGCCGTAGTCCGCGCGGCGGGTCTGCACGCCCCGCTCGGCCAGGTCGGCGATCGCGGTGAGGTCGCGGGCGGTCGCGACGATCTCGCTGGCCGGGACGCCGCGGTCGAGGAGCGCGAGGACGGTGAGGCGGCCGAGGTGGCCGGAGGTGCCGGTGACGAGCACGGTCATGAGGATGCCTTTCGGAGAGGGTGTCACCCGCCCCAACGAGCCGCCCCGGCCAATGCTTCCCGTGAGTTAGTACCCACTTTGAAGTAAGGTACTGGCATGGCAGTAAGCACCTCCGGCCCCCTCACGTCCGTCTTCCCCGACCAGGCGTTCACCCGCGACTGCCCGACGCGGGTCGTGCTCGACCACGTGATGAGCAAGTGGGCGCCGCTGGTGCTGGCCGCGCTCTCCGACGGCGAGCCGCTGCGCTGGAGCGAGCTGCGGCGCCGGGCCGAGGGGGTCAGCGAGAAGATGCTCGCCCAGACCCTGCGCGCCCTCGAGCAGGACGGCCTCGTCCGGCGCGACGCGCGGCCGGTCGTGCCCCCGCACGTGGAGTACTCGCTCACGCCGCTCGGGCAGGGACTCGTCGAGCGGCTCGTGCCCCTGATGGCGTGGATCGCCGAGCACGCCGAGGAGATGCTCGCCCGGAGTGACGACCGGAGTGACGACCAGCACGCGTGACGTGGGTCGCCGTCTCGTGCACGTGGGTGTGCGTTCGCCTAACGTTGCCCAGGTGCTCGCCTTGACCGCTGCCGCGACCCACGCCGGGGGACCCGCGTGAGGCTCACCGTCGTCGGCTGCTCGGGGTCCTATCCCGGGCCGGACTCGCCCGCGAGCTGCTACCTGCTCGAGGCCGAGCACGACGACGGCACCGGTCTCCGCACCTGGCGGGTGCTGCTCGACCTGGGCAGCGGCGCCCTCGGCGCCCTGCACCGGTACGTCGACCCGCTGAGCATCGACGCGGTCCTGCTGAGCCACCTGCACGCCGACCACTGCCTGGACCTGGCGGGCTACTACGTGCTCCGCAAGTACCACCCCTCCGGTGCGCAGCCCCGGATCCCGGTCTGGGGTCCGGTCGGCACCGCGGACCGGCTGGCCCGCGCCTACGACCTGCCGCTCGACCCGGGCATGAACGACGAGTTCGACTTCCGCGAGTGGGTCGGCCCGATCGAGGTCGGCCCGTTCTCCGTGCTGCCGGTCGCGGTCGACCACCCGGTGCCGGCGTACGCCCTGCGGGTCTCCGTCGACGGCGTCGTCGTCGGCTACAGCGGCGACACCGGGCCGTGCCCCGAGCTGGACGAGGTCGCCGCCGGGGCGGACCTGATGCTCGCCGAGGCGTCGTTCCGGGTGGGCGCCGACAACCCGCCCCACCTGCACCTCACCGGCGCCGAGTGCGGCCAGCTCGCGACCCGGGCGGGGGTACGCCGGCTGGTGCTCACCCACGTCCCGCCGTGGCACGACGCCCAGGACGCGCTCGACGAGGCCCGCCCGGAGTACGCCGGCCCGCTGGAGCTCGCGCGTGCCGGCGCGACGTACGAGCTGCACGCGATCGGTGGGCAGGTCTGAGTCGCACGCCAAGTGAGGCTAGCCTTACCCGTCGTGCCTGAACTGAGTGTCGTGCCCCGGTCGGCGGCCGCGCTCTACCGCCGCACCCTGAAGCGCCAGCGTGGCCGGGTGCTGCGCTGCGTCGGCCTGCTCGCGATCTGGCAGGTCTGCGAGGCGCTCGTGCCGGTCCTGATCGGCCAGGTCGTCGACGACGCCGTGGCGACGGGGGACGGCAGCCGACTGCTGTGGTGGTTCGCCGGCTTCGCCCTGCTGTTCCTGGTGCTCTCGTCGGGCTACCGCTACGGCTCGCGCGCCGGCTTCGCGGCCGTGCAGCACGAGAGCCACCTGCTGCGGGGCGAGATCGTGCGCCGGGTCCTCGACCCGCGCGGCACCACGAAGCGGCGGCTGCCGGGGGAGACCCTCTCGGTCGCGACCTCGGACGCCGACCTCGCCGCCGAGACGATCCGGATGGCCGGGTACGCCGTCGCCGCGGTCGGGTCGATCGCGGTGGCCGCGGTCTACCTGCTCAACGTGGACCCGCTGGTCGGGCTGACGGTGCTGCTCGGCGTACCCCTCGTGCTCGGGGTGGTGCAGCTGCTCGCGCCGCGGATGTCGCGGCACGCCGGGGAGCAGCAGGGCCGGATCGCCCGGGCCAGCGGCCTGGCGGCCGACCTGGTCGCCGGCCTGCGGGTGCTCAAGGGCGTCGGCGGGGAGGCCGCGGCCGCCCGGACGTACGTCGACGCCAGCGAGCGCGCGGTCGGCGCGGGCATCCTGGCGGCCCGCTCCACCGGCATGATGAACGGCACCACGACGGCACTCAGCGGGGTCTTCCTCGCGGCGGTCACGCTGCTCGCGGGGCACCGCGCGCTGGACGGCGACATCACGGTCGGCCAGTTCATCGCCGTCGTCGGCCTGGCGCAGTTCCTCGCCGAGCCGCTCCGCACGCTCGGCGAGGTCGCCGCGCACACCGCCACCTGCTGGGCATCGGGCAAGCGCGTCGTCGAGATGCTCGCCGAGCCGTACGCCGTCGCGGACGCCGGCGCTCCCGCCGTCGCTCCCGGCGCGCTCGAGATCCCCGGGCTGCTGCGCGCCGAGCCCGGGGAGCTGGTCGGCGTGGTCCTGGAGGACCCGGCCGAGGGCGACCGGCTGCTCGACGAGCTCGCGGGGGTGCTGCCCGCTCCGGGCGTGCGGGTCGGCTGCGTCGAGCTCGACGACGTCACGCTCGACGCCCGGCGCGCGCACGTGCTCGTGGTGCGTCACCACGTCGACGTCTTCGAGGGCACCCTGCGGTCCAACGTCCGCACGCACGAGGAGCCGGACTGGCCGGGCGTCCTCGCCGCCTCCGCGCTCGACGACGTCGTCGCCCTCGACCCCGACGGGCTGGACCGGGCCGTCGCGGCCGGCGGTACGTCGCTCTCCGGCGGTCAGCGGCAGCGGCTCGCCCTCGCCCGCGCGCTCGCCGCGCGGCCGCCCGTCCTGGTCCTCCAGGACCCCACCACCGCGGTCGACGCGGTCACCGAGCACGACATCGCCGCCGGGCTGCGCGCCGCGCTGCCGGTCGACGGCATCGCGGTCGTGCTGACCAGCAGTCCCGCGCTGCTCGCCGCCGCGGACCGGGTCGTGCACGTCGCGACCGACGGGTCCAGCCGCACCGGCACGCACGCCGAGCTGCTGACCGAGCAGGCGTCGTACCGGACGGCGGTGCTGCGATGACCACCCGGCCCCGCGACCTGCTCCCCGTCGCGACCGCGCGCGAGTCGGCGGTCCACCTGCTGCGGCTGATGCTGCGCCGACCGGTGCTGCTCGGCAGCGCGGTCGTCGCGTTCCTCGCGGCGTCGGCGACCGGCCTGCTGGCGCCGTACGTCCTCGGGCGGCTGGTCGACCGGCTCCTCGACGGCGGCGCCGGCACGGGCGAGGCGTTGACGAATGCGTTCTGGCTGATCGCCGGCGCGGCCGTGCTGGGCGGGCTGCTGTCGGCGGTCTCGGTCGAGCTGCTGTCGCGGGCGGTCGAGCCGGCGCTGGCCACGCTGCGCCAGGAGGTGCTGGCGCGGGCGCTGACCCTCGACGCGGCGCGGGTCGAGGCCTCCGGCTCCGGCGACCTGCTCGCCCGGGTCGGCGACGACGCCCGGGTGGTCGCACGCGCGGTCAGTCAGTTCGTGCCGCTGGTCCTGGCCTCGCTCACCACCATCCTGCTGACGTCCGTCGGCCTGTTCACCCTGGACTGGCGGCTCGGCCTGGCCGGCCTCGTGACGGTGCCGTTCTACGTGCATGCGCTGCGCTGGTACCTGCCGCGCTCGGCGCCGTACTACGCCCGCGAGCGGGTCGCGACGGGGGAGCGCGCGCAGGCGCTGGTGAGCGCGCTGCGGGGGCTGCCCACGCTGCGCTCGTTCCGCATCGAGGAGCCGGCCGCCGCCGAGGTCGACGCGCGCTCGGCCGACACGCTGCGGATCTCGCTCGACGTGTTCCACCTCTACGGCCGCTTCGGCGGGCGCACGAACCGCACGGAGTGCATCGGCCTCGTCGTGATCCTCGGCGTCGGCTTCCTCGCCGTCGACAGCGGCGCGGTCAGCGTCGGCCAGGTCACCACGGCGGCGCTGTTCTTCCATCGGCTCTTCAACCCGATCGGCGTGCTGCTGTTCCTCTTCGACGACCTGCAGGTCACCGCCGCGTCGCTGACCCGGCTGGTCGGCGTCGCCGCGCTGCCCGCCCCGTCGTACGACGACCCGGCGGAGCCGGCCGCGGGGCGGCTGGTGCTCCGCGGGATCGGCCACCACTACCAGCCGGGGCGCCCGGTGCTGGACGGCGTTGACCTGGTGGTGGAACCCGGTCAGCGGGTGGCCCTGGTCGGTGCGAGCGGGGCCGGCAAGACCACCCTCGCGGCGATCGCGGCCGGGGTGCTCGCGCCCACGGCCGGCTCGGTGCGGCTGGGACCGGTCGACCTCGGCACCCTCGACCCGGCGCTGCTGCGCCGGCAGGTGGGCCTGGTCAGCCAGGAGGTCCACGTCTTCGCCGGCACCGTGCGCGAGAACCTGCTGCTCGCCGCCGTCGAGCCCGCCGCCCTCGTCGACGAGGCCCTGACCGAGGCGCTGGCCGCGGTGTCCGCCAGCGGCTGGGTCGCGGCCCTGCCCGACGGGCTGGACACCGTCCTCGGCGAGGACGGGCACGCGCTCACCCCCGCGCAGGCCCAGCAGCTGGCCCTCGCCCGGGTGCTGCTGGTCGACCCCGCGGTCGTCGTACTCGACGAGGCGACGGCGGAGGCCGGCTCGCTCGGCGCCCGCGAGCTCGACACCGCCGCCGACGCCGTCACCCGCGGCCGGGCCGCCCTCGTCGTCGCCCACCGGCTCAGCCAGGCCCACCGCTCCGACCTGATCCTGGTCCTCGACCACGGCCGGGTCGTCGAGGCGGGCACGCACGACGACCTCGTCGCCGCCGGCGGCCGGTACGCCGACCTGTGGGCGGCCTGGGAGAGCCCGGTCGGGTAGTCCCTGGGGGTATCTCGTCGGGGTAGTCCGTCACACCAGGGGGAGTTCCCAGCGGCTGGACCCCCGCCGTGTGACGGACTACCCCAGCGCAAGCGCCTCAGGCCAGCCCGGCCTCGTGCACGCAGATCGCGATCTGGACCCGGTTGGTCACGGCCAGCTTGTCGAAGAGCCGGGAGACGTGCGCCTTGACGGTCGGCACCGACAGGTGCAGCTCGCGCGCGATCTCGGCGTTGCTGAGCCCGCGACCGACGGCGAAGGCGACCTCGCGCTCGCGGTCGGTGAGCAGGCCCAGCCGGACCGTGGCGGCGGCGGCGCGCTCGCCGTCCGGCCCGGTGCGCAGCCGGTCGATGAGGGTGCGGGTGACCGAGGGGGAGAGCATCGGGTCGCCGCCCGCGACCTTGCGGATCGCGTCGAGGATCTGTCCGGGCGGGGTGTCCTTGAGCAGGAACCCGTCCGCGCCCGCCCCGAGCGCCTCCACCACGTGGTCGTCGGCGTCGAAGGTCGTCAGCACGATCACGTGAGGCGGGTCGGGGCGGCGATGCAGCTCGCGGGTCGCGGTCAGCCCGTCGAGGACCGGCATCCGGATGTCCATCAGGACCACGTCGGGTCGCAGCGACGCCGCGAGGGCGAGCCCGTCGCGGCCGTTCGGGGCCTCGCCGACGACCTCGACGTCGGACGGGCCGCCGAGCATCAGGCCGAGGGCGGATCGGACGAGCGGGTCGTCGTCGACGACCAGGACGCGGATGCTCACGTCGCCCACGGTATCCAGGCGTGCAGGACGAACATCGACCCGTCGCGCCCGTGGGTCAGGTGGCCGCCGCGCAGCTCGGCCCGCTCCGCGAGCCCCACGAGGCCCAGCCCCGACCCGGGCGTCCGGCTCGGGCCGAAGCCCACGGGATTGCGCAGCATGACGTCCACCCCGTCCTCCGGACTGCCGCTCACGCGGATCGCCAGCAGCGCTCCCGGGGCGTGCTTGCGCGCGTTGGTGATGCCCTCCTGGACGATCCGGTAGAGCGTCCGCCCGACGACGGCCGGCATCGGATCGGTGTCCGGGACCAGGTCGTCGTACTCCAGCCGCAGGCCGGCCGAGCGCGCCTCGTCGACGAGGGCCGCGAGGTCGTCGTACGTCGGCTGCGGGGCGCTGGTGAGCTCGCCGGTCTCGTGGTCGCGCAGCACGCCGAGGACGCCGCGCAGGTCGGTGAGCGCCTCGTGCGCGGTCGCCTGGATGACGCCCGCGCTGGTCCGCATCTCCTCGGCGGTGAGGTCCTCGCGGAAGCCCAGCGCGCCGGCGTGCATCGAGATCTGCGAGATCCGGTGGGCCAGCACGTCGTGCATCTCCCGGGCGATCCGGGCGCGCTCGTTGTCGCGGGCGTGGGTGGCGCGCAGCTCCTGCTCGGCCTCGGCCCGCTCGGCCCGGTTGCGCAGCGTCCAGAGCAGCTCCCGGCGGGAGCCGAGGTACATGCCCCAGGCGGTGACCGCCGCGATGAACACGAGGTTGGTGGACCCGGTCAGCCACCACGGCTCGTCGGTCTCGGGCGGATTGACGACCGCGAAGAGCTGGGCGGAGGCGAAGGCGAGCGCGGCGAGCGGGATCACCTGCTTCCAGCGGCGACCCGTGGCCAGCGAGACCAGCGCCAGGGACGACGGGCCGGCTGCCGTCGAGGAGACGGTCGCCAGCAGGTTCGTCGTGACCGCCACCCCGAGCGGCCACCGGCGCCGGAAGAACACGACGACGTACGACACCAGGCCGAGCGCGAGGTCGACGACGAAGAGCAGCTCGGACTGCTGGTCGACGACGGTCACCCAGATCAGGGCGCTGATCCCGAGCATGACCAGGAGCCGCCAGAGGTGTCCCCAGGCCGACAGCTGCGGCTGGTACTCCTCGGGGGTCGGGCGGTCCACGCAGCCAGGCTAGGGGCGCCGTACGCCGGGCACAGGCGTCGGGGGTCGCCGTACGCCCCCTTCCTAGGTAGGGGGTCCGCATCGCCGCGCGTCCGATGCGTGGGAGAGCCACGGTCGGGCAGGGTGGGGTCATGATCAACGTCGAAGGACTCACCAGAACGTACGGCGCGTTCACCGCCGTCGACGACGTGAGCTTCGTCTGCCAACCCGGAAGGGTCACCGGATTCCTCGGACCCAACGGCGCGGGCAAGACGACGACCATGCGCGTCATGGTCGGGCTCACGCCGCCCTCACGGGGCCGCGTCACCATCGGTGGCCACCTCTACCGAGACATCCCCAACCCCGGACGTCACGTCGGGGTGCTGCTCGACGCCTCCGCCCAGCACGTCGGCCGGACCGGCCGCGAGATCCTCACCATCGGCGCGGAGACCATGGGTCTGCCGAAGTCGCGGGTCGACGAGATGCTCGCGCTGGTCTCGCTCACCGGCGGGGAGGCCGATCGCCGGCTGCGCAACTACAGCCTCGGCATGAAGCAGCGCCTCGGCATCGCCCACGCGCTGCTCGGCGACCCGTCGGTGCTGATCCTCGACGAGCCCGCCAACGGCCTCGACCCCGCCGGCATCCGCTGGATGCGCGGCCTGCTCAAGGGGTACGCCGAGCGCGGCGGCACCGTCCTGCTCTCCAGCCACCTGCTGCACGAGGTCGAGCAGATCGCCGACGAGATGATCCTCATCGGGCGCGGCAAGATCGTCGCCCAGGGCGACAAGAAGTCGCTGCTGGCCGGGGGTGCCGAGAAGGCGCTGGTCACGGCGCTCGACAACGCACAGCTGAGCTCGGCCCTCCAGGCCAAGGGCTTCGCCGTGTCGGCCGCCGGCGAGGGTCTCAGCGTCGAGGCCGCTCCCGTCGACGTCGGGCGGGTCGCCGCCGAGCACCAGATCGTCTTGACCGACCTCCGCTCGGGTGGTGCCGGCCTGGAGGACCTGTTCCTCCAGCTCACCGCCGACACGCAGCGCGAGGGCCACCCCGAGGCCGCCACCCAGCAGCCCGCCCAGGCAGGAGGCCCGGCATGAGCGCCACCGTCCCCACCCTCGACATCTCGGGGACCAGCCAGGTCCCCCTCGGCCGACTCGTCAAGGTCGAGACCCGCAAGGCCCTCGACACCCGCGCCGGTTTCTGGTTCGCGGTCTCGATCGTCGGCCTGGTCCTCGTCGTCGAGATCATCTTCGCCCTCGCCGTGGACCAGCGCGACCGGACCTTCGAGAACCACCTCGGCATCGCCGGCGCCGTGCTCGGCTACTTCCTGCCGATCCTCATCATCATGCTGGTGACGAGCGAGGCCAGCCAGCGCAACGGGCTGGTGACCTTCACCCTCGAGCCCCGTCGCCCGCGGGTGGTGCTGGCGAAGTTCCTGGCCGGGCTGGTCCTCGCGGTCGTCGTCATGGTGCTGTCGGCGGCGATGGCCGTGATCGCCATGCTGGTCGGCCGTGGCGACGACTGGAGCGTCGACGGCAACCTGATCTTCAACGGCTTCATCCTCTCCGCCTTCGTGGCGGTGCTGATCGGGTTCGCCATCGCGACGCTGCTGATGAACACCCCGGCCGCGATCGTCGGCTACTTCGCCTACACGCTGATCCTGCCGACCGCGGTGGGCATCCTGTCCGCCCTCAGCGACTGGTTCGAGGACCTGGCGCCGTGGATCGAGTTCAACACCGCCCAGACGCCGCTCTTCACGGGCGACTACACGCCGACCGGCGAGGAGTGGGCGCAGATCGCCACGAGCGGCTTCATCTGGCTCGTGATCCCGCTGGCCCTCGGCATCCGGCGACTGCTCCGGATCGAGTTCAAGTAGCGCTCGGACCCGGATCGACCCGCACGACCCACCCCGTGGCGGCAGGCACGCACCGTGCCTGCCGCCACGGTGGCGTCGGAGGTGTCGGACGCGACCACTAGCCTCGTCCGCATGACACGTGCCGACGGTCGCGCCGACGACGAGCTCCGCTCCATCAAGATCACCCGCAACTGGCTCGACCACGCCGCCGGCTCGGTCCTCGTCGAGTTCGGCCGCACCCGCGTCCTGTGCGCCGCGTCCGCCTCCGAGGGCGTGCCGCGCTGGCGCAAGGGCTCGGGCCTGGGCTGGGTGACGGCCGAGTACGCCATGCTCCCCGCCGCCACGAACACCCGCTCCGACCGCGAGTCGGTGAAGGGGCGGATCGGTGGCCGCACCCACGAGATCAGCCGGCTGATCGGCCGCTCGCTGCGCGCCGTCGTCGACTACCAGGCCCTCGGTGAGAACACCATCCAGCTCGACTGCGACGTGCTCCAGGCCGACGGCGGCACCCGCACGGCGGCCATCACGGGCGCGTACGTCGCCCTCGCCGACGCCGTCGCCCACCTGCGCTCGACCGGCGCGCTGAAGGGCGAGCCGCTGACCGGATCGGTCGCCGCCGTCAGCGTCGGCATCATCGACGGCACGCCCCGGCTCGACCTGCCCTACGAGGAGGACGTGCGCGCCGAGACCGACATGAACATCGTGATGACCGGCGAGGGCAAGTTCATCGAGGTGCAGGGCACGGCCGAGGGCGCCGCGTTCGACCGCAGCGAGCTCGACGCCCTGCTCGCCCTGGGCGAGAAGGGCTGCGCCGACCTGACCCGGCTCCAGCGTGCGGCGCTGGGCGGCTCGGTGGTCGAGTAGTGAGCGCCAGCGAACGTATCGAGACCCGGATCCACCTCGCGTCGCGCAACGCCAAGAAGCTCCGCGAGATGGAGCGGATCCTCGCCGAGCACCTGCCCGGCGCGCGCGTCGTCGGCCTCGACGACGTCCCGGCGTACGACGAGCCGGTGGAGGACGAGCCGACCTTCGAGGGCAACGCGCTGCTGAAGGCGCGCGCCGGGTTCGCGGCGACCGGGCTGCCCTCGGTCGCGGACGACAGCGGGCTCTGCGTCGACGCCCTCAACGGGATGCCGGGCGTGCTGTCGGCGCGCTGGTCGGGGCCGCCGAAGGACGACGACCGCAACAACCGGCTGCTGCTCGACCAGCTGGCCGACGTGCCCGACGAGCGCCGCGGCGCCCACTTCGTCTGCGCGGTGGCGTTCGTGCACGCCGGCGGCGAGCTCGTCGTGCACGGGCGGATGGACGGCACCGTCATCCGTGAGGTGCGGGGGAGCGGCGGCTTCGGCTACGACGTGCTGTTCGTCGCCGATGACCGTCCCGGCGTGACGACCGCGGAGCTGTCCGTCGCGGACAAGGACGCCGTCTCGCACCGGGGCAAGGCGCTCAGGGAGCTCGCACCTCTGCTGGCGCAGCAGCTCGGATCCGCCGGCTGATCAGGGCGCCCCAGGCGGCGGCGAAGACGAACATGAACACGGAGTAGACCGCCGCCGGAACGGAGATCTCGGTGCTGTCGAGGACCTCGACGGCCACGTAGATCGCGAGGGTGCCGTTGTGCACGCCGATCTCCATCGACGACGCGATGGCCTGCTCCTCACGGATGCCGGCCGCGCGCGGGACGACGTACCCGATGACGAGGCTGGCGGCGCAGAAGAGCGCGGCGGCCAGCCCGACGTCGGCGAGGTAGTCGCCGACGTTCTCGCGCTGGTCGAGCAGGATGCCGAGGACCAGGACGGCCAGGATGATCGCGGACCCGGTGCGGACCGGCCGGTCCATCCGGTCGGCGAACGCGGAGCGCCGGGCCTTCACCAGCATGCCGAGGGCGACCGGCACCAGCACCACGGCGAACACCTCGACGACCTTGGCGAACTGCAGGTCGACGCTGTCGCCCTGGTCGTAGTGGGCGATCGCGAGGTTGGTGATGACCGGCAGCGAGACGATCGCGATCACCGAGTTGATCGCGGTCAGCGTGACGTTGAGCGCGACGTCGCCGCGGAAGAGATGGCTGAACAGGTTGGCGCTGGTGCCACCGGGGGAGGCGGCGAGCAGCATCATGCCGATCGCCAGCAGCGGCGGCAGGTCGAGCAGCTTGACCAGCCCGAAGCAGAGTGCCGGCAGGAGCAGCAGCTGGCAGGCCAGCGCGACCGCCACGGCCTTCGGATGCCGCCCCACCCGCCGGAAGTCGTCGGGGGTCAGCGAGAGCCCGAGTCCGAACATGATGATGCCGAGGGCCAGCGGCAGCCCGACCGTGGTGAGCGCGGAGTCCATGGCGGGACCGTAGTGGATCAGGCGTGACCGGCGTCACAGGAACATGCCGACCGCTACCTTCTCCGGGTGAACCGACACTTCCTCCTCCGTCGTACCTTCGCGCGCGCGGCCCTGCGCCTCACCGGATGGAAGACGGTCGGCACCGTGCCCAGCAAGGGCATCCTGGTCGGCGCCCCGCACACCTCGAACTGGGACTGGGTGCTCACGATGCTCCTGGCCTGGGACAACAGTGTGCAGATCCGGCTGCTGGTCAAGGACTCGTTCTTCAAGGGGCCGCTGGCCCCGGTCATGCGCGCCACCGGCGCCGTCGAGCTGGACCGGGCCAACCCGGGCGCCACGATCCGCACCCTGCTCGCCGAGTCCGAGACCGACGAGGCGTTCCTGCTCGGGATCGCGGCCGAGGGCACCCGGAGCAAGGGGGAGTACTGGAAGTCCGGCTTCTACCGGATCTCCCAGCAGACCGGCATCCCGATCACCCTCGCCTTCCTCGACGCCCCGTCGAAGACCGTCGGCTGGGGGCCGACCTTCTCGCCCACCGGCGACGTCGTCGCCGACATGGACCGGATCCGGGAGTTCTACGCCGACAAGACCGGCTTCAAGCCCAAGGGGACGACGCCCCCGCGGCTGCGCGAGGAGGGTCGCGCCGCAGGCTGAGCCGCGACGCCGTGCCGGAGGGGGGACTTGAACCCCCACGCCCGAAGGCACAGCATCCTAAGTGCTGCGTGTCTGCCGATTCCACCACTCCGGCTGGTTGGACCCGCGAAGTCTAGATGGCGAGCCGACGCTGCCGAGTCCTAGCCCGTTGCACGCCTCCGGTCGTTTCCGCCTGTGTCACCGGCGCTCTCGGAGGTCGGGCGACGGTGCCCTTCGGCCCGCTCGAGCGGCCGAGTGTCCCCTGGGGCGGTCGCGGAGTATCGCCCGCGGCTTCGACCGCTGAAGTTGTCGGTCTGCGAGTGGCAGTTCGGACACAGGAACCGCAGGTTCTCGGCTTCGTTGTTCTCGAAGTCGCCGTCGATGTGGTCGACGTGAAGTCGGAGAGGACGAGAACGCCAGGTCCCGTCGTTGGCACATCCTTCGCAGACGTAGGGTCGACCGATCTCCGCCAGTGCTCGTCGTAGTAGTGGTGGCTTGGTCCGCTTGCCGCTGCTTTCGGTGCGGATGAGGATCTGGGTAGCCGTGAGACGCACGCGCGCCGCTCCCCGCTGGCTGCGGACGAAGTGGCTGGTGTCGATCTCGAACCGTTTGATCATCCGGCTGATATGCGCGTGCGTCCCGCCAGCCTGGATGAGCCCGAGGTGCCGGAGCACGCCGGCGACCGACGTGGACTGGGCGACCGCATCGGCGAGGAGCTCAGGTGTGTACTTGCGCCACGTTCCCATGGGGGCAGCCTGATCACCGTCACCGACAGTCAGGCCCCGCCGTCCACAGGCCCGCAGATCGCACGGGGTGGCGCGTGGACACCGCCGACGCATCACCCTCCGGAGTCTTGGTACGGCGAGCCCCGCGGCCTAGGGTCAGGAGGGTGTCAACGGCGACGCAGGTGACGGACAAGTCCGAGCTCCTCGAGCGGGCGGCTGCGCTCGCGCGGTCCGGGACGGGGACGGGCGGCCCGCCCCACGAGCGGGTGGGCGAGCTGTTGCGGGCGTACTTCCGCCACGTCGCCGCGGAGGACCTCACGGACCGCACCGACGTCGACGTGTACGGCGCGTTCGCGTCGCACTACCGGCTGGCGGGCCGGCGGCCGCAGGGCACGGCGCAGGTCCGGGTGCTCACACCGACCCTGGGCGAGCAGGGCTGGTCGGCGAACGGTCACTCCGTGGTCGAGGTCGTCGTGGACGACATGCCGTTCCTGGTCGACTCGCTCACGATGGAGCTCTCGCGCCAGCTGCGCGAGGTGCACGTCGTGGTGCACCCGCACTTCGACGTCGAGCGCGACATCACCGGCGAGCTGCAGGCGGTGCACGTCATCGACGACGGGGCGCTCGACCCGCACGAGGGCACGGTCCGCGAGTCCTGGATGCACGTCGAGATCGGCCGGGTGTCCGAGGGCGAGGACCTCGAGGCCGTGGTCGACCAGATCCACCAGGTGCTGCGCGACGTGCGCGAGGCGACCGAGGACTGGGGCCGCACCCGCGGCCGGATGCTCGAGATCGTCGAGGAGCTCGGGGAGGCCGGACCCGAGGGGATCGACTCCGAGGAGGTGCGTCAGGCGCGCGAGCTGCTGACCTGGCTGGCCGACGACCACTTCACGTTTCTGGGCTACCGCGAGTACCAGCTCACCGACGACGACCGCCTCCTGGGCATCCCGGGCACCGGCCTCGGGATCCTGCGCAACGACCCCGACCTGACCGCGAGCACCCGGCTGCCCGACAAGGTGCGCGACAAGGCTCGCGAGCCGCGGCTGCTCGTGCTGGCCAAGGCCAACTCCCGCGCGACGGTCCACCGGCCGGCGTACCTCGACTACGTCGGCGTGAAGACCTTCGACGAGACCGGCCAGGTCACCGGGGAGCGGCGCTTCCTCGGGCTGCTGTCGAGCACGGCGTACGCCGAGTCGCTCACCCGCATCCCCCTGCTCCGCGAGCGCGCGGCCGAGGTCCTGCGCCGCAGCGGCTACAACCCGCGCAGCTACGCCGGCCGGGCGCTGATGGACACCCTGGAGAGCTATCCGCGCGACGAGCTGTTCCACACCCCGGTGGAGGAGCTCGCGCCGATGGCCGAGACCGCGATGCACGCCCGGGAACGCCGGGCGGTGCGCGCGATCATCCGGCGCGACGTCTACGGGCGGTACGTCTCGGTGCTCGTCTACCTGCCGCGCGACCGCTACAACACCGGCGTCCGCGAGAAGTTCTCCCGGATCCTGCAGGACCGGCTCGGCGCGGAGTCGGTCGAGTTCACCGTCCGGATCAACGAGTCGACGACCGCCCGGGTCCACTTCGTCGTCCACCTGCCCCAGGGCGCCGAGCTGCCCGACATCGACACCGCCGACCTCGAGCGCCGGCTCACCGAGGCCTCCCGCTCGTGGCACGACGACTTCCTGGCCGCCGTGATCGCGGAGTACGGCGAGGCGGCCGGCTCCGTCCTCGGGCGGCGGTACGTCGACGCCTGGCCCGAGGCCTACAAGGAGGACTTCTCGGCGCGGACCGCGTCGGTCGACCTCGGGCGGATCGAGGGCCTGCGTGGCGAAGAGGGCATCGACCTCTCGCTCTACCAGCCGCTGGACGCCGGTCGGGGCGAGGCCCGGCTGAAGGTCTACCGGGTCGGCGAGCCGCTGTCACTGTCGGCGGTGCTCCCGATGCTCTCGTCGATGGGCGTGGAGGTCGTCGACGAGCGGCCCTACGAGCTGGCCCGTCCCGAGGGGGAGCCGCGCTCGTTCGTCTACGAGTTCGGGCTGCGGTCCGGTGAGCACCTCCGCCCCGAGGCGCGCGAGCTGTTCCAGGACGCGCTGCGCGCGGTGTGGGACGGCTTCAACGAGACCGACGGCTTCAACGCCCTGGTGCTCGGCGCCGGGCTCACCTGGCGGCAGGCGACCGTGCTGCGCGCCTATGCGAAGTACATGCGCCAGGGTGGCTCGCCGTTCGCCCTGGACTCGATCGAGGGCGCGCTGGGCGCCAACGTCGACATCACCCGGCTGCTGGTGCGGCTCTTCGAGGCCCGCTTCGACCCGACGGTGCCGGACCGGGAGGCCGCCGAGGACGACCTGGTCGCGCGGATCGGCGCCGCGCTCGACGACGTCGCCAGCCTCGACCACGACCGGATCCTGCGCTCGTACCTGACCCAGGTGCGGGCCACCCTGCGCACGAACTACTTCCAGCGGGCCGACGGCCGGCCGAAGCCGTACATCAGCCTCAAGCTGGAGCCGTCGGCGATCCCGGACCTGCCCCACCCGCGGCCGAAGTTCGAGATCTTCGTCTACAGCCCGCGGGTCGAGGGCGTGCACCTGCGTTTCGGCTCGGTCGCGCGCGGGGGACTGCGCTGGTCCGACCGGCGCGACGACTTCCGCACCGAGGTGCTCGGCCTGGTCAAGGCGCAGATGGTGAAGAACACCGTGATCGTGCCGGTCGGGGCGAAGGGCGGCTTCTACGCCAAGAACCTGCCCGACCCGTCGGTGGACCGGGACGCGTGGCTCGCCGAGGGCGTGGCCTGCTACCGCACCTTCATCTGCGGGCTGCTCGACATCACCGACAACCTGGTCGAGGGCGAGACGGTGCCGCCGGCGGACGTCGTACGCCACGACGGCGACGACTCCTACCTCGTCGTCGCCGCCGACAAGGGCACGGCGACCTTCTCCGACATCGCCAACGGCGTCGCCACCGACTACGGCTTCTGGCTGGGCGACGCGTTCGCCAGCGGTGGCTCGGTCGGCTACGACCACAAGGCCATGGGCATCACCGCCCGGGGCGCGTGGGTCTCGGTGCAGCGGCACTTCCGCGAGCGCGGCGTCGACTGCCAGAGCGAGGACTTCACCGCGGTCGGCATCGGCGACATGTCCGGCGACGTCTTCGGCAACGGGATGCTCTGCTCCGAGCACACCCGGCTGGTGGCCGCGTTCGACCACCGCGACATCTTCCTGGACCCCGCGCCCGACGCGGCGACGTCGTACGCCGAGCGGAAGCGGCTCTTCGAGCTGCCCCGGTCGAGCTGGCAGGACTACGACACGACGCTGATCTCCGAGGGCGGCGGCGTCTACCCCCGCTCGGCCAAGAAGGTCCGGATCACCCCCCAGGTCCGCGCGGCTCTCGGGATCGCCGACGGGGTCGAGTCGATGACGCCGGCCGAGCTGATGCGGGCGATCCTCACCGCCCCCGTGGACCTGCTGTGGAACGGCGGCATCGGCACCTACGTCAAGGGCGCAGCCGAGACCCACGCCGACGCGGGCGACAAGGCCAACGACCCGATCCGGGTCGACGGCGGCGAGCTGCGCGCGGCCTGCGTGGGGGAGGGCGGCAACCTCGGCTTCACCCAGGCGGGCCGGATCGAGTACGCACTCCAGGGAGGTGGGGGAGCGGGCGGCCGGATCAACACCGACTTCATCGACAACTCGGCCGGGGTCGACACCTCCGACCACGAGGTCAACCTGAAGATCCTGCTCGACCGGGTGGTCCGCGACGGCGACCTGACGACCAAGCAGCGCAACGCCCTGCTGGCGGAGATGACCGACGAGATCGCCCACCTGGTGCTGGCCGACAACTACGAGCAGAACCTCGCGATCGCCAACTCGCTCAGCCACGCGCCGTCGCTGCTGCACGTGCACGAGGAGATGATGCGCAAGCTGGAGGCCGACGGCGTCCTGGACCGCGAGATCGAGGGACTGCCGCCCAGCAAGGAGGTACGCCGGCGCCTCGACCGCGGCGAGGGGCTCACGGCGCCCGAGCTGGCGGTGCTGCTGGCCTGGACCAAGATCGTGCTGGCCGACGAGCTGCTGGCCTCCGACCTCCCGGACGACCCGTACCTCGACCTGGACCTCCGGGCCTACTTCCCGAAGGCGGTCCGCGAGGGCTTCGCGACCCAGGTCGCGGCGCACCCCCTGCGCCGCGAGATCATCGTGACCCAGGTCGTCAACGACCTCGTCAACGGTGCCGGGATGACCTTCTGGCCGCGGCTGGGTGGCGAGACCGGGGCGGACGCCGCCGAGCTGACCCGCGCCAACTTCGTCGCCCGCGAGATCTTCGGCTCGCTGCCGCTGCGCCAGGAGCTCGCGAGTCAGGACAACGCGCTCGAGGCCGGGGTCCAGACCCGGATGCGCCTGGAGATGCGGACGCTGGTCGAGCGGGCGTCGCGCTGGCTGGTCACCAACCGGCGGCCCCCGATGGACAGCCAGGCCACCGTCGACCAGTTCCGAGGACTGGTGCAGGTGGGGATGGTCGAGCTGCCCGACCTGATCACCGGCCGGGAGCTCGACGCCTTCCTGGCGCGGCGCGACCGGCTGGTCGAGCAGGGCGTCCCGGAGGAGCTCGCCACCCGGGTCGCGGTGCTGCCGCCGGCGTACATGCTGCTCGGCATCGTCGAGAACGCCCAGCGCGCGGACCTCGATCCGCGCGACGTCGCGCGGGTCCACTTCGCGCTGGGGGAGCGGCTCGGCCTGCCGGCGCTGGTGCAGCGGATCCTCGCGCTGCCGCGCGCGGACCGCTGGCAGACGATGGCGCGGGCGGCGCTGCGCGACGACCTGCACGCCGTGCACTCCCAGCTCACCGCCCAGGTGCTGCGGACCACCCCGGACGACGAGCCGGCGCCGGGCCGGATCGCGAGCTGGGAGGACGGCGACGCGGTGACGGTCGCGCGGGCCGCCGCGACGCTCGACGAGATCTGTGCCGACGACCAGGCCGACCTGGCCCGGATGTCGGTGGGGCTGCGCGTCGTACGGGGGCTGCTCTCGAGCTGACCCCAGGCCCGATCGGGCTACAGACGGAGGACCGGAAGGGTGCCTAGCATCGCCGGGATTCTCGGCCTGACACCCGGATTGGCGACACCCTGTGACCTCGCGGCTCCTCCATCTCCTCACCGCTCTGGCTCTCGCACTCGTGGGGATGGTCGGCTTCTCGACGGTCGCCGCGGCGCCCGTGCAGGCCAAGGACCTCAACTGCTCCGACTTCCCGAACCAGGCGGCGGCGCAGAAGAACCTCGACGACAACCCGGGCGACCCCAACGGCCTCGACCACGACAACGACGGGATCGCCTGCGAGTCGAACCCCTGCCCCTGCGCGGGTCCGGGCGACCAGGACGCGCCCGACCCGCAGCCCGGCAAGCCGAAGCCCAAGCCGAAGCCGAAGCCCAAGCCCGTGATCAAGGTCGTCAAGGTGGTCAGCGGGGAGCTGGTCCGGGTGCGTGAGGGCAAGCGCCCGGCCACGACGCTGCACCTGCTCGGGGCGTCGGTGCCCGACGGCGACCGATGCCGCGCGAAGGCTGCGAAGAAGGACCTGCGCGGCTGGATCAAGCGGGGCATGGTCGTGAAGGTGCACCGCGACACGCGCGCACCCAACCGGGACTCCGACGGCTACCCGCTCCGGCACCTGGTGCGGGTCAAGGGGAACTACGACGTCGGCGGCAGCCAGGTCGCCAGCGGCTTCGCGGACGCCGAGGACCGGATCGACTACGCCGACAAGAAGCGCTACCTCCGCTGGGAGAAGAAGGCGGTCGCCGCCGGCGAGGGCTACCACGGCAGCTGTCCCTGACCGGCCACCAGTAGGGTCGCTGCCGTGCCAGCGATCGAGGTTGTCGACCTGACCATGACGTACGGCGAGCTGCGGGCGGTCGACGGCGTCAGCCTGGAGGTCGGCGAGGGTGAGTTCGTCGGCATCCTCGGCCCCAACGGCGCCGGGAAGACGACGTTCCTGGAGATCGTCGAGGGCCTGCGCCGTCCCGACTCCGGCACCGCGACGGTGCTCGGCCTGCCGGTCTGGCCCCGCAACCAGGAGCTGCTGCCGCGTATCGGCGTCCAGCTCCAGGCCTCGGCGTTCTTCGAACGGCTCACCGCCCGCGAGCAGATCCACACCTTCGCGGCGCTGTACGGCGTACCCCTGCGGGCCGCGGACGAGTGGCTGGAGCGGGTCGGTCTGGTCGAGAAGGCTGACACCCGGGTCGAGGACCTCTCGGGCGGGCAGGCCCAGCGCCTCTCGATCGCGTGCGCGCTGGTGCACGACCCCGACGTGGTGTTCCTCGACGAACCCACGGCCGCGCTGGACCCGCAGGCCCGGCGCAACCTGTGGGATCTGCTGTCGGGCCTCAACGACTCCGGCCGCACGGTCGTCCTGACCACGCACTACATGGACGAGGCCGAGGTGCTGTGCGACCGGGTGGCGATCATGGACGCCGGTCGGATCCTGCAGTTCGACAGCCCGGACGCGCTGATCCGCGGCCTCGACGCACCGACCCGGATCCTGCTCGCGGACGGGGAGGTGGTCACGACCCGCGACCCGGCCGCGGAGATCGCCCGGCTCGCGGACGAGCACCGCCTCGACGGCGTACGCGTGCAGACCGGCACGCTCGAGGACGTCTTCCTCGACCTGACCGGGCGGGAGTACCGCGCATGAGCGCCACGATGATGCGCTCGCCGTTCCTCGCGCTGTCCCTGGCGATCGTGCGCGGCTTCGTCCGTGACAAGGCGTCGGTGTTCTTCGCGCTGATCTTCCCGCTGATGTTCCTGGTGCTCTTCGGCGGGCTGTTCGCCGACCAGACCCAGTCGAAGGTCGAGATGGTCCAGGTCGGCACCGTCGCGCTGCTCGACGAGATGCCCGAGGGCGCTCGGGCCGCCTTCGACGAGACGTTCGAGGTCGAGCGCTCCGACGACCTGGACGCCGCGATCGCGAAGGTCCGCAAGGGCGACGCGGACGTGGCGATCGAGATGACCGGCGACACGGTCGTCGCCCACTACACCCAGACCGACCAGGTGAAGGCGGCCGTCACCCAGGGCGCGCTGCAGGCCTTCGTCGACGGCACGAACGTCGCGCTGTCCGGCCAGCCGCCGCGCTTCGCGCTGGAGACCGAGCGGGTCGAGGACGACTCGCTGTCGACGATCCAGTTCGTGACGCCGGGCCTGCTGGGCTGGGCCGTCGCGATGAGCGCGGCCTTCGGTGCCGCGGCCACGCTGCAGGGCTGGCGGCAGTCCAAGCTGCTGCGCCGACTCCAGCTCGCCCCGGTCTCGACCCGCACGGTCGTGGGGGCGCGGGTCACCGTGACGCTGGTGATCGCGCTGGTGCAGATGGCGATCTTCATCGGCCTCGGTGCGGCGGCGTTCGGGCTCACCCTGACCGGGTCGTGGTGGATGTCGATCCCGCTGCTGGTCGTCGGCACCCTCTGCTTCATGGCGCTCGGGCTGCTGGCCGGTGCGGTCACCCGGACCACCGAAGGCGCGGTGAACGCCGCGAACTTCATCGTGCTCCCGATGGCCTTCCTGAGCGGGTCGTTCTTCCCGCTGGACGCCGCCCCGGGCTGGCTGCAGGGCATCTCGAACGCGCTGCCGCTCAAGCACCTCAACGAGGGCATGCTCGACGTGATGGTCCGTGGCGAGGGGCCGTCGGCCGCGCTGGTGCCGCTCGCGATCCTGGCTGCGTTCGCGGTCGTGGTGACCCTGGTGGCCGCCCGGCTGTTCCGCTGGGAGACCAGCTGAGGGACGCCCGCGCCCCGGCCGCTCAGGCCAGCATCGTCACCGCCGCGGTCACCCCGGCGATCACGATGAGCACCCGGAACAGCGTGGGTGGGATCCGGCGGCCGACGCGGGCCCCGACGTACCCGCCGACGACGGAGCCGGCGGCGAGTAGGCCGGCGGCGGCCCAGTCGACCTCGGCCACGACCACGAAGATCAGCGCGGCGACCACGTTGCCGGCGAGGATCGCCAGGGTCTTCAGGCCGTTGACGATCCGCAGCTCCAGGTCGGTGCCGAAGCCCAGGACGGCCACCATCATCACGCCGGAGCCGGCGCCGAAGTAGCCGCCGTACACGCCGACGAGGCCGGCGAAGAACGTCGTCACCGGCGTCAGGTGATGGCGAGGGGCACGCGGTTCCTTCCCCCGGCGCAGCATGCGGGTGGTCGTCGGCTGGGCGCCGACGAGCAGGCAGGTGAACAGGATGAGGTACGGCACGACCGCCTCGAAGACGTCCGGCGGCAGGCCGAGCAGGAGGACGGCGCCCAGCACCGAGCCGACCATGCCGGTGCCGAGCACGATCAGCGTCACGACCGGGTGCTCGCGCAGCTCGGCGCGGTAGCCGAACGAGCCGCTGATCCCGGCCGGTGTCATGCCGATGGTGTTGGAGACGTTCGCGACCACGGGCGGCAGACCGACCGCCACCAGCACCGGGAAGCTCAGCAGCGAGGCCACCCCGACGGTCGAGGTGAGCACGCCGGCGCCGAGTCCGGCAGCAAGGACGGCGAGCTGCTCCCAGCCCGTCACGGGGCCTCGGTGGCGGACTCGCGGAGCACGGCGACGTCGCTGACCATCTCGACGTGGGCGTGCATCGCGGTGGCCGCCGCCTCGGGGTCGCCGGCGCGGATCGCCTCGGCGATGGCCCGGTGACCGGCGAGCGAGTTCTGCGGTCGTCCCGGCTGGGAGAGGGACTCGATCCGGGTCTCCTTGATCAGGTCGCCGATCTCGTCCATCAGGCGCGCGAGCAGCAGCGAGTGGGCGGCGGCGGTGACGGCGCCGTGGAAGCGCTCGTCGCCCTCGACGCCGCGACCGCCCGCGTCGATGTCGGCGGCCATCGCCGCGAGCGCGTCGTCGATGCGCGCCATGTCCTCGTCGGTACGCCGGACCGCGGCGAGCCCGGCGATCTTGGTCTCCAGCGCGTCGCGGGTCTCGATCACCTCGGGCAGCCGGTCGGCGTGCGCGCGGATCGCCTCGACGATCCGCTGCTGGCCGTGCGAGGCCTCGGTGAGCACGGTGCCGTCGCCGTGCCGGACCACCACCACCCCGATCACCTCGAGTGCGACCAGCGCCTGGCTGAGCGTGGCGCGGCTGACGCCGAGCCGGGTCGCGAGCTCGCGCTCGGGCGGCAGCCGGTCCCCGGCACGCAGTCCGTTGGCCTCGATCCAGGCGGTGATCTGGCCCGCGACCTGCTCGTACAGGCGGGTGCGCAGCAGCCGTTGGGGGAACTCGGTCATGAAACGCATCCTATTGACAGGTGGCTCGTTGGGCTATTGGCTAGGCCACTGAGCCATCGGCGTGATCGGGGTCACTCGGGTCCGGAGCGCGATGGTGCGGGAAGGAAGTCATGGGACCGGAATGGGTGGCGATCATCGCGTTGGTCGCCCTCTTCGTGATCGGCACGGTGCTGCCGATCAACATGGGCGCGCTGGCCTTCGTGGCCGCGTGGCTGGTCGGGATGTACTCCCTCGACCTGGACGAGAAGGAGATCATCTCCGGGATCAGCGGCGACCTGATCCTCACGATCGTCGGTGTCACCTACCTGTTCGCGATCGCGCGCAACAACGGCACCGTCGACCTGATCGTGCGGACGGCGGTCAAGGGCGTCGGGGGTCGCGTCGCGCTGATCCCCTGGGTGATGTTCGCGGTGACCGCCGTGCTCACCGGCGTGGGAGCGGTGAGCCCGGCGGCCTGCGCGATCATCGGGCCGATCGCGCTCGGCTTCGCCGGTCGGTACGGCATCAGCCCGCTGATGATGGGCATGTTCGTCGTCCACGGCGCTCAGGGCGGCGGCTTCTCGCCGATCAGCATCTACGGCTCGCTGACCAACTCGGTGATGAGCGACGCCGGGCTGCCGAACAGCGAGGTGACCATCTTCCTCGCCAGCCTCATCGTCAACCTGGTGATGGCCGCAATCCTCTTCGTGCTGCTCGGCGGCCGTCGCCTGATGGGCATGCGGGTCGACCCCGACGACCCGGACACCCTCGACGAGGACCTGCACCGCGGGGGAGCGGTGGTCCCCGCGCGCGGGACCGGCGCCTCGGCCCCGACCGGCACGCGGGCGCTCGGCGTACGGCGGGACCAGATCCTGACCCTGGCCGCGTTCGTCGGGGTGGCCGGCGTCGCGCTCGCCTTCGACAAGAACATCGGCTTCGTCTCGATCACCGCCGCGGTGGCACTGGCGATGCTCTCGCCGAACGAGCACAAGGACGCCGTCAAGCAGATCGCCTGGCCGACCGTGCTGCTGGTCGCGGGGATCAGCACCTACGCGACCATCCTGGAGCTCGCGGGCTCGCCGGAGTTCGTCGGCAACTGGGCGGCCGGCCTCGGCGTCGCCGCGCTCGGTGCGCTGGTGCTCTGCTACGTCGGCGGCGTGGTCTCGGCGTTCGCCTCCTCGACGGCCCTGCTGCCGGTGATCATCCCGATCGGGCTGCCGCTGATCGCGGAGGGCGGCATCAGTGCGGGGCTCTTCGTCGCCGCGCTCGCGGTGTCGTCCACCATCGTGGACGTGAGCCCGTTCTCGACCAACGGTGCCCTGATGCTGGCCAACAAGCCGGACTCCATCAGCGAGCCGGTGTACTACAAGCAGATCCTGACCTACAGCGTGATCGTCGTCCTCGTCGGTCCGCTCCTCGTATGGGCAGCCCTCGTGCTGCCGGGATGGTGATACCTGTGACCGGACCCCTCAGCGACGTTCTCGTCGTCGACCTCTCCCGCGCGCTCGCGGGGCCGCACGCCACGATGATGCTGGGCGACCTCGGCGCCCGCGTGATCAAGGTGGAGGCCCCCGGCGCGGGCGACGACACCCGCGGCTGGGGACCGCCGTTCGTGGGACCCGACGACGAGCGGATCTCGACGTACTTCCTCTCGGCGAACCGCAACAAGGAGTCGATCACCCTCGACCTGAAGGACGAGCACGACCGCGACCTGCTGCTCCGGCTCGTCGACCGCGCCGACGTGCTGGTGGAGAACTTCCGCACCGGCGTGCTGGAGCGCCTCGGCCTCGGCATCGCCGACCTGCAGGCACGCAACCCGCGGCTGGTCGTCCTCTCGATCACCGGCTTCGGCCACGACGGCCCCGAGGGCGGTCGCGCCGGCTACGACCAGATCGCCCAGGGCGAGGCCGGGCTGATGTCGCTCACCGGCTCCGGACCCGACGACCCGCAGCGGGTGGGTACGCCGATCGCCGACCTGCTCTCCGGCATGTACGGCGCGTACGGCGTCCTCGCGGCGCTGCACGAGCGGCAGACCACCGGCGTCGGGACGGTCGTGCGGACCTCGCTGCTCGCCGCCGTCGTCGGCGTGCACGCGTTTCAGGGCACCCGTTGGACGGTCGCCGGCGAGGTCGGCCGGGCGCAGGGCAACCACCACCCGTCGATCGCGCCGTACGGCCTGTTCCACTGCCGCGACGGCTTCGTGCAGATCGCCGTCGGCAGCGAGGGGCTGTGGAAGCGGCTGTGCGACGGGTTCGGGCTCGACCCGGCCGCGCCGGGCCTGGCCACCAACCCCGAGCGGGTCGCCGCGCGGCAGCGGGTGATCGAGGTGCTCGAGGGCGTCTTCGCCGACTGGGACGCCGAGCCGCTGCTGGCCAAGCTCGCCGAGCTCGGCGTACCGGCCGGCAAGGTGCGCACCCTGGACGAGGTCTACGCCTGGGACCAGACCGCCAGCCAGGGGCTGCTGCTCGACGTCGAGCACCCCACGCTCGGCACGGTGACGCTGCCCGGCGGGCCGTTGCGGTTCTTCGCCCCCGACGGCACGGAGACCACGCGCCGCGACCACGTCGCGCCGCCCCTGCTCGACCAGCACGGCGGATCCGTGCGCGAGTGGCTGGAGAGGGAGTGAGCCCGCAGCGACGCTGGGGTGCCCACGACCTGCTGGACCTGGTCCTCGACCCGGACTCGTTCGAGTCCTGGGACGAGCCCGTCGACGTCTCGCACCATCCCGAGTCCTACCGGCAGGCGCTCGCCGCCGCGGCCGAGAAGTCCGGCACCGACGAGTCCGTGCTGACCGGTCGCGGGCGGGTGCGGGGCCGTCCCGTGGCCGTGGTCGCCAACGAGTTCCGCTTCCTCGCCGGCTCCATCGGAGTCGCGTCGGCGCGCCGGATCGCGGCCGCCGTACGCCGCGCGACCGCGGAGGGTCTCCCGGTGCTCGCGACGACCGCCTCGGGCGGCACCCGGATGCAGGAGGGCACCGTCGCGTTCGTCGAGATGGTCGAGATCTCGCGCGCGCTCATGGACCACCGCGCGGCCGGTCTGCCGTACCTCGTCCACCTGCGGCACCCCACGACCGGCGGTGTGTACGCCTCGTGGGGGTCGCTCGGCCACGTCACGGTCGCCGAGCCCGAGGCGCTGGTCGGCTTCCTGGGTCCCAAGGTCTTCGAGGCGCTCCACGGGCGGCCGTTCCCGCCGCGGGTGCAGACCGCGGAGAACCTTGCGGCGAAGGGGGTCATCGACGGTGTCGTCACCGCCGAGGAGATCCCGGCGCTGGTCGACGCCGCCCTCGCCGTACTCGTGGATCCGCCGTCGGACCCGACGTTGGAGCGTCGTACGCCCCGGGAGCCGCGCGACCTGCCCGCCTGGGACTCGATCCAGCAGACCCGGAAGGTGGGGCGGGCCGGCGTACGCGACCTGCTGAGGTACGGCGCGGCCGGCACCCTGCAGCTGCGCGGCACCGACGAGGGCGAGCGGGACTCGACCGTGGTGGTCGCGCTGACCCGGATCGACGGGCAGCCCTGCGTGCTGGTCGGGCAGGACCGCAGCCGCCAGGTGCCGGGCCACGAGATGGGGCCGGCTGCGCTGCGCGAGGCGCGCCGCGGGATGCGGCTGGCCGACGAGCTCGGCCTGCCGCTGGTGACCGTCATCGACACCCCCGGCGCGGAGCTGTCGCAGCGCGCCGAGGAGGGCGCGATCGCCGGCGAGATCGCCCGCTGCATCGCGACCATGACCACGCTGCGGGTCCCGTCGGTCTCGGTGATCCTGGGCCAGGGCTGCGGCGGCGGCGCGCTCGCCCTCCTCCCGGCCGCGACGGTCGTCGCCGCCGAGCACGGCTGGCTCTCGCCCCTCCCGCCCGAGGGCGCGAGTGTGATCGTGCACGGCGACGTCGAGCACGCCGCCGAGATGGCCGCCGCCCAGCACGTCCGCGCCCGCGACCTGCTCGCCGCCGGCACGGTGCACCACGTCGTACCCGAGGTCGACGACGAGTCCGCCGAGTCCCTCGCCCGGGCGGTGGCTGCGGAGATCGGGCATCAACTGAGGGCGGCGGGGTAGTCCGTCACACCAGGGGGAGTAAGAGTTGTCTTAGGGCGCACCCTGTGACGGACTACCCCGACGCTCGCCCCGCCAGCGCAGGTACAGCACCGTCGCGACGCAGACGACCATCGGCCCGAGGGCGAGCACGAGGACGGCGAAGCCCTCGACCCCGTGCAGGGCGCCCAGGTGGAGCGGGGTCATCTCAGACCTCCGCAGGGGTACGACGATCGGTGGCGACGCCCGCCTCGGGCGCGCGGGCGTAGCGACTCACGCCCCAGCCGAGGCCGATGACCAGCACCAGGCTGCACAGCAGCACCACCAGGCCGGCGACCGTCCACAGCCAGCCGGGTACGTCGTCCTTCAGCTCGCGCTGCAGGATCAGCTTCTCCTCGCCGAACTCGCGCACCGACCCGTCGGCGACGGGCACCTCGGGCTCGCCCAGGGCGGTGTCCTCGGGCAGGTAGATGGGCATCGCGCGCAGCGACCGGCCGTCGTGGACGCGCACCATGGTCTTCCAGGTGCCGTCGACGGGGATCGGCTCGGTCGTCCGCCACAGGGTGGGGGAGACCTCCTCCAGCGGCTGGACGTGCAGCCCCGCGGAGTCGCGGCCGCCCTGCCAGGCGGTCACCGTCAGCCAGGCCTCCTCGCCGTCGACCGGCGGCTCGTTGAAGCGGAACTCCGCCTGCACCTCGCGCCCGTCGGGACCGTCCTGGTCGGCGACGATCGTCGTCTCGGCCTCCAGCCCGGAGGGGGCGAGGGCCAGGACGCCGTTGGTCACGGCCCCGGCGAGCACCAGGAGGGCGGCGCCGAAGACCAGCCGCGGGCGCCGTACGACGACGGGCAGCTCGCGCCGCAGCCCGAGCACCAGCAGGCCGGCCAGGACGCCGCCGGCCACGCCGCCGAGGGTCGCGAGCAGCACGCCCTCGACGAGGATGTCGGTGGTCCAGGAGAGCGTGAACGCGACCTGTGTCCAGGTGTACTCGGCGGCGAAGCCGACCGTGCCGATCAGGGTGCCGGCGACCGCGCCGACGACCAGCGGCCGGTGCTTCCACCGGGCCGCGACCGCCTCCACGATCAGGGCCTCGGCGAGGTACAGCGGTACGGCGGCCCACAGCTCGCCGAGCACCGGCCCGACCACGACGCTGACGCCGCCCCGGATCAGCAGGTAGAACACCACGGCCCCGACGGCGGCCCCGCGCCCGACCCACAGCCGGGCGACCACCAGGCTGAAGGCGGCGGCCGCCGCGATCATCAGCGGCTGCAGGACGAGCCGGAACTGCTCGACGCCGAAGTCGTACTCCGCCTGGAAGACGCTCATCCCGATCAGCAGGCCGCCGGTCAGCGAGCACCCGAGGACGTACGACGCCCGCCCCCCGCCGCTCGGGACCCGGCGACCGGCGCGACCCTCTTCCAGCAGCACGGCCATCGCGACCAGCGAGAGACCGGCGCCGCCGATGAGCATCAGGTGGGTCGGGCCCCACAGGGTGACGTCCTGCCCGAAGATCCGGTGCCAGACGTCGTCGAGCGGGAAGCCCAGCAGCGCGTAGCTGCCGGCGCCGGTCAGCAGCACCCCACCGGCAGGCGCTCGCCACCCCGGGGCGAGCTGGACGCCGGACGGACCGACATCGTCGGCGCGGGGGAGGGCGCACGCGAGCACGCCGGCGGCCGAGATCCCGAACAGGCCGAACAGGATCGGGTAGTGCGCCGGGTTGGCGAGCGGCCCCTCGTCGCGCCCGACGCCGATGTGCAGCGAGATGTCCCAGTACATGCCGAACAGGGCGGTCACCAGCGAGACCATCGCGACCATCAGCGGCAGGCTCGCCCAGCCGGCGATGCCGCCGAAGATCCGGGATCCGTCCATCCGCTGCAGCAGGCGGTCCAGTGCGGGCAGCCGGTCGGTGCGGTAGGCCAGGACGACCGCGAGCAGGGCGAGGGTCAGGGCCAGCGCGAGGCCGGAGGCGATCGCGACCTGGTCCAGCGAGGCGGCCCCGGCGGGGCGGTCCTCGACGACGGCGGGCAGCATCCGAGTTGCTTGCATCTCTTTATGTAACATCGAATGATGTAACAATGTCCAGAGGTACGATCACGGTCGTGGCGGCGGAGGTCTCGGGGGAGTCGGAGGAGTTCGTCGTCGAGGAGCTCTCCCGGCGCACGAACGTCTCGGTCCGCTCGCTGCGCTCGTACCAGTCGCGCCGGCTGCTGCCGCCGCCCGAGGTGCGCGGCCGCACCGGCTACTACGGCCCCGAGCACGTCGCCCGGGTCCGGCTGATCCAGGACCTGCGCGCCGCGGGGCTCAAGCTCGACGGCATCGCCCGGATGCTCGACGACGACGTCAGCGCCGATGACCAGCTCCTCGCCTTCACCCAGCAGGCGCGGGGGATGTTCGGCGACGCCCAGGCCGGGACGACGACGGTCGAGGACCTGGTGTCGCGATTCCGGATCCGCGAGGACGAGGCGCCCGAGGTGCTGGCCGCCGCCGTACGGCTCGGCCTGCTGCGTGAGGGTGCGGACGGGCAGATCGAGGAGCTCGCGCCCCGGCTGCTGGCCGCCGGGGAGGCGGCGATGGCGTCGCTCGGCCTGAGCGTCGGCGAGGCGCTCGACCTGCTCGCCCGGCTGCGTCGGCACGCCGACGGGGTCGCGCGGATCTACGTCGAGCTCTTCCTGGAGCGGGTGTGGGAGCCGTTCGTGGCCGCCGGCCGGCCGGCGGCGCAGTGGCCCCACGTCCAGCGCTCGCTCGACGCGCTCCGCCAGCTGGCCACCGAGGCGCTGGACGCGACCTTCGAGCTCGCGATGTCGCGCCGCGTCGATCAGACGCTCAGCCGGCTGCTCCCCGAGGCCGACTCGTAGCGCCAGCGGGCGTATCGAGACCCGCTCAGCTCGCCTTCTTGGCAGCCGCCTTCCTGGTGCTCTTCTTCGCCGCGGCCTTCTTGGCCGGCGTCTTCTTGGCGGCGGCCTTCTTCGCCGGCGCCTTCTTGGTGGTCTTCTTCGCCGGCTTCTCGTCGTCGGTCGACTCCCCGCGCGAGCTCTTGGCGGCGTCGACGGAGCGCTGCAGGGCGGCGAGCAGGTCGACGACCTCGCCGGAGGACTTCGTGGAGGTGGGGGTCCGTTGGACGTCGCCGCCCTCGACCTTGGCCTTGACCAGCGCCTGGACGGCGCCGGCGTAGTCGTCCTCGAACTCGGCGGGGTCGAAGTCGCCGGCGAGGGTCTCGACGAGCATGTTCGCCATCTTGACCTCGGCGGCCTTGACCTCGCCGGTGTCGACGGAGAAGTCGGGGGTGCGGATCTCGTCGGGCCACATCATCGTCTGCAGCACGATCACGTCGTCCTTGACCCGGAGTACGGCGATCGAGGTGCGGTTGCGGATCGCGACGGTCACGACCGCCATCCGGTCGGCGTCGAGCAGCGCCTGGCGGAGCAGGGCGTACGGCTTCGCGCCGGTCTTCTCGGGCTCCAGGTAGTAGGACTTCTCCAGGAGCATCGGGTCGATCTGGTCGCTGGGCACGAACTTCTCAACCGCGATCTCGCGCGAGGACGTCGACGGGAGCTCGGCGAGGTCGTCGTCGGAGAGGATCACCATCTCCCCGTCCTCGGTCTCGTAGCCCTTGGCGATGTCGGCGTACGGCACCTCCTCGCCGTCGATCGAGCAGATCCGCTGGTACTTGATCCGCCCGCCGTCCTTGGCGTGCACCTGCCGGAACGACACGTCGTGGGACTCGGTCGCGGCATAGAGCTTCACGGGCACGCTCACCAGCCCGAAGGAGACGGCACCCTTCCAGATCGCTCGCATAGTGATCAGTATGACCCGCGGGCGCGACGCCATTCATCGAACGCTTCGCGCGAGGTCCGCGTCGGCGTGTAGCCGAAGACCTCCTTGAGCCGGTCGTTGGCGAGTACCGGGCGGTACTGCAGGAACCTCGTCTGCTCCGGCCCGTACGGCGTGAGCCGCAGCCGGGACCCGATCGCGAGTGCCGCCCGCAGCACGGGCTCGGGGATCGTGAGCACCGGCTTGCCCAGCAGCCCGGCGATCTCGGTGATCGTCAGCGCCCCGTCGCCCGCCACGTTGAAGATGCCCGTCACCGGGCCGATGACGGCCTGCTGGATGATCGCGACGACGTCGGTGTCCCAGATGAACACGAACGGCGACTCGGAGCCCCGGATCCGCAGCAGTCGGGGTCGCTCGAACAGTGCGGTGATCTGGTTGTCGACCGAGCTGCCGAGGATGGTGCCGATCCGCAGCACCACCTGCTCCAGCGATCCGTAGGAGCCGAGCATCTCCTCGACCAGCCGCTTGTGGTGGCTGTAGGCGAACTCCTCGTTGCCCCGCACGGGCTGGTCCTCGGTGATCCACGCGGGGTTGTCGGCGTGGTAGCCGTACGCCGCCCCGCTGGACGACACCACCACGCGGCGGACTCCGTGCTCGACGCAGGCGTCGAGCACGTGGCGGGTGCCGGTCACGTCGACGGCGTACTCCAGCTCCCTCGTCGAGTCGGGTCCCGGCGTCACGATCGAGGCGAGGTGGACGACGACCTCCGGGCGCACCGACCCGATCACGTCGCGTACGGCGTCGCGCGACGTCACGTCCATGACGACCGCCGGCGCGCGCAGGTCCGCGCTGACGACGTCGTGGCCTGCGGCGGTGAGACCGCGGACGACCGAGGAGCCGAGGAACCCGCTGCCCCCGGTGACCAGGACCCGGGTCATGCCGCCGCCCTCACCGGGACGTCGACCGCCGAGCCGCGCAGCCGCCGCCACGTGATCGCCACCGCGAGGCCCGCGATGATGTCCCAGATGCCCCACCAGGCGGCGACCAGGGCCATCCCGCCGAGGCCGTCGAAGTAGCTGAACACCAGCAGCAGCCCGAGCCCGGCGTTGCGGATCCCGACCTCGAAGGTCATCGCTCGGGTGCTGGCGTCGGGCAGCCGGGTCGCCCGGCCGATGCCGTACCCGAGGGCCAGCGACAGGGCGTCGTGGAGGAAGACGGCGACCAGGACGATGCCGATGTAGTCGACGAAGATGTCCCAGTTGCGGGCCACCCCGACGACGATGATGGCGGCGAGGCCGACGTACGACACCGGCCCGACGATGCGGTGGGCCACCGCCGCGACCCGCGGCCAGAGGCGAGCGATGGTGATGCCGGCCGCGAACGGCACGCCGATGACCAGGGCGATCTCGAGGAGCATGTCGACGGCACTCAGGTCGATGTCCTCGAGCAGCGCGTCGCCGGTGGGGTGCAGGCCGCCCCAGAACGCCATGTTCAGCGGCATCAGGAAGATCGCGAGCACGTTGCTGACCGCGGTCATCGATACCGACAGCGCGACGTCGCCGCCCGCGCGGTGGGTGAGGATGTTGGAGACGTTCCCGGGCGGGCAGCAGGCCACCAGGATCAGCCCGAGCGCGACCGACCCGCGCAGGTCGAGCACCAGGGTCAGCACGAACGTGATGGCCGGCAGCAGCACGAACTGCGCCACCACCCCGATGGCGATGGCGCCGGGGCGCTTGAGCGCGGCGCTGAAGGACTCCAGCTTGGTGTCCAGCGCGATGCCGAACAGGATCAGGCCGATGACGATCTTCAGGGTCGTCAGCGACGACTCCTCGAAGGCGATCCGGATGTTGTCGACGTCGGTCATGAGTCCTCGTTCCTCAGTGCCGAGATCTCGGTGCGCACCGCCGAGCGGTAGGCGTCCTTGTTGACGTAGTACGACATCCGCTCGAGCCCGAGGTAGCGGTAGCCGCCGGACAGATCGGGCCGCGGTCCGGCGACCCGGGCGTCGAACGCCGCCGCGGCCGCCGGATCGTCCCGACGCGCCCGGAGGTACGACGCCACCAGCTCGGCCTGCTCGTAGCGGCCCTGCCAGCCGATCCCGGACGCCTCGATCATGCCGAGCACGAACAGGTCCCGGTGGGCCTGCGTGAAGATGTTGAGGTAGAGGTCCGGCGCCGAGCCCCGGCCCCGCCAGCGCAGCAGCGCCGGGTCCACGAACGGGTAGTGCAGGTGGTAGCCGGTGGCCAGCACCACGACGTCGTACGCCGACCGCGAGCCGTCACGGAACGCCACCCCGTCCCCGTCGAGCCGCTCGACGTCGGGACGGACGGTGATGTCGCCGTGCCCGAGGTGGTGCAGCACCAGCGAGTTCACGATCGGGTGCGACTCGTAGATCCGGTGGTCGGGCTCGGGGAAGCCGAACCGGGTGGGGTCGCCGGTGAACATCCGCAGCACCCGCGAGTCGATCGCCTGCTTGACCCGGGGCGGCAGCGGCTTCTTCCGCTGGTTGAGCGTGTCGGCCGGACGGCCGAAGAGGTACTTCGGCACGAAGTGGTATCCGCGGCGTACCGACAGGTCGACGGACGCGGCGTGGTGGACCGCGTCGACCGCGATGTCGCAGCCCGAGTTGCCGGCGCCGACGATCAGCACCCGCTTGCCCGCGAAGACGGTCGCGGACTTGTAGACGCTGGTGTGGAGGAGCTCGCCGTCGAAGGAGCCCGCGAAGGTGGGGACGTTCGGCTCGCTCAGCGTGCCGTTGGCGACCAGCACGCCCGCGTGCCGGGCGTCGTGGCTGCCCGCCGCCGACCGCGACGTGACCGTGAAGCCGCCGTCGGGGTGCGGGACGACCGCCGTGACCTCGGAGCCGAACTCGAAGCCCGGCGTCAGGTCGTACGTCGTCGCGAAGTCGCGGAAGTAGTCGAGCAGCTCGCGGTGCGACGGGTAGTCGGCGACGCCCTCGCGCATCGGGAACTCCGTGAACTGCGTCGTGGTCCGCGACGAGATCAGGTGCGCCGAGTCGTAGACGGTGCTCCGTGGGGCGGAGGCGTCCCACAGGCCCCCGACGCCGGCGCCCAGCTCGTAGCCCGCCCAGGGCAGCCCGGCCCGCTGCAGGTTGCGCGCCGCGGCCAGGCCGGACGGGCCCGCGCCGATGACGGCGTACGTCATGTCGGGGTCGCCCGGATCATTGTCGACCGCTCCGGTGGAGTTCACCGAGGCATGATGTCCGCATGCGCCCCATGCTCGCCACCCCGGGCCGTCACGTGCCGACCGGCGAGGACTGGTCGCACGAGGTGAAGTGGGACGGCGTGCGCGCCCTCACCGAGGTCCGCGACGGCGTGCTGCGGATGACCAGCCGCAACGAGAACGTCATCACCACCGCCTGGCCGGACCTCGCCACCAGCCCCTTCGGAGAGAGGGACCTGCTGGTCGACGGCGAGATCATCGCGCTCAACGAGCGCGGGCTCCCGGACTTCCGGACCCTGCAGGACCGGATGCACGTGCGGAACCACGCCACCGCAGCCCGGCTTGCCGAGGCGGTGCCGGCGACGTACATGGTCTTCGACCTGCTGCGCCTCGACGGCGCGGACCTCACCGGTCTCCCGCTGGAGGAGCGGCGTGCCCGGCTCCTCGACCTCGGCCTGACCGGCTGGCAGGTCCCGGTGGCGTACGACGACGGCGCGATGCTGTTCGACGCCACCCTGGCCCAGGACCTCGAGGGCGTGGTCAGCAAGCGCCGGACCTCGCGCTACCGGCCGGGGGAGCGGACGCCGCACTGGCAGAAGCTCGCCCACCGGCACCGGCTGTCGTACGTCGTCGGCGGCTGGCGCCCCCAGGAGGGCACGACCGACCGGCTGGCCGCCCTGCTGGTGGGGGAGCCGACCCCCGACGGGCTGGCCTACCGCGGCCGGGTCGGCAGCGGCATCGGGCCGAAGCAGGGCCGGGCGCTGGCCGAGCTGGTCGCCGGACTCGCGCGGTCCGCGAGCCCCTTCGACGACGAGGTCCCGGCGGTGGACGCCCGGGGCACGCACTGGCTGGAGCCCGTGCTGGTCGTGGACATCGACACCCACGGACGTGGGTACTCCCGGCTGCGACAGCCCTCGTTCCAGGGTGTCCGCAGCGACCTGACCCCGGAGGACCTGTGAAGCGCCTGCTCCCGCTCCTGCTGCTCGCGGTGCTGCTGCCCGCGGCGCCCGCGCAGGCCGCAGCCGACCCGGCGGCGTCGTACCGCGCCTCGACGATCCGGCTCGACGGCGTCCCGGTGCGGCTCGGGCCGCGCACCCGCCAGGTGGTGACGGTCAACCGGTCGGCCGGCCACCACGCGCGGCTGGTCTTCTGGGTGCAGCGCCAGGGGCGCTGGGTGGAGCGCTTCCGGACCACCGACGCCCGGATCGGGTACGGCGGGCTGGTGGCGGGGACGAAGCGGAAGCAGGGCACCGGCACCACGCCGCTCGGCACCTACGACCTGCGCTCGGCGTTCGGCACCCACCGACGCGACGACGCCTGGGCGCTGCCGTACCGGAAGATCCGGAAGGGCGACTTCTGGGTGCAGGACAACGGCTCCGACTTCTACAACCGGCTCCGCAACCAGCGGCAGGGTGGCTTCCGCTGGTGGCTGCCGACCAGCGACCCGAACTCCTCCGAGCGGCTGACCGACTACGGCCGCCAGTACGAGTACTCGATCGTCGTCGAGTACAACTGGCGCCAGGTCCGCAAGCGGGGATCGGGGATCTTCCTGCACGTCAACGGCCGCGGCGCCACCGCGGGCTGCGTCAGCGCGCCCCGCGCGGTGCTGCGCCGGCTGATGGCCCGCCTGGATCCCGACCGGGACCCCGTCATCGCGATCGGGCGCTGAGGCGTGGCCGGCACCGAGGTGCACGTCGACGTCGACGGCCGCACCCTGAAGATCAGCAACCTCGACAAGGTGCTCTACCCGCGCACCGGGACCACCAAGGGCGAGGTGCTGCACTACTACGCCCAGGTCGCCCCGACCCTGCTCCCACACCTGCGCGATCGGGCCGTGACCCGGATCCGCTGGCCGCACGGGACCGGCGACGGCAGCTTCTTCGAGAAGAACGCCCCCGCCGGTACGCCGTCGTGGGTCCGCACCGTGAAGGTGCCCAGCACCGGCAGCCGGTCGGGCAAGGGCGAGACCGAGCTGGTCTTCCCGATCGTCGACGACCTCGCCACGCTCACCTGGCTGGTGAACCTCGCCGCGCTCGAGCTGCACGTCCACCAATGGACCGTGGCCCGCAACGGCCGGCCCCGCAACGCCGACCGGCTGGTCATCGACCTCGACCCCGGCGACCCCGCCGGGTTGCACGAGTGCTGCCAGGTCGCGCTGCTGGTCCGCGACCGGCTCGCCGAGCGCGACCTGGACTGCCGACCGGTGCTCAGCGGCAGCAAGGGCCTGCACCTGTACGCCGACCTGCCGAAGCGGCTGCCCTCCGACGACTCGACGGCCCTGGCGAAGACGGTCGCGGAGGAGCTGCAGAAGGCGCACCCGAGCGACGTCACCGCCACCATGGCCAAGGCCAAGCGGGGCGGCAAGGTGTTCCTGGACTGGTCGCAGAACGCCGGCTCCAAGACGACGATCTCGCCGTACTCGCTGCGTGGCCGGGAGCGTCCGTACGTCGCCGCGCCGGTCTCGTGGGACGAGGTCGCCGAGGGCGCGGAGGACCCGCTGGGCCTGGAGCAGCTGACCTTCGACGAGGTGCTCGCACGCATCGAGGAGCACGGCGACCTGTTCGCCTGAGCGCCCTTCCGGAGCGGTTGAGACGCGGCTCACGCCGTGTTACCGAACCGTGGAAGCAGCGTGGAGTCGGTGTTCCCCCGGCGTGAAGCGCGCCTTCGTAACGTCTGTGTCGTCACCGAAGACGCGCTCCGGACGGGAGGTCCGACGATGAAGATCACGCTCAACCGCAAGCTGCTGCTGTCCGTCTCGTCGGTCCTGGCCGCCGGCCTGCTGGCCGTGGCGACCGGCCTGCTGAACAGCGACGCGAGCGCCGCCTCCGACGGCGTCCGGCTGGTCGGCGACGAGTCCGGCGGTGCGGTGCTGGTGGTGACCGCGATCGAGCCGGGCGACTCCGTCACCCGCACCGTGACCATCGAGAACACCACGGACGCCGAGGGCCGGCTGACCTTCACCGAGCAGGGCGGCCCCGCGACGTTCGCCGACGGCGACCTCCGGGTCGTCATCGAGCGCGACGGCGACGAGCTGTACGACGGCCGCTTCGGCGACATGGGCGACTTCGCCCAGGACGTCGGGCTGCTGCCGGCGGGGGAGAGCTCGACGTTCTCGTTCACCGTCTCGCTGCCCGACGACGCCGCCTTCGTGCCGCCGGACACCCAGCGCGCCGAGGCGTCGTACACCTGGCTGACCGAGAGGTCGTAGCCGCGACAGCAGGGCCGGCCCGCCCCGGGGGGAGTGCGGGACGGCCGACCGGGGGGACGACGGTCCGACCGGCGGTTCTGGGGGGACCGCCGGCCGGACCGATCGTCGTCCACCCCGACCCGGGCAGCGGGTCCTGGCCTGGTCCGTGCCCGGATCGCTCTATGCTGCACGCATGGCCCCGAGAGTGCTCGTCGTCGAGGACGAGGAGGACATCGCGTTCCCCTTGGTCCGCACCCTCGAGCGTGAGGGCTACGCGGTCGTCTGGGTCGACTCGGGCCAGAAGGCCCTCGACGACCTGGAGAAGGCTCCGGCCGACGTCGTCATCCTCGATCTCGGACTGCCCGACATGGACGGGCTCGAGGTCTGCAAGCGCGCCCGCGAGGCGGGCTTCGGCGGCGCGATCATGATCGTCACCGCACGCGCCGGCGAGCTGGACCGGGTGGTCGGGCTCGACTACGGCGCCGACGACTACCTCTCCAAGCCGTTCGGCCTGGCCGAGCTGCAGGCCCGGGTGCGCGCCCTGCTGCGCCGCACCTCTCCCGGTGGCGGGTTCGGCCACGACGACGTGCCCGAGGGCGGGCTGCGCATCGACGTGGCGGCGCGGCGGGTCTACGCCGGCGACGACGAGGTGCCGCTGACGGGCAAGGAGTTCGACGTCCTGACCATCCTCGCGTCCAACCGCGACAAGGTGGTCTCCCGCGGTCGGCTGATGTCGGACGTGTGGGACGAGAACTGGTACGGCTCGACGAAGACGCTGGACGTGACCATCGGTCGCCTCCGGCAGAAGCTCGAGAGCGTCGGGGTGTCGGAGAAGGTCGTGGCCGTTCGAGGTGTGGGATTCCGCCTCGAGGGCGCCCCCGATGCGTGAGCGGCTCGCTGCCTCCTTCGTCCTTCTCACGCTTGTCCTGCTGATCGCCGCGGGCCTGTTCCGCAGCTACACCCTGGGCCAGGAGCTGCGCGAGCAGCAGAGCGCCCGGCTCCATCACGAGGCCGTGCTCGCGGCCCGGGTCGTCGACGCCGAGCTGGACGCCGGCCGCCCGGTGGGCGCGGCGTTCCTCGCGGGCCTGGTCTTCGACCGCGAGCGGCTCGTCTTCACCCCCGCCGCCGCCACCGGCGAGCCCGTCGAGGCCCGCGGGCCGTCGTACGACGGGGAGGGCGGCGAGGTCGTCGCGAACGCCGCCGCCGACGGCGGCACGGTCACGGTCGCGGAGAGCGACCGGCTGGCCCGGGAGCTCGTGGTCGGCGACCCGTGGGCGCTCGCGGTGCTCGGGCTGCTCGCGCTCGCCGCCGCCGGCGTCGCGGGCCTGCTGGTCGCGCGCTGGCTGTCGGCTCCGTTCCAGCGGCTAGCGGACGCCGCCGGGGCGCTCGGCCGGGGGCGCTTCGACCTCGACCTGCCCCGGACCCGGATCCCGGAGGCGGCGGCCATCGCCCGGTCGCTGAGCACCAGCGCCGACCAGCTGCGCGAGCGGCTGCGGCGCGAGCAGGAGTTCGCCGCGCACACCTCGCACGCGCTCCGCTCGCCGCTGACCGGGCTGCGCCTGGAGCTGGAGGAGGCGCAGCTCCGAGACGACCTGCCCGGCGAGGTCCGGGGGACGCTGGGCCGCGCCCTCGAGGGCATCGCGCACGTCGACGCGGTGGCGGGCGAGCTGGTCGAGCTGCAGCGCGGCAGCCTCGTCGCCGGCGCCCAGGTCCCGCTGCGCGAGCTCGCCGTCCAGGTCGCCCAGCACTGGTCCGACGAGCTCGCGCTCGCGGGCCGGGAGCTGAGCGCCGCGGTCGAGGGGGACCTGGACCGCGGCTACACGCCCGGTCCCGTGGAGCACCTGCTGGACCTGGTCCTCGCCGCGGTGCTCGCCACCGGTGCCGGTCCCGTCCGCCTGGTGCTGGAGGGTGGCGCCGACGGGCACCTGCGGATCTCGGTGGCGCTCGAGCAGCCCGCCGTGGGACCCGACGGGGAGGACCTGCTCGTCTCCGCGCGCTCCGTGTGCGCCGCCCTCGGCGGGCGGTGGGTCGGGGCGGAGACGTCGGGCGACATCGAGATTCTGCTGCCGCGGCGCTGAGGTGGCTCTAGGGTCGGGCGGGCCTGGCTCTGGCTGGTCGCGAGCGGGCCGATCGGCCTGGCGGCGTACCTGCTGCTGGCGGGTCCGCTGCCGTACCTGCGCGCCCCGCGTCCCGGTGGACGGAGGCTCACGGGCGGCTGGGCGTTCCTGCTGGCGTTCGGTCTGGCCTCCCTCGCCGGCTGGTAACGCTCCTCCCGCCGAGTCGGCAGAAGTTGCGCGCCGAGTCGGCAGCACTTGCTGACAAGTCGGCGCCAACTGTGCGCAAGTTCTGCCGACTCGGCGTGGGAGCTGGCTCAGCGCGCGAGCGCGCCGACGGCGCGGGCGACGGCGTCCGCGAAGGCCGTGCGCGAGAGCCGGCCAGGCGAGACCTGCTCGTCGTCGAAGAGCGCCTGGGCGGCGCCGAGCGCGAACAGGATCCGGTACGCCGCCTCCGCGTCCTCCCGGCCGGTCCCCAGGCGGGTCCGCAGCCACCCGGTGACCGTCGTGGCGAGCAGGTGGCTGCAGCGCACGTTGCGCGCCTCGAACTCCGGCTGCTCACGGCCCTCCACCAGGTAGGCCCGCATCGCCCCGCGGTGCTCGGCGAAGATGTCGAGCGCGGCCCCGGCCAGCAGCCGCAGCGCCCGGTCGTCGTCGGGCTCGGCATCTGCGCGGGCGAAGGCGGCCGCGGTGGCCGACTCGATCTCGCCGAGGGCGACGTCCTGGGCGGCGAGCAGCAGCCCGGAGCGGTCGCCGAAGCGGTGGTAGAGCGAGCCGTTGGAGGCACCCGCGGCCTTCGCCACCGCAGCAACGGTCACCGCGCCCAGCCCACCGGTCGCGAGCAGGCCCAGGGTGGCGGCCAGCATCCGGTCGGCCGAGGACTCGCTGCGGGACTGCACGGGGATGCGCATGCCGGCACCCTAGCCAGATTGGAGCGAGTGCTCTAGTTTGAGGCGGCATGAGGCGCGATCACTGGCGGCGCGTGAACGACGCGCTGGACCCCGAGACGTCGTACGTCGAGATCTACCGCAACGTCGTCGCCCACGAGTTCCCCTGGGACATGAACCAGGCGCTGAGCTTCGCGCTGTTCCGCACCTACGCGGTGCCGGGGATCGGCCGGCTGCTCGACGCGACGGGCGAGTTCACGACCAACGTGCAGCGGCGCTACGACGACACCGCGCTGCTCCTCGAGCCGCCCACCCGCTACGGCTTCGACCACCCCGAGGCGCGGGCCGCGATCCGCCGGATCAACCAGATGCACCGCGCCTACGACATCCCCGACCACGAGTTCCGCTACGTGCTGTCGACGTTCGTGGTGGTGCCGAAGCGCTGGCTCGACGACTACGGCAAGCGCCCGCTCACGCCGGTCGAGGAGCGCGCGTCGGTGAACTACTACCGGCAGCTCGGGCGGCACATGAACATCCCCGACATCCCGGAGACGTACGACGCGTTCGCCGAGCTGATGGACACCTACGAGGCCGACCACTTCGCGTACGACGCCGGCGGCCGTCGGGTCGCCGACGCGACGATGGCGCTGATGCGCACCTTCTACGCGAAGCCGCTGCGCCGCCCGGCCGGCCTGTTCGCCCGCGCGCTGATGGACGACCCGCTCCGCGAGGCCTTCCGGTACGACGCCCCGCCCGCGCTCGTCCAGCGCGCGAGCCGGACCGCCCTCCGCGCCCGCGGCGTACTCCTCCGCGCCTTCCCGGCCCGCCGGGACCCGAAGCTGATCGAGGACATCTCCTGGATCCGCAGCTACCCCGACGGCCACGACCTCGAGCAGCTCGGCACCTTCCCGACCCCCGGCATCGCCGGCTGCCCCGTCCGCCACTGACCGCCGAGTCGGCAGAACTTGTAGACGCCTGCGGCCGATCTGTCAGCAACTAATGCCGACTCGACGGGTAACTTCTGCCGACTCGGCGGAGGTGCCCGGGGAATCGGGACATCCGGCCCTGAAGGTCGGGTCGCGGGGGCGCTGATGATCTCCCGGTGAGATCGCCGTACCTGCCTGCCCTGGTCGCCGCCTCCGCCCTTGCGGCCGGCCTGCTGACCACCGTCCCGACCCCGAGCACCGCCGCCGAGCCACCCGTGGCGCCGAGCCGTGCGGCCCCGCCCGCGACCCTGGTCGCGGGCGAGCCCACCAGCATCAGCGGCAAGGCGCGCCAGCGCGGGCGGGTCCAGCTGCAGCGCAGGGCCGGGAAGAAGTGGGTGAAGGTCGCGCAGCGGCGCACCGACAAGAAGCGCCGCTACACCTTCCGGCTCGCCGCGCCGGCCGCGACGACGACGTACCGGGTGAAGGCGGCGAAGGGCCGCTGGGCGAGCAAGGCGCGGGTCGTCCGGGTGACCCGTCAGGCCGGCTCGCTCGTCGCTCCCGCCGCGACCCAGGCCCGGACCGTGCTGCCGGTGACGGCCGGCTTCACCCCGGCCCGACCCGGTCGCCCGGTGCGGCTGGAGGCGCGGGCCGCCGGGGGCGCGTGGAGAACCCTCGGTCGCGGGGTCCAGGACGCCCGGGGCCGGGTCTCGTTCACGGTCACGCCGACCACGAGTACGGCGTACCGCGCCGTGAGCGACGCCTGGCGCGGAGCGGTGCCGGTGGCCTCGGCGACCGCGCCCGTGACGGTGCGGGCACCGCGGACGAAGCCCTGGGTGACGGGGTACTACGCGGGCTGGTTCTGGGAGGGGCAGTATGGCCCGACCGACGTCGACTTCGACGCCATGACCCACCTCGTCCTCGGGCGGGTCACGCCCGGTGGCGGTCATGTCTTCGGCGGCGCACCGGGCGAGATCATGGAGGCCGGCGGGCAGACCTTCCACGAGCCGAGCCCGTGGTCGCCGTACAAGCCCGACAGCGTCGAGGAGTGGATGATCGACGAGGCGCACCGGCACGGCACCGAGGCGCTGCTGATGCTCGGCGGTGACGCCGAGGCCGGGATGGGGTTCGTGGCCTCCAGCGCCGACCACGTGCGGGGCCGGTTCGTGAAGAACCTCGTCGACTACCTCGTCGAGCACGACTACGACGGCGTGGACGTCGACTGGGAGAACTGCTTCGGCGGCGAGGCGTGGGAGTGCGGGGTCGACATCACCGAGGAGGAGTCCACGCGGCGGCTGCTCGCGCTGCTGCTGGAGATCCGCGCCGAGATGGCGTCCCGTCCCCGCTACGCGAAGGACCCCGGGATCATCACCTTCCCCGGCTACGCCCTCAACCTGAACTGGCTCGAGCGCGGCGGCAAGGCCAAGCAGTGGCAGGCCGACGTCGCGCTGCGCGTCGACCAGTTCAACCTGATGTCGTACGGCATCGGCACCACCTGGAACAAGGACGGCTGGAGCTCGTGGTTCTCCGGCGCCCTGGACGGCGCCAGCCGGGACAACGGGACCCCGATCAGCATCCACAGCAGCATCGAGGCGTACGTCCGCACCGGCGTCCCGCGCTCGCGGCTCGGCATGGGGATCGGCTTCTACGGGATCTACTTCGGCCCGCTGATCACCGGCCCGCGCCAGCCCACCTGGGCCGACGAGGAGCTCGGCCGGGAGGCCAACGAGATCTACGAGACCAACGACGTCGCCCTGGCCTACTCCGAGCTGGAGTCGATGGGCTACCTCGACCACGGGGAGCTCGGCTGGGACGAGGACGCGAAGTCGTCGTACATCAGCTACCTCGACGAGCCGGACCCCGACGGCGGCTACGTCCCCGAGTCGGACCCGGAGCGCAACCCCGCCGGTTTCCTGTCCTTCGAGGACGAGCGGTCGATCGCGGCCAAGGGGGAGTACACCCGCGAGACGGGCCTCGGCGGCACCATCTTGTGGGTGCTCAACTACGGCGGCCTCGCCGACGGCAGCAACCCGCTCCTGGACGCGGTGAAGGAGTCCTTCCTAGGACCCTGACGGCGAGGGCTCGGTGTCGGCGTCGGTGAACGGCCGACCGCCGCCCACCGTGTCACTGACCTGCGCGCCGTCCAGGACCCGGTACGGCGCGGGGCTGCTGGCCGCGCGGTCGCGCAGCGGCGCCACGGGGACGTCGCTGCGCCCGGCGACCAGTAGGAGGTTGCCGGGCCGGCGGCCCCGGAGGGTCGCCGGCTCGGCGCTCAGCATCAGCGCCGGCAGGGCGGTGCGGACCGCGGCCACCACCCGGCGGGTCCACGCGAACGGCGCCCGGTCGGTGAGGTTGAGCAGCAGCAGCCCGTCCACCCCCAGCACCCGTGAGTACGCCGCCGCGCACTCGGTCGTCACCAGCGATCCCGGCACCCGGCCCGCGGCGAACGCGTCGACGACCAGCAGGTCGACCGAGCCGTCGCGGATCGCCTCCAGCCCGGATCTGCCGTCGACCGGCCGGACCTTGATCCCGCTCTGCCGGGGGAGCGGCAGCTCACGGCGGACCAGCTCGGTCACGTCGGCGGCCGGCTCCAGCACGATCTGCGCGGAGCGCGGCCGGGTGTGGGCGACGTACCTCGGCAGGGTTAGGGCGGCCCCGCCGACGTGCAGCACCCGCACCGGCGTCCCCGGCTCGCCCCACGCGTCGAGGACGTCGCCGATGCGGCGGACGTAGTCGAAGTCGAGGCGGGCGGGGTCGTCGAGGTCGACGTGGGACTGGTCGTGCCCGTCCATCCGCAGCACGAACGCGCCGGCTCGCTCGGTGGGGACGATCTCGGCGGGCTGCTGGTCGGGCACGGGACCCATCCTCCGGCAGCCGCCGCCCGCGTCGTACGCCGGGACGAAACGCGCCCGAAACGCTGACCCGGACTCTGGTCCGCTTCGGTAACACGAGCGACCCGGACCGGTGATCACCCGTCCCTAACGTCTAGCCCGCGTCCGATGACCGGACGCGGACTAGACAGGAGTAGTTCGTGAAGGTGACCGCCTCCACGCGCTGGCGCAGATTGGCCCTGGTCCCGCTCTTCGCGGGCCTGGCGCTTCCCGGATATGCCCCGACGCAGGCAGTAGCAGCAGCACCCCCGACCGCGGCCGACGAGCTCGTGCTGCCCGACCCCATGGACCGCGGCGAATACACGCCGCGGGTGATCCAGGAGGCCAAGCTGGGCACTGTCGCCCTGCACGAGCCGAACTCCGCCGGCGGCGCTCCGACGCCCAACACGGCGGCGGCGGCCGAGGATCTCGAGATCCGCGGCCAGCTCTACTACCCGGACTTCAGCCAGCGCACCGAGCGGTCGCCGGTGCTGGTCCTGGTGCACGGCAACCACGGCTCGTGCGACAGCGGCCAGGACTCGGCCAACGCGTCGTGCGCCCAGTTCAAGCGCAACGAGGCCGGCTACGCCTACCTCAGCGAGAACCTCGCCACCTGGGGCTACACCACCTTCTCGGTGTCGCAGGACCAGCTGATGATGCGCCAGGACAACGCCAAGGGGAAGGGCATGCACCAGCGGCGCATGCTCATCGCGGCGACGCTCGACGCCCTCGGTGCCGCCGACGCGGGCACCCTGGTCGACGGCGAGCACGTGAACGTCGGGACCACCCTCGCCGGCCACCTGGACATGACCCGGATCGGCCTGATGGGCCACTCCCGCGGCGGTGACGCGGTCACCAACTTCATCGACTACAACCGGATCCGCACCGACGGGCCGCGCTACCCGCTGCGCGGCGTGATCTCGCTGGCGCAGGTCGACTACGAGCGCAAGGCGCCGTACGGCGTGCCGTTCATGTCGATCCTCCCGTTCTGCGACGGCGACGTGTCGAACCTGCAGGGGGCGCGCACCTTCGAGCGCAGCCAGTACCTCGACGGCTCCGACCCGTTCCCGCGCATCCAGTCCTCGCAGCTGGGCGCGATCCACAACTGGTACAACACCGTCTGGTACGCCGACGGCGGTGCCGACGGCCAGAACAACAACGACGCCGCGTGCGGCAACTCGGCGCCGTTCGCGAACACCAACGTGCACCCGAACAACCTGCGGCTCAGCGGAGCGGCGAGCTCGACCGACCCGGCCGGGAACTACGTCATCGACAACTCCGACACCTACAACCCGCTGGTCAACACCAAGATCTCGGGTGACCCGGCGCGGATGGGCGACCAGGAGAAGATCGGCCTGGCCACGATGGCGGCGTTCTTCCGGCGCTACGTCGGCGGCGAGGGCGCGTTCGAGCCGTACATGACCGGCGAACTCTCGGACACCGAGTCGCACCTGCAGATCCCCGCGACGGCCTGCCCGACCAGCACCTCCGGCACCCGGATCGGCTGCGAGGAGTACGTCTCCACGAGCTACTTCCCGTCCGCCGCGGAGCGGGTCGACGTGATCCGTCCCGAGATCGAGAACCCGCTGGGCCTCAACGCGCTCGGCGGCACCCTGAGCGGCAGCGGGTTCGCGAACCCGTACGTCGACGGCAACGGCGTCTCGCCCAAGCCGAGGACGACCGCCGGCGGGTACGACTGGTGCAACCCCGAGCCCGACGACTTCGCCCCGGCGCAGCTCGGCAAGGGCACGCAGCCGACGGCCGCCAAGGCCTGCCCGCTGCCGGGCAAGGCCGAGCTGGGTGGCCAGAACGGCACCCGCGAGAACTCGCCGGTCAACCACTCCTACGGTCGCCAGCTGGCGCTCGCCTGGGAGCAGGGCAGCACCGCGCGGCTGACCGCCGACATCCCGGCCGCCTCGGCCGACGTCAGCGGCCTGAAGGCGCTCGCGATGGGCGCCGACGTCAACTTCTTCGACCTGCGCAACCCGGGCGCCGACAACCGCGGTGACAACACCCGGACCGGCACCAGCCCGAACTTCGCCTGGCCGAACGAGCTGCCGACGTCGTACGACCCGGCGAGCACGACGCAGGACTTCGTCATCGCGCTCACCGACGCGGCGGGCCGCGAGGGCACCGTCAAGGCGGGCGACGAGCGCTGGGGCAACGCCCTGCACATGTCGACCGGCACCAACACCGCGAACACGCACATCGTGCTGGACCAGATCCGCGTGCCGCTGAGCGAGTTCGCCGCCCAGGGCGTCGACCTCACCGAGGTCGCCGAGGTCGAGCTGCGCTTCGGCACGGCCGGTACGCCGGCCTCCGGCTCCATCCAGCTCGCCGACGTCCGCTTCCAGGAGGCGGTCGACGCTCCGCTGATCCTCTCCGACGGCACCGACGTCGACCAGGGCGCCGGCTCCGGCCCGGTCACGTCGGGTCCCGACCCGGCGGCCGTGATGGCGGCGTACGACAACACCCGCGGCAGCGTGTTGCTCAACGACAACGTCGCCGACCCGTTCGCGAACACCTCCTGGGTGGTCGACGACGACAAGGCGCAGTGCCCGACGGCCAACTTCACCTCGATCCAGCAGGCCGTCGACTTCGCCTCCCCGTGGGACACCATCGTGGTCTGCGAGGGCGTGTACGAGGAGTCGTCGACGCCGGTCTCCGGCCCCGGCAACCCGGTGTCGACCTCGGCGACCAACGGCCTGACGATCACCAAGCCCTTGAAGATCAAGGGCGCGGGCGCCGACAAGGTCACCATCAAGCCGGACCCGTCGATCGACTCGCTGGCGGGCCTCAAGCCCTACCTGCGCGACGGCGGCGGCAACGTGATCACCGTGTCGCGGCAGTCGCTCGGCTCGACCGACACCAACGAGCTGTTCGTCGACATCTCGGGCGTGACGGTCACCTCCGGTGACACCTGGGCCGAGGCGGGCATCGCCTACTTCGGCGCGGCCGGCCGGGTCTCGCAGAGCGTGGTCGGCCCGCTGCGGGCCGCCACCACGGCCGACGAGCTGGCCGAGCACCCGCACGGCTGGGGCATCGTCAAGACGGGCGTCGTCGAGGGGGCCGGCACCGGCACCGTCGAGACCGAGCTGACCGTCGCCGACAGCGTCGTCACCGGCTACCAGAGCGGGGGCATCCTGATCGACGGCGCCAAGGGCGTCGACGGCGGGCCGAACAACGTGGCCCGCACCGGCATCGAGCAGCACGGCTACGTGAGCGGCACGGTCGTCCGGGGCAAGGCGAACAGCCTCTACCCGCAGACCGGCGTGAAGTTCACCAGCGGCGCGGACGGGTTCGTGAGGTCCAGCCGGATCACCGGCAACTACTTCCGGCCCGACCCGTCGACGTCGTACGGCATCCTGCTCACCGACGCCCGCACCGAGACGGCCGGGGCGCTCACCGCCTCGGGCAACGTCCTCACGGGCAACGGCTGGGCGGCGTACAACGCGAACGCCGAGAACACCGCGGTCCGCACCGGCGCGCCGTTCGTCGTCTCGTCGAGCTACTTCGGTCCGGCCGCGCCGGTCGCCGGCGGGCCCGCGGACGCGGACACGGGTGCCGAGGCGATCTCGGGTTCGAGCTCGGTCACGGTCTCCTCGCGGGCGTCCACCGTCCCCGGCGGGATCCCGACGTCGTACGGCGTGGTTGCCGACGAGGCACCCACGGCCGAGCTGGTCGACCCGTTCGCGGGCACCGAGGTCGCGGTCGGTACGACGGTGAAGCCGCTCGTCCGGGCGGGTGACGACTTCGCGGTGCGGAAGGTCACCCTGCTGGTCGACGGGAAGCCGGTCGCGGACGCCGAGCGCGCGCCGTACCTCTTCACCTGGACGCCGGCTCCGTCGTACGCCGGCCGCAGCGTCAGCCTCACCACGGTCGTCACCGACTCCTCGGGCACGGAGACGACCTCGGCTCCGCTGAGGCTCACGGTCGCCAAGGCGCCGGTCGTCGTCACGCCGCCGAAGCCGACCGTGTCGGCCTCGGTCGCCAAGCGCGACACGAGGAAGGGCATCGTCGTCCTGAACGTGAAGGTCAACGGCGCGGGCACCATCCGCCTCGCCGGCGGCCGCATCGCCGCGACGCGGACGAAGGTGGCCGGTCCCGGCACCGTCAAGGTCCGGGTCGCCGCCAAGGGCGCCTACCGGAAGCTGCTGGTCCGCAAGGGCCGCATCTCCGCCCCCGTCCGGATCACCTTCACCGCGGAAGGAGGCACCGCCGTCACGAAGCGCACCGTGACCCTCGTCCGCAAGAAGCGCTGATCCAGCACCACCAGCACGACAGCACCACAGCACGACGCGAAGGGCTCCCGGCACTCCCGCCGGGAGCCCTTCGCCGAGTCGGCAGAACTTGCGCGCCGAGTCGGCAGAACTTGCCGTCAGGCTTTTCTTTACGTTCTCCACAGATTCGTTCGCGGGCCGCCGGGGTAGACCGCTGGCACCTACCTTCGTGACAGCACTCCGTTCTCGGGCTCGAGGAGCGTCATGGCGATGACCCACGCCGTCCCTGCGCACGGGCAGGGCATGGTCGACGAGCTCGACCAGCACGTCCGGGAGCTGGTACGCCGCGAGGGGGTCGACCCCCAGCGCGACGCCCACGTCGTACGCCGGATCGCGGAGTCGGTGGTGCGCGACCACGACGAGCGCAGCCTGACCGGCCAGGTCGTGCCGGTCGCCGACCCGAGCGCGATGGTCGGTGAGCTCGTGGCGCGCGTGGCCGGCTACGGCCCGCTGCAGGCGTACCTCGACGACTCGAGCGTCGAGGAGATCTGGATCAACGATCCCTCGCGGGTCTTCGTGGCCCGCAACGGCCGCCACGAGCTGACCAACCTGATGCTGACGCAGGCCCAGGTCGACGAGCTGGTCGAGCGGATGCTGAAGTCCAGCGGTCGCCGGATCGACCTCTCCCAGCCGTTCGTCGACGCCATGCTGCCCGACGGCCATCGCCTGCACGTGGTGCTGCAGGGCATCAGCCGCGGCTTCTCGGCCGTGAACATCCGCAAGTTCGTGCTGCGCGCGACCCGGGTGAGCGACCTGGTCGAGCTCGGCAGCCTGACCAGCCAGGCGGCGGCGTTCCTCGAGGCGTCGGTGCGGGCCGGCCTCAACATCCTGGTCGCCGGCGGCACCCAGGCGGGCAAGACCACGATGCTCAACTGCCTCGCCGCGGCGATCCCCGGCGGGGAACGGGTGGTGAGTGCGGAGGAGGTCTTCGAGCTGCGCTTTCCCCACCCGGACTGGGTGCCGATGCAGACCCGGCAGGCAGGCCTGGAGGGCACCGGCGAGATCCGGCTGCGCGACCTCGTCAAGGAGAGCCTCCGGATGCGACCGAGCCGGGTCATCGTGGGGGAGGTGCGTGCCGAGGAGTGCCTCGACCTGCTGCTCGCGCTCAACTCCGGGCTGCCCGGCATGTGCACCATCCACGCGAACAGCGCCCGTGAGGCGCTGGTGAAGATGTGCACGTTGCCGCTGCTGGCCGGCGAGAACATCTCGGCGCGGTTCGTGGTGCCGACCGTCGCGGCGTCCGTCGACCTGGTGGTCCACCTGGGCGTCGACCACCACGGCGTACGCCGGGTCAACGAGATCGTCGGCGTACCGGGGCGCGTCGAGAACGACATCATCGAGGCCGAGCCGATCTTCGAGCGCCGCGACGGGGAGCTGCGCCGCACGCGCGGGATGCCGCCGCGGGTGGCGTCCTTCGAGCGGGTCGGCATCGACGTGCACCGGCTGCTGACCGACGGGGAGCGTTGATGGGCGCGCTGGTCGGGTTGGGCGTCGGCGTCGGGTTGATGCTGATCTGGTCGGCGTTCTTCGTACCGCGGCGGCCGCGGGAGGCGGGCGATCGGTCGCGGGAGCGAGCGACCCGGCGTACGTCCGAGCTGCTGGCGCGCGCCGGTCTGGGCACGGTCTCGCCGGTCGGGTTCGTCCTGCTCTGCCTCGGGTGCGGGCTGCTCTGCGGGCTGGTGGTCCAGGTGGCCGCCCGCACCCCGCCGGTCGCGATGGTCTTCGCCGTCCTCGGGAGCTACCTGCCGGTCGCGATCGTGTCCGGGCGCGCTCGGCGGCGCCAGCGCGAGCTGGCCGAGGTCTGGCCCGAGGCGGTCGACAACCTCGCCTCGGCCGTCCGGGCCGGGATGTCGCTGCCCGACGCGCTGTCGGCACTCGGCACCCGCGGCCCCGAGGCGCTGCAGGAGCCGTTCGCGCGGTTCGCGCTCGACTACCAGGTCACGGGCCGGTTCGGCGACTGCCTCGACCGGCTGAAGGAGCGGCTGGCGGACCCCGTCGGCGACCGGGTGGTGGAGGGACTCCGGATCGCCCGCGAGGTCGGCGGCGGCGAGCTCGGCCGGCTGCTGCGCAACCTGTCGGGCTACCTGCGCGACGAGGCGCGGACCCGCTCCGAGCTGGAGTCGCGCCAGGCCTGGACCGTCAACGGCGCCCGGCTCGCGGTCGCCGCTCCCTGGCTGGTGCTGCTGACCATGTCCTCCCAGCCCGACGTGATCGGTCGCTACAACTCGACCACCGGGGTGGTCGTGCTCGTGGTCGGCGCCGTCACCTGCGTCGCGGCGTACCGGTTGATGATGCGGCTGGGCCGGCTGCCGGTCGAGCGGCGGATCCTGTCGTGACCCTCGCTGCGTGGGGAGCGGTGCTGGGCGGGATGCTCGGCGCCGGTCTGGTCCTCGTCGCGAGCCGGGTGGTCGCGCTGCGCCGTACTCCCATCGCCGTGCGCGTCCTGCCGTACATCCGGGACCTGCCCCAGCTCGAGCGGCTCGGCGGCCGGGTGCCCGACACGACCCCGGCGGCCGTCGGGGTCTTCGGGCCGGTCCTGGTCTCGGCGGCCGGGCTCGTCGAGCGGGTGCTGGGCGGCGCGTCCTCCGTACGCCGCCGGCTGGAACGAGCCGGCATCGACAAGACCGTGCACGAGTTCCGGATCGAGCAGGTGCAGTGGGGGCTGGCCGGGTTCGCCGTCGCCGCCGCCTACGCGCTGGTCAGGGCGGTGACCGACCCCGGGGGAGTCGTGTTCGGCCTGGTGCTCTGCGCGATCGGGTTCGTGGTCGGGGTGCTCGGTCGCGACACCCACCTCTCCGGCCAGGTCAAGGCGAGGGAGCGGCGGATCCTCGCGGAGTTCCCGGCGATCGCCGAGCTGCTCGCGCTCGCGGTCGCCGCGGGCGAGGGACCGGTCGCCGCTCTCGACCGGGTCGTACGACGCAGCGGCGGCGAGCTCTCCGACGACCTGGGCCGGGTGCTCGCCGCGGTCCGCACCGGCGAGCCCGTCACGACCGCTTTCGACGAGCTCGCCTCGCGCACCGGCCTGCCGCTGGTCGCCCGCTTCGCCCAGGGGATCTCGGTCGCGGTCGAGCGCGGCACCCCGCTGGCCGACGTCCTGCACGCCCAGGCTGCCGACGTCCGGGAGGCGGGCCGCCGCGAGCTGATCGAGATCGCGGCCCGCAAGGAGGTCCTGATGATGGTGCCGGTCGTCTTCCTCGTGCTGCCCGTGACCGTCCTGTTCGCCTTCTGGCCCGGCGTCATCGGCCTCTCGCTCACCGCCCCCTGACCTCTCGAGAACGGAGACCCCATGTCCCGACCCCTGCTGCTCCTCATGCGGCTGCACGCGGCACTCGTCGTCGGCGTCCGGCGACGCGACGACCGCGGCGACGTGCCCGGCTGGGTCATGGTCGCCGTCATGACGGCGGGAATCGTCGTCGTGATCGGCGGTGTGGCCCGCGAGCAGCTCTCCGGGTTGTTGAGCGATGCCCTCAGCTCGGTGAGATGAGCCGTCGCCGCGACGACGGGTCCGCGGTCGTCGACTTCGTCCTGGTGCTGCTGGTGCTGGTGCCGTTCGTCCTTGGGGATCGTCCAGGTCGCGCTGGTGCTGCACGTGCGCAACACCCTGGCTGCCGCGGCAGCCGAGGGAGCGCGGTACGCCGCCACCGCGGACCGCGGTCCGGCCGAGGGCGAGGCGGTCACCCGGGAGCAGGTCGACGACGCGATCGCCGGCCGGTTCGCCGAGGACGTCGCGGTGAGCAGGACGACCATCGGTGGGCAGCCGATGGTGGTGGTGACGATCCGCGCGAGCGTCCCGGCGCTGGGTCTCGGCGGGCCGGGCGTCGCGTTGGAGGTCAGGGGGCACGCGGTGGAGGAGCCGCAGTGACGCGCCGGGACGAGGCGGGGAGCGCCGTCATCGAGTTGGTCTGGGTCGGGATCCTGCTCTTGGTACCGCTGCTGTGGATCGTGCTCTCGGTCTTCGAGGTCCAGTCCGGTGCGTACGCCGTTACCTCGGCCGCCCGGGCCGCTGGCCGGGCCTACGCGCTGGCGCCGGACGACGGCCAGGGGCAGGAGCGGGCGACGGCCGCCGCCCGTCAGGCGCTGGCCGACCAGGGGCTGCCGGACGACGCGCCGCTGGAGGTGACGGTGACCTGTACGCCGTACCCGGAGAACTGCCACGCCGGCACCTCGGTGATCACCGTCCGGATCGAGTCGAGCGTCGACCTGCTGATCCCCGACGTGCTCGGCGGCGGCCGGCCGTCGTTCGCGCTGGACGCGACACACGCGGTGCCGATCGGGCAGTACCAGGAGGTGGGCGGGTGAGGCGCGACGAGTCCGGCCAGGTCACGTTGCTGGTCATCGGCTTCGCGACGGTGATCGCGATGGCGGTGGTGCTGGTGATCGACGCGTCGGCGGCGTACCTCCAGCGCTCCGGGCTGGACACTCTCGCCGACGGTGCCGCTCTGCACGGCGCGGACCTCGGTGCCACTGGGGTGGACGTCTACACCGGCGGCGTCCCCGACCAGCGCCTCGCGCTGACCGAGGCCGACGCGCAGCGGGCGGTCGAGGAGTACCTCCGCTCGGTCGGTGCCTACGCCAGCTACCCCGGCCTGGTCGCGCAGGTCGCGATCGCCGACGGCGACACGGTCCGCGTCGAGCTCCGCGCCCCGCTGGACCTGCCGCTGAGCTTCCCCGGCTCGCCCGGCGGCGGCACCGTCGCCGCCTCCGGCTCGGCGGTCTCCACGGTCGACTGACCCCTCGGCCTCGGCGAAGCCGCCCGGCCGAAGGGGACACCGAGCCCTGCCGGACGGGACGCTCTCGACGTCACGATGCGGCGGTGCGACTCCACCGTCTTCTCGTCCCCCTGCTCGCGCTCCTGCTCGCCGTCACCGTCCTGAGCGCCTCGAATGCGTCGGCCGCTCGGGCCGGGGTACGGCTCACCGCACCGGGCGCCGTCGAGGTCGGTCAGCGGACGGTGCTGACCGTCCGTATCACGCCCGCTCGCGCGAAGCGCCCTGTCGTCGTCCAGCGCAAGAGCGGCCAGCGCTGGGTCACGGTCGGCAGTGGCCGCACCGACCGGAAGGGGAGCGTCCGGATCGCGACGTCGTTCCCCACCGCGGGCCGAGTCACGGTGCGGGCGACCGCCCGGGCACACCGGGGTCAGCGTGCCCGGACGGCGACCACGGTGGTCACCGTCCGGCCGAAGGCGCCGGGCACGGTCGAGCTCGGCGTCGACGGCGGTACGGCGATGGTCGGCCAGCCGAGTCGGCTACTGGCTCGGGTGCGTCCCGCCCAGGCCGGGCGGACCGTGGAGTTCCAGCGCCAGCAGGGCTCCGGCTGGGCGGCCATCGGCCGGGCGACCACGGACCGGACCGGGCTCGCGACCCTGCGCACCACCTTCGCCGCGGCCGGACCGGTGCGGGTCCGCGCGGTCGCGATCGCGTACGCCGGGCGCGGCGCCGCCACCAGCCCGACCGTCACGGTGACGGTCCGGTCCACGCCACCGCCGCCGCTCGACGACGAGTTCCCGCGCGACGGCGAGCTCAGCCTCCAGACGCCGGACTGGGTGCTCACCGGCTCGGTCTTCGACGTCCGGCTCCCGGTCACCGCGACCACCGCCATCGACACGGCCGCGCTCGTCGTCACCCCGCCGAGTGCGGGCGAGCGGGTCACGCCGCCCGACGAGCTGACGGCGGTCGCGGGCGGTCTCGGCACCACCGTCACCGCCCTCGCGGCCGGCGCCACCCGTACGCCGGTGCTGCGCTGGAGGGCACCGCTCGCACCCGGAGAACTCACGGTCCGCGCCCGGCTCACCGTCGGGGGAGTGGTGCGTGAGCTGAGCGCGAAGATCCGGGTCGTCGCGGAGCCGTCGGGTGGTGAAGTCTTCACCGACGCGCTCGAGATATGGCGCGAGAGCAGGGAGGCACCGGTCGACCCGGAGCGCGTCAAGGACTTCCCGCCGCGGTCCCTCGGCACCCGGCCGATCCCGACGTACGCCGCCGCGCTGGCCGCCGCCACGGCGTACGTGGAGAGCCGGTTCGACGAGTCCCAGCGGGCAGCGTGGCAGGAGTTCCTGACCGTCCAGGACCCCGAGGTGATCGACGACGTGCTGGTCACCGCGTTCGCGAGCAACCATGCAGTCGCTGCACTCGCCATCGCCCTGCGCGGCCACGAGCTCGCGCCGAACGACCCGGTGCACCTGTCCAACGCGGCCGTCGCGGCCAACGGGCTGGACCGGCCGGAGTGGGCGATCGCGTTCGGGCGCCGGGCCGGTGAGCTCCCGCCGGGTCCGGCCGTGGGGCTCGACCAGGAGGCGGTCCGGCTCACCAACGTCGCGCACGCGTGGGCGCTGATGGGCGACTACGGCAACGCCGAGCAGCACCTGCGCCGCGCCCTGCTGCACGCCCCGCAGAACCCGCTCGTCCACGAGGAGCTGGCCGCCGTGGTGCAGTTCCGCTCGGGCAAGGAGGCCGCCCTCCCGCACCTGCGCCGGTCGCTGCGCAAGACCGACGACCCCGATCCGCTGGAGGACCACCCCGACAGCGCGCCGTACCGCTCCTCCCGGGTGCCGGCGAGCGACGTGTTCGACCTCAGCCGCGGGCTCCAGGGCGGTCTGACCCTGCCCGAGCTCCCCGACAGTCTCGAAGAGCTGTCGGCCGGCGACGGCTGGATGGGCTACTGGGACCAGCAGGAGGACGCGCTGTTCGCCCGGCACCAGGCCGTCCAACGCGAGATCGGGACGACCATCGCCCAGCTCCGCGACGAGGACCTGCACCCGATCGCCCGGCAGCGGATCGGCGACGTGATCCGCCACATCGGCTCCGACGGCGACCTCGCCGTCGCCGAGGCGTACGCCGAGCTGGACGCCGCCCAGGACGCGGCGCTCTCGCCGAACGCCTGCCAGGACGTCTTCCCGGACCACGCCTACTGCGACTACAACGGCACCGAGACCTCGTGCGGCAGCTCGCGGGCGGTGTTCGCCGAGTGGCGCCGCCGGACCGGCCGGTGGTACGCCGCCGTGCGGGACTACCACGAGGTCGCCTGGCCGGTCTTCACCGGACTTCAGGCCCAGCTGAGCAACCCGGTCGCGTTCAAGCTCGCCGGACTCCAGGCGGAGGCCAACCTGGTGCAGAAGATGTACCACGCCGCGATCAACGTGAACGCCACCGGATTCGCCATGCCCCGGGAGGAGGAGTGCAACGGCAGCGACCCGCTCGACGATCCGCAGGAGGCCGACCTCGACGCGTCGGATCCCGTCGCCTGCGCGCCGGACTCCGACATCTCGAAGCTCGCCTTCGAGGTGGACCTGCTGGTGACGAAGTTCAAGGCCAGCTGCGAGAAGTTCTCCCTGGAGTCGTCCCTCGGCGCCTACGGCTTCCTCGAGGGCTACGCCAAGTACGAACAGGGCTGGAAGGCCAACGGGGCCACGATCTTCGTCGGCGGCAAGGCGCAGATCCCCAGCGTCGCGTCGTTCGACAGCGTCGTCTACCTGGAGACCGACGGGCAGGGCGGGGTCAAGGACGTCGGCCTCGAGGTCGGCCCGGAGGTCGAGCTCGGCGGGTCGATCAAGCTGACGACGTACTCCGACAAGATCCGGATGAGCGCGATGAGCGTGTTCGTCGGGGAGTGATCCGGCTCAGGTGAGGCAGAGGCAGAACGGGTGCCCGGCGGGGTCGAGGAAGACCCGGAAGGTGTCGCCGGGCTGATGCTCGGCCAGCGTGGCGCCGAGCGCGAGGACCTGGGGCTCGGCCGCGTCGAGGTCGTCGACCACCACGTCCAGGTGCAGCTGCTGCGGGACGTCCTGGCTCGGCCACGTCGGCGCGCGGTAGTCCTCGACCTGCTGGAAGGACAGGCAGCGGCCGTCGCCACGGACGTCGACCCAGTCCTCGTTGGGCTCGGCCTGCCAGCCGAGCAGCTCGGCGTAGAACCCCGCGAGGGCGGGCGCGTCGGGGCAGTCGAAGACGAAGCTGGGGGAGTGGGCGATGGCCATGGGCCGACGTTACGCCGGACCGGGCCAGGGCGTCGTCCGTGCCATCGCGACCGCGCGGCTCGTGACGAACGGGTCGGCCTGGTTGAACAGCCAGGGCCGGCCGAACCACAAGAAGCCGTCGACGTACGTCGCCGCCGCCTTCCGGACGTCCTCGGGAAGGCCCCACTCGGGGCTCCCCGGGCGGGCCGTGGGCGGGATGCCGAGGGTCACGCAGCGGCGCATGCTCGCCCGCGTGCACACCCGGGCGTTGTCCTTGAGGTCACGACGCGAGGCGGGGATGACCTCGGGCCACGTCATCGGCCGGCCGCTCTTGGCGGTGTCGACGATGAAGTGTTTCGTGCCGTAGCCGTCGCGGCGCAGGATGTCGACGATCGCGACGCCGTGCCGCACGTTCTCGGCCGCGCCGTTGTAGTGCGTGGAGTCGAGGGCGAAGCCGCGGGCGTACCGGACGCCGGTCAGCTTCAGTGCCTGCGCGCAGGTCTCGGGGTTCGCGCCCCGCTCGTTCTGGCACCAGTCGGCGGCGCCGGCGTCGAGGTAGACGCTGGTCCGGGGGAGTGCGGAGAGCCGCTGGGTGGCCCAGGTCAGCAGCCGCGCCTTGGCCTTCCGGTCGGGGGCGCACCACAGGAACGGCATGTCGGGCTGCATGACGACCGCGGTCGGGGTGCTGCCGATCCCGGCGGCCAGCTGGTTGATCCAGCGCCGGTAGCTGCGCTTCTCCGCCGTCGTCGAGCGTCGGACGCACGCCTCGCCCTCCCACGGCTTCATCCGGAACACGGCGAGCTGCACCAGCTTCTCGGGGTCGCCGGCCTGCGAGGAGGCGATGTACTTGGTGACCTGGTCGCGGATGGACGCGTCGGGGACGAAGGCGCCGTACCACTTCGTGCGCGGGCGCAGCGCGATCGTCGCGATGAGCCGCTTCTTGCGGCCCCGGGCGCGCTGGTACGGCGCGGTGACCTGGTCCTGCGGTCCGCTGTAGACGCCCCAGAGGCGTCCGGCGAGCGGGTTCGTCGGGTTCTCGACGTGCGGCTGCTGCACGCGCTGCCAGACCTCGGCGCCGCCGGCACGCGCGGACGGGGTCGCGGCCGTGGTGGGGGTCGTCAGCAGACCGGCCACGAGCGCGGCCAGCGCCAGCAGCACGGCGGTACGACGGGTGCGGTGGGTCATCCTGCATGCGCCCCGCGGGGCGCTCCTCTCGAGACGGGTGGCGGCTACATCGGCCAGGCACCCGGAGACCTGAGTCCTCGCGGAATTGAACCCTGCCCGGAGCCGTCCCGCGTCGGGTTCGGCCGAATCCAGGCCTTCGCATCGAGGTGGCGAGCGCCGTACGGTGGCGAGATGCGTCTGATCCGACTGCTGACCCCCCTCCTGGTCGCGCTCCTCGTGGCGACCACCGTCCCCGCCCAGGCTGCGACCCCCGAGCAGCGCTACGGCAACGTCGCCCACCGAGCCACGAACGCCGAGCGCGACCAGCGCGACCGGGTGGACCTGCGCAAGAACAAGTGCCTGCAGCGCTTCGCCGTCCGGCAGGCGAAGCGGATGGCGGCCCAGCGCCGCATGTACCACCAGGACCTCGGGCCGATCCTGCGCCGGTGCCGCATGAGCATGGTCGGCGAGAACGTCGCCTACGGGTTCCCCAGCGGCCGCGCCGTCGTCCGCGGCTGGATGAACTCCGACGGACACCGTGCGAACATCCTCCAGCCGCGCTACCGGCTGATGGCGATCGGCGCCCGCAAGGGCGGCGGCCAGTGGTACGTCGCCCAGGTGTTCGGTCGCAAGTAGGAGTTGTCACCGCCGCGCCGTAACCTTGTCCATCGTGGCAGGCCGTGATTACGACGTAGAGGTCAAGCAGCTCCAGGCGACGATGGGCACCATCGGCCAGGTCCTCGACCTGGACGCGATGCAGCGGGACATCGCCGACCTCAGCGACCAGGTCGCCGCCCCCGACCTCTGGGACGACGTCGACCGCGCCACCCGGATCACCGGCGCGCTCTCCGCGCTCCAGGGCACCCTCGACCGCTTCAACGAGCTGCTCGGGCGGATCGAGGACGTCGGCATCATGGCCGAGCTCGGCCGGGAGGAGGGCGACGAGGAGTCGCTCGCCGAGGCCGAGCGCGAGCTGGAGAAGGTCAAGAAGGCCGTCGAGTCGCTCGAGGTCCGCACCCTGCTCAACGGCGAGTACGACGCCCGCGAGGCGCTCGTGTCGATCCGTGCCGGCGCCGGTGGCGTCGACGCCGCCGACTTCGCCGAGATGCTGATGCGGATGTACGTCCGCTGGGCCGAGCAGCACGACTACAAGGTCGAGGTCTTCGAGACGTCGTACGCCGAGGAGGCCGGCCTGAAGTCGGCCACCTTCGCCATCCACGCGCCGTACACCTACGGCACGCTCTCCGTCGAGGCCGGTACGCACCGCCTCGTCCGGATCAGCCCGTTCGACAACCAGGGCCGGCGCCAGACGTCGTTCGCGGCCGTCGAGGTCGTGCCGGTCCTGGAGCAGACCGACGAGATCGACGTCCCCGACGAGGAGATCCGCGTCGACGTCTACCGCTCCGGCGGCCCCGGCGGCCAGTCGGTCAACACCACCGACTCCGCCGTCCGGCTGACCCACATCCCCACCGGCACCGTCGTCTCCTGCCAGAACGAGAAGAGCCAGCTGCAGAACAAGGCCAGCGCGATGATCGTGCTGAAGGCCAAGCTCCTCGCGCTGAAGAAGGCCGAGGAGAAGGCCCACCTCGACTCCATGCGCGGCGACGTCCAGGCCAGCTGGGGCGACCAGATGCGCAACTACGTCCTGAACCCGTACCAGATCGTCAAGGACCTGCGCACCGGCTACGAGGAGGGCAACCCCTCCTCCGTCTTCGACGGCGACCTCGACGGCTTCCTCGAAGCCGGCATCCGCTGGCGCCGCGGCGCCGAGAAGGCCGCCGAGAACTGACCTCCTCGCCCGACGCCGGTCGAGGTGCGAGACGCTGGTTGAGGTGCAAAGGACGAAGTCCTGAGCCTCGAAACCCGGCCAGCCGAGAAGCAGCGCCGGGTACGACGGGCGTCGAACGTGAGGCTGGTTGAGGTGTGAAGGACGAAGTCCTGAGCCTCGAAACCCCGTGAGCCGAGAATCGGCGTCGGTACGGCGCTGGGTTGCTGTCGCGGTTCGGCACGCGGCTGCTTCGAAGATCACAGAGATAACGGGGTCACCGCGTGCGGCACTCGTCGTACCTGGTCGCGGTCGCCTGCAGGTTGGCGGCTGCTTCGGGTCGACCGCTGTGGTCACCGCAGCGAAGGAGAAGCGAGTACGACGGACGCCAAGTGACGCTGGTTGAGGTGCGAAGGACGAAGTCCTGAGCCTCGAAACCCAGTGAGCCGAGAAGCTGCGCCGGGTACGACGGGCGTCGAACGTGACGCTGGTTGAGGTGTGAGGCGCTCCAGCGCCGAGCCTCGAAACCCAGCGAGCCGAGAAGCAGCGGCGAGCGAGCACTCCCAGCCGCTGTGGATGACGAACGCGGACTGTCGGTGCCCGCGCCTACCATCTTTGTATGGCCACTCGGGAACTCCACGACTGCGACAACGCATCCGCGTTGCTCGCCTACGTGGGCGCCGCGCGGCAGGCGGAGGCCCGGGGTGCCGCCCAGCAGCTGGCCGCCGCGGTGGCCTGGGCGGGGATGCACTCGACGGATTCGTACGACGATGCGGCAGTCCTGGTCCCGGGCGCTGAGGAGTCGCTGACGATCGCCGGCGAGGGTGCCCCGCTGGTGGCGGAGTTCTCCGTGCTGGAGTTCGCCGCCGCGCTCGGCCTGTCCTCCGACGCGGGTCGGATGTTCTTGGGTGAGGCGGTCGAGCTGGCGCACCGCCTCCCGCGCATCTACGCCCGCGTGCAGTCCCTCGACTTGCCGGTGTGGAAGGCCCGCCGGATCGCGAAGACCACCCTCGACCTGCCCATGGCAGGCGCCGCCTACGTCGACGCTCACCTGGCGTCCGTGGCGCACAAGGTCTCGATCGCGCAGCTCGACCGCACGGTCGAGGAGGCCCGGGTCCGGTTCGACCCCGACGAAGCCCTCGCCCGTCAGGTCGCCGCGCAGGAGGGACGGCACTTCGACATCGAGACCCGCCAGGTCTCCTTCGACGGCTGCGTCGACGTCCACGGCACCCTCGACCTCGCCGACGCCCTCGACCTCGAAGACGCCGTCGCCAGACGCGCGCGCGACCTCGGCGCGCTCGGTCTGGACGCCCCGTTGGACGTACGGCGCTCCATCGCCGTCGGCGACCTGGCTCGGCGCCAGCTCTCGCTCGACCTGGCGGCGGCGGAGCCGGAGGATCGGCCCAAGGCCCGCCAAGTGCTGTTGCACGTGCATCTCTCCGAAGCGGCCCTCGCTGGTGCTAGCACCGATCTGGACCTCGCCCGGGTGGAGGAGACCCGCTCCTTCGTGTCGGCCGAGCAGGTGCGCTCCTGGTGTGCGAACCCGGACACGCAGGTGGTGGTGAGGCCGGTCATCGACCTGGCCGATCACGTGCACGTGGATGCCTACGAGGTCCCGGACCGGTTGCGTGAGCGTCAGGTCCTGCTGCAACACACGTGCGTGTTCCCGTGGTGCCAGAGACGAGCTCGGCGGGCGGACTGCGACCACATCGATCCCGCCGCGCGTGGCGGTCCGACGTGTGACTGCAACATCGCACCCTTGTGCCGGCGACATCATCGGGCGAAGACCCATACGCGATGGCGCTACGACAAGATCGACGACACCTCGTTCGTGTGGCGTACACCCAACGGTCTGCTCTTCCAGCGCGACCATCTCGGCACCAGCCCGCTCGACACCCTGCAGCCCTGACCGCGGCACCGCCCGGCAGGGCTACAGGCACGCCACTCCGTCGCTGGTTGAGGTGCGAGCGGAGCGAGCCTCGAAACCTGGCGAGTCGAACGACCGCGTCGACCAAAGGCTGCTTCTCACCTCGCCGGGTTTCGAGGCTCAGGACTTCGTCCTTCGCACCTCAACCAGCGTCACGAACCCGCGTCACGAACCCGCGTCGTGGGGTGCGGGACACGGGTACCGGCCCGGCATGGGCGTGATCAGGGTCGGCATCTCGGGCTGGTCGTACGCCCGCTGGCGGGGCGACTACTACCCGCGCGGGCTCAAGAAGCGCGAGGAGCTGGCGTATGCCGCGGGGCGGCTCGGCAGCATCGAGATCAACGGGTCCTTCTACTCGCTCCAGCGGCCGACGTCGTACGCACGCTGGGCGGCGGAGACGCCTGACGGCTTCGTCTTCGCGGTCAAGGGCGGGCGCTACGTGACCCATATGAAGCGGCTGCGCGACGTCGAGGCGCCGCTGGCGAACTTCTTCGCCAGCGGCGTCCTCGCGCTCGGAGCCAAGCTCGGCCCGATCCTGTGGCAGCTCCCCGAGCGGCTGGAGTACGACGCCGGGCTGCTCGCCGCGTTCTTCGAGCAGCTGCCGCGCACCACGCAGGAGGTGGCCGACCTGGCCCGCCGGCACGACGACAAGCTGGCCGACGACCGGACCGTCACGAGCACCGACCTGGACCTGCCGGTGCGGCACGCGCTGGAGTTCCGCAGCCCGACGTACTGCACCGACGAGGCCTTCGCCCTGCTCCGCGAGCACGACGTGGCGTGCGTGGTGGCCGACACGGCGGGCCGCTTCCCGATGGCCGAGGCGGTGACCAGCGACCTGATCTACGTGCGGCTGCACGGCGACACCGAGCTCTACGCCAGCGGGTACGACGACGCCGCCCTGCGCCGGTGGGCCGAGCGGTGCCGGTCGTGGGCGGAGGGCGGCGATGTCGACGAGGTGGTGGTCTACTTCGACAACGACGCGCGGGGCCACGCCCCGCACGACGCCGAACGGCTCCAGGAGCTCCTGGGCACAGATCACGCTCCCTTCGCGACGGCGACGGCGCGCTGATACCGGGCGGCGTACTGGCTCGGCGGGCGGGTCAGCCCGAAGTGGTCGCGCAGGGTGCTGCCGCCGTACTCGTAGCGGAACAGGCCGCGCCGGCGCAGCAGCGGGACCACCTCGTCGGCGAACAGCTCGAAGCCGCCGCTGAGCCACGGCGGCATGACGTTGAAGCCGTCCGCGGCGCCGTTCTCGTACCACTCCTGCATCTGGTCGGCGATCAGCTCCGGCGTCCCCACGACCACGCGGTGACCCCGCGCGCCGGCGAGCCGGTGCAGCAGCTGACGGATGGTCGGCTGCTCGCGGTCGACGATGTCGAGGACCAGCTGCGAGCGGCTGCTCACCGCCCGGTCCCCGCGCACGTCCACCAGGTGCCGGGGGAACGGCCCGTCGAGGTCGTACGACGAGAGGTCGGCGCCCGTCAGCCGGTACAGCTGCTCCAGGGAGTACGCCGGCTGCGTGAGCGCGTTCAGGTCCTCGTACCGCTCCTCGGCCTCGCGGACGGTGGAGCCGATCACCGGGCTGATCCCCGGCAGCACCTTCACCTGCTGCGGCGGACGGCCGAGCCGCCGCGCCCGGTCCTTGATGTCGCGGTAGAACTCCTGCGCGTTGCCGAGGGTCTGGTGGGCGGTGAAGATCGCCTCCGCCCACCGGGCCGCGAAGCCGCGGCCGTCGTCGGAGGAGCCCGCCTGCACGTAGACCGGCCGCCCCTGCGGGGAGCGCGCCGTGTTGAGCGGACCCGCGACCGAGAAGTGCTTGCCGACGTGGTCGATCGCGTGGATCCGGTCGGTGTCGGCGAACACCCCGCTCACGGCGTCGGCGACGTACGCCTCGTCCTCCCAGCTGTCCCAGAGCTTCGTGACCACGTCGACGAACTCGTCGGCGCGCGCGTAGCGCTCCGCGTGCACGGGGTGCTCGGCCAGCCCGAAGTTGTAGGCCGCGTCGGGCGCACCCGTGGTGACGATGTTCCACCCCGCCCGGCCGCCCGAGAGGTGGTCGAGGGAGGCGAAGAGCCGGGCCAGGTTGTACGGCTCGTAGTACGTCGTCGACGCCGTGCCGATCAGCCCGATGCGGCTCGTCACGGCCGCGATCGCCGACATCCAGGTGAGCGGCTCGAGTCGGAAGCGGGATGCGTAGCGGATGTTGTCGGCGAGCGCGGGGCCGTCGGCGAAGAAGATCGCGTCGAACCGCGCCTCCTCGGCCCGCTGGGCGAGTCGCTGGTAGTAGCCGATGTCGAGGACGCTCGCCGGGTCGGAGTCGGGATGTCGCCACGCCGCCTCGTGGTGGCCGCCGGGATAGATGAACAGGTTGAGGTGCATGGTCACGATGCGGCCCTCCGCTCGTAGTCGGCCCCGGTGAGCTGCTGGTCGTCCTCGACGCCCAGCTCGGCCAGCAGCCGCGTGCGCAGGGCGGCGAACTGCGGGTCGGCCTGGGTACGCCGCCCGCCGATCTCGACGCGCAGGTCGGACGCGACCACGCCGTCGTCGAGCACGATCACCCGGTCGGCGAGGACGATCGCCTCGTCGACGTCGTGGGTGACCAGCAGGACCGCGGGCCGGTGGGTCGCGCAGAGCCGCTTCAGCAGCACGTGCATCCGGATCCGGGTCAGCGCGTCGAGGGCGCCGAAGGGCTCGTCGGCGAGCAGCAGCTGCGGCTCGCGCACCAGCGAGCGGGCCAGGGCCGCCCGCTGCTGCTCGCCGCCGGACAGCTCGTGCGGCCAGGCCCGTTCGCGGCCGGCGAGGCCGACCTCCTCCAGGGCCTGCCGACCGCGGGCGCCGGCGTGCTTCTCGCGCAGCCCGAAGGTGACGTTGTCGAGGACCCGACGCCAGGGCAGCAGCCGGGAGTCCTGGAAGACCACCGACACCTGCTCGGGCACCTCGACGGTGCCCGAGCCGGCGACGTCGCGGTCGAGACCGGCCAGGCTCCGCAGCAGCGTGCTCTTGCCGCTGCCGCTGCGTCCGATGAGCGCGACGAACTCGCCCGCGGCGATGTCCAGGTCCAGCCCGTTGAGTACGCCGCCGGCCTCGCTGAAGCTGCGACGCAGTCCGCGGACCCGGACGGCGGTGGTGGGGGAGCTCAGCCTCCCAGCGTGCGACGCCATGACAGTGCCTTCCTCTCGACGAGTCGGATCGCCCCGTCGGCCAGCAGGCCGAGCGCGGCGTACAGCACCAGTCCGACGACGATGACGTCGGTCTGGCCGTAGCTGGAGGCCAGCGTGATCATGTAGCCGATCCCGCTGGTGGAGTTGACCTGCTCGACGACCACCAGGGCCAGGAGCGCGGAGGTCACCGCGAAGCGCAGGCCGAGCAGGAAGCCCGGCAGCGCCCCGGGCAGCACCACGCTGCGTACGAACTCGGTCCGGCCCACCCCGACGGTCTCGGCGAGCTCGGCGTAGCGGTGGTCGATCCCGCGCAGGCCGTTGTGGGTGTGGATGTAGACCGGCACGATCACGCCGAGCGCGATGGTGACGACCTTCATCTCCTCGTTGATCCCGAGCCACAGGATGAGCAGGGGGATCAGCGCGAGGCTGGGGATGGACCGCTTCACCTGCACGGGGCCGTCGATGACGGCCTCGCCGAGGCGCGACAGGCCGGCCACCAGGGCCAGCCCGAGCCCCACGACGATGCCGAGCGCCAGTCCCAGGCCGACCCGGGTGGCCGAGGTCAGCAGGTTCTCCTGCAGCCGGCCGCTCTCGACGAGGTCGCGGGCGGTCGCCAGGACCGTCCACGGCTCGGTCAGGGTGCGCGGGTCGAGCGCGCCGGTCGCGGACCCGATGCACCAGGCGAGGACCAGCAGGACCGGACCGAGCACGATGGCGAACGGCACCCGGCGACCCGGGCCCAGGCGCCGCCCGACGACGCGCTCGTCGACGACCGGCGAGACGTGGGCGGGTGCTTCCAGGGTCACGGTCATCACGCGCCCCCGTTCGCGGCGATCGACTCGGCGATGACCTTCTCGTAGCGCCGGTCGTAGAGGTCGGCCAGGTCGAGCGGCTCGCGGTCCTGCTCCTCGGCGAGCAGGTCGGCGATCTCCTGGTGTCGGGAGATCACGTCGGTCCAGTCGGTCGGCACCTCGAACGTGCCGAGCGCCTCGACGATCGCCCGCGCGTCCTCCTCGGCGAGACCCTCGTGCTCGACGTAGTAGCCCTGCGCGAACTCGTCGGGATGCGTCGCGATCCACTGCTGCGCCAGCGCCCAGACGCCGACGTACTCCTTGATCGCGGCGGCCTTGTCGGCGTCCTCGATCACCGCGGTCGGCGCGTAGAGCGTCCAGGCGTCGTCGCGGACCCCGGGGGAGATCGTGGTGCCGCCGTCCTGCTCGTACTTGGCGAGGTACGGCGGGACCAGCGCCTGCCCCAGCGGCGCGACGTCGACCTGGCCGCTGCCGAGGGCGTTGACGTAGACGTCGTCGACGCTCGCCATCTCGACCAGTTCGACGTCGTCCTGGGTCAGGCCCGCCTCCCGCAGCACCCGCAGGACGACCGAGCCCTGCGCCTGCCCGGGGGAGTAGGCGATCCTCTTGCCACGCAGGTCGGCCGGCTCCTCGACGCCGGCGCCGGGCGCGACGCCGAGCTCGTACGTCGGGTGCTCGAGCGGGTCGACCGTCTCGCGGGCGGCGACGATCTTGACGTCCGTGCCGGTCCACTGGGCGAACAGCGGCGGGATGTCGGCGACGGCGCCGAGGTCGAGCGCGTCCCCGCGGAACGCCTCGAGGGTCTTCGGCCCGCCGCTGATGTTGGCCCACTCGACCTCGACGTCCAGCTCCTCGTCGAGTCCGGAGAGCTCCAGCGCGGTCTGGGTCGCGGGGTCGCCGACGCGCAGGACGGTGTCCTGCGGGCTCTGCTCGGGGAGGGCGGCGCTCAGCTCCAGCCGGGGACCGTCGTCCTCACCGCCGCAGGCGACGAGCACGAACGGCACGGTCAGGCAGGCCACGGCCAGCGCCAGGGTCGGGAAGCGACGGCGGCGGGCGGTGGGGCGGCCCGAGATCGGCTGCGGGGGGTGCATGGCTCTCCTTCGCATAAATGACAAAGTCGAGCAAATTAATACACATTTATGGAGGCATGGCTACCGGCGTCCGCTCAGTGGGGCGGACCGGGGCGCGGCTCAGGCGGGGTCGGAGGCGCTCGCGAGCGCGACGGCCGCGCACCAGCGGTCCGCCCGGTCGACGAGCTCGTCCCGGGGGACCGCGGTGGGGGCGCTCAGCGAGCAGGAGAGCCAGGCGTCGCCGAAGAGACCGCGGTGCGAGACGGTCCGGAGGCCCTCGTCCGCGCAGACCACGGCGACCGAGGAGACGCCGTACGCCGACGCCTCGGGCAGGGGCCGGCAGCCCGGGGCCTGGGTCGCGGCGCGGGCGAGCCGCGCGGCCCGCTCGGCCGAGACCGGCGGGGCGAAGACCCAGCCGCGGGCCACGGCGCCGTCGGCGGCCGTCCACGAGCAGCCGAACTCGTGGGCGACGTCGGTCACCTCCGCGGCGATCGGCACCTCGTCGCCGTTGTCGTACGACGCGCTCCCGGCGGGCTCGCCGCCGAGCGCGCCGGCGACCTGTGCCGCGGTGATCGCGGGGCAGAACCCGGTCCGGTGGGCGGCCAGGACGGAGGTGTCGAGATCGGCCAGGGCGAGGTCGGCCGGGGCCGGCGGCGCCGGGTCGGGATCGTCCGGACCGGTCGCCACGACGCCGATCGCGACGCTGGCCACGGTCGCCAGCACGGCTGCGAGCAGCGAGCGGACGGCGGTGGGCACGCTCACAGCGTAGAGAAACAGTGTCCAGGGTCCGCGCCGTCCTCAGGAACCTCGCGTAACGTCTCGTGGGTGATTCGCTTCGAGAAGGTCACCAAGTCCTACCCCGGCACGGGCAGCCCCGCGCTCGACCAGGTGTCGGTGGACGTGGAGAAGGGCGAGTTCGTCTTCCTCGTCGGCACGTCCGGCTCGGGCAAGTCGACGGCCCTGCGCCTCGTGCTGCGCGAGACGCGGCCGACGTCGGGCCGGGTGTACGTCGCGGGCAAGGAGATCAACCGCCTCGCCAGCTGGAAGGTGCCGCGGCTGCGGCGCCAGATCGGCACCGTCTTCCAGGACTTCCGGCTGCTGCAGAACAAGACGGTGAGCGAGAACGTCGCCTTCGCCCTGCAGGTGATCGGGCGCTCGCGCTCCGACATCCGCAACCTGGTGCCCGAGACCCTGGAGATGGTGGGCCTCGACGGCAAGGGCGACCGGATGCCCGACGAGCTCTCCGGCGGCGAGCAGCAGCGCGTGGCGGTCGCCCGGGCGTTCGTGAACCGGCCGATGATCCTGATCGCCGACGAGCCCACCGGCAACCTCGACCCGACCACCTCGGTCGGCATCATGAAGCTCCTCGACCGGATCAACCGCACCGGCACCACCGTCGTGATGGCCACCCACGACCACGGCATCGTCGACCAGATGCGCAAGCGCGTCGTGGAGCTCGACCACGGCCGCGTGGTCCGCGACCAGGCCCAGGGCGTCTACGGCTTCCAGCACTGACCCGCCCGCCCGCGACCCGTCGTACCCCCGATCCAGGAGTCCTTCCACCCTCATGCAGCTGCGCTACGTCTTCACCGAGCTCGGACAGGGGTTGCGCCGCAACCTGTCCATGCACATCGCCGTCGTCCTGACCCTGTTCGTGTCGCTGTCGCTGGTCGGCGCGGGCGTGCTGCTGCGCGACCAGGCGCAGCTCGTCGAGGACCGGTTCGGCAACGAGTTCGAGATCGCGGTCACGCTCTGCCGGGACAACGACCGGAGCAACCCCGCGTGCGCGGCCGAGGCCGACCAGGCGCAGATCGCCGCCGTCCAGGCCGTCATCGACGACAGCCCGGAGGTCGAGAGCACCCGCTTCGAGACCAAGGAGCAGGCGTTCGAGGAGCTCAAGGAGATGTACGACGAGGACTACCTGGAGGGTCCGAACGCCGCCATCACCGCCGACGACATGCCCCAGCAGATCTGGATCACGTTGAAGGACCCCCAGAAGTACGAGGGCGTCACCAGCTCCGTGCAGGGCCTCGACGGGGTCGCGGGCGTCAACGACCAGCGCGAGCTGGTGGAACCGATGTTCGACATCATCGACACCCTCCGCGACGGCTCGCTCGGCATCGCGATCGTCCTCGTGGTGGCGGCCCTGCTGCTGGTCGCCAACACGATCCGGTTGGCCGCGTTCGCCCGCCGCAAGGAGATCGGGATCATGCGCCTGGTGGGCGCCTCGACCATCTACATCACCCTGCCGTTCCTGCTCGAGGCGGTGGTGATCGCCGCGATCAGCGTGCTGCTGGCGGGCGGGGCGCTCGCCGCGCTGATCCACTTCGGCGTCGAGGGCCGTCTCGCCGACACCCTGGAGTTCATCCCGTGGATCAGCTGGGGGGACACGACGACGGCCGCGATCGTCATCGCCATCCTCGGGCCGGTGCTCACCCTGCTGCCGACACTCCTGCTGACGCGCAAATACATCAAAGTCTGATCCGCGCGGGTTACCGTCGCTGCGCCCTCTTCCCCGAACTCGAAGGCAGACCCGGTGCGCTACTTCCCCAGCGCCTCGCGCCCCCGCCTGTCCGCGGCCGTCCTGGCCTGCGCACTGGCGATCGGCGCGACGGCCGTTCCGCTGGCCCAGGCCGCTGACGACGACCTGAAGGGCGAGCAGAACAAGGTCGAGAAGCAGATCGAGCACGCCCACGACGACCTCGAGCACTCCAGCAAGGAGGTCCGCCGGGCGGCCGCCCGGCTGGAGGCCGCCCAGGCCAAGCTCGACGCCGCCCAGGACGAGTACGCCGTCGCCCGCGCCAAGCTGACCGCCGCCCAGGCCCGCGACGCCGAGCTGCGCACCAAGCTCGCCGAGGCCGAGGCACGGTTGGCCGAGGCCCGTGCCGACCTCACGGCGGGGGAGCAGGCGGTCAAGGACCAGCGCGCCCGCTTCGTCGACCGGGTGACCGGGCTCTACACCGAGGGCGACCCGCGTCTGCTCGGGCTCGCGTCGATCCTCTCCGCCGACGACCCCAACGACCTGCTGCGGCGGGTCCAGGCCAACGACACGATGGTCGCCAAGGAGGACGCGGCGTACGACGAGCTGCGCAGCATCGAGGTGCTGCTCCGGGTGCGCGAGACCCAGGTCGAGGCCGCGCAGCAGGCGGTCGCCGAGCAGCAGGCCGCCGCGGCCGCGCACGTCGAGACCATGCAGACCCTCACCGCCGAGGCTGCGAGCGCCCGGGCCGAGGTCGCCGGGCTGTTCGACCAGGCCCGCGCCGCCCGCCGCGCCGCCGGTGCCGCCCAGCAGCACGACCGCCTGGTGCTGCGCCAGCTGAAGAAGCGCGAGGCGAAGATCAAGGAGCAGATCCTGGAGGCGGCCCGCCGCGCCGCGCGCCGCGGCGGCGGCTACACCGGCCAGAGCGACGGCTTCCTCAGCTCCCCGGTCGCCGGGGCGCGGGTCACCTCCCCGTTCGGCTACCGCGAGCACCCGATCTACCACTACTGGGGCCTGCACGACGGCACCGACTTCGGTGCCGGCTGCGGCACCCCGCTGCGCGCGGTCGCCGACGGCACCGTGATGCAGTCGTACTGGTCCTCGGTCTACGGCAACCGGCTCTACGTCAACGTCGGCCGCGCCAACGACAAGTTCCTCACCGCCGTCTACAACCACGCCACCCGCTACACCGTGGGTCCGGGCGACCGGGTCCGCCGCGGCCAGGTCGTCGGGTACGTCGGCTCCACCGGCTGGTCGACCGGCTGCCACCTGCACTTCACCGTGCTGGCCAACGGCAACGCCGTGAACCCGATGAACTGGATCTGAGTCGCTGGTTGAGGTGCTCCGGGACGCTGGTTGAGGTGCTCCGGAGCGACGGGTCGCTGGTTGAGGTGCTCCGGAGCGACGCAGGAGTGGAGGAGCCTCGAAACCCGGTGAGTCGAGAAGCGGCGCCGATCGGGGCCGTCTGTCGTCGTACCGGGTTTCGAGGCTCAGGACTTCGTCCTTCGCGCCTCAACCAGCGTCGGGGCCTGCTTCGGGACGCTGGTTGAGGTGCTCCGGAGCGACGAAGGAGTGGAGGAGCCTCGAAACCCGGTGAGCCGAGAAGCAGCGCCGATCGAGGCCGTCTGCCGGCGCACGGGGTTTCGAGGCTCAGGACTTCGTCCTTCGCACCTCAACCAGCGTCAGGGCCTGCGTCGGGACGCTGGTTGAGGTGCTCCGGAGCGACGTAGGAGTGGAGGAGCCTCGAAACCCGGTGAGCCGAGGAGCAGCGCTGATCGGGGCCGTCTGTCGTCGTACGGGGTTTCGAGGCTCGGGACTTCGTCCTTCGCACCTCAACCAGCGTCGGGGAGCGGTGACTATCTAGGGTGTCCCCTGTGAAGCAGCGTGTGGTGGCGGTGGTGGTGACCTTCAACCGCCGGGAGCTGCTGGAGCGGCTGCTCATCCGCCTGGGCGAGGTCGAGGGGCTGGTCGAGGTGCTGGTGGTCGACAACGCCTCGACCGACGGCACCGGCACCTGGCTCGCGTCGTACGACGACCCGCGGGTGCAGGCCCGCACGCTTCCGGAGAACCGCGGTGGCGCGGGCGGCTTCCACGCCGGCCTGGCCTGGGCGATGGAGCGCGGGGCCGACCTGGCCTGGCTGATGGACGACGACGGGCTGCCCGACCGCGACTGCCTGGCGCTGCTGCTGGCCGAGCGCGACCTGGACTTCTGGGGCCCGGTCGTCGTCGACCAGGACGACCCCGAGCGGCTGGTCTTCCCGATCCGGCTGCCCGGCTCGGCGAGCGTCGCGCACCGGGTGTCCGACGTCGACCGCGCGGCCCGGGGCGGCCGCCTCGACGACATCGTGATCCCGTTCAACGGCGTCCTGGTGACCCGTGAGCTGGTCGAGCGGATCGGCCTGCCCCGCGAGGAGTTCTTCATCTGGGGCGACGACCACGAGTACCGCCTGCGCGCCGAGGCCGCCCACGCCCGGATCGCTACGGTCCCCGCCGCGCGGGTCCGGCACCCCAGCGTGGGCGAGCTCGGCACCCCGATGGCGTTCGGGCGGACGACGTACAACCACAGCCCGAGCGACCTGAAGCACTACTGCATGGCCCGCAACAACCTGGTCAACCTGCGCACCTACCGCGGCTGGCCGCACGCGCTGGCCTTCGTGGCCAAGACGCTGTGGTTCTACACCCTGACCCGCCCCAGCGCGGCGCGGCTGCGGCTCAGCGCCCGCGGCATGTACGCCGGCCTCCGCGGCGACTTCACCGGACACCGGAGGTACCTGTGAGTGAGACCGTCGCGGTCGTCGTGGTCACCTACAACCGCGCCGACCTGCTCGAGGGCATGCTCGCGGGGCTGGCCGCCCTGGAGCGCCTGCCGGACGGCATCGTCGTGATCGACAACGCCAGCACCGACCACACCCCCGACGTGCTGGCCCGCGCCACCAACCCCGGCCTGGTCGTGCTGCGCACCGACGAGAATCTCGGCGGGGCTGGCGGCTTCCACCTCGGCGTCCAGATCGCCCACGAGAAGGGCTTCGACCGGTTCTGGCTGATGGACGACGACGTCGTCCCCGCGCCCGACTGCCTCACGGTGCTGATGGCCACCGACGAACCCTGCCTGGCCGCCGTCCGCGAGGACCGGAACGGCCACCTGGTCGAGAAGGCCGCGCTCCGCTTCGACCTGCGCAACCCGCTGGCGATCAAGCCGAAGACCGCCATGGTCGAGACGACGTACGGCGAGCGCTCGCGGATGCCGGAGCGCGTGGAGCTCGAGAACGTCGCGTTCGAGGGGTTCCTGGTCCGCCGCGAGGTGATCGACCGGGTCGGGCTGCCAGACCCGTCGTACTTCATCTTCTACGACGACGTGGACCTGGCGATCCGCGCGCGGCGGGCCGGCTACCGGATCTGGGGGGTGCGCGACGCGGTCCTGGTGCGCCAGCTGGACTTCGACCAGCAGCACGACCTCTCGGGCTGGAAGGGGTTCTACATGTACCGCAACCTGTTCGTCGTGCACTTCCGGTACGGCGAGAACCTCCCGGTCCGCCTCAAGCCGTGGCTGGTCGCGGCGGTGGTCGTGGCGCTCAGCCCGGTGCGCGGGGGGCGGGGTGAGGCACGCAACGTGATCCGTGCCATCCGCTCGGCGCGCGGAATGCGGAGGCTTCCCTCGTCGTCCGTAGACTGACGGATCGTGTCCACCGCTGATCTCTCCGACCTCCCCGACCTCGTCGTCGTCGGCTCCGGCTTCTTCGGCCTGACCGTCGCCGAGCGCTGCGCGACCGAGCTGGGGCTGCGGGTCCTGGTCCTGGAGCGTCGTTCCCACCTCGGCGGCAACGCCTACTCCGAGCGGAACGCCGAGACCGGCGTCGAGGTGCACAAGTACGGCGCGCACCTGTTCCACACCTCCAACGAGAAGGTGTGGGAGTACGTCAACCGGTTCACGAGCTTCACCGACTACAAGCACCGCGTGTTCGGGAAGTACCAAGGTCAGGTCTACTCCTTGCCCATGAACCTGGGGCTGATCAACCAGTTCTTCGGTCAGTCCCACACCCCCGACGAGGCCCGGGCGCTGATCGCCGAGCAGGCGGCCGAGTTCGAGACGTCGGAGGCGACCAACCTCGAGGAGAAGGCGATCAGCCTGATCGGGCGCCCGCTGTACGAGGCGTTCATCAAGGGCTACACCGCCAAGCAGTGGCAGACCGACCCCACCGAGCTGAGCGCGGACATCATCACCCGCCTCCCGGTGCGCTACACCTTCGACAACCGGTGGTTCAACGACACCCACGAGGGCCTGCCGGTCGACGGCTACACGGCCTGGCTCACGCGGATGGCCGAACACCCCAACATCGAGGTCCGCCTCGAGACCGACTTCTTCGACGTGGCCGACACGTACAAGGGCCAGGTCCCGATCGTCTACACCGGCCCCGTCGACGAGTACTTCGGCAACGCCGAGGGCCGGCTCTCCTGGCGCACCGTCGACCTGGAGGAGAGCGTCGTCGACGTCGACGACTTCCAGGGCACGGGCGTGGTCAACTACAACGACCGCGAGACGCCGTACACGCGGATCATCGAGTTCAAGCACTTCCACCCCGAGCGGACCACGACCCACCTGCCCGGCAAGAGCGTGATCGTGCACGAGTACAGCCGCTTCGCCGAGGAGGGCGACGAGCCGTACTACCCGGTCAACACGGCCGAGGACCGCGCCACGCTGCTGAAGTACCGCGAGCTGGCCAAGCGGGAGCCGATGGTGCTCTTCGGCGGCCGGCTGGGGACCTACCAGTACCTTGACATGCACATGGCGATCGGCTCGGCGCTCTCCATGTTCGAGAACAAGCTCAGGCCGCACTTCGCGGAGGGTGCCCCCCTGACGAGCGGAGGAGTCGACGAGTGAGCAGCCCTGACATCAGTACCGCCACGACCACGAGGCTGCTGCAGCGGCAGATCATGCCGCTCGACCGGGACTTCGACGTCCTGGCGCTCTACCTCGACCCCGAGGAAGCCCGGCTGGACGCCGACAAGTACGAGGTCGGCGGCAACCAGGCCGCCAAGGACCTCAACAACGCGGCGCTGCGCCAGTCGACCTCGACCGGTCGGACCATGCATCCCGACCAGATCGAGTCGCGCACGGCCTTCCGGGTCCGGTCGGGGGAGCGGGTCTCGTTCGGCAGCTACTTCAACGCCTTCCCCGCCAGCTACTGGCGGCGCTGGACCATCGTCGACGAGGTCTCCCTGACGGTGCGGCTCGTCGGGCGCGGAGCCACGGTCCTGGTCTACAAGTCGACGGCCAACGGCCGCTCGCAGCGCATCGACGCCGCGACCACCGAGTCCGCGGAGGGCGGCTCCTTCACCTTCGACCTGACGCTCAAGCCGTTCGTGGACGGCGGCTGGTACTGGTACGACGTGGTCGCGAGTGACGAGGACGTCGTCGTCGAGTCGGCCGAGTGGACCGCGCAGGTCCCCGCCGACCGCGCCGCCCACGGGACGGCCGACATCGCGATCACCACGATGAACCGGCCCGACTTCTGCGCCAAGCTGCTGGGCCAGCTGGGCGACGCCGAGGAGCTCCAGCCCTACCTCGACACCGTCTTCGTGATGGAGCAGGGCACCGACAAGGTCGTCGACTCCGAGCACTACGCGAAGGCCGCGGGCGCCCTGGGTGACACGCTGCGGATCGTCGAGCAGGGCAACCTCGGCGGGTCCGGCGGCTATGCCCGCGGCCAGCTGGAGTCGGTCCGCAAGGGCACCGCGACGTACGCGCTGATGATGGACGACGACGTCGTCTGCGAGACCGAGGGCATCATCCGCCAGGTCACCTTCGGCGACCTGGCTCGCCGCCCCACGATCGTGGGCGGCCACATGTTCAGCCTGTTCTCCCGTTCCAGCCTGCACAGCTTCGGCGAGATCATCCAGCCGTGGCGGTTCTGGTGGCAGACGCCGACCGACGGCTACAAGGACTGGGACCTCGCGGCGCGCAACATCCGCTCCGCCCGCTGGCTGCACAAGCGGGTCGACGTCGACTTCAACGGCTGGTTCTCCTGCCTGATCCCGCGGGTCGTGCTCGAGGAGGTCGGCCTGTCGCTGCCCCTGTTCCTGAAGTGGGACGACTCCGAGTTCGGCCTGCGGGCCAAGGCGGCGGGCTTCCCCACGGTCACCTTCCCGGGCGCGGCGGTCTGGCACGTCCCGTGGGTCGACAAGAACGACGCCCTCGACTGGCAGGCCTACTTCCACGTCCGCAACCGGTTCGTGGCGGCGCTGCTGCACTCGACGTACCCCCGCGGCGGGCGGCTGATCCGGGAGAACCTCAACCACTCGATCGCCCACCTGGTCTCGATGCAGTACTCCACGGTCGCGATCCGGCACCTGGCCCTGGAGGACGTGCTCGCCGGCCCCGACGGGCTGCACGCGATGCTGCCGACCCGGCTGGCCGAGATCAACGCGTTCCGCAAGGAGTACCTCGACGCGCAGCTGCACGAGGACCTCGACGACTTCCCGCCGGTACGCCGCGACAAGCTGCCGCGCAAGGGTCGTGACATCTCCGAGGTCCCGAGCCGGCTGTCCCGCCTGATCACGGCCGGCCTCGCCCCCGTGCGCCACCTCAAGCCGGCCCGGGCGCTGTCCCGGTCGCACCCCGAGGTGGAGGTGCGCGCGATGGACGCCAAGTGGTACCGCCTGGCGGCCTTCGACTCCGCGATCGTGTCCATGAACGACGGCACCTCGGCCGCGCTCTACCGGCGCGACCCGGAGCAGTACCGCGACCAGCTCAAGCACACGCTCGAGATCCACGAGCGGCTGCGGCGCGAGTGGCCGCGGCTGGCGCGCGAGTACCGCGAGAAGCTGGGCGAGGTGACCTCGCCGGAGGCCTGGGACCGGACGTTCGCGCCCTGGACCGGCGAGGAGCAGACGGAGGCACGATGACCACCGACACCGTCACCCAGCGCCACGACCTCGCGCACGTCCCGCTCGCCCCGCCGGGGACGACCAGCGGGCTGCTCGAGGCCTTCCGCCGGCGCTACCTGCTCCGGCTGATGGTGCGCCGGGAGATCCAGGCGCGCTACGCCCGGTCGTTCTTCGGCCTGGCCTGGTCCTACATCAACCCGGCCATCCGGTTCATGACGTTCTACTTCGTCTTCGGCATGGTGCTGGGCCGCGGTCTGGGCGTCGAGAACTTCGCCATCCACCTGTTCGCGGGGATGGTCCTGGTGCACTACTTCACCGAGACGGTGATGTCCGGCACCCGCTCGCTGCTGAAGAACAAGGCCGTCGTGCAGAAGATGGCGATGCCCCGCGAGCTCTTCCCGTTCGCCTCGATGCTGGTCTCGCTCTACCACACGCTCCCGCAGCTGATCATCCTCAGCGGGGCCTGCATGATCGCCGGCTGGGACCCGGACCTGGTGGGCTTCGCGGCCGCCCTGCTGGGCTTCGCGCTGATGCTCGTCATCGGCACGGCGCTGGGCCTGATGTTCTCGGTCTTCAACGTGCTGCTGCGCGACTTCGGCCGGATCGTGCAGACCTTCATCAACATGCTGCCGTTCACCGTGCCGATGATGTACCCGTACTCCCTGATCGACGAGCGGTTCGGCGGCGACCTCGGGCACACGATCTACATGCTGAGCCCGGTCACGGAGGCGGTGCTGCTGATGCAGCGGGGCTTCTGGTACACGACGACCGACGAGACGACGTACGCCGAGTCGTTCCCGCCGGACCTGTGGTCGCGCGGGTTCATCATGCTGGCCGTGGGTCTGGTGCTCCTGGCCGTCGCCCAGTGGGTCTTCACCCGGCTGGAGAGCAAGGTGCCGGAGATGATGACGTGAGCGTGACCTCGATCGTCGTCGACGACGTCTCCAAGCAGTTCTCGCTGCAGTACCAGCGCACGCTGAAGAAGAAGATCATGGCCCGCATGCAGGGCGCGGAGACCGGCGACACCTTCTCCGCGCTCTCGAACGTCTCCTTCGAGGTGCCGCAGGGTCAGTCGATCGGACTGATGGGGCTCAACGGCTCCGGCAAGAGCACCCTGCTGAAGCTGATCTGCGGCGTGATGCGGCCCGACCAGGGCCAGGTGCTGACCCGGGGGCGGATCTCCGGGCTGATCGCCACCGGCGCCGGCTTCCACCCGCAGCTCACCGGGCGCGAGAACATCTACATGAACGCCGCCATCCTGGGGATGAACCAGCAGGAGACCGACGCCAAGTTCGACGACATCGCGGGCTTCGCCGACGTCGGGCGGTTCCTCGACACCCCCGTCGGCAACTACTCCTCCGGCATGTTCGCGCGGCTCGGGTTCTCCGTCGCCGTCCACGTCGACTGCGACATCTTCGTCGCCGACGAGGTGCTCGCGGTGGGGGACCGGCCCTTCAAGCGCAAGTGCCTCAAGCGGATGCAGGAGATCCGCGAGAGCGGCATCACGATGTTCTACGTCTCCCACTCCGCCGGCTCGGTCCGCCGGATGTGCGACCGGGTGATCGTCCTGGAGAAGGGTCGCGTCGGGTACGACGGCGCGGTCGCCGAGGGCATCCGCTACCTGCACTACGACGGCTCCGACGACGAGCCGGACACCGAGGACCAGATGGACGAGGAGCTCGCCTCGGATATCTGAGGCAGAGCTCGACAACGCCGGCCCGGCGCGCAGACAAGCGCGCTGGGCCGGCGTTTTTCGCGTCTCCGGACCCCCTCCGGCTTGACAAATCTGAAACTCGTCGGCGTGTCGACTGGAAATTACACGATTGTAGTTACTCAGTTCTCCTTCCTTCGTGCCTGTTACTCATGTGAAAGTTGCGTCACGTGTGAACTTCCCCGCGCACTAGAAGGACCCCCGCATGCCTGCTTCCAAGACCCGGTTCGTCACCGCCTGCCAGCAGCTCCTGGCGCTCGGTGTCGTCCTCGCCGTACTCACCCCCGCCGCCAGCGTGGTCACGCTCGACGTGATCCACAACGACCCCGCGGTGAGCTCCTCCGGCCCCGCGACCGCCGGCCTGGCGGCGTACACCGCCGCGTCCGCGGAGCCCTCCCTGGTGCCGACCGCGCCGGTCGAGGCCACCGTGGAGGAGATCCCGCTGACCGCCCCGGAGACGTCGGTCGTCGGGCGCGCCAAGGCCGCCAAGGCGCCGGCGCTCCAGGCCCGCCAGCGGGCCGCCGGCGCCGGCCGCGCCGCGCTGGTCAGCACCCCCCAGGACGTCACGGGCTACGGCACCGTCGGCGTCACCTGGGGGCACGGCGAGCAGATCCCCGAGGAGGAGATCAGCCTCGAGGTCCGCACGCTCGAGGCGGGCGCCTGGTCGGACTGGAAGCCGCTGACCTACCACGACGAGCACGCCCCCGACCCCGGGAGCGCCGAGGCGCTGCGGGCACGTCCCGGCACCGACGAGCTGATCGTGGGCGACGTCGACCAGGTCCAGGTCCAGGTCACCTCCGAGACCGGCACGATGCCCGCCGACATGCGGCTCGCGGTCATCGACCCGGGCGTCGCCGCGGGCGAGGAGTTGGAGAAGCCGGCGATCGACACCGGCAAGGACGTCGCCCCGTCGTCCGCGCCCGAGCCGTCGGCCGCTCCCGACGGCGAAGCCGCCGACGGTGCCCAGGACGGCCTGCAGCTGCAGGCGGCGCGGTTCACGCCGAGGCCGACGATCTACTCGCGCGCCCAGTGGGGGGCCGACGAGCGTTTGCGTGACAAGAGCTCGCTGCGCTACTACGAGGTGCACGCCGGCTACGTCCACCACACCGTGAACGCCAACAACTACAGCAGGGCCGAGGTCCCGGGCATCCTGCGCAGCATCTACGCGTACCACACGAAGTCGCGGGGCTGGAGCGACGTCGGCTACAACTTCCTCGTCGACCGGTTCGGCCGGATCTGGGAGGGCCGTGCCGGTGGCGTCGACCGACCCGTCGTCGGCGCGCACACGCTCGGCTACAACGACTACTCGTTCGCGATGTCGGCCATCGGCAACTTCGACGTCGTCAAGCCGACGGCGGCGATGGTGCAGGCGTACGGCGCCCTGTTCGCCTGGAAGCTCTCGCTGCACGGTGTCTCGGCGGGCTCGACGAGGCAGCAGGTCGGCCCGAAGGTCTTCCAGGCCATCAACGGCCACCGCGACGCGGGCTCCACGGCCTGCCCGGGCAGGTACCTCTACGCCCAGATCCCGCAGATCCGGGCGCTGGCCGCCGCGGCCCAGCAGGGCTGGAGCGGTCGCGAGCTCGAGTCCAACCTCGCCCGCACGCCCCAGCCGGACCTCGTCGTACGGCGGGCCTCGGACAAGCAGCTGATGGTCTGGCCGATCAGCCTCAACCGCGGCAAGGTCAAGATGGGTACGCCGCGCGACTCCGGCCGCCGGGTCGGTCGTGCCGACACGCTGCTCAACGCCGGCGACTGGAACCGCGACGGCTTCGGAGACGTGATCATGCGCCGCAAGTCCGGCGTGCTGGTCCTGCTGCTCGGTGATGGCAAGGGCCGGTTCCCGAAGGCCGTGCGGATCGGCAGTGGGTTCAAGGGCGTGAAGCTCCTAGCAGCGGTCGGCGACATGACCGGCGACGGCTACCCGGACCTGATGGGCCAGAGCGGCAGCACGATGAAGCTCTGGCCCGGGCGAGGGGCGACCGCGCTCGGCGCCCCCTACGTCGCCAGCAAGGCGATCTCGGCCCGCAGCCAGGTCGGCATCGGCAAGTGGGACGCGGACGGCGCGCCCGACACGTTGACCCGCCGGGGCGGCAAGCTCATCTCCTACTCCGGCAACGGACCGGGTGGGCTGACCTCCGCGCGGGTGGTCCCCGGCATCAAGCTCGGGCCGTACGACTGGATCATCGGGATCTCCGACGTCGAGCTCACCGGGCACGCGGACGTGGTGGTCCGGGGCCGGAAGTCCGGCCGGATCTACCTGCTGCCCGGATCGACCACCGGGGTCGGTGCCCCGATCCGGCTCGGTGCGGGGGGCAAGGCCTTCGACCTGGCGGGCTGACCAGGTCGGCCCGACCGATCTTCCCCGATCAGTCCTGGTCCGCCGTGCGTGGGAAGCGGGCCGTGGCGCGCTCGGCGACGTACGTCGTCTCGAGCCGCTCCGGCGCGGCGCGCGCGACCAGGACGAGAGAGCCGCTCCTCGCGAGCGGCTCCGTGAAGGAGGCGATCCCCGGTGGGGAAGCCGGGTTCGCCTCCGACAGGAGGCGGCCGCCGTCGGTGAGATGACTCCCGGCGGCGGCTGCCTCCCAGACCTCCGCCTGGGTGGCGGTCGCCCCCGCCCAGGCCAGCGCGGCGTCGTCGTCGGTGGCGGGGTCCCACGGGATGAACGAGTCCGGCTGCGACCAGACGTCCACCCCGACGTCGTACACCCCGTCCGGCAGGGGCTCGCGGAACCGGACACCGAGCGGCAGCAGCGAGCAGGCCAGGACCGGCAGGTCGGCGGCGTGCGGCGCCCAACGCGCCAGGCCGTCCGGGCCGCAGACCACGGCGTCGGGTGCCTCGTCGTCGGTGACGACCAGACCGGCGGTCCAGGCGGCGCCGAGGAAGACGGTGCCGAGCCAGTGGGGCGGCAGGTCGACGCGCAGGCGCGCGCCGCGCTCGAGGTCGTGCTCCTCGACGAGCAGCGAGGCGACCTTCGCGACCCAGTTGGCGTACGTCGTCACCGAGAGCTCGACACGCTCGTCGGTGCTGTGGTCGTAGAAGGTCACCAGGGGGCGGCCGCCGTCGCGGCGCAGCTGGTCGGCGAGCAGCTGGGAGAAGGTCGTCACACTGGCCAAGACTAGGGACCGGTGGCTGCGGCGAACCCCTAGGCTCCTCGCCATGACGACCGGGGGAGACGCGTTGGCGGAGATCGACGGCTTCTGGGCGGTGATCCCCGCGGGCGGCGCCGGCACCCGGCTCTGGCCGCTGTCGCGGTCCTCCTCGCCGAAGTTCCTGCGCGACCTCCGCGGCAGCGGACGCTCGCTGCTGCAGGAGACGTACGACCGCCTCGCCCCGCTCGTCGGCGACCGCTTCCTGGTCGTCACCGGGGCCGCTCACCGGGACGCGGTGATCGACCAGCTCGACGGGCTGGAGGCCGGCTCGATCCTCGGCGAGCCGTCGCCGCGCGACTCGATGGCCGCGATCGGCCTGGCCGCGGCCCTGCTGGAGCGCACCGACCCGGACGCGGTGATGGGATCGTTCGCCGCGGACCACGTGATCGCCGATCAGGCGGCGTTCGGCGCGGCGGTCGCCACCGCGACGGCCGCCGCCCGGGACGGCTGGCTGGTCACCCTCGGGATCGAGCCGACCTTCCCGTCCTCGGCGTTCGGCTACATCCACCTCGGTGACGGCCTCGCCGGCCACGACGGCACCTTCCGGGTCGTCGAGTTCGTCGAGAAGCCGGCCACCGACGTCGCCGAGACGTACCTCGCCACCGGCCGCTACCGCTGGAACGCCGGCATGTTCGTCGCGCGCCCGACGGTGCTCCTGGACCTGCTCGCCGAGGGCGACCCGGCCTTCGCGGCCGACCTGCGCGCGATCGCCGCCGACCCCGCGCTGCTGGAGGAGGTCTGGCCCCGGCTGCCGAAGATCGCCCTGGACCACGCCGTCGCCGAGCCCGCAGCCGCCGCCGGCCGCGTGGTCACCGTCCCCGCGGCCTTCGGCTGGGACGACATCGGCGACTTCGACTCCCTCGCCACCCTCCTCGCCAACGACTCGGCTGCCACCACGGTCCTCGGCGACGACGCGCTCGTCCACGCCCTCGACTCCACCGGCCTGGTCGTCCCCCGGACCGGCCGCACCATCGCTGTGGTGGGTCTCGACGACGTCGTCGTCGTCGACACCCCCGACGCCCTGCTGGTCACCACGCGCGCCCGCGCGCAGGAGGTCAAGCAGATCGTGGCCGCGCTGAAGGACAGCGGCCGGGCCGACCTGACCTGAGGTCGTCGTTCGGGGGCGGACCCCTCAAGCACCACGCGGCCCCGGTGGCATCGCCACCGGGGCCGCGCGTCAGGCGGCTGAGCCGGGCTACATCACGTTCGGCTCGGGGGAGTCGAGGTACGGGTAGTCGACGGTGAACTTCTCGAAGGCGGCGCCGGAGACGTCGCTGCAGTACTGCCAGACGCCGACCTGCTTGGAAGTGTCGGTGACGCCGACGCCGCCGACCGACCAGTGCGTGAAGGCGATGTGCTGACCCTCGGGGAACTCGCCGCCGTGCTCCTTGTCGTCCTCGGCGGTGAACGGCGCGACGATGACCTTCTGGCGGAAGTTGCCGGTGCCGGCGTACTTCTTCGCGATGGCGCGCAGGTCCTTCATCGCGTCGTCGTCGTCGGCGATCGTGTCGTCGTACCAGATGATGTTGTAGCCGTGCTCGGAGTTGTGCACGAGGGACTCCAGCTCGGGCCGGTCCGCCTCGGTGTAGAACTTCCGCTCGAACGGCGCGGGCGAGCCGATCGCGTTCCAGTGCGGGCCGAAGGCCGGCGGGGAGTGGTCGTAGGTGACCTGCTGGCCCTCGGGGACGTGGTCGCCGGAGCCGGCCGCGCTCGCGGTGGTGACCGGCTGGCAGACGTCGGCGGCCGCGCCGATGTCCTTGAGTGCGACGTCGGTGTACTCCCGCTCGTCCCACTTGTCCTTCAGCGGTCCGTACGCCGCCGCCCCGATGATCAGGAGAGCAACGGCGGCGCAGACGCCGACGATGGCGAAGCCACGGCGCTTCTCGGCGCCCTTCTGCTTCTTACGGATCTCGTCGATGACCGCCTGGCGGTCGGACTTGGCGGACTTGGTTGTCTTGGCCACGGCTGAGCATTCCTCGCGGTCGGTGATCGGCAGGGACGTCCAGGCGTTGCCGCAGTGGGGTCCAGCGGGAGAGTCTACGGACCCGGCGGTAGCAGATGTGCAACGTTCGGATCTTGGTTGTCACCGACCACCCATCCGTGGGCGAAAGCCAGGGCCGCCACGGCTCCCGGCCAGGCCCCGGAGTGGGGTACGGCGACCCGCAGCCCGCCGTCCTCGAGGCGTACGTCGGCGCCGGTGACGAGCCGCAGCGCGTCGGCCAGCTCGTCGGCGCTCGCGGGCGCGCCGAACGGGCGGCGGTCGGCCGGGTCGCCGGCCAGGGCGCGCACCACCGCCTCGCGCGCGCCGAAGCCGAAGAGGTCGCCGCCCTCGGCCCGGACCAGGGCGACGGCGCCGGGACCGTCCTCGCCCGCGGGCAGCACCAGGTCGGCCCGCCCGCGGACGAGCGCGAACGGCCGGCCCGCGAGCTTGCCCTGCGCGAGCTCGGCTGCGCCCGCGATCTCGTCGGCGACGGCGGGTGCCGTCACGGCCAGCGGGTTGCCGTGCGGGTCGGTGCGGCCGGCGTACTCCTCGGCGACCAGCAGGCCCGCGGCGCCGACGGCCATGTCGGTCTGCCCCTCCCGCCAGGCCCGCCCGGCGGTGTCGGTCACGATGACGCCGACGTTGCGGCCGGTGCGCTCGCGCAGCGTCGCGCGCAGCGCGCGAGCCGACGCATCGGGATCCAGCGGCAGCAGCACGATCGAGCCGAGCTCGACGTTCGAGGCGTCGATGCCGGCGGCGGCCATGGTGAAGCCGTGCCGGGTGCGGACGATCGTCGTCGGTCCGCGGCGCGCGACGACCCGTGCGGTCTCGGCGGCGAGCGCGCCGTCGCGGTCCCCGCTGCGGACCCGGCCCTCGGCCTTGCTCACGACCTTGCTGGTCACGACGACGACGTCGCCGTCCGCGACCTCGACCTCGCCGTCGATCGCGGTCAGGAAGAGGTCGACGAGGTCGTCGCCGGCGCGGACCTCGGGTACGCCGTCCGGCGAGAGCACCTCGAGCCGGTTCACGCGCGTCCCTGCCCGGTGACGAGCCCGACCGCCGCGGCGGCCATCGCGGCGGTGGCGTCGTGGTCGGTCATCATCAGGGGTACGGCGGCCGCGGCCAGCCCGGCCTCGTGCAGCCGGGCCAGCTGCCCGGCGTCGCGCTCGTCGACGAGCCAGCCGTCGAGGACGCCGCCGGCCGAGCGGGCGCCGTAGTGCAGCCCGACACCGGCGGCGCTGACCTCGACGCCGATCGAGGTCAGCATCTGCTCGGCCATGCCCCGCACGTGGCTGGTGCCGACGATGGGGGAGAGCCCCACGACCGGGGCGCGCGTCGCGGCGAGCGCCTCGCGCACCCGCGGCACGCCGAGGATGGTGCCGACGCTGACGACCGGGTTCGACGGCGGCAGCACGACCAGGTCGGCGTCGGTGATCGCGTCGATCACACCCGGCCCCGGGGTCGCATCGTCGAGACCGACCACGATCACCGCCTCGGCGGGGACCGAGGCCCGCAGGCGCACCCAGTACTCCTGGAAGTGCACGACCTTCCGGCCGCTCGGGGAGTCGGGGTCGGCGATCGCGACGTGCGTCTCGACCCGGTCGTCGGTCATCGGGAGCAGGCGTACACCGGGCTCCCAGCGCCGGCAGAGCGCCTCGGTCACCTGCGACAGCGGGTAGCCGGCGTCCAGCATCTGGGTGCGGACGAGGTGGGTCGCGACGTCGCGGTCGCCGAGGCCGAACCAGGTCGGCTCGACGCCGTACTCGGCGAGCTCGGTCTTGACGCTCCAGGTCTCCTCGCGCCGGCCCCAGCCACGCTCGGGGTCGATGCCGTCGCCGAGGGTGTACATGACCGTGTCGAGGTCGGGACAGACCTTCAGGCCGTGCACCCAGAGGTCGTCGGCGGTGTTGGCGACCACCGTCACGGTGGCGTCGGCGGCGATGCCCGGCAGGGTCCCGGTGGCGATGCCGTGGAGGAGGCCCTGCAGGAAGCGGGCCCCGCCCATGCCCCCGGAGAGGACCGTGATGTTCTGCATGCGCCTACTCTCTCGCACCGGCTCGTCGCGACCGGTGTCGGGACAGGGGTCCGGACCAGTGCGGCCCATACCAGATGCGCGCTTGACTAAGTGGGTACGACAGGCATGTAATTCCACCAGTGTTGTGAGGATGTTGGGTCCGTGCACCACCAGGTCGCTGGGTCGACGTAAGAAGGGGCGATAGCCGTGAGAGAACTTTTTCTCCTCGACGGGAACGCCGAGGAAGAGGCGGGATGGCAGGAGCGCGCGTTGTGCGCTCAGACCGATCCCGAAGCGTTCTTCCCCGAAAAGGGAGGATCGACGAGGGAGGCCAAGAAGGTCTGCCTCACCTGCGAGGTGCGTGACGACTGCCTGGAGTCCGCACTGATGAACGACGAGCGCTTCGGCATCTGGGGCGGCCTCTCCGAGCGGGAGCGGCGCAAGCTGAAGAAGCGCGCAGTCTGAGCATCACTGAGAGGGAGCCCCGGTCGACGCCCGGGGCCTTCTCTCATTTCGGGGTCCCTCCACGGACCCTCTAGGGTCGGTGACCGTGCCTGGTCCCCGTTCCGTCGCCGTGCTGCTGGTCAGCCACGACGGTGCCCGCTGGCTGCCGGCCGTCGTCGACGGGATCCGCAGCCAGACCGTCCCGGTGGACCGGGTCGTGGCGATCGACACCGGCAGCAAGGACGAGAGCGCCGAGCTGGTCGAGCAGGCCTTCGGTGCCGTACGCCGCGTCGGCGGCGGCACGTCGTACCCCGAGGCCGTGCGGCTGGGGCTCGAGGCGCTGGGGGCGGCCGGGGAGGACGGACCCGAGTGGGTCTGGCTGCTCCACGACGACAGCAACCCCGACCCGACCTGCCTCGAGGCCCTGCTCGCCGCCGCCGACGAGGATCCGGGTGCCGACGTGCTCGGGCCGAAGCTGCGCGAGTGGCCCTCGCTGCGCCGGCTGCTGGAGCTGGGCGTCACGATCTCAGGGACCGGCCGGCGCGAGACCGGGCTGGAGCGCGGCGAGTACGACCAGGGCCAGCACGATGAGGTCCGCACGGTGCTCGCCGTCAACACGGCCGGGATGCTCGTGCGCCGGTCCGTGCTGGAGGCCCTCGGCGGCTTCGACCCGCACCTGCCGATGTTCGGCAACGACCTCGACCTCGGCTGGCGCGCGGCGCAGGCCGGGCACCGGACCCTCATCGTGCCGCAGGCCGTCGTCTTCCACGCCGAGGCCGCCCACCGCGGCATCCGCCGGACCCCGCTGACTGGGCGGCACACGCACTACCAGGAGCGCCGGGCCGCGTTGTGGACCCTGCTCGCGAACGCCCCCGGGCGCACCCTGCCGTTCCAGGTGGTCCGGCTGGCCCTCGGGACCGTGCTGCGGGTGCTGGGCTTCCTGCTCGTCCGCTCGGTCGGCCAGGCGCTGGACGAGCTCGCGGCGCTGGTCTCGGTCTACTCCCACCCCGGCGAGCTCCGCGCGGCCCGCCGGTCGCGGGGGGCGGGCCGGGTCGCGGAGCACGAGGAGGTACGCCGCCTCCTCGCGCCCTGGTGGCTCCCGTACCGGCACGGCCTCGACTTCCTCGGCGATCTCCTCTCGGCCGCGACCGACCAGGCGGCCGATGTCGCGGAGCGCCGGCGCGCGGCCCAGGCCGAGGCCGATCCCTCCTCGTTCGCCGCCCGACGGGTCGCCGTCGACGACGAGGACGCGCTGGGCGAGGACACCGGTCTGGTCGCTCGCTTCTTCACGAACCCGGTCGCCCTGCTGCTCACCGTCTTCCTCCTGGTCGCCCTGGTCGCGGTCCGCGAGGCCTTCGGCCACGTCTCCGGCGGCGGCCTCTCGCCGGCGCCGGACTCCGCCGGCGACTGGTGGGACCTGCACCTGGCCACCTGGCACCCGCTGGGCGTCGGCACCGCCGTCCCGGCCCCGGCGTACGTCCTGCCCCTGGCGCTGCTCGCGACGCTGCTGCTCGGCAGCGCCGGGGCCGCCGTCAGCGCCGTCCTCGTCCTTGCCGTGCCGGTCGGACTGTGGGGTGCCTGGCGCCTGCTCCGGGTGGTCGGCCGCCTGGTCTCGCCGCAGGGCGCGCCGCGCTGGCTGATCCTGTGGGGTGCGGCGACGTACGCCCTGGTGCCGGCGGTGAGCGGCGCCTGGGGCGACGGGCGGCTCGGCCTGGTCGTCGCCGGCGCGCTGCTGCCCTGGCTGGTCCATGCCGCGCTCGGCTTCGCCGACCCGGACGCCGACCGGCGCTGGCGGGCCGCGTGGCGCGTCGGGCTGCTGCTGGCCCTGGTGTCGGCCTTCGCCCCGGTCGCCTGGCTGCTGGCCGTGGCCGTCAGCCTCGTCGTGGTCGCGACCGCGACGCTGGTGGTCCGCTCGGCCGTCCGGGACCGGTCGGTCTGGGGACCGCCCGCGACCGCGATCGGGGTCGTGCCGGTGCTGCTCGCGCCGTGGTGGATCCCGGCGATCCTGGAGCGCGCCGCCGAGGGCCTCGTGCTCGACGCCGGTCGGCTCCCGGGCCTGACGGCCACCGGCCTGGACCTGCTGACCGGGCGGTTCCACGACCTCGGTGCGCCCGCCTGGGTCGGGCTGGTCCTCCCGGTCCTCGCCGCCCTCGCCCTGGTGCCCCGCGCGACCCGGATCCCCGTGCTCGTCTGCTGGGTGGTCGCGCTCGTCACCGCCGTGTTCACCGTCGTGCTGTCCGCGGTCACCCTCGACCTGGCCGCGGTGTCCGTGCCCGCGGCCACCGGCCTTCCCCTGATGGTGGTGCAGGGCGTCCTGGTCGTCGCCGCCACCCTCGGCGGGCAGGGCCTGGTGATGGCGGCCCGTCGCGACGGATGGCCGGGGCTCCTCCGCGGCACGGCCGCCGTGCTCGCGGCCGCCGCCGCGCTCGTCCCGCTGGTGGGCCTCGGCTGGTTCGCGGCCGGCGGCCACGACGAGCTGACGACCGAGGCGGAGGGCGGCATCCCGGCGTACATGGTCCAGAGCTCCGAGACCGGACCCGAGCACGGCATCCTGGTGATCCGCGGTGACGTGGCGACCGGCCTCGACTACGTCGTACGACGCGGGGACGGGGTGACGATCGGCGAGGACGAGGTCCTCGCGCTGACGCCCGAGGACGAGGACCTGACCCGGGTCGTCCGCACCCTCGTCTCGCGGCCCACCGGCGGCGAGGTCGCCGAGCTCGCCGGCTTCGGGATCGAGTACGTCGTCCTCCCGAGCCCCGCCGACCCCGAGGTGGCCGGCACCCTCGACGCGACGGCGGGGCTGGTGCAGGCCAGCGCCGAGAACCGCTCGACCCGCGCCTGGCAGGTCGAGCAGGCGCTCGACCCGGACGCCGTCGACGGGCCGCGCTCCTGGCTGCGGGTCGTGCTGCTCGTGGTCCAGGGGGTGGCGATCGTGGTCGTCTTGGTGCTCTGCGCGCCGACCACGGACCGGAGGAGGCAGTCGTGACCGAGACTCCCGCACCCGGCCGCCGCAGTCGCGCCGGCTCGTCCGGGCGACGCCTCGACCTCACGGTCGTGCTGGCGGTCCTGCTGCCCGTGGCCGCGGTCGGGCTGCTCGCCACGGCGGGCACCGAGCCGGTCGAGCCGGAGCCGCGGCCGCCCGCGACCGTCGAGCTGACGAGCGCGACCCTGGGCTGCCCGACCGGGCTGCCCGGCGCGCCGGGCGTCCGGGTCGCGAGCACCGGGGACGTCGCCGGCGAGGTGAGCGTCGGCGAGGAGCAGGCCACGCTCGAGGCCGGTCGCTCCCTCCGGGTGGACGCGCCCGATCCCGCCGTCGTCCGGGCGGGCGGCGACCTCGCGCCCGGCCTGGTCGCCGGGCGCAGCGGTACGGCGCCGCTCGTGGCCACGGACTGCCCCCGGCCGGTCGCCGAGCAGTGGTTCACCGGCGTCGGTGCCGGCGCGCGCCACTCCTCGGTGCTGGAGCTGGTCAACCCCAACACCGGTCCCGCCGTCGCCGACGTCGTCGTGCTCGGCAGCGCCGGCCAGGTCGAGGCCCGCGAGCTGCGCGGTGTGCTCGTCCCGGGAGGAGCCACCCGCCGCCTGGAGCTCGCGACCCTGATCCCGCAGGAGGGCGAGCTGGCGCTGCAGGTCTCGACCACGCGCGGCCGGCTCACCGCGTCGGTCGAGGACACCGAGGACCGGCTCGGGTCGGCCGAGCCCGTCACCGACTGGCTCGGGGGACAGTCGGAGCCACTGGCCACGAGCACGCTGCTCGGCCTGCCGTCCGGGCCGGGGCAACGCAGCCTGGTGCTCGCGAACCCGGGCGACGACGAGCTCCGCGCCGAGCTCCGGATCGTCACCGCCGACTCGGTCTTCGCCCCGCAGGGCCTGGACGAGGTGCGCATCGCCCCTCGGTCCACGACCCGGGTGCCGCTGACCTCCCCGCTCCAGGGCGCGATCGCCGACGGGGCGTACGGCGTCCAGGTCGATGCCACCGGACCGGTGACGGCCAGCCTGCGCAGCGTCGTACGACGCGACGTGTCGCACGCCGTCCCCGCCGACCCGGTCAGCGGCCGCACGGTCGCGGTCGTGCCCGAGGGACGCAAGCAGCTCCAGCTGGCCGGCGCGTCGGCGGTCGGTGCGGTCGGGGTGGTCGCGCGGGACGCCGACGGTCGTGAGGTCGCGAGCGAGAAGGTCGAGGTCACCCCGGGGGCGGGCGGGACGCTCGACCTGCCGGACAGCGCCGTCGTCGTCGAGGTGACGCCGCGCCGGGTCTCGGTGCTGGGCTCGGTGCTGGTCACCGGCACGGGCGCGGCCGTCATCCGGCTGCACGAGCCGACCACGGCCGGTCTGGTGCCGCAGGTCGACCCGGGCCTGCCCGCTCGCTAGTCGTCGCCCTCGTATCGCGGGTCGACCTCGGAGGCGTCGATGCCGAGCAGCTCCGCGACCTGCTCGACGACCAGGGTGAGCACGAGTGCCTCGAGATCGCCGCGGGTCTCGCAGCGGTGCTCGATCGGGCGGCGGAACAGCACGAGCCGGGTCGGGGCGCCTCCCGTGCCCCGCACCAGGGACGCCAGCGGGACGGTGGGGGAGTCCCAGTCGTCGGGCACCTGGGGCGTGTCCTCGACGGCGTACTCCACCAGCCCGAGGCGGTCCTGCCAGCGGCCGTCGACCTCGGTGACGATGCCGAGCACGAGGTCGTCGAAGCGCTCCCGCTTCGTCCGCAGCGCCGGGGTGCCGGGGTCGCTCGGCAGCACGCCGGGACCGCGCATGCCGCGTCCGCGGCGGTCGCGGGTGCGCCGCTTCCGCTCCGGGGGGAGGGTGCCGGTCCTGTCCACGCCGCGAGCCTAATCGGGGCCGCTCGGGGAGGAAGGTAGCGTTCGCCGCGTGAGTCCCACCCGTCGCTGTTCGCGCACCGCGTGCGGCCGTCCCGCGGTCAACACGCTGACGTACGTGTACGCCGACCAGACGGCCGTCCTCGGCCCGCTCGCGACGTACGCCGAGCCGCACGCCTACGACCTGTGCGAGACCCACTCCGAGCGGCTCTCCGCACCCCGCGGCTGGGAGGTGCTCCGGCTGGCGCCCGACCCGAAGGCCCAGGGGCCGTCCAACGACGACCTGCTCGCCCTGGCCGACGCCGTCCGCGAGGCCGCCCGCCCGGCTCCGCCGCCGCGGACCGCGCCCACCGAGGAGACCGGACGCGAGACGGGCCGCAAGGGTCACCTGCGCGTCCTCAGCACCGACTGATCCCCAGCCGACCCATCAGCCCCGCTAGGGTTCGGCGCATGGCCGACACCCTCGACCCCGCCAACGTCCAGGCGATCTTCAAGGCGTACGACGTCCGGGGGCTGGTCCCCGAACAGATCGACGAGGAACTGGCCCGGGCGACGGGGCGCGCCTACGTCCAGGTCGTGGGGGCCGAGACCGTGGTGGTCGGGCACGACATGCGACCCAGCTCGCCCGGCATGGCCGGCGCGTTCGCGGAGGGCGCGACCGAGGCCGGCGCCGACGTCGTCCTGATCGGGCTCGCCTCGACCGACCAGCTCTACTTCGCCTCCGGCCACCTCGGCCACCCCGGCGTGATGTTCACCGCCAGCCACAACCCGGCGCAGTACAACGGCATCAAGATGTGCCGCGCCCACGCCGTCCCGATCGGGCTGGAGACCGGCCTGGCGGAGATCCGCGACCTCGTCATCGAGCCGAAGCCCGTCGACGGCGCCCCGGCGGGCGCGATCTCGGAGCACGACGTCCTCGAGGCGTACGCCGCCCACCTGCTCTCGCTCGCGCCGGTCCAGGGCCGCCCGCTGAAGGTCGTCGTGGACGCCGGCAACGGCATGGCCGGCTACACCGCGCCCGCCGTGTTCGACCGGCTCGGTGCCGACCGGGTCGAGGTCGTGCCCATGTACTTCGAGCTCGACGGCACCTTCCCGAACCACGAGGCCAACCCGATCGACGCCGAGAACCTGCGGGACCTGCAGGCCAAGGTGCTCGAGGTGGGGGCCGACGTCGGCCTCGCCTTCGACGGCGACGCCGACCGCTGCTTCCTGGTCGACGAGCGGGGCCAGGCGGTCTCGCCCTCGACGCTGACCGCGCTGATCGCCGCCCGCGAGCTGGCCAAGGAGCCGGGCGCGACGATCATCCACAACCTGATCACCTCGCGCGCCGTACCCGAGATCGTCGCGGAGCTCGGCGGCAGGCCGGTGCGCACCCGGGTCGGCCACTCGTTCATCAAGGCCACCATGGCCGAGACCGACGCCGTCTTCGGGGGCGAGCACAGCGGCCACTTCTACTTCCGCGACTTCTGGCGCGCCGACTCGGGCATGCTCGCCGCGCTGCACGCCCTCGCCGCGCTCGCCGAGACCGACCGGCCGCTGTCGGAGCTGCTGGCGTCGTACGAGCGCTACCCGGTCAGCGGGGAGATCAACTCCGAGGTCGCCGACCAGGTCGGGATGATGGCCGCCCTGGAGGAGGAGTACGCCGGACGCCCCGGGGTGAGCACCGACCGACTGGACGGGCTTACGGTGTCCCACGCGGACTGGACGTTCAACGTGCGGCCCTCCAACACCGAACCGCTGCTCCGGCTGAACGCCGAGGGGAAGGACCAGGACACCATGGCGACCATGCGCGACGAGGTGCTGACGAAGATCCGGGGTGCCCGGTGAGCGAGCAGGGCGGCGCGGCCGCGCAGCTGGACCCGGCGCTGCTGGCGATCATCGTGTGCCCCCAGTGCCACGGCCGGCTGGCCCCGGTCGCGGACGAGTTGGCCTGCCAGGGCGAGTGCGGACTCGTCTACCCGGTCCGTGACGGCATCCCGGTCCTGCTCGTAGACGAAGCCCGCAAGCCGGGCTGAGCGCGGGCGGACGAGGCATGGCGACCTGGTTCGACGAGTCCCGCCTGGACGACGAGCGGGCGATCGGCGCGGCCGACCTCCGGCTGCGCACGTTGGCCGAGTCCGGCGCGCGGGTCCGCCGGGAGGTCGGCGCGGCCGCGGAGGCCATCGAGGAGGCCGTGTCGCGCAGCCTCTCGCAGGCCCGGCCCCGTGCGGTGATCGCCGCCGGGCCCGACTCCCGCCTCCTGCGGGCGGTGCTGGAGCCGTGGTGCCCGGTGCCGTTCGTCGCGTGGCCCGGTCCTGCCCTGCCCGGCTGGGCGGGCAGCCTCGACCTGGTGGTCGTGCTGGCGCCCGAGGGCTCCGACACCGGGACGGCGTCCGCCGTCGCCGAAGCCGTACGCCGCGGCTGCCAGGTCGTGGTCGCGTGCCCGCCCGGCTCGCTGGTCGCCGAGCACGCCGCCGGCCGCTGGAGCACGATCCTGCCGACCGCGACGGCCGACCAGCTCGCGACCGCGGTGGCGATGCTGACCTTCCTGGACCGGGTCTCGCTGGGTCCGGCCGCCGACCCCGAGCAGGTCGCGAACGCCCTCGACGAGGTGGCGACCAGCTGCTCGCCGCACCGCGACATCGCGGTCAACCCCGCGAAGGTGCTGGCGATCGCGCTGGCCGACGCCAACCCGCTGGTGTGGGGCGGCTCGGTGCTCGCGGCCCGCGCCGCGCGCCGGGTCGCCGAGTCCATCCGCCGGGCCAGCGGCCGCGCGGCCCTCGCCGGGGACGCCGAGCACCTGCTGCCGGTCCTGGAGGCCGCCCGCCCGCGCGACGTCTTCGACGACCCGTTCGCGGGGGAGGGCGGCGAGCTGCGGCCGGTGCTGCTGGTGCTGGACGACGGCGCGGAGGACCCCGTCGTACGCGAGCAGCGCGGACGGCTCCAGGCCGCCGCGAACGCGCGCGGCGTCCGCGTGGAGACCGTGACGACCGAGGCCCCGAGCGAGGTGGCCCGCTACGCGTCGCTGCTGCTCAGCGGCACCTACACCAGCGAGTACCTCCGCCTGGGTCTCACCGAGGACTGACCGCTTTCGGGAACGGGTACCCCTGTACCCGTGCCATCGCCCTCGACCGCCGCCTCGAAGCCCCGGACCCGGGACCCCTGGTTCGACAACGCGAAGATGGCCCTGGTCACCCTCGTGGTGGTCGGGCACACCATCCCGCTGCTGCCGAGCACCGGCCTCAACGACCACCTCTACGACTTCCTCTACGCCTGGCACGTGCCGGCGTTCGTCCTGGTCACCGGCTACCTCTCCCGCTCCTTCGAATGGGAGCGCCGCCGGATGTGGCAGCTGGTCCGCACCGTCGTGGTGCCCTACGTCATCTTCGAGTGCGCCCTCGCGCTGTTCCGGATCCACGTCGGCGGTGAGCAGCTGGAGGATCTGTTCTCCGATCCGCACTGGCCGATGTGGTACCTCTCCGCCCTCTTCTTCTGGCGACTGCTGACGCCGGTGTTCAAGCGGCTCCCGGCGGCACTGCCGGTCGCGCTCCTGATCAGCCTGGCCGCGGGCCTGTACGCCGGCGACACCCTCGACCTCGCGCGCGTCCTCGGCCTGCTGCCGTTCTTCGTGATGGGCCTGCTCGCGACTCCCGAGCGCTTCGAGCGACTGCGCACCGCGAAGGTGCAGGTCGCGGCCGTGCTGGTCTTCGCGGGGATCTGGGTGCTGACCACCTGGACCGACCGGTGGGCGGCCACCGAGTGGCTCTACTACCGCTCGCGCTACGCCGACCTCGACGTCAGCGACTCCGAGGCCTTCGTGATCCGGGCCGTCGTCCTGATGGTCGGCACCCTCGGTGCCTGGGCCTTCCTCGCGCTGGTGCCGCGGGTCGGCGGCTGGTTCACGCGGATGGGTGCCTGGACGCTCGTGGTCTACCTCTTCCACGGCTTCGCCGTGAAGGGCGCCGACTACGCCGGCTACCCGGACTGGGCCGCCGACCACGGCACCTTCGCGCTGCTGGTCACGGTGGTGGCCGCGGTCGCCCTCTCGTTCCTGCTGGCCTGGGAGCCGGTCGCCCGCCGCCTGAACCACCTCGTCGACCCCGTCGGGTACGCCGAGCGGCACCTGCACCAGGCGCACGCGACCGCGAATGCCAAGGCCGAGGCGGACGTCATCAGCGAGGCGGTGGAGGACGCCGCTACGATGCGCGCCATGCCTGTTGACGCCTCCTCCACCCGAGCCTCGCGGTGAGCGCCGGTCTCTTCGGGCTCCTCGACGACGTCGCCGCGATCGCCCGGCTCGCCGCGGCCTCGGTCGACGACGTCGGTGCGGCCGCCGCCAAGGCGACCGCGAAGGCGGCGGGGGTGGTCGTCGACGACACCGCCGTCACGCCGCAGTACGTCCACGGCGTCACCGCCGACCGCGAGCTGCCGATGATCAAGCGGATCGCCATCGGCTCGATCCGCAACAAGCTGCTGATCATCCTGCCGGTGGCGCTGCTGCTCAGCCAGTTCCTCCCGGACCTGCTCACCCCGATCCTGATGCTCGGCGGCGCGTTCCTGTGCTACGAGGGGGCGCACAAGGTCTGGGGCAAGATCCTCGGGCACGAGGGGCACGCCGTCCCCGTCGCCGAGGCGGGGCCGGAGGCCGAGAAGACGATGGTCGCCGGTGCTGTCCGCACCGACCTGATCCTCTCAGCCGAGATCATGGTCATCGCCCTCAACGAGGTCGCCGACCAGAGCTTCTGGTCCCGGGCGGCGATCCTGGTGGTGGTCGCCCTCGTCATCACCATCGTCGTGTACGGCGTGGTCGCGGTGCTGGTGAAGGTCGACGACGTCGGCCTGCGCCTGGCCCAGCGCTCCTCGCCGACCTCGCAGAAGGTCGGTCGCGGCCTCGTCACGGCCATGCCGCGGGTCCTGACGGTCATCTCCGTCGTCGGCACCGCCGCGATGCTCTGGGTCGGTGGCCACATCCAGCTCGTCGGCCTCGACGACCTGGGCTGGCACCCGCTCTACGACTTCGTCCACCACCTGGAGGAGGACGTCGAGCACGCCGTCGCCGGCATCGGCGGGGTCCTCGGCTGGCTGGTCAACACCGCGGCGTCCGCGGTGTACGGCCTGGCCCTCGGCTCGGTGATCGTCGGCGTGCTGCACCTGCTGCCGTTCGGGAAGAAGAAGCACGCCGCTCACTGATCCGGCTGAGCGGGACCCGCTCGACCTGTGCGGGGGCGCGACCGAGGATTCCTCGTTGACCGGGGGGCCGTTCTAACCTCGGACGAAGCGAACCGCCGCCACCACAGGAGCACTCCATGGACTACAAGGTCGCCGACCTCAGCCTGGCCGACTTCGGCCGCACCGAGATCCAGCTCGCCGAGCACGAGATGCCCGGCCTGATGGCGATGCGCGAGCGCTACGGGGCCGAGCAGCCGCTGGCCGGCGCCCGGATCGCGGGCTCGCTGCACATGACGATCCAGACCGCCGTGCTCATCGAGACGCTGGTCGCGCTGGGCGCCGAGGTGCGCTGGGCCTCCTGCAACATCTTCTCCACGCAGGACCACGCGGCCGCCGCGATCGCGGTCGGCCCGAACGGCACCCCCGAGAACCCGCAGGGCGTCCCGGTCTTCGCCTGGAAGGGCGAGACCCTGGAGGAGTACTGGTGGTGCACCCAGCAGATCCTCGACTGGCCCGGCGACCAGCTGCCGAACATGATCCTCGACGACGGCGGTGACGCCACCCTGCTGCTGCACCTCGGCGTCCAGGCCGAGAAGTCCGGCCAGGCGCCCGACCCGGCCACCGCCACCAGCGGCGAGCAGCGGATTATCTTCGAGGTGCTCAACGAGGTGCTCGCGAAGAGCTCCAACCACTGGACCCCGATCGCGAACTCGGTCAAGGGCGTCACCGAGGAGACCACCACCGGCGTCCTGCGCCTGTACGACATGATGCGCGACGGCACGCTGCTGTTCCCGGCCATCAACGTCAACGACTCGGTCACCAAGTCGAAGTTCGACAACAAGTACGGCTGCCGGCACTCCCTCATCGACGGCATCAACCGTGCCACCGACGTCCTCATCGGCGGCAAGGTCGCGGTCGTGTGCGGGTACGGCGACGTCGGCAAGGGCTGCGCGGAGTCCCTGCGCGGCCAGGGCGCCCGGGTCATCGTCACCGAGATCGACCCGATCTGCGCCCTGCAGGCCGCCATGGACGGCTACCAGGTCGACACCCTCGAGAACGTGCTCGACATCGCCGACATCATCATCACGGCGACCGGCAACAAGGACGTCGTCACCCTCGACCACATGCGGTCGATGAAGCACAACGCGATCGTCGGCAACATCGGTCACTTCGACAACGAGATCGACATGGCCGGCCTGGAGGCCGAGGGCGTCGCGACCCGCAAGAACGTCAAGCCGCAGGTCGACATCTGGACCTTCCCGAACGACAAGGCGATCATCGTCCTGTCCGAGGGCCGGCTGCTCAACCTCGGCAACGCGACCGGCCACCCGTCGTTCGTGATGTCGAACTCCTTCACCAACCAGGTCCTGGCGCAGATCGAGATCTTCACCAAGACCGAGGAGTACCCCACCGGCGTCTACGTGCTCCCGAAGCACCTCGACGAGGAGGTCGCCCGGCTGCACCTCGGCGCGCTGGGCGTGAACCTGACGACACTGAGCGACTCGCAGGCGTCGTACCTCGGCATCCCGGTCGAGGGCCCGTACAAGACGGAGCAGTACCGCTACTGAGCACCACGCTCGCCGCGGTGGCAGGATTGGGGACATGAACCAGTCCGTCGGAGGTCAGACCGGCCTGTCCGCCGGGCAGCCGAGCAACCTCACCAGTGACTACGCGACCAAGGGACGCGTCCTCGTCGTCGACGACGACGCGTCCCTCGCGGAGATGCTGACGATCGTCCTGCGCCAGGAGGGCTTCGACAGCCGGATGTGCGTGCGCGGCGACCAGGCGCTCGCCGAGTTCCGCGACTACAAGCCCGACCTGGTCCTGCTGGACCTGATGCTGCCGGGCAAGGACGGCATCGACGTCTGCAAGGAGATCCGCGCGGAGTCGGGCGTCCCGATCGTGATGCTCACCGCCAAGGGCGACACCGTCGACGTGGTCGTCGGGCTCGAGTCGGGCGCCGACGACTACGTCGTCAAGCCGTTCAAGCCCAAGGAGCTCATCGCCCGGATCCGGGCGCGGGTACGCCGCCACGAGACCACGCCGCAGGAGACGCTGACCATCGGCGACCTGGTCATCGACGTCGCCGGCCACGCGGTCGCCCGGGACGGCGTCCCGATCAGCCTGACGCCGCTGGAGTTCGACCTGCTGGTCTGCCTGGCCCGCAAGCCCTGGCAGGTCTTCACCCGCGAGGTCCTGCTCGAGCAGGTGTGGGGCTACCGGCACGCCGCCGACACCCGGCTGGTCAACGTGCACGTCCAGCGGCTGCGGTCCAAGGTCGAGCACGACCCCGAGAACCCCGAGATCGTCGTCACCGTCCGGGGGGTCGGCTACAAAGCCGGCCGGGCATAGCCATGCGGGTCCGCTCGCCGCTGGGGATGCCGCCCGGTCTCCGGCGCGGGCTGACCTTCTGGCGCCGCTCGATCCAGGCCCGGGTGGTCGCGTCCACCCTGGTCCTCTCGGCGGCCGTGGTCGGGGTCGTCGGCTGGTTCCTGCTCCAGCAGACCCGCGAGGGCCTGCTCGAGCAGCGGGTCGACGCGGTCGTGGCCGAGGCCAACACCGAGCGCGCCGACGCCGAGACCCGGCTCGGGTCGGTTCCCGGCACCGACGTGGACGCGACCGCCCAGCAGGCGGAGCTGATCGACCCCATCATCCAGCGCGGTCTGACCCGCGGCTTCTCCGTCGTACTCGCCGGCCCGATCGGGCAGAACACGGGCCGGATCGCCCAGCGCGGCACCCGTTCCTCACCCGGCCTGGACACCGCCAGCGTCCCGGGCTCGCTGGAGAGTCGTTTCCAGGAGCCGGCCGCGACGGCGTGGACCTACACCACCATCCGGACCGTCGGCCAGGACGGAGCCGTGGTGAGCGAGCAGCCCGGCATCGCGGTCGGGACCCAGGTGACCCTGGTGGCCGACGGCGGCACCTACACCCTCTATTTCCTCTTCCCGCTCGACGAGCAGCAGGAGACGCTCGCCCTGGTCACCCGGGCACTGCTCACCGCGGCCGCGCTGCTGCTGGTCCTGGTCGCCGGTGTCACCTGGCTCGTGACCCGCCAGGTGGTCACCCCGATCCGGATGGCCCGCCGGGTCGCCGAGCGGCTGGCCGCCGGGCGGCTGCAGGAGCGGCTCCGGGTCTCGGGCGAGGACGACCTGGCCCGGCTCGCGACGTCGTTCAACCAGATGGCGAGCAACCTGCAGCGCCAGATCCGGCAGCTGGAGGAGCTGAGTCGGGTCCAGCACCGGTTCGTCTCCGACGTCTCCCACGAGCTGCGCACCCCGCTGACGACGGTGCGGATGGCCGGGGACGTGCTGTACGACTCCCGTCTCGACTTCGACCCGGTCACCTCGCGGGCGGCCGAGCTGCTGCAGACCGAGCTGGACCGGTTCGAGACGCTGCTCTCCGACCTGCTGGAGATCAGCCGCTTCGACGCCGGCGCGGCGGTGCTCGAGGCCGAGGACCTCAACCTGGTCGACGTCGCGCACCGCGTGGTCGAGGCGACCCGGCCGCTGGCCGAGCAGCGCGACGTGCGGATCGTCGTACGCGCGCCCGACCATCCCTGCCTCGCCGAGGCCGACGCGCGCCGCGTGGAGCGGATCGTCCGCAACCTGATCAGCAACGCCATCGACCACGCCGAGACCGGCCGGGGGGACGAGATCGTCGTCCAGGTGGCCGGCGACGACCACGCGGCCGCGATCACCGTCCGCGACTTCGGCGTGGGCCTCGGGCCGGGGGAGTCGGCCCTGGTCTTCAACCGGTTCTGGCGCGCCGACCCCGCCCGCGCCCGCACCAGCGGCGGCACCGGGCTCGGCCTGTCGATCTCGCTGGAGGACGCCCACCTGCACGGCGGCTGGCTGCAGGCCTGGGGACGGCCCGGCGAGGGTGCCCAGTTCCGGCTGACCCTCCCGCGTCGTGTGAACGCCCCGCTGCGCCGCAGCCCGCTGCCGCTCGTGCCCGCCGACGCCCGGGAGCCCGTGACATGACGCCGCGGAGGAGACGTCCCACGCGCGTCGCCGCGGCGTTCCTGGCGGCGGCGCTGCTGGCCCCGGTCGCGGGGTGCGTCAGCCTGCCCGAGAGCGGCCCGGTCGTCGAGACCGACGAGTCCCGCGGCACGCCCGTGACGTCGGGGGTGAAGTACGACCCGCTGCCGCCGCTCCCGGACGCCTCGCGCTCGGAGATCGTGAAGGGGTTCCTCGACGCGATGACGGCCGTGCCGATCCAGACGACCTCGGCCGCGGAGTTCCTGACCCAGGAGGCCCGGGCGTCGTGGCGCCCGGAGCGGGAGACGATCACGTACGGCGACCGGGCGCCCGCCCTCGACACGGGCTCCGTCGTCCGCGTGCGGATGCTCGACGGCAGCAACCGGTTCGACGCGCGCGGAGCCTGGCGCGGCTCGCTCTCCGGCGCCGCCCTCGACCTGAGGTTCGGTCTCGAGATGGAGGGCGGGCAGTGGCGCATCGCCGACCCGCCCGACGCGCTGATCGTGCCCGAGTCGTGGTTCGAGTCGCGGTACCGCCGGCTGTCGATCTCCTTCTTCGACCCCAGCGCCCAGATCCTGGTGCCCGAGCCCGTGTTCGTCGCCGACGACGACGCCCTGGCCACCCGGCTCGTCGAGGGTCTGCTCGACGGTCCCGGCCCGGCGCTCGCGCCCAGCTCCCGCAGCTTCTTCCCGCCGGGTGCCCGGCTCGGTGACCTCTCGGTGCCGGTGTCCGCGGACGGCGTGGCCGAGGTGTCGCTCAGCGACGTGGGGCAGCAGCCGCCGGCGAGCCAGCGACTGATGATGGTGCAGCTCGCCTCGACGCTGCGGCAGGTCGTTGGCATCACCGCCGTGCGCGTCACGGTCGACGGCGAGCTCCTGCAGCTGCCGGGCAGCGACGAGGGCCGGTTCCCGGTCAACCTCGGGGCCGAGTTCGATCCCGCGGTCCCCGCTGCGAGCGCGGTCGTCTTCGGCATCCGCGACGGGCAGCTCGTCTCGGGCATCCCCGACGACCTCGACCCGGTGGGCGGGGTGCTCGGCACGGGCGAGGTCCCGCTGCGCTCGGCGGCGGTCAACCTCGACGGCAGCACCGCGGCGGCCGTCACGACCTCGGACGCCGTGCTGGTCGGCCCGCTCAACGGCGGCCTCACGGAGATGCGCGGGATCCTCGACCGCAGCGCCGACCTGCTGGAGCCCGCCTGGGACTTCACCGACCGGATCTGGCTGATCGACCGGCGGTCCGACGGCGCGCGGGTCCTCTACTACGAGAACGACCGGCTCCGGACGCTGGAGGTCCCGGGGGTCACCGGCGAGGCGATCCGGTCCTTCCTGGTCTCCCGGGACGGGTCGCGCCTGGTGGCGGTCGTCGCCGGCCGGACGGGTGACGAGCTGGTGGTCAGCCGGATCCGGCACCGGGCCGAGGGCGACGTCCGCAGTGCCACGCCCGCCCAGACGATCCTCCAGACGGCACCGGAGGCGCAGACCATCAAGGACATCGCCTGGCGCTCGCCGACCAGCGTGGCGGTGCTGACCGGCGTCGCCGGCGAGCTGTGGGAGGTCCGCTCGATCGCCGTCGACGGCGCACCGACCAGCATCGAGAGCATCGCCAACCTCAACGGGCCGGTCCGCTCGATGGCCGGCTCGCCCGTCCCGGACCAGGGCCTGCTGGTGCTCGCCCCCGACGCGGCGCTCGACCTGTCGCGCCCGATCGCGCGGGAGATCGAGCTCGGCGACGAACGGCGCCTGCGCTCGCTCGGCTACGTCGGCTGACGACTCCCTCCACAGGCCGACCCGACCCCGGTTGAACGGGCGCGTTCGGACTGGTCCGCTGGACGGGTGCGCGATGCCGTCACCGACCTCCTCCTCGGCGGCCGGTGCGTCGGGTGCGGCGTCGCGGGCCGGCTGCTGTGTCTGCGGTGCGCGGCCGGTCTCCCGACGGGAGCCCACCCGGCGTGGCCGGAGCCGACCCCGGCCGGGCTCGTGCCTCCCTGGGCGGCGGCGTCGTACGACGGGGCCGCGCGGGCCATGGTGCTGGGCCTGAAGGAACGCCGGCTGCTCGGCCTGGGCCGACCGATCGCGGGCCTGCTCGCCCAGGCGGTCGCGGCGGCGGCCCCGCCCGGCCCGGTCGTGCTGGTGCCCGTGCCCTCGCGGCCCGCGAGCGTGCGCGCCCGCGGCCACGACCCGACGTACACCGTGACCGCGGGCGCGGCCGTCCGCCTCCGGCGGGAGGGGTACGACGTCCGCGCGGCCCGCCTGCTCCGTACCCGACCGGGCCTGGTCGACCAGGCCGGGCTGGACGCTGCCGCCCGTGCCCGCAACCTCGCCGGCTCGATGACCTGCCCGAGCGGAGCGCTGCACCGGCTCGCGGCGGCGGTCCCGCGCGCCCGGTTCGTCATCTGCGACGACGTGCTGACCACCGGCGCGACCGCACGCGAGGCCCAACGAGCCCTCGAAGCGGTCGGTCTGCAGGTGTCCGCGGTGGCCGCCGTCGCGGCGACGCGCAGACGTCACGTCGAAGTGGGGACCTCTGTCCCTTTAATGCGGGACGGGAAGTGACTACGTTCTCTGCATGGAGTCCGTCCGGGTCCGTGGTTGCACCGCTGGTGCGCCGCAGGCGCGCCGGTGGCTAGCCGAGGCCAGTCGCAGGCGAAACGGTCCACGTAAGGGCGCCTCCGGGCGTCTGATCACGGTGCGGCTTAGAGGTAAGTCCTGCCCCGCCCTCTCCGTCAGACACGGAGGACGGTGGGAGAAGGCCGGTAGTGGCAGAGAAGCTGCGGAAGCCTCAGCAGGCGGTTGTGGGGTCGAAGACCAGGTCGGCCGGACGGGCTCCATCTCTCGTCCACGAGCGGAGTGCGGGCCGTCACGGCCCGGGCTGCGCTCTGCCCTCGGATGGCACGGACGGGCTGAATGAGGAAACCAACTGTCTAACGGGAGGTTCACATGGAAGTTGTGGTCACGGGTCGTCACTGCGAGATCTCGGACAGGTTCCGGGAGCATGCGGCCGAGAAGCTGACTCGACTGGAGAAGCACGACCACCGGATCATGCGGGTGCATGTGGAGGTGGACTGTGAGCCCAACCCGCGCCAGCACGACCGGTCCGTCCACGTGGAGCTGACGGCGTTCTCCAAGGGGCCGGTCATCCGGGCCGAGGCCGCCGCCGACGACAAGATGGGCGCGCTCGACCTGGCCCTGGACAAGATGGCCTCCCAGATGAGGCGCGCGGCCGACCGCCGCCGGGTGCACCGGGGGCAGAAGACCCCGGTCTCGGTGGGGCAGGCCCTCGCCGACACCCCGGCGCCGATGGTCGCCACCGTGGAGGAGGAGCTCTCGACCACCCAGGAGCGGCACGTCGGGCCGATCGCGGTGACCGGCGACGGACCGCTGGTGGTCCGGGAGAAGACCCATCCGGCGAGTCCGATGACCCTCGACCAGGCCCTCTACGAGATGGAGCTCGTGGGCCACGACTTCTACCTGTTCGTCGACAAGGAGAGCGAGCGCCCCTCCGTCGTCTACCGGCGCCGCGGGTACGACTACGGCGTGATCTCGCTCGAGCTCGGCGAGGACTGAGCGGCGGATCGCCTGACGAGCCGGCACCGTTGAGGAGGCCGGGGTGGCCCGTTCGGGCCACCCCGGCCTCTCGTCATGTGGTCCGGACGGGCGCCACGGGGGGTCCGTCCGTGCCATGATCTGCGCGTGGCCGATTCAGACACAGACGGCTCGGAGCCCATCCGGGTGCTCGTGGTCGATGACCAGGAGCTGTTCCGGCGCGGGCTCACGATGCTGCTGGGCGTCGAGTCGGGCATCGAGGTGGTCGGCGAGGCCGGCGACGGCGTCGAGGGCACCAACCTCGCGACGACGGCCGCCCCCGACGTGGTGCTGCTCGACATCCGGATGCCGAAGCGCTCCGGGATCGAGGCCTGCCTGGCCATCAAGGAGGCCGTGCCCTCGGCCAAGATCATCATGCTCACCGTCTCCGACGAGGAGGCCGACCTCTACGAGGCGGTCAAGAGCGGCGCCTCCGGCTACCTGCTCAAGGACTCCTCGATCGAGGAGGTCGCCCAGGCGGTCCGCGTGGTCGCCGACGGCCAGTCCCTCATCAGCCCGTCCATGGCGGTCAAGCTGATCGACGAGTTCAAGCAGATGTCGCGTCCCGAGCGCGACCACGTCCCGGGCCTGCGGCTGACCGAGCGCGAGCTCGAGGTGCTGCGGCTGGTCGCCCGCGGCATGAACAACCGCGAGATCGCCCGCCAGCTCTTCATCTCCGAGAACACGGTCAAGAACCACGTGCGCAACATCCTGGAGAAGCTCCAGCTGCACTCCCGCATGGAGGCGGTCATGTACGCCGTCAAGGAGAAGCTGCTCGACCTGCCTTAGTCCGACCGAGGAACGAGCTCGCGATCTGACCGATGACTGAACGCTGCTTCTCGGCCTGCGGGGGTTTCGAGGCCCCTGCGCTCCTGCGTCGCTCCGGGGCACCTCAACCAGCGTGACGCTGGTTGAGGTGTGAGGGACGGAGTCCCGAGCCTCGAAACCGGGTGGGCCGAGAGTCGGCCTTGAACCGCCCAGGTGTGAGGGACGAAGTCCCGAGCCTCGAAACCCGGTGGGCCGAGAGTCGGCCTCGCTCCGGGGGACCTCGACCAGCGTGACGCTGGTTGAGGTGTGAGGGACGAAGTCCCGAGCCTCGAAACCCGGTGAGCCGAGAGTCGGCCTCGCGCCCCGGCTGTCTCCACCCCGTTGTCGGCGCCCCGTCGTACGCTCCGGCGTATGCCACCCGAGTCACTGAGCCAGGCCCAGGCGCGGCGGGTCGCGCTGGGCGCCCAGGGCTTCCTCGACCGGCGGCACGCGGTGCCCACGATGCGCACCCTGCACCGCACCCTGAGCCGCACGGGCGTGCTCCAGGTCGACTCGGTCAACGTCCTGCAGCGGGCGCACTACATGCCGCTCTACTCCCGGATGGGGCCGTACGACGTCGAGCTGCTGAGGCGGGCGTCCGAGCGGCGGCCCCGTCGCCTGGTGGAGTACTGGGCGCACGTCCAGGCCTTCATGCCCGTCGAGCTGTGGCCGCACATGCAGCACCGCATGGAGGCCTACCGCGAGCGTCGCGGCAAGTGGATGGTCCTGGAGGAGAACCCCCAGCTGGAGGCGTCGCTCCTGGAGGAGATCCGCGAGCGTGGCGCCTCGACGGCCCGCGAGCTGGACGACGGGCTCCCGCGCGCCAAGGAGGAGTGGGGCTGGAACTGGTCGCTGACCCGACAGGTGCTCGACTACCTCTTCACCGTGGGCGACCTCGCCATCGCCGGGCGCAACAGCCAGTTCGAGGTGCTCTACGACCTGCCCGAGCGGGTCATCCCCGCCGAGGTGCTGGCCCGGCCCACGCCCACGCGGGCCGAGGCGTCGCTGGAGCTCGTACGACGGGCGGCGGTCTCGCACGGCGTCGCGACCGCGCAGTGCCTGAAGGACTACTTCCGGATGCACGTCGACGACGTCCGCCCGGCCGTGACGGCGCTGGTCGAGTCCGGGGAGCTGGTCCCGGTGACGATCGAGGGCTGGAAGCGGCCGGCGTACCTCCACCGCGACGCTCGGCTCCCGCGGCGGGTCGGGGCGCGGGCGCTGCTCAGCCCGTTCGACCCGGTGGTGTGGGAGCGCGAGCGTACCGAGCGGATCTTCGACTTCCACTACCGCATCGAGATCTACACCCCGGCCGAGAAGCGCGTCTACGGCTACTACGTGCTGCCGTTCCTGCTCGGCGACCGGATCGTCGCGCGGGTGGACCTCAAGGCCGACCGCAAGGCCGGGGTGCTGGTCGTCAAGGCCGCGTACGCCGAGCCCGGGGCGCCCGTCGAGACGGCCTCCGAGCTGGCCGCAGAGCTGGCGGTGCTGGCGGGCTGGCTCGGGCTGGGGGCGGTGGCGGTCGAGCCGCGGGGCGACCTGGCACCGGCGCTGGCGGCGCTGGCGGCGCTGGGCGTCTGAGGGTCGTCCAGCGACCGTCCAGACGGTTGCAAGCGACGCCCGGGACCGTGGTGCCCTCCCCGGCCGACCGGCCGGGACCGCGAGAGGGAGACCCCGATGAACCACGTCCTGCGCGCCTCCGGCTGGCGCCTCGCCCTCGTCACCTCGGGGGTCCTGCTGGCGCTCGGCGGGCGGATGCACCCCGAGGCCGACGCCGCCGACTCCGCGACCCAGGAGCTCGCGACGATGACCGCCGACGAGCGGTGGGTGCCGGGCCACACCCTGATCCTGGCCAGCACCGTGCTGCTGGCCGCCGGCCTGTGGCTGGTGCTGCGCGGGCGGGTCTGGCCGCGCCGCGTCGACGGCACGCTGCGGATCGCGGCGGTGACGATCTCGCTCTACGTGGTGGAGACGGTCTTCCACCTGGCGGCGTCGGTCGACTCCGACGAGCTGGCGGCGGGGGAGTCGGCCCCGATCGCGTGGGCGCATCTCGGACTCTCGGCGTTCCTCTATCCCGCGAGCGGGCTGGCGCTGGCCTACCTCGGCGCGTCGCTGTTCGCCGCCTGGCGCGGGCCGCGCCGGCTGCTCGCGCTGCCCGGGATCGTGGCCGGAACCGCGCACGCCCTGTCGGTCCCGGCCACGATCCTGCTGCCGGATGCGGAGCTGAGCCCGGTCTTCGCGGGCGCGGCCCTCACGCTGGCCCTGTGGTCGGTGCTGCTGGGGCTCGCGAGCGCGCCGTACCGCCGGCCCGTTGTCGCCGTACCAGCCCCCGAGGCGGCGTCCCAGCACTAGCCTGCGCGAATGCGGATTCGCGTGCTGGGCGACGTCGAGGTCGAGGTCGGTGCCGCCGCGGTCGACCTGGGCGGCCCGAAGCCCCGTGCCCTGCTCGCGCTGCTGGTCGCCGCCGACGGGCGGGCGGTACCCGTCGAGACGCTGATCGACCAGATCTGGGGCGACGAGCCGCCGGGCCGGGTCGAGGCCTCGCTCCAGACGTACGTCGCCCGGCTGCGCAAGGCGCTCGAGCCCGAGCGCGGCGTACGGCGGCCTGCCGATCGGCTGCGCACGCGTGCCGGGGGCTACTCCCTCGACGTCGAGGCCGAGGACGTGGACGCCCGCCGGATGGCCCGTCTCGTCGAGGAGGCGCGACGGTCGCTGGGCGACCGTCCGGACCGGGCCGCCGAGCTGCTGGTCGAGGCGCTCGAGCTGTGGCGCGGCGAGCCGTACCCCGGTCTGGAGAGCCCGTCCCTGCGCGCCGAGGCGGTGCGGCTGACCGAGCTGCGGCTGAGCGCGCTGGAGGATCTCTGGGACCTCCGGGTCGCCGCCGGCCGCCACGCCGAGGCGGTGCCGGAGCTGGAGCAACTGGCCCGGCTGCACCCGCTGCGCGAGCGGCTGTGGGGCCTGCTGGCCCGGGCGCAGTACGCCGCCGGCCGGCAGGGCGACGCCCTGGCGACGCTGCGCCGGGCACGCGAGCACCTCGCCGAGGAGCTGGGCATCGACCCGGGACCGGAGCTGCGGGCGCTGGAGGAGGCCGTGCTGCAGCAGGACCCGGCGCTCGACGCGCCCGAGCGGCCGGGGCCGAGCCCGGCGGCCTCGGCCCCGCCGTCGGCCACGGGTGACCCTGGTCCTGCACTTCCCGGGCGCCAGGCGGCGCTGGCCGCGGCAGACGGTGTCCTGGACGCGGCGCGCCGGGGTCGCGGCGGCGTGATCCTCGTCAGCGGCGAGCCGGGCATCGGGAAGACCCGCTTCGCCGAGACGCTGGTCTCCCGGGCCGAGGCTGCGGGCTTCCGCACCGGTCGCGGTGGGTGGGAGGCCGAGGCCTGCCCGCCGATGTGGGGTTGGACCCGGGCCGTCGAGCGGCTGCTGGGCGACGCCGGGCTCCTCGACCCGGGGCCGGCCGACGCCGACGCCGCCTCGGTCGGCTTCCGGCAGGCCGGAGCCCTGGCCGGGGTGCTCCGCGACGGCCCGCCGGCGATGCTCGTGCTCGACGACGTGCACTGGGCCGATGTCGAGAGCCTGCGCCTGCTGCGGCGGTTCGCGGCCGATCTCGCCGGGCTGCCGGTGGTGCTGGTCGTCGCGGTCCGCAGCACGACCGCCGACATCGGCGAGCCAGTCGCCGACCTGCTCGCGGCCCTGGCCCGCCTGGACGCGCACCGGGTCGAGCTGGCGGGCCTCGACGCCGACGCGGTGGGTGCCTGGGTCGCGCACCAGACCGGGATGACGCTGAGCGCCCCGGTGACGGCCGGACTGGTCGAGCGCACCGACGGCAACCCGTTCCACGTCGCGGAGCTGGTGCGGCTGCTGGTGAGCGAGGGGGCGCTGTCCGATCCGACCGCGCCGGCGTGGCGCGCCGTCCCGACCGGCGTGCGCGACGTCGTACGCCAGCGGCTGACCCTGCTGGAGCCCGAGGCCGGCGAGGTGCTGGCCCTCGCGGCGGTGGCGGGGCGCTCCTTCGACCTCGCGGTCGTCGCCGCGGCCGCCGGGCTCGCCCCGGAGCGGGTCGACGAGGCGGTGGAGAGCGCGCAGATGCTGGGACTGGTCGACGAGGAGTCGCCGGAGCGCTACCGGTTCGCCCACGCCCTCGTCCGGGACGCGGTCCGCGGCCGGCTGACGGCTGCCGCCCGGTCCCGCGCTCACGCCCGGGTCGCCGCCGCCGTCGAGCGGGTGCACGCGGGCCGGATCGCCGACCACCTGCCCGAGCTCGCCGAGCACTACCGGCTGGCCGGCCCGGCGTACGCCCGCTCCGGGTGGGTCTTCGCACGCAAGGCCGCCGAGCGGGCGGCCGCGGCCTCCGCCCACGACGAGGCGGAGCGGCTCCTCGCCCAGGCCGCCGACCTCCAGGACCGGGACCCGACCACGACCGACCCCGAGCGGGAGACGGTGCTCCTGGGGCGCGCACGTGCGCTGAGCCGCATCGGGCGGCCGATCGACGCGTGGCCGCTGGTGGAGCGGGCGGCCCGGTCCGCCCTGGCGCGCGGCGACGCGTCCGCAGCGGCCGCCGCGCTGCTCGTCATCACCGAGGGCCTGGTGTGGGGCTGGCGCGCGCATCCGCAGTACGACGACGACTCGGTCGCGCTGTGGGAGGAGGTCTGCGCCGCGCAGCCGGCCGACGAAGCGCTGGTGCGCGCCCACCTGACGGCGGCGACCGCGTTCGAGCTGCTCTACCGGCCCGGCGCCGCCGACCGGGCGACCCGGCTCTCCGACGAGGCCGTCCGGCTCGTCCGCGCGACCGGCCGCCGGGGGGAGCGCGAGCTGGAGGTGCTGCGGCTGGCCCAGGCGGCCCTGCTGCGTCCCGACCTCCTCCATCACCGGACCCCGCTCGTCGACGAGATCGTCGAGATCGCGACCGCCGTCGGCGACCCGGCCCCGCTCGCCGGGGCGCTGGCCGGCCGCGCCCAGGACCGGTTCGAGCTCGGCCGGCTCGACGCGGTCCGGTCCGACGTGGTCCGGGCCCACGAGCTCGCCGAGCGCCACCACCTGTCGCAGCAGTGGCTGGTGACCGGGTGGTACCGCACCACCCTCGCCCTGCTCGATGAGGACTGGGACACCGGCGAACGCCTGATCGCCGAGCTCGAGGCGTTCGCGGCGACGCTGGCCATGTCCGGTGGCGGCATCGAGACCGCGCAGCTGTTCTCGTTGCGCGACGGGCAGGGCCGGGCCGCCGAGCTGGAGCCCGCGCTGCGCCCGCTGGCGCCGTACCACCCGGCGTACCGCGAGGTGCACGCTCTCGCCCTGGCGCGCACCGGCGCGCTCGACGAGCTGCGGATGCTGCTCGGGCCGTGGTCCGAGCAGCCGGCGCTGCCGTGGGACTACATGTGGCCGTTCCTGGTCGCGGTCCGCGCCGAGATCTGGGTCGCGCTCGGCGACGCCGGGGCGGCGCGCGACCTGCTCGCCACGCTCGGTCCGTACGCCGACCGCCTGGCCGTCACGGGGCCGGTCGGGTTCCGCGGCAGCATGCGCCTGCACCTCGGCGAGCTCGCCCGGGTCGCGGGTGACGACGTCGCCGCCCGCGACCACCTGGAGGCGGCACGCCGCGTGCACGAGGAGCTCGGCCTCCCGCTCTGGGTCGCCCGCACCGACGCGACCCTGGCACGCCTGGGGCGCTAGGCAGGTCCTAGGGAGTCGGCGTGCCGTGCACGGCGGTGGCGTGCCGCCGGAACGCGCGCCGGCCCAGCCGCGGGACGAGCCAGCGCACCGGAGCCGGCGCCCGCGAGAGCATGCCCGCGACGACCTCCGGGTCGCCGTCGTACTGGAACATGCCGAAGGCCAGGCTCCGCTTCGACCGCGGCGCCTCGGCCTCGGCGTGCTCGCCGATCGCGTCCCACTCGGCCTGGGTGACGGTCCGCGCGGCGATCGGCAGGAGCCGCTCCTCCTCGGCGTCGAGATGCTCGACGAGGTGCACGTAGAGGGTGTCGAGCACGTCCGCGAGCCGGTCCCGTACGTCGGGTGCCGCCTCGGCGCGCAGCCGGGGGACCAGGGTCGCGACCTGCGCCAGCAGGTGGTCGACCTGCTCGTGCTGCGACTCCATGAGGCGCACGATCGGAGCCAGCTCGTCGGGCACCCGCTCCAGCAGCAGCGGCCACAGGTGCACGTCCTCGGTGGTGTGGTGCTGGTGCAGGGCGAGGCCGAGGAAGTCGAGGTGGTCGGCCACCACGGCGGCGCGCGCGACGTCGCCGGCGGGTACGCCGCGGACGACCCCGCCGGCGAGCCGGAACTCGCGGCGGAAGAACGAGTGCAGCACCAGCATCACCCGGGTGTCGGTGAGCGGTGCGGTCTCGGGACTGGTGGACATGAGGACTCCTGGGGACGGACGGTCGGCGGACGACGACCACCGTGCGCGCGACCGCTTGCAACGGCCTTGACCCGCAATTGCACGCGGGTCGGACCGGCGGTTTCCGGATCGCGGGCTCCCGGCATTCGGATCCCCCGATAGCATGGTCCGCGGCCCGGTCCGGGCCTGCCCGAACTACCCAGGGAGATCCCTCTCGTGCCTGCCATCCTCGACAAGCTCCTCCGCATCGGTGAGGGCAAGATCCTGCGTCAGCTCGAGGCTGTCGCGAAGGCCGTCAACGCCATCGAGGACGACTTCGTCGCGATGAGCGACGAGGAGCTGCAGGGCATGACCGCGGAGTTCAAGCGGCGCCTGGAAGCCGGCGAGACCCTCGACGACCTGATGCCGGAGGCCTTCGCCACCGCCCGCGAGGCGGCCAAGCGGGTCCTGGGCATGCGCCCGTTCGACGTCCAGATCATGGGCGGCGCGGCCCTGCACCTCGGCAACATCGCCGAGATGAAGACCGGTGAGGGCAAGACCCTGGTCGCGGTGCTGCCGTCGTACCTCAACGCCCTCGCGGGCAAGGGCGTCCACGTCGTCACCGTCAACGACTACCTCGCCAAGTACCAGTCCGAGATGATGGGCCGCGTCCACGGCTTCCTCGGCCTGACCACCGGCGTGATCCTCCCCGAGATGCGGCCGGCGCAGCGTCGCGAGCAGTACAACTGCGACGTCACGTACGGCACCAACAACGAGCTCGGCTTCGACTACCTGCGCGACAACATGGCCGGCTCCATCGAGGAGTGCGTCCAGCGCGGCCACGCCTTCGCCGTCGTCGACGAGGTCGACTCGATCCTCATCGACGAGGCGCGGACCCCGCTGATCATCAGCGGTCCGACCCAGGACGAGGTCAAGTGGTACGGCGAGTTCGCCAAGATCGTCATGAAGCTCGAGAAGGACGTCGACTACGAGACGGACGAGAAGAAGCGCACGATCTCGGTCCTCGAGCCGGGCATCACCAAGGTCGAGGACCACCTCGGCATCGAGAACCTCTACGAGGCGGTCAACACGCCGCTGATCTCCTTCCTGAACAACTCCATCAAGGCCAAGGAGCTGTTCCGCCGCGACAAGGAGTACGTCGTCATGAACGGCGAGGTGCTCATCGTCGACGAGCACACCGGTCGCATGCTGTCGGGCCGCCGCTACAACGACGGCCTGCACCAGGCGATCGAGGCCAAGGAGGGCGTGCAGGTCCGCGAGGAGTACCAGACCCTCGCCACGGTCACCCTGCAGAACTACTTCCGCCTCTACGACAAGCTCTCCGGCATGACCGGTACGGCCATGACCGAGGCCTCCGAGTTCGACAAGATCTACCAGCTCGGCGTGGTCCCGATCCCGACCAACCGTCCGATGCAGCGCGTCGACCAGCCCGACCTCGTCTACCGCACCGAGGAGGCGAAGTACGACGCGGTCGCCGACGACATCGCCGAGCGCAACGAGAAGGGCCAGCCGGTCCTGGTCGGCACCGTCTCGGTGGAGAAGTCCGAGTACCTCTCCGACCTGCTGAAGAAGCGCGGCATCCCGCACACCGTGCTGAACGCGAAGGTGCACGCCGAGGAGGCCAAGATCGTCGCGATGGCGGGCCACAAGGGCGCCGTCACCGTCGCGACCAACATGGCCGGTCGAGGCACCGACATCATGCTGGGTGGCTCGGTGGAGTTCCTCGCCGACGCCGAGCTGCGCAAGCAGGGTCTCGACCCCGTCGAGCACGTCGAGGAGTACGACGCCGCCTGGCCGGAGATGGTCGAGAAGATCAAGGCCCAGGTCGGCGCGGAGCACGACGAGGTCCGCGAGCTCGGCGGTCTCTACGTCGTCGGCACCGAGCGCCACGAGTCGCGCCGGATCGACAACCAGCTGCGTGGTCGTTCCGGCCGTCAGGGCGACCCGGGCGAGTCCCGCTTCTACCTGTCGCTGCAGGACGAGCTGATGCGGCTGTTCAAGTCCGAGTGGGTCGACCGCGTCCTGACGATGCTGAAGATCCCGGACGACGTCCCGATCGAGAACAAGCGCGTCACCAACGCCATCGCGAACGCGCAGGGCCAGGTCGAGTCGCAGAACTTCGAGTCCCGCAAGAACGTCCTGAAGTACGACGACGTCATGGACCGCCAGCGCAAGGTCATCTACGGCGAGCGGCGCCAGGTGCTCGAGGGCGCCGACCTGCAGGAGCAGATCAGCACCTTCCTCGACGACGTCGTCGCCGGCGTCGTCACGGGTCACACCCAGGGCTTCGCCGAGGAGTGGGACCTCGAGCAGCTGTGGACCGACCTCGGCCAGATCTGGCCGGTCTCCGTCAGCCTGGAGAAGGTGCTGGAGGACGCCGACGGCCAGGTCGCCCACATCGACCGCGACGAGCTCATCGAGGAGCTCCGGGCCGACGCCCACGCCTGCTACCAGCAGCGCGAGGCCGAGGTCGGCGAGGAGGTCATCCGCGAGCTCGAGCGCCGCGTGCTGCTCTCGGTGCTGGACCGCAAGTGGCGCGAGCACCTCTACGAGATGGACTACCTGCGCGAGGGCATCTACCTGCGCGCCTACTCCCAGCGCGACCCGCTCGTCGAGTACCAGCGCGAGGGCTTCGACATGTTCGCCGCCATGATGGACGGCATCAAGGAGGAGGCGGTCGGCTACCTGTTCAACCTCGAGGTCTCCGTCGAGGAGGAGGACGAGGTCGAGGAGGACGAGCTGGAGGAGGCCTACGAGCCGCTCCTGCAGCCCGAGGGCACGATCCCGCAGCGGGCCGTGCCGACGATCAAGGCCAAGGGTCTCGAGCGTCCGTCGCAGCCGCAGAACCTCACCTACTCCGCCCCGGACGAGGACGGCGAGGCCGAGGTCCGTGGCACCACGGTCAGCAACGCCGACGACGAGTACGCCGGCGTCGGGCGCAACGATCGGTGCCCCTGCGGGTCCGGCAAGAAGTTCAAGCAGTGCCACGGCGCTCCGGGCGGCCCCACGGGCCTGACGGCCCGCGCCTCCGGCTGACCCCACCGCCACCGCCGACCCGGCGTGAGTGTGTCGCCGACCCGGCGCGAACTCGCGCCGGGTC
>NZ_DATJTA010000092.1:0-72179 GCF_035503875.1 Nocardioides sp.
GGTGAGCCGACCAGCAGCCCGGTGCCCTACGGCCGCAAGACAGCGCAGGCGTTCTGCCAGCTCCTGGAGACCCTCGACCCCACCCGCCTCCCGATCCACGGCGGCGACGCCACCACCCTGGTCGTCACGATGAGCTTGGACTCGCTGCGCGCCGATCTCGGCACCGCGACCCTCGGCAACCCAGCGCCCGGCGACTCCCACGACCGCATCACCGCCGAGGAAGCCCGGCGCCTGGCCTGCACCGCAGGCATCGTCCCGGCGGTCCTTGGCGGGAAGGGCGAGGTCCTCGACCTTGGCCGGAGCAAACGACTCTTCGCCCGCGGGCAGCGACGGGCGCTGGTGCTCCGGGACGGCGAGTGCCGCGCCGAGGGCTGTCACATCCCGGCTCCGTGGTGCGAGGCCCACCATCGAGATCCCTGGTCCACCGGCGGCCGCACCGACCTCGCCGACGGGATGCTCCTCTGTTCGCACCATCACCACCGAGCCCACGACCCGATCTACACGACCGAACGACTGGCCGACGGAGGCGTCCGCTTCCACCGGCGGACGTAGACGGTGTGAGCACTTCGGTGAAGTTCTGACCGTTCCGGCTGCGGGGCGCGCTGAAGCAGAAAACACTCGCCCCGTGACCGACACTGTCCTGCCTTCGATCTTGGACGGGCTACGGCCGCTCCTACCGATGGTGGGTGCGTTGGGCCTGTTCGTGCTGGTGGTGGCTTCACCCTTGCCAGGTCGAGGACCACGGCCGTTCCAGTGTCGCGACCCGTGGCGCGGATTCCGTTTCGCAGCCCGCCACATGGTCCTGGTTCGTGCCGGTGGTCGATGTGAAGGCCCACTGTTCCTGGTGGTCGGCCGCTGTCGTGAGGAGGCGAAGGAGGTCGACCACATCTATCCGTGGTCGAAGGGCGGACCCACGGTCGTGAGCAACGGTCAAGCGCTGTGCCGCGGACACAACCGCCGGAAGTCGAACGCGCGCCCTCCCTGGTGGTACGTCCTCGCTCTCGAGCGTCGCCGAGCGGGCTACTGCCCGCCCGGCGTCGACGTACGGGTGCGAGCACGCATGAGCGCAGACGAACGCGCAGCTCGTGCCGCTTGGAGGGCGCGGCAACGCCGCTAGCTCTCGACGCGATGGGTCTCGTGTGGCGTCGTTCGGCGACCGATAAGCCAGTGCGGGGCACAGAGTCAGTCGTTGAGTGAGGTCACGTGATGGTGCAGCGAGTTCGGTGGGGAGTCGTCGGCTTGGTAGCCGCGATGTTGATAGGAATCGACGTCGGTGGCGCGTCTGCTGCGTCGACCGGGGCGTACGTCAAGGCTGCAGAGCCGGTCCAGGCCGGCGCCGAGAAGAGGGCAGGGCGCCGGCCGGTGTTGAAGGTGTCGGCCAAGGAGGTCAACGAAGGCGACCGCGTGACCCTTCGGGCCATCGTGAAGTCGCCTGCGCGGGCGACCCGTGTGACGTTGCAGAAGTTCAGACTCGGCATCTTCGGCGATCCGATCTGGGAGCCGGTCAAGGCGGCCAAGACTCGTGGCAGGCGGAAGGTCGCCTTCAAGGTCGTCGCCACCGGTGAGAACAGGGAGCGGTACCGGGTGACGGTCGCGTACAGGAAGGTGAAGCGAGTCGTCGTCTCCAAGCCCATTGCCGTGACGATCTGGCGATGGATCCCGCTCAGCGCCTACTCGCCGTACTACGAGACCCGAGGGGTGGGCTTCGGGACGCCGAGCATCGACGGGCGCGTCTACAACGGCTGGGGTGCCGCCTACTACTCCCACCTCGGGTCGTGGGAGGCGCGATTCACGCCGGGGCGGCACTGCACGTCCTTCAAGGCAGTGCTCGGGGTCGGGGACATCTCTGGCGACGGATCGTCGGGCCAGATCGCCTTCACTGCTGACGACACTCCCGTCTACACCTCGCCCGTACTGACTCCGGGCATGAACGTCTCTGTGACGGTCTCGCTAGCCAGGCCGTACCGGTTCGGCATCCAGCTGTCCGACACCACACCCGGCGGGACCTCGGGCGGCGACGAGGTCGAGTCCTGGCCCGTCCTTGGCGAGCCCGCGTTCCTGTGCACCGGCGTGTGATCGTGCTCCGGTCGGTCCGGGGTGGCCCTGGCGAGCCAGAGATGTGCGGATTCCCGGCCGTGCGGTAGCGACCTCTGAGAAGGTGCGTCGGTGACGAATCAGGGCGTGCGCGGCATCGCTGAACTGGCCGCATGGGCGCTCGGCATCGCCGGCGTCATTCTGCTGCTCGACGCTGGCCGTCGCGACGACTGGATCTTCCTGGTCGTCCTGGTCGGCGGCATCGGCCTCATCGTGCGCATCCTGGTGTGGACCGTCCGCTTGGACCGGGCGGACAACCGATTCACCCGGTTCTGCCGTCGCCACGACGATGCCATCTTCTGGACGATCGTCCCCGTCGTGGTGGTGCTGATGTGGACCACCACGACGGTCGACTGGTGGACCGTCGTGCTCACGGTCGGCATCGGGATCGGGGCAGTCGGGCAGCTTTGCTCCCGCCGCTCGTCAAAGGGCAGTGGCGCTGACTGAGTCCCTACTTCGCGCGGATGAACAGATTGGCGGCAACGGTCTGGGTGCCGTTCTGCCAACCGTGCTCGTAGGAGACGTCGACTCCTTCGGCTCGCATGTTGCCGCGATGGTTGACGGTGATCGCGGCGACCAGCTGCGCGGGCCTGCCGGTACCGAGATCGAGCTCGATGCCGGGCACCACGGGTTCAGGGTTCGGACACAGGTGCGAGAACGTCGTGGCGTCGACGACGCCGATGGCACTGGAGTCTGGCCGGTCGGTGTCGAGGGCGCACACGAAGAACCGGGTGCGGGCGTCGGCGCTGTTCTCGACCACCTTCGCCGATGCGCTGGTGATCGTGATCGAGGCGCTGTCGTCCGGGTCGGGAAACGTCACGCCGGCGTACGCGGTCTCTCCGGGTCGGAGCTTCATGGTCGTGGTGCCGACGTCCGACAGTGCGTCGGGGTGGGTGTGCCAGTGCCACGCCGCTGCCGCGCCCGCGATCCCGACCACCGCAGCCGCGAGGCCGGCGGCGGTGGCGAGCCGCCTGCGTCGAGCGTTGCTGGTGACGGCGTCGGTCGAGGAAACGGCGTCGTCGGCCTCGGGGTGTGACGTCACGACCGGAGCCTAGAGTCCGCCGGCCGACTCCGCTGGGTTCTCGCGCTGGTCGGCGCGACGCCGAGCGCGGTAGGCGCGCGTCTTGAGCTTGTTGCCGCAGCCGTACTCGCAGTAGTGCCGCGAACGGTTCTTCGACTGGTCGTAGTAGGCCCACCGGCACTCGTCGAAGGCACAGATCTTGAGCCGCCACCAGAGGTCGCTCGCCCGTGCCGCGTGAGCGGCCAGCGCGATGCGGGTCAGCGCGCCCGCGACGCCGTCCTCGGCCGGGGCGACGGCCACGCCGCCGCCGTCCCACTGCAGGCGGACGGACAGCGTGCCGAGGGTGTCGTCGAACGTCGTCAGCGGCGCCTCCTCGGCGGCGTGGTTGAGCTCGAACGCGGCGTGCAGACCCTCCCGCAGTCGCACGGACGCCTCGCGCTCTGCCTCACCGGCCGTGGCGCCGCCGGCGAGCAGACCGTGACCGACCAGGAAGTCCGTCAGGCCGGCGGTGGTGGCGAGCTCGTCGGTGCCGAGCTCGTGGTCGAGGGTGTTGACGAAGTCGCGGAGCAGTGCGGCCGGCGGGGGAGTCCGGTCCTGCGCGCTGTCGTCGGCGGGCGAGGGTTGGCGTGCCACGACACCAGTGTAGGCCGATTGGTGGTTGCGCTCGCCGGAACACCGGCGTAGCGTTTTTGCTGGTGTCGAGGAGGTAGCGATGGGTCACCACTACGGATATGTGAGCGAGCAGCTGATCACCGGGGAGCTGATCCCGCGGCGGCGACGGCGTACGCGCCCGCCCGACGGGACCGTCCCGAAATTGACCGTCCAGGGGATGCGCTCGCGGCCGGTGCGGGGCGACAGTGGGTGGGTGAGGAGGTAGCGGACCATGGCCGAGATCCTGAAGGGCCGCTTCACCGCGGACACCGGCTTGCTGGGGAGCGAGGTGATCGTCTTCCTGATCGGGATGAGGATCAACAAGCCGTGGAAGGTCCGGGCCTGGTGGCCGGTCTTCGTCGCGATGCCGAAGATGCTGAGCTACCTCGCCCAGCATTCCGAGAAGGGCCTGCTCGGGTACCAGCAGGCACTCCTGCCGGCGCCGATGGTCGTCCAGTACTGGCGCTCCTTCGACGACCTCGCGCGCTTCGCGCGGGACAGCACGGACCCCCACCTCGAGCCCTGGCGGCAGTTCAACAGGCGCATCGGCGCCTCCGGCGACGTCGGGATCTGGCACGAGACCTACCGGGTGCAGACCGCGGACATCGAGACCATCTACGGCAACATGCCGGCGCACGGGCTGGCTGCGGCCAGCGCCGCCGTGCCGCTCCGTCGGGGCCGCGACTCGGCCGCTGCCCGGATCGGCGCCAGCCAGACCGACGACCCGGCACTGCCGCCGTACTGACCGTGCATCACCGCCAGGTCAGGCCCGCGGATCCGTAGGCACTCACGTCGCCGAGCGCGTGGCGACCGTCGAGCAGAATCGGCGGGGGCACGGTGCGCAGCGCGCCGTACGGCGAGTCGACCGTCACGGTCGGCACGTCGAGGCTCACCTCGGGGGCGGCGGAGCGGGGGAGCCCGAGCAGCTCCCTGGCCGCTCCGAGCAGGCTGGTCCGGACGACTCCGCCGTGGCCCCGTGCCAGCAGCGAGATGACCTCGGCGGCCAGGACGTGCCCGGTGGCGTGGTCGAGCGCCTGCACCGGCAGCGCTCCGGGGCGGCTGCCGTCGCCGTACAGGTCGGCGATGCCGGTGGCCGCCTGCACGATCGAGTCGAAGCCCCGTCGGTCCCGCCACGGACCGTGCTCTCCCCAGGCCGACAGTGAGCCGACGACCAGCCGGGGACGGTCGGTGGCCACCGTGTCCGCGTCGAGGCCGTACGCCGCCAGGGCGCCGGGACGGTAGCCGAGGAGCACGACATCGGCGCTCGCCAGCAGTTCGTGTCGCAGGATGTCGGCGTCGACGGCCAGGTCGACCTCGACCGATCGCTTGCCCATGCCGTTCGACAGGTACTGCTCGAGCAGCTCCGGCGTCCGGGGTGGGTCCACGCGGAGTACGTCGGCTCCGAGGCACGCGAGAACCTGCGAGCAGGTCGGACCGGCGATGACGCGGGTGAGATCGAGTACCCGCACGCCGGCCAGGGGCAGACCGCCCGTCAGCGGTCGCAGCGGTGCGCGTCGGGCGCCGACCGAGGTCGTCCACCACGGATCGGCCGCCGTCGCGCGGCCGTGCGGATGCGTCGCCCACTCGCGCTCGGTGCGCACGACCGTGGCGATGCCTCCGGCGGCCGTGACCCGCCGCTCGATCTCGTCGGTCGCGAGCCGGGAGATCGCGTCGACCAGCTCCTGCTTCGAGGAGGCGCCGAGGGCTCCTGCGATGGCGGCCGCGTGGTGGGGATAGTTGCCGTGCAGCCGCACCCAGCCGTCGTACGCCTCGAAGAACCCCGAGAACGGCGCCCAGCCCTCGGGCTCCCGACCCGCGATGCGCAGGTGGTCGACAGTCGCGAAGGAGGCCGCCACGAGTTCCGGAGTGGTCGAGACGTCGATCGCCAGGTCGCGAGCCGCGGCAACGTCGCGCGTCGCGGAGCAGACCCGGCCGACGGCGTCCAGCGCGAGACCCTCGACGTCCAGGGGGCCGGACCACCAGCGCCGCACAGGGCGCGTCCTCCGGTCGGTCACGACGGCACCTTCCCACACCGGCGCCTCCGTCAGTCGGCGTCGACCACGGGTGGCGTGCCGAGTGCCTTGGCCATCAGCACCTCGTCGCGTACGTCGTCGGCCGCCAGCCGGAGCGCGCGGGGCCAGCGGCCGACCTCGCGCCAGCCCTGCGCCTCGTAGTAGCCCTCCAGTCCCAGGCCGCCCCGTGCCGCCAGCCGCAGCTGCTCCACGCCCAGCTCGTCGCGGGCGTAGCCCTCGAGGGACGCCATCAGGTCGCGGGCGATCCCTCGCCCTCGATACCGGGGCAGGGTCTGGAGCCGCTCCACCGTCGCCCAGTGCGAGACCAGGTACGACGTGCTGCGCCGGAGCACCACCCAGCCCTGCACGGCTCCGTCGGAGCGCGAGCGGAAGAGCACGCACCGGCCCGGGTCTAGTTCGGACGCCAGCTCGTCGACGGCCGGAGCGACCTCGGCGACGTCGACGGGCGGGAACGGGAAGCCGACGGCACCACCCGCGTTGGTGACGGCGACCCAGCAATCGACGAGTCCACGCCGGTCGGGACCGTCGAGCTGGTCGGGGCGGACGAGGACGTCGATCACGTGCCGGATCCTCTCAGCCCGTCGCTCGGGCGTAGCCGATTCAGTCGATCACCTCGTGTCGATCCGCCGCGATCGGGTTCACCAGCGTTCCGGCGTACTGCAGGGACGAGGCCTGGTCGGTGATGTCGACCATCTCGAGGGTGTTGAGCAGCTGCAGCCGGTTCAGGCAGCTGTGCCTGAACTCCGGGCGCTGCAGGTCGTAGGCCTCGACCTGCGCGGCCAGCTCCGGGTGCTCCTCGGCGTGCTGCTCGACGCAGCGGCGTACCTCGGCCCAGAACTCCGCCTCGGGGAGGACGCCGTCGGTGTCGAGGATCGCGGCGAGGTGGCGCAGGAAGCCGTCGAAGACGTCGGTGTGCAGCGCCAGCGCCTTGATGTCCTGCGGTACGTCGGCCCGGACCCGCTCGACCTCCTCGGGCACCGCGATCGAGGAGTCCATGACGCAGACCTCCTCGCCGACGTCCTTCATCAGCGCCCGGACGGGAACGTGGTCGCGCAGCACCAGCACCAGGTTCTCGCCGTGCGGCATGAACGCGAGCTCGTGGGCGAGCAGGCAGTGCACGATCGGGCGGACGTAGGCGTGCAGGTAGCTGCGTACCCAACCGCTCGCATCCATCGGCGACGCCTCGATCATCGCGGTCACCAGCGCGGCACCGGACGCGTCGCGGTGCAGCAGCGACGTCATCGACGCGAGCCGCTCGCCCCGCGACAGCAGCGGCACCGGGCTCTCGCGCCACAGCGCCGCGACCATCTTCTGGTACGGCGAGCGCACGTCCAGCGCGTGGAACGCGTCGCCGGTGTAGCCGATCGCGGCCCGCTCGCGCAGCACCGTGAACCCGCAGCCCTTCAGCGTCGGGTCGTCCTCGACGAGGCGGTGCACCCAGTCGTTGATGGCCGGCGTCGCCGCCATGTAGCGCGGCGACAGGCCACGCTTGAAGCCCATGTTCTGGATCGACAGCGCCGTCTTCACGTAGTGCCGCTCGGGCCGGGTGGTGTTGAAGAAGGTGCGGATCGACTGCTGCGCGCGGTAGTCGTCCGGGCCGGTGCCGAGGTGCACGAGGTCGCGCCGGGCCAGGTCGGGCGCGAAGGTGATGGCCAGCTGGTGGCGCCACTGCCACGGGTGCACGGGCACGTAGAGGTAGTCGTCCGGGTCCAGGCCTAGCCCGCGCAGCACCGCGGAGAACGACGCGCGCACCGACGCGTCCAGCTCGCCGTCGTACAGCCGCGCCTCGGAGAGGTCCTGGCCGAGCGAGAGCCGGGTGAGCGAGCGCCGGGCGGCCAGCCACTCGAGCCGGACCGCCGACCCCGTCTCGGGCGCGTACGCCGCGTAGTCGGCCAGGTCGTAGCCGATCCGGCCGTTGTTCGCGACGAAGCCGGGATGGCCCTCGGTCATCGCCGCCTCGAGCTCCTGGTAGTCGGCCTCCAGCAGCTGCGCGACGCTCGCCGACGAGTGTGCGAGCTTCCAGCAGGCGCTGGCCAGCGTGCTCGCCAGCTCCTCCAGGTACGTCGGCAGCAGCGGGTCCGGGATCCCGAGCGGCCCGGCGAACTCCGCGACGAAGGCCTGCACGTCGAGGTCCGCGGGCGCGCCGTCGACCCAGCGGGTCAGCGAGTCCTCCTCGATCGCCCAGTGCTCGAGGGCGAGCCGCCGCGCCCGGAAGGTGTACGACGACCCGCCGTCCGGCGCCGCGAGCCGCCAGGCGTCGGCGTCCGCGACGGGCGTCACGATCCGCTCGTGCGCGTACTCGCTGATCGCCTTGGCGACCAGGTGCCGCTGGGCGGTCGCGAGCCGCTCGGGCGACAGGTGCGCGGTCGGACCCTCGAACGCCGACCGCGTGCAGAACGACAGCGCGGCGGTCTTCGAGCCCAGGTCCACGACCCGCGCGACGACGAAGCCGAACGCGGCGTTCATCGCGCCGATCCGGTCGTTGCGCACGTCCGGCTCGACCACGACGCGTCGTACCGAGGTGTCGGCGAAGCAGTGCTCCATCACCGCCCGGAAGACCAGCCGGGTGAAGCCGGGGACGGGCGAGTCCGTGGGCGCCACCAGCACGTGCATCCCCAGGTCGCCGGGGGCGATCTCGGGGAGCGAGGCAAGTGGCGAGTGCGCCGGGTCGTAGGTCTCGGCGAGGAACGCCGGCTCGCCGTCCACCCGGCCCAGCCAGGCCTGGTGGTGCGGGTCGGCGACGATCCGGGCGTACTCCGCGGCGACCTCGTCGACCGAGGCCCCCTGCATCTCCCAGTAGACCGAGCGCGGGTGGGTGACCCAGGCGTGCACCAGCGCCAGGTCGCGGTCGAGGTCGAGCGGTTCGAGCGTGGCCTTCATCAGCGGGCCCTCCTCAGGTGGTCGGGGACGCCGAAGCTCTGCACGGCGATCCGCTTCTCGATCGGGTAGACCTCGCGGCCGGTCAGGGCGGCCACGAGCACGGAGTTGCGGTAGGCGCCCATGCCCAGGTCGGGCGCGACGAAGCCGTGGGTGTGCTCCTCGGCGTTCTGCACGTAGATCTCGCGGTCGCCGTGGTCGACCGAGTACGTCGGCGACGCGGCGAACCGCCCCTGGTCGTCCCACCGGATCCGGTCGCGCACCGGCTCCAGGAAGTCCGGCACCTGCGCGGCGTACCCGGTCGCGAGCACCAGCCCGTCGGTGCGCAGGCCGAAGCGCTCGTCGGTCTCCTCGTGGTGCAGGTCGAGGTCGTACGACGTGCCGTCCCACCTCGCGCCGGTCACGGCGGTGTTGGTGACCAGCGTGGTGCGCGGACCCTCTCCCTGGACCCGCAGCCGGTAGTGCAGGTCGAAGATGTCGTCGACCAGGTCGCCGCTGATGCCCTTGTAGAGCGAGCGCTGCTCGCGCAGCAGCCGGGCGCGCGTCAGCTCCGGCAGGTCCTGGAAGTACGCCGTGTACTCCGGCGAGGTCAGCTCGAGGGTGAGCTTGGTGTACTCCATCGAGAAGAACCGCGGGCTGCGGGTCAGCCAGGTCAGCCGGTAGTCGTGGTCGGGCGACTCGGCCAGCAGGTCCTGGTAGATCTCCGCCGCGCTCTGGCCGCTGCCGACGATGGTGATCGACTCGCGCTGCTGCAGCTCGGCCTTGTGGTCGAGGTACTGCCCGGAGTGGATCGCCGGCCCGCCGGCCTCCCGCACGCAGTCGAGGATCCGGGGTGAGGTGCCGACGCCCAGGACGATCCGGCGGCCGCGGAAGGTGTCGCCCGCGGCGGTCGAGACGACGTACGCCGTCCCGTCCCACTCGACGCTCGTCACGGTCTGGCCGAAGCGGACCGAGTCGAGCCGTTCGGCGGCCCAGCGGCAGTAGTCGTCGTACTCGCTGCGCAGCGGATAGAAGGACTCGCGGATGTAGAAGGGGTAGAGGTGGCCGGTCTCCTTCAGGTAGTTCAGGAACGACCAGCGCGACGTCGGGTCGGCCATCGTCACCAGGTCGGCCAGGAACGGCACCTGGAGCGTGGCCTCGTCGAGCAGCATGCCGGGGTGCCAGGCGAGGGAGTCGCGGGCCTCGAGGAAGACCGCGTCGACGTCCTCGACGGGGTCGAGCAGGCAGGCCAGGCCGAGGTTGAACGGGCCGAGGCCAATGCCGATCACGTCCCTCATGCCGCGGCCTCCTCGGTCAGCTCGCGCCCGACCTCGACGAGCCGGCCGGTCACGCTCAGCACGTCGTCGAGGGTCGCGAGCGGGTTGAGCAGGGTGAGCTTCAGCCAGCAGCGACCGTTCACCTTGGTGGCGGCGACCATCGCGGTGCCGCGCTCGTAGACCACCTGCCGGATCCGGGGCGCGAGCAGGTCCGCCTCGTCCTCGCTCATGCCCGCGGGCCGGTAGCGGAGCACGAGCGTGCTCAGGCCGGGTTCGGCGCAGAGCTCCAGGTAGGGGTCGTCCGCGAGCGCGTCGTAGGCGTCCCGGGCCAGGTCGACCACGGTGTCGACGTACGCGCCGATGGTGTCGGGGCCCATGGTCCGCAGGGTCAGCCAGAGCTTCAACGCGTCGAATCGGCGCGTGGTCTGGAGGCTCTTGTCGACCTGGTTGGGGTGGGCCGCATCCTTGGGATTGAGGTAGTCCGCGTTCCACGTGACGTGGCCCAGGTGGCGCCCGTCGCGGACCAGCAGCGCGCTGGCGGAGACCGGCTGGAACCACGTCTTGTGGTAGTCCACGGTCACCGAGTCGGCGTGCTCGATGCCGACGAGCAGGTGCCGACGGGTGGGGGAGACCAGCAGGCCGCCGCCGTACGCCGCGTCGACGTGCAGCCAGGTGTCGTGGCGCCGGCAGAGCTCGGCGATCGCGGCGAGCGGGTCGATCGCCCCGAAGTCGGTGGTGCCGGCGGTGGCGACCACGGCCATGGGGGAGAGGCCGTACGCTGCGAGGTCGTCCAGCGCGCCGGCGAGCGCGTCGACGTCCATCCGCCGGTCGGGACCGACCGGGACCGCGACGACGGCGTCCGCGCCGAGCCCGAGCAGCCGGGCCGACTTCTGCACGGAGAAGTGCGCGTCGGCGCTGGCCAGGATCCGCAGCCGGGACAGCGCGTGCGGCCCGCCGTGGGCGGTGCGCGCCAGGGCGCGGTCGCGGGCCAGGTGCAGGCCCTGCAGGTTGGACTGGGTGCCGCCGCTGGTGAAGATGCCGTCCGCGCCACGGCCGAAGCCGATCCGGCCGTTGGTCCAGTCGACCAGGTGCCGCTCGACGAAGGTCCCGCCGACGCTCTGGTCGAAGGTGTCGAGGCTGGAGTTCACGGCGCTCACGAACACCTCGGCCAGGAGCGCGGGCAGCACCACCGGGCAGTTGAGGTGGGCGGCGTACGTCGGGTCGTGGAACCAGATCGCGTCGTCGAGGTAGACCCGGCTCATCTCGGCCAGCGCCTCGGCGGCGTCGCCGAGCGGGGCGTCGAGGTCGACGTCGGCGATCGGCTTCGCGGCCTGCTCGGGCTGCACGCCCGTCGCCGGTCCGGTCAGCCGACGCATCGTGGCGGCGAGATGGTCCACGCCGAGCCGCATCGCGTCGACGTACCCGTCGAGGTGGTCCGGATGGAACAGGTGCTGCAGCTGGGCAGGGGAGGGTGACACCGAATCGGTCCTTCCGAGCAAGGAAATTAGGTTAGGCTCACCTTATTGCTCGAGAGGGAGGCGTCCGCAACCCGTCCTCCGCCTGGTGGGACGTGCGCTGCCGCCGGAGCTCCGCGAGCCGCTCGCGGAGCTCGGGATCGGTCATCACCAGCCACACCAGGCCGCAGTCCTCCGGCCCGGTCACGCCCGGCTCGCACAGCGAGCACGGCTCCCCGAGCCGGATCGGGCACTGCGGCACCGGCTTCCCCATGCCTCCAGCCTGCGCCGGGCGGGGCCGTGCCGGAAGGGTCGGAAGTCCCGACTCAGGCGTGCTTCCGCAGGGCGGCGCAGGCCTCGTCGTACGTCGCGACCAGCCCTGGCCCGGCCGGCTCCCGCGCCCACCGGTCGAGCGCCACCCGCAGGACCGCCGAGGTGGTCTCCAGGACGACGCGGGCGGTGAGCGCGTCGTGGCCCAGATCGATCAGCATCCGCTGCGTCCGGCCCAGCCGCTCCTCGTCGACGGCGATCGCCGCGAGCAGCAGCCGCGGCTCGCGGGGGACCAGGCGCCACAGTCGCAGCGCCTCGCGGCCGGCCTCGCTCCGGCCGTCGTCGAAGGACGCCAGCACCTCGCGCCAGAGCCGCTCGAGCTGCGGGCCGAGTCGCTCGCCCGGGTCGAGGGCGGCGAGCGCCTCGTCGACCCGGCGCTCGATCTCGGGCTCCGGGATGAGCGCGGCCCGCTCCTTGGTGGCGGCGTACCGGAAGACCGTGCGCGGCGAGACGCCCGCCTCCCGGGCGATGTCGTCGACCGTGGTGCCGTCGACGCCGTGCTCCTCGAAGAGGGTGAGCGCCGCCTCCCGGATCTCCCGCTCGGTCCGGTGCCGCCGGCGCTCGTGCAGGGCCTCGGGCGTCATGCCGCCAGGGTAGCGGGAATGTTGTCAGCCCCTGCCGTGTTGGCAGTCACTGCCACACTGGCCATCGCTGCCACCGCTCGACAGGAGAACCGTGTCCGCCACCGCCGTACCCGCCCGTCCCACGCTGCCCCCGGGCGTCCGCGTCGGGCCGCTCGTCGCCCTGCTCGTCGGGTCCGCCTTCGTCGTGATCCTCAACGAGACGATCATGGGCGTCGCGCTGCCCGAGCTGATGAAGGAGTTCGGGGTCGAGGCGACCAGCGCGCAGTGGCTGACGACCGCGTTCCTGCTGACGATGGCCGTGGTCATCCCGGTCACCGGCTGGCTGCTGCGCCGCTTCACCCTGCGCCAGGTGTTCCTGGCCGCGATGATCTCGTTCACCATCGGCACGGCGCTCGCCGGTGCCGCGCCGACCTTCGCCGTCCTGGTGGCGGCGCGCGTCGTGCAGGCCGTCGGCACCGCGCTGATGATGCCGCTGCTGATGACGACGATCCTCACCATCGTCGAGCCCGAGCGCCGCGGCCGGATGATGGGCACGATCTCCATCGTCATCTCGGTCGCCCCGGCGGTCGGCCCCACGATCTCCGGCATCGTCCTCGACCAGCTCGACTGGCGCTGGATGTTCTGGTTGGTCCTGCCGATCGCCCTGCTCTCCCTCGGCCTCGGCGCCGCCTGGGTGCGCAACGTCACCGAGCCCGTCCGCGCCCCGCTCGACGTCCTCTCGGTGGCGCTCTCCGCGCTCGCCTTCGGTGGCCTCGTCTACGGCCTCAGCAGCATCGGCGAGTCCGCCGCCGGCCACGCGCCCGTGGCGCCGTGGATCCCGCTCGTGATCGGCGCGGTCGCGCTGGCCGCGTTCGTCGGGCGTCAGCTGGCGCTGCGCGACCGGGCACTGCTCGACGTCCGCACGTTCGCCAGCCGCACCTTCTCCGTCGCCGTGGTCCTCGTGGCGGTCAGCATGATGGCGCTGTTCGGCACGCTCATCCTGCTGCCCATCTACCTGCAGTCGGTGCTCGGCCTGTCGACCCTCGACGCGGGCCTGGTGCTGCTCCCGGGCGGGCTGGCGATGGGTCTGCTCGCCCCGGTCGTCGGTCGGCTCTTCGACCGCGTGGGTCCGCGGCCCCTCGTCGCGCCCGGCGCCGCCGTCGCGTCGGTCGCGCTGTGGCTGATGACCACCTTCGACCCGAGCACCGGGCGCGGCGACGTGATCGGGGTGCACGTGCTGCTCAGCATCGGCCTCGCCCTCATGTTCACGCCGCTGATGACCTCCGCGCTCGGCTCGCTGCCCCAGCACCTCTACGCCCACGGCAGCGCCACCGTCTCGACGCTCCAGCAGGTCGCCGGCGCCGCCGGAACCGCGCTGTTCGTCACCGTGATGACGCGCGGTCAGGTCGCCGGCGTGGAGGACGGCCTCTCGGTCGTCGAGGCCACGGCCGACGGCATCCACACCGCGTTCCTCTACGGCGGCGCGATCTCGGCCGCGGCGGTGCTCATCGCCCTCGCCGTACGACGCCCGCAGCCTCAGGTCCTCGAAGCCGCCTGAGCGACGACGTCGAGCAGCCGCTCGCACTCGGCCACCAGCCGGGCGCGCAGCGGCGCTCCGCGCTCGGCGAACCCGCGCTGCGCCTCGGCGTACGCCGCCTTGCCGGCCGCGGTCTCGATCGGGACCGGCTCGAACCCGAGGTCGGCGAGGTCGTACGGCGAGGCGCGCATGTCGAGCACCCGGATGTCGCGGGCCAGCTCGAAGCAGTCCGCGACCAGGTCCGAGCTGATCATCGGCGTGAGCCGGAAGGCGTGCTTGTAGAGGTCCATGCCGGCGTGCAGGCATCCCGGCTGCTCGAAGTCCGGCCTGTCCTGCGCGGTGGGTCGCAGGGTGTTGAGCCCGACGGCCGACGGCGTGAAGAAGCGGTACGCGTCGAAGTGCGAGCAGGCGATCCGGTGCGACTCGACGACCGCGTCGGTGCCGGCGCCGCCGAGGCGCAGCGGCCAGTCGGCGTGCCGGGTCTCGTCGTCGGCGAGCCGGTGCACCATCGCCCACTCGTGCAGACCGAAGCAGCCGAAGCTCGCCGGCCGCGCGGCGGTCGCGGCCAGCAGCCGGTGCAGCGACTCGAGCATCGGCCGCTGCGACTCGACGTACGCGGAGGTCACCGCGCCGTCGACGTACCCCTTCAGGCCGTCGTACTCCGGCGCGTCGGCGAGCCGGACGGCGTACCCCGGGTGCCAGCGGCGCAGCTGCGCCGGACGCTGGGAGTAGTAGGTGAACAGGAAGTCGTGCACGGGGTGCTTGACCCCGGACTCCCGGCGGGCGAGGTGCGGCGCGAGGAACGCGTCGACCCGCTCCGCGTGTGCGGCGGCACACGCGCGCCAGGTCGCCTCCTCCAGCACCTCCACGGGGCTCGAGCCTAGGCGGATAGGGTCGGAAGGTGCGCATCGCGAGGTTCACCACGGGTGAGGACCCCCAGTACGGCGTCGTGACCGGGGAGGTCGACGAGTTCGGCCAGCCCAGCGAGGACAGCGTCATCGTCGCGCTCGCCGGCGACCCGCTGTACGTCGGCGTCAAGCTGCTCGACACCGAGCACCGACTCGAGGACGTCCGGTTGCTCGCGCCGGTGCTGCCGCGGAGCAAGGTCGTGGGCATCGGCCGCAACTACGCCGCCCACGCCGCGGAGCTCGGCAACGAGGTCCCGGCCGAGCCGATCATGTTCCTCAAGCCCAACACCAGCGTCGTCGGACCCGGCGACCCGGTGTTCTACCCGCCGCAGAGCAGCGAGGTGCACTACGAGGGCGAGCTGGCCGTCGTCATCGGCCGGATCTGCCGCGACGTCCCGCCCGAGAAGGCCACCGACGTCATCCACGGCTACACCATCGCCAACGACGTGACCGCCCGCGACCTCCAGCGTCGGGACGGACACTTCACCCGGGCGAAGGGCTTCGACTCCTTCTGCCCGCTCGGTCCCTGGATCGAGACCGACCTGGACCCGCAGACCTTCAGGGACGGCGTCCGGGTGCAGACCCACCTCAACGGCGAGACCGTCCAGGACGGCAGCACCGCCGACATGGTCTTCGACATCCCCACGCTCGTCGCCCACGTCTCCAGCATCATGACGCTGCTCCCGGGCGACGTCATCCTCACCGGCACCCCCGAGGGCGTCGGTCCCATGAACGTCGGGGACGAGGTCGAGGTCTCGATCGCCGGCCTCGGCGCCCTCACGAACACCGTGAAAGCAAGGTAGAAGCAGCTCATGACCGTCCCCACCGGCCCGAACGTCCGCGTCCGCATGGCGCCGTCCCCGACGGGCAGCCCGCACGTCGGGCTCGTCCGCACCGCCCTGTTCAACTGGGCCTTCGCCCGCCACCACGGTGGCACCTTCGTCGTCCGCATCGAGGACACCGACAAGGCCCGCTCCACCCAGGAGTCGTACGACTCGATCGTCGACCTGATGCGCTGGCTCGGCCTCGACTGGGACGAGGGGCCCGAGGTCGGCGGACCGCACGCGCCGTACTTCCAGAGCGAGCGGAGCGAGCTGTACGCCGACGCCCTGGTCCGGCTGCGCGAGTCGCGCTTCACCTACGACTGCTACTGCACCAACGAGGAGGTCGACGCGCGTCGCAAGGCCTCCGGCTCCAAGGTGATGGGGTACGACGGCTTCTGCCGCGAGCTCACCGACGAGCAGGTGGCGGCGTTCCAGGCGGAGGACCGCCGGCCGGTCGTCCGCTTCCGGATGCCCGACGGCTCGATCACCTGGACCGACCTGGTCCGCGGCGAGGTCACCTTCGAGACCCAGTTCGTCCCCGACTACGCGCTGTGCCGCGCGAACGGCGACCCGCTCTACACGCTGGTCAACCCGGTCGACGACGCGCTGATGGAGATCACCCACGTGCTGCGGGGCGAGGACCTGCTCTCCAGCACCCCGCGCCAGATCGCGCTGTACGCCGCCCTCACCGAGCTCGGGATCGCTCAGCGGACGCCGGAGTTCGGCCACCTGCCCTACGTCCTGGGCGAGGGCAACAAGAAGCTCTCCAAGCGCGACCCGGAGGCGCACGCGCTGGCCTACCGCGACCAGGGCTTCCTGCCCGAGGGCCTGCTCAACTACCTGGCCCTGCTGGGCTGGTCGATCGCCGCCGACCGCGACATCTTCACCCTGGCGGAGATGGTCGAGGCGTTCGACATCAAGGACGTCAACCCCAACCCGGCGCGCTTCGACCTGAAGAAGGCCGACGCCATCAACGGCGCCCACATGCGCACGCTGTCGGTGGAGGAGATCACCCACCGCGCGCTGCCGTTCCTCAAGGAGGCCGGCGTCGTCGGCGACCCGGTCGGCGACGCCGACGCGCAGCTGCTGGAGCAGGCCATGCCGCTGGTGGCCGAGCGCATCAACAAGCTCACCGAGGCGGCAGGGATGCTCGGCTTCCTCTTCGTGGACGAGGACGCGTTCACCCGCGACGAGACCGATGTCGCGAAGGTCCTGGACGAGGACGGCCTGCGGGTCGTGCAGGCGGCGTACGACGCCGTCGAGCCGCTCGCCCAGTGGTCCACCGCGGCGCTGCAGGAGGCGCTGCAGGCGAAGCTCGTCGACGAGCTCGGCCTCAAGCCGCGCAACGCCTACGGCCCGGTCCGGGTGGCCGTCACCGGGAAGCGGGTCTCGCCGCCGCTGTTCGAGTCGATGGAGCTCCTCGGTCGCGAGCGGAGCCTGGCCCGGCTGCGCTCCGCCCTGGGCTGACGGGGTTCGTGGAGGGAGCCGCCGGGATGAGTGACACGGCGATCGACGGCGGGGGACTGGCCTACCACCGCCTGCAGCGGCTCGGGCCGTGGTCCTGGTGGCGCCCGGTGCTGGGGGTGCTCGGCCTGCTGGTCGCCTTCGTCGTGGTGGTCCCGGTCGTGGTGCTGGTCGTGTTCACCGCAGGCATCGTGGTCTCGGGCGCCGACGTCACCTCGACGGTGGAGCGGATGCTCGACACCGACCGGGTCACCCCGCTGGCGTTGGCGTACCTCAACGTCGCCATCGGGGCGATGATCCCGGTCACCTGGCTGCTGATGCGGGCGCTGCACGGCCTGCGGCCGCGCTGGCTGGCCTCGGTGGCCCCCCGGATCCGCTGGCGCTGGCTGGCGGCCTGCTTCGGCCTCGCCATGGCCTCGCTGGTGGTCACGCTGATGGTCGCCGCGCTGCTGCCGGCGCGGGCCGAGGGGGCCGAGCTGGGCGGTGGGCTCAACGACTTCACCAGCACCACGCGCGACTTCCTGCTCATCATCGCGCTGCTGACCCCGCTGCAGGCCGCGGGGGAGGAGTACGTCTTCCGCGGCTACCTGACCCAGGCGTTCGGCGGGCTGGTGCGCGCGCCCTGGCTGGCGGTGCTGGGGCCGGCGTTGCTGTTCGCCCTCGCGCACGGCGCCCAGGACCCGCCGGTCTTCTTCGACCGCTTCGCCTTCGGGGTCGTCTCGGGCCTCCTGGTCATCCTGACCGGCGGCCTGGAGGCGGGCATCGCCATGCACGTGCTGAACAACTTCCTGGCCTTCGGGGTCGCCCTGGCGTTCGGCGAGATGGCGACGGTCCTCAACCCCACGGGCGGCACCTGGTGGAGCCTGCCGGTGACGCTCACCCAGTCGCTGTCGTTCCTCGGCCTGACCGTGCTGGTTGCCCGCGCGACGGGCCTGCAGACCCGCACCGAGAGGCTCGTTTTGGAGGCGCCCGGACCTCGCGTGTAGTGTTTCCTCTCGGTTCGGAGACGAGCCGGAGCGCCGTTCGCCGGCGTGCCATTGGGATATGGTGTAATTGGCAACACGACTGGTTCTGGTCCAGTTATTCTAGGTTCGAGTCCTAGTATCCCAGCGAGATCGAGGAAGTTCCGAAGCCGGAAACGCCCCGATTTTGAGTGAGACCGAGACTCTGGTTAAGGTTTCGCACAGCTCGCAAGAGCAAAGCCCCCGTTGTGTAGCGGCCTAGCACGGCGCCCTCTCACGGCGTTAGCGCCGGTTCGAATCCGGTCGGGGGTACACCACCAGCAGGACCCGGATCCACCAGGATCCGGGTCCTGCTGCGTTGTGCGCTGGTTCCCGGACGGGCTAGCCGCAGAGCCCCGCGGCGCGGGCCTCGGCCTGCTCCCTCTCCTGCTCGGGCGAGGCCGTCGCACCGGCGGTCGGCGTCGGGGACTGGCTCGTCGGAGGCTTGGCGGCGCTGATCGAGCCGCCTCCGAAGTTGCGCCCCAACGGCGCGTCGGCGGCGATCCGCTTCCACAGCCGGTCCGCGTCGGCGGTCCACTGCAGCCGGTTCGCGTCGAGCGGGTACTCCTCGATCGGCACGGTGATGAACCGGATCTCGCCGAGGTCGGTCTCGCGGAACTGCATCGCGAGGTCGGCGAGGTCCTTGACCGTGTCGAGGTCGTCGTCGACCTGGATCGAGCCGACGACGGCCCGCAGGAAGTTGCGGACCCGGTTGGGCCGGCTCAGCGTGTTCGCCGACATCACCTTGTTGATCATCGAGGCCACGAACGCCTGCTGCCGCTTCATCCGGCCGATGTCGCCGGTGACCGAGAGTGTGTAGCGCTCGCGCACGTAGTCGCGGGACTGCCTACCGTCGAGCTCCTGGGTCCCGGCGGGCAGGAAGATGTTGTGCTCCGGGTCGTTCACCTCCTGGGGGATGCAGACCTGGACGCCGTCGACGGCGTCCACCATGTCCTCGAAGCCGCGGAAGTCGACGACGATGAAGTGGTCGATGAAGACGCCGGTGAGCTCCTCGACCATCTGGATGGTGCACAGCGGACCGCCCCGGGCGAAGGCGGTGTTGAACATGACCGCCTCGGCGCCGGGCACCGTTCGGCCGTCCTCGTCCAGGCAGTCGGGACGGTCGACCATCGCGTCGCGCGGCAGGCTCACGCCGTACGCCTCCTTCCGGTCGGCCGAGACGTGCAGCAGCATCGTGGTGTCGGACCCGCCCCCGCCCGCCTCGCCGTCGATCGCACAGCCCTCGCAGCTGCGGTCGTCGGTGCCCATGACCAGGATGTTGAGCGGCTCCTTCGGGCCGTCGGCCTCCGGCTTGTCCTCGTCCGAGTGCGGGATCTCCAGACCCGGTTTCAGGTCGGCGTCGAGCTGGCGGACGACCGCCCAGACGGTCGTGGCGGTCACCAGGGCGACGACCAGCTGGGTGACGAGGATGACGGTGAGCACGGGGGAGAGTCGGCGGCGACGGGTCGCGCTGGATCGGATCGCGCTGGGTCGGGTCGCTGGTGCCGGCTCCGCCGGCGGCTGTACGTCGTCGGCCACGGGATCATCGTGGCACCCGGATGCCCGGATACCGGGCGGATCGGGGCATCCCACGCACGATTCTTGCCATTCTCTCAGCGAGCGGGCTCGGTACGACGGTGTCCGATTTCCGCCAGACGTTGTCGGTGGCGTGGGGGAGGATGACGTCATGACACCGAGGCCGACGGCGCAGACGAGGCAGGCGGGGCACCTCGACCCCGAGTCGTGCTACCGCGCGGTGAAGTCGCGCGACCGTCGCTTCGACGGGGTCTTCTACACCGCGGTCCGCACCACCGGCATCTACTGCCGGCCCAGCTGCCCCGCCCGCACCCCGGGGTACGCCAACGTGACCTTCCACCCCAGCGCGGCGGCGGCCCAGGCGGCCGGCTACCGCGCCTGCAAGCGCTGCCTGCCCGACGCGACCCCCGGCAGCCCGGACTGGGACGTGTCCGCGACCGCGGCCGGTCGCGCGATGCGGCTGATCGCCGACGGCGTCGTCGACCGGGAGGGCGTGGACGGTCTCGCGCGCCGGGTGGGCTATACCCCGCGCCACCTCAGCCGGATCCTCACCGCCGAGCTGGGCGCGGGCCCGCTCGCCCTGGCCCGCGCCCGGCGGGCACAGACGGCCCGGGTCCTGATCGAGACGACCGCGCTGACACACACCGACGTCGCCTTCGCCGCGGGCTTCTCCAGCGTGCGCCAGTTCAACGACACGATCCGCGAGGTCTACTCCGCCAGCCCGACCGAGCTGCGCGGCCGTCGCGGTGGCTCCCGGGCGACGACCGGCACGGTCGCGATGCGACTCGCGGTCCGCACCCCGTTCGCGGGCCGGGCGCTGCTCGACTTCCTCGCCCACCACCTCATCCCGGGGGTCGAGGTTGCCGGACCGGGCTGGTACGCCCGCACGCTTGACCTCCCGCACGGGCCGGGCACGGTCCGCCTCGACGTCGACGACGCCACCGCGGGCGGCGAGACGGCCTTCGTCACGGCGACCTTCGCGCTCGCGGACCTGCGCGACACGACCGCCGCCGTCGAGCGGGCGCGCCGCCTGGTCGACGCCGACTGCGACCCGCTCGCGGTGGACGACCACTTCGCGGGCGACGCGGTCATCGGCCCGCTCGCCCGGGCGACCCCCGGCCTGCGGGTGCCGGGTCAGGTCGACGGCGACGAGGTCGCGATCCGCACCGTGATCGGCCAGCAGGTCAGCGTGGCCGGGGCCTGCACCGTCACCGGCCGGTTGGTCGCCGAGCACGGCACCCGCGTCGACTCGGACATCCCCGGACTCACCCACCTGTTCCCGTCCGCCGCCACCCTGGCGGCCCTGGACCCGGAGACGCTGCCGATGCCGCGCTCGCGCGGACGGGCGCTCGTCGGAATGTGTGCGGCGCTGGCCGCCGGCGAGGTCGCGCTCGACCGCGGCCCCGACCGCGACGTCGTACGCCACCGACTGCTGGAGCTGCCCGGCATCGGGCATTGGACGGCCGACTACGTCGCGATGCGGGCGCTGGCCCACCCCGACGTCTTCCTGCCGACCGACGTCGGCGTCCGCAACGCCCTGGCCCGTCTGGGCCACGAGCCGGCCGTGGTGGTCGCCGCGAGCGATCGCTGGCGACCGTGGCGCTCCTATGCCCTGATGCACCTGTGGAACACCCTCATGCCACCCGTCCCCGTCATCCCTGAGGAGAGCTGACCATGTGGACCGTCATCGACTCGCCGGTCGGCGAGCTCCGGCTCGTCGAGCGCGACGACACGATCGTCGCCATCGAGTTCTCGCCGTTCCGCGACGGCGACGGCCGGGTCCGCGGCGACCGCGACGACGCGCACCCGCTGCTCGTCGAGACCGCGCGCCAGCTCGGCGCGTACTTCGACCGCGACCTGACGGAGTTCGACCTGCCGCTGGCCCCGGTCGGCAGCGACTTCCAGCGACGGGTGTGGGACCAGCTCGTCGCGATCGGCTACGGCGAGACCGCGTCGTACGGCCAGGTCGCCCACCGGCTCGGCATGACCAACGCGGCGTCCCGCGCGGTGGGCCTCGCCAACGGCCGCAACCCGATCCCGATCGTGATCCCGTGCCATCGGGTGATCGGCGCCAACGGCACCCTCACCGGGTACGCCGGCGGGCTGGAGCGCAAGCAGCTGCTGCTTGAGCTGGAGCAGGACGCCCTGTTCTGACGCCGTGCCGGGCCGGCCTGTCAGGCTGGGCGCCATGAGCGGCTGGCAGACGCATGCGACCCGGACGGCGTACGAGAACGCGTGGATCCGGGTGCGCGAGGACGACGTGACCCGTCCCGACGGCAGCACCGGCGTGTACGGCGTGACCGAGGTCCGCCACCCGGCGGTGTTCATCGTCCCGGTCACCGATAACAGTGAGGTGCTGCTGGTCCGGCTGTTCCGCTACACGATCGGGCGCGATTCCCTCGAGGTGCCGGCCGGTGGCTCGGACGGCCAGGACCTGCTGGTGGCCGCGCAGCGCGAGCTGCGCGAGGAGACGGGACGTACGGCGCAGACCTGGACCCGGCTCGGGAGGGTCTTCTCCCTCAACGGGGTGGCCGACGCCCCGGCCGAGGTGTTCCTGGCCCGTGGCCTCGCGGACGTCGGCGGGGGCAGCCTCGAGGAGGAGGGGATCTCCGAGGTGCTGGCGGTGGCGTGGGACGACGTGCTGCGGATGGTGCGCACCGGCGAGATCCACGACAGCGAGACGATCTCCTGCCTGATGCTGGCCGGTCTCGAGCTGGGCCGGATCGGCTGACGGCCCGGAGTTGCTACTCCGCGGCCGCGCGCCGCAGTGACTCGGAGAGCCGCTCGGCCGCGGCGAGCACCGCGGGGGCGTGCATCCGGCCGGGCTGGCGCGAGAGCCGCTCCAGGGGGCCGGAGACCGAGACGGCGGCGATGATCTTGCCGCTGGGGGAGCGGACGGGCGCGGACACCGACGCGACGCCCTGCTCGCGCTCGCCGACGGACTGGGCCCAGCCGCGGCGGCGGATGCCGGAGAGTGCGGCCGCGGAGAAGGCGGCGTTCTGCAGGCCGCGGTGCATGCGCTCGGGGTCCTCCCAGGCCAGCAGCACCTGAGCGGCCGATCCGGCACGCATGGTCAGCTGCGAGCCGACCGGGATGGTGTCGCGCAGGCCGCTGGGCCGCTCGGCCGCGGCGACGCACACCCGGTGCTCGCCCTGGCGTCGCCACAGCTGCGCGGACTCGCCGGTGATGTCGCGCAGCCGGGCGAGCACGGGACCGGCCGTGGCGAGCAGGCGGTCCTCACCGGCGGCGGCGGAGAGCTCGGCCAGCCGGGGACCGAGCACGAAGCGGCCCTGCATGTCGCGGGCGACCAGCCGGTGGTGCTCGAGCGCGACGGCGAGACGGTGCGCCGTCGGGCGAGCCAGCCCGGTCGCGGCCACCAGGCCGGCCAGCGTCGCCGGTCCGGACTCCAGTGCGGTCAGCACCAGTGCCGCCTTGTCGAGCACGCCCACGCCGCTGGAGTTGTCCATATGCCAATACTCCCGTCTCGGATCATGGGATGCAAGGGGTGTGATCAGTCCCGCACCGCTCGACCGGCGGAAGGACGCTCTCGGATTCGGCGTCTTGCATATCGAGATTCACGTCTCAGATCATGGGATCGGCGGCGTACTCTCTAAGAGTCGGAAGCAGCACGTCACGAGGGAGTGATCATGGGCAGGACCCTGTCGGAGAAGGTGTGGGACGAGCACGTCGTGCGATCGGCCCCCGGAGAGCCGGACCTGCTCTACATCGACCTTCACCTCGTCCACGAGGTGACCTCGCCGCAGGCGTTCGACGGCCTGCGCATGGCCGGCCGGACCGTGCGTCGTACCGACCTCACCCTGGCGACCGAGGACCACAACGTCCCGACCCTGGACTGGGACAAGCCGATCGCCGATCCGGTCTCGCGCACCCAGATCGAGGCGCTGCGCAAGAACTCCGACGAGTTCAGCGTGGTCAACCACAAGCTCGGTGACGCCGACCAGGGCATCGTGCACATCATCGGCCCGCAGCTCGGGCTGACCCAGCCCGGCATGACGATCGTCTGCGGCGACAGCCACACCAGCACCCACGGTGCGTTCGGCTCGATCGCGCACGGCATCGGCACCTCCGAGGTCGAGCACGTGCTCGCGACCCAGACCCTGGTGCAGGCCAAGCCGAAGACGATGGCCGTGACCATCAACGGCAGCCTGCCCGAGGGCGTCACCGCCAAGGACATGGCGCTCAACCTGATCGCCCACGCCGGCACCGGCGGCGGACAGGGCTACATCGTGGAGTACCGCGGGCAGGCCGTCCGCGAGCTCTCGATGGAGGGCCGGATGACGCTGTGCAACCTCAGCATCGAGTGGGGTGCGAAGGCGGGCATGGTCGCGCCCGACGAGACCACCTTCGCCTACATCCAGGGCCGCCCGCACGCGCCGCAGGGCGCCGAGTGGGACGCCGCCGTCGCGCACTGGAAGACCCTGGTCACCGACGAGGACGCGGTCTTCGACAAGGAGATCGTGCTCGACGCCTCGACGATGACGCCGTTCGTCACCTGGGGCACCAACCCGGGCCAGGGCGCGCCGCTGGGCGCCAGCGTGCCGGCGCCGTCCGACTTCGAGGACGAGCAGGACCGGATCGCCGCCGAGCGTGCGCTGGAGTACATGGGCCTCGAGGCCGGCACCCCGCTGCGCGAGGTCCAGGTCGACACCGTGTTCATCGGCTCCTGCACCAACGGCCGGATCGAGGACCTGCGGCTCGCCGCCGAGGTCATCAAGGGCCACAAGGTCGCGGAGAACACCCGGATGCTCGTCGTCCCGGGCTCGGCGCGGGTGCGCCTGCAGGCCGAGGGCGAGGGCCTCGACGTGATCTTCAAGGAGGCGGGCGCCGAGTGGCGCGGCGCCGGCTGCTCGATGTGTCTCGGCATGAACCCCGACACCATCGCTCCCGGTGAGCGCAGCGCGTCGACCTCCAACCGCAACTTCGAGGGCCGGCAGGGCAAGGGTGGGCGCACCCACCTGGTCTCCGTGCCCGTCGCGGCGGCGACCGCCGTCCGCGGCACCCTCTCCTCACCCGCCGACCTGCAGCCCGCCGCGGCGACGAACTGAACGGGAGCTGACATGGACAAGTTCACGACCCACACCGGCGTCGCCGTCCCGCTGAAGCGCAGCAACGTCGACACCGACCAGATCATCCCGGCCGTCTACCTCAAGCGGGTCACCCGCAACGGCTTCGAGGACGGCCTGTTCTCCGCCTGGCGGGGCGACCCGACGTTCGTGCTCAACAACCCGGTGTACGACGGCTGCTCGGTGCTCGTCGCCGGCCCCGACTTCGGCACCGGCTCCTCGCGCGAGCACGCCGTCTGGGCGCTGCAGAACTACGGCTTCAAGGTCGTCATCTCCGCGCGCTTCGGCGACATCTTCCGCGGCAACTCCGGCAAGGCCGGGCTGCTCACGGCCAAGGTCGACGAGAAGGTCGTCCAGAAGCTCTGGGACTTCCTCGACGACAACCCGGGCGGCTCGGTCACCGTCGACCTGGAGTCGCGCACCGTCCGTGCCGGCGAGGGCGTCGACGCGATCGAGGAGTCGTTCGACATCGACGACTACACCCGCTGGCGGCTGCTGGAGGGTCTCGACGACATCGGGATCACCCTCGGCCACGAGGCCGACATCGCGGCGTACGAGGCGAAGCGACCGAGCTGGAAGCCGGTCACGAAGCTCGCCTGAGGTCGCGCGCCCGACCCCCGACTCGCCCCCAGTCCGCGTCCGGACTGGGGGCGAGCCGCGTCTCGGGGGCGCCTGGTCCGCCGTCGTCGCCGCGCAAAAAAGTTGCCTAGACGGGCGGCGTGGTGATTGTGAGGGGGGCCACGAATACCTAGCGTGCGAACGAGAAAGTCGAGCACGGGCTCGGCTCGAGGTGCATTTCCGAAGGGAAGACCGTGAACAAGTCACAGCTCATCGACGCGCTGGCGGCGCGTTACGAAGGGAACAAGAAGGCCGCGGCCCACGCGCTCGAGTCCGTCCTGGACACGATCACCCGCGAGGTGGCGAAGGGCGAGAAGGTCGCGATCACCGGCTTCGGGTCGTTCGAGAAGAAGGTCCGCGAGGCGCGTTGGGTGCGGAATCCGCAGACCGGCGAGCGGATCAAGGCGAAGAAGAAGGCGGTGCCGAAGTTCACGGCCGGTGCCGACCTGAAGGGTGTCGTCTCGGGGGCGAAGAAGCTCCCGAAGCTGACCCTGGCCGCTGCCAAGGCCGGACCGGCCGCGGCCAAGAAGGCCGCGACCCCCGCGACGAAGGCCACCGCGACCAAGGCCGCGGCTCCGGCGAGGAAGACCGCGACCGCGTCCAAGTCGACCGCGTCCAAGTCGACGGCCGCGAAGAAGTCGGCGCCGGCGAAGAAGGCCACGGCCACGAAGGCGACGGCGACCAAGAAGGCGACGCCGGCCAAGAAGACCACCGCCACCACCGCCTCGGCGAAGAAGGCGGCCGCACCGGCCAAGAAGGCGTCGACGGCGAAGAAGACCTCGGCGGCCAAGACCTCTGCGGCCAAGACCACGACCGCCAAGACGGCGGCCACGAAGACGGCCGCCGCCAAGAAGGCGCCGGCGGCGAAGAAGTCCCCGGCCAAGAAGACGGCCGCCAAGAAGTCCTGACCGACCGACCACGACGGGGCCGCCTCCAGCCGGAGGCGGCCCCGTCGCGTGTCAGAGGTCCGCGGCGAGGGCGCGGGTGCGCGGACCCACGCCCAGCGCGACCGCGGTGCGCAGGTCGTCGAGGTCGTCGACGTCGCAGCGCAGGGTGGTCGCGTCCAGGCCGACCGCGAAGGCCCGCTCGTCGTGGGCGTCGCGCGACCCCGGCCCGAAGCGCGGCTCGAAACGGTCCCACTCCGCGGTGTACAGAGTGGTGCCGGTGCCGGCGGCATCCGGGACGTACGCCGGCTCCTCGCCGACCTGCGCCAGCGCGGCGTCGAGGTCGGCGGACCGGAGCGCGGGCAGGTCCGCGCAGAGGGCGACCGGCTGCAGGTCCGGCCACCGGCGCCTGGCCTCCGCCGCGGCCTGTCGCAGGCTCGCGTTGAGGTCGCCCGTGACGCCGTCCGGGATGGCCGGGCAGCCGAGGGTGGCGAACCGGACGGAGAACGCCGCGTCGTCCGTCGCGACGAGCACGGCGCCGACGTACGCGCTCGCCATCCCGGCGGCGACGGTGTCGAGCGCGAACGCCGCGGCGAGGTCGCGGCGTACGTCGTCGGGCAGTCCGAGCAGGCGGGACTTCCCGCGGGCCGGTGGCTTGACGGGCACGAGCAGCGCGAACCGACGGTGCGCGGCGGTCGGCGCTGAGGGAGGACGGGACATCGGGTCGATCCTGTCAGGTCGTGGTGCCGGACCGTGCGGCACCGACCGAGTAGCCTGCGTTCGGGCGTGGGGGACGTCAGCGCGAGCCGGAGGACAAGACGAGGGAGCACGTGAAGGTACGCAAGCTTCAGCAGCGACGTGGCTGGGCATGGCATGTGGCCGTCCCCATCGTGAAGCCCGTGCTGCTGGCCACGACCACCCACGAGTGGACCGGCGGCGAGAAGATCCCCGCCACGGGCGGCTGCATCCTGGTGCTGAACCACATCTCCCACGTCGACCCGTTCACCGCCGCCCACATCGTGTGGGACCACGGCCGGGTGCCGCGCTACCTCGCCAAGTCGGGGCTGTTCCGCAACCGGGCGCTCGGCTTCTTCATGCGGGCCGCGGGCCAGATCCCCGTCGAGCGACTCAGCGTCAACGCCGTCGGGGCGTACGACGCGGCCGTCGCGGCCGTGCGCGCGGGCGAGTGCGTCGTGGTCTACCCCGAGGGCACCATCACCCGCGACCCCGGTGGCTGGCCGATGACCGGCAAGTCCGGCGCGGCCCGGATCGCGCTCGCGACCGGCTGCCCGGTGATCCCGATCGGCCAGTGGGGAGCGCAGGAGCTGCTCGCGCCGTACGCGAAGAAGCCCGACCTGTTCCCGCGCAAGCGGATCCGGATGATCGTCGGCGACCCGGTCCCCCTCGACGACCTGCTGGCGCAGGAGGTCACCCCGCCGGTCGTCCAGCAGGCGACCGCGCGGATCATGGCCGCCGTGGTGTCGCTCGTCGAGGAGATCCGGGGCGAGACCGCCCCGGCCGAGCGTTTCGACATGCGCAAGGCAGGGGTGCGCGAGATCGGCAACCCCGGCCGTCCAGAGCCGCACGAGCCGGGGGAGGACCCAGCATGAGCCATCCCAGCACCGGCAAGGTCGCCGTCCTCGGCGCCGGGTCGTGGGGCACCGCCTTCTCGATCGTGCTCGCCGACGGCGGCAACGAGGTCACCATGTGGGGACGTCGCGAGGAGGTGTGCGAGGCGATCAACGACCGGCACGAGAACGTCGAGTACCTCCCCGGCGTCCAGCTGCCGCCCACCGTCTCGGCGACCCACGACGCGGAGAAGGCGCTCGCCGGCGCGGACGTCGTCGTGCTCGCGGTGCCGTCCCAGTCGCTGCGGGCCAACCTCACCGAGTGGGCGCCGTACCTGCCCGACGACGCGGTGATGGTGTCGCTGATGAAGGGCGTCGAGCTCGGCACCCTCAAGCGGATGAGCGAGGTGATCGCGGAGGTCACCGGCGCCGGACCCGACCGGATCTCGGTCATCAGCGGGCCCAACCTGGCCAAGGAGATCGCCCGCCGCGAGCCCGCCGCCTCGGTCGTCGCGTGCGAGGACGAGGACGTCGCCCGGATGCTGCAGGCGCGCGTCCACTCGCCGGCGTTCCGGCCCTACACCTCGGTCGACGTGCTTGGCTGCGAGCTGGGCGGCGCCTACAAGAACGTCGTCGGTCTCGCGGTCGGCATGGCGGTCGGCCTCGGCTTCGGCGACAACACCACGGCGTCGGTGATCACCCGCGGGCTGGCCGAGACCGCCCGGCTCGCGATGAAGCTCGGGGCCAACCCGCTGACCCTGATGGGGCTCGCGGGCCTCGGTGACCTGGTGGCCACCTGCTCCTCCCCGCTGTCGCGCAACCGCACCTTCGGCGAGAAGCTCGGCCAGGGCATGACGTCGGCCGAGATCTACGCCTCGACCCGCCAGGTCGCCGAGGGGGCCAAGTCCTGCGCCTCGCTGCGCGCCCTCGCCGAGCGGTCCGACATCGACGCACCGATCGCCCAGCACGTCGACGACGTCGTCGCCGGCCGGCTGACCGCCAACGAGATGATGGACGCCTTCATCGCCCGCGACACCAAGGCCGAGACCGACTGACCGCCGACCCGGCGTGAATGTGGTGCCCACCCGGCGCGAACTCGCGCCGGGTCGGCGGTGAGGGTGGTCAGGGGAGCTTGGCCAGGGCCTGCTCGAGGTCGGCCCAGAGGTCCTCGACGTCCTCGATGCCGACGGAGAGCCGCACGAGGGCCTCGGGGATGGTGGCCGGCTCGGCCTTCCAGCGGCGCCGGCGCTCGAAGGTCGACTCCACGCCGCCCAGGCTGGTCGTGTAGACCCACAGCTCGGTCGAGTGGGTGAGCAGGTCGGCGGCCATGGCGCCGCCGGCGAGGACGATCGAGACGATGCCGCCGAAGCCGGGGTAGCGGACCTCGGCGATCGCCGGGTGCTCGGCGAGCCGGGAGGCCAGCTCGGTGGCGCTGCTCTGTGCCCGCTCGACGCGCAGGTGCAGCGTGCGCATGCCGCGCAGCGCCAGCCAGGCCTCGAACGTTCCCGGTACGGCGCCGAGCAGGTCGCGGCGCCCCTTGAGTACGCCGTACAGCTCGTCGTCGGCCGTGACCAGAGCGCCCATCAGCACGTCGCTGTGACCGGAGAGGTACTTCGTGGCCGAGTGCACCACGATGTCGGCGCCGAGCTCGATCGGCTTCTGCAGCAGCGGCGTGGCGAAGGTGTTGTCGACCACGACGTACGCACCGGCCTCGTGGGCGGCGGCGGCGATGGTCTCGATGTCGGCGATCTCCAGCGCGGGGTTGGTGGGCGACTCCAGGACGACGAGGGCCGCGTCCTCGCACGCGGCCACGCAGGCGGCCGTGTCGGTCACGTCGACGAGCGCGGTGGTGATCCGCCCGCGCGCCTCCAGGTCGCCCAGCTGGACGATCGTGCCGTTGTAGGAGTGGGCAGGAGCGACCACCTTGCCGCTCTGGCCCACGAGGTCGAGGACCACCGAGATCGCGGCCAGCCCGGACGAGAAGGCCAGCGCGCGGCCGCCCTCCAGCGCGCCCAGCGCGGACTCGAAGGCCTGCCAGGTGGGGTTGCCCCAGCGGCCGTACTCCCGATCGCCGCCCCCGACGAACGTGGAGGCCATGGTGATCGGGGTGTTCAGGGGCTCGTCGGCCTCGTGCGGAGGGCGGCCGGCGTGGACGGCGAGCGTGGAGGGCAAGGGGTGGTCGACCATGGGTCACAGACTAGGGTCGGTGGCCATGATCGCCCTGACCCTGGCCGAGATCGCCGCCGTCGTCGACGGTGCGGTGGCACCGGAGGTCGCCGAGGTCACCGTCACCGGTCCGGTCGTCATCGACGGCCGCGAGGCGCGGCCGGGCAGCCTCTTCGCGGCGTTCGTGGGCGAGCACAGTGACGGCCACGAGCACGCGCCCCAGGCCGCGGAGCAGGGCGCGGTCGCGGTGCTCGGCAGCCGGCCCACGGCGCTCCCGACGGTGGTGGTGGAGGACCCGCAGCGGGCGCTCCAGCTGCTCGCGGCGTACGTCGTCGCGCGGGTACGCCGCGCGGGCGGCCTCACGGTGGTCGGGATCACCGGGTCCCAGGGCAAGACCTCGACGAAGGACCTGCTGGGTGCGGTGCTGGGCCGGGTCGGCCCGACCGTTCTCACCCGCGGCTCGTTCAACAACGAGCTGGGGATGCCGCTGACCGCGCTGGGCGTCGAGGCCGACACCCGGTTCCTGGTGCTCGAGCTCGGCGCTCGGGGGCGGGGCCACATCGCCGACCTGGCGCGGCTCGTGCCGCCCGACGTCGGCGTCGTCCTGAACGTCGGCCAGGCCCACCTCGGCGAGTTCGGCTCGCGCGACGCCATCGCCGTCGCCAAGGGCGAGCTCGTCGAGAGCCTGGCCGAGGACGGTACGGCGGTGCTCAACGCCGACGACCCCCGGGTCGCGGCGATGACCACGCGCACGCAGGCAGGCGTCGTCACCTTCGGGCAGGAGCACCCGGCCGACGTCCGGGTCGAGGAGCTGACGCTGGACCGGCTCGGCCGGCCGTCGTTCGTGCTCGCGACGGCGCAGGACCGGGTGCCGGTCACCCTGCAACTGGTCGGCGCCCACCAGGCGCTCAACGCGGCCGCGGCGGCGACCGCCGCCCTGGCGCTCGGGCTCACGCCCGAGCAGGTGGGTGAGGCGCTCTCCGCTGTCGCGACCCTGTCGCAGTGGCGGATGGAGCTGCGCGAGCTCCCGGGCGGCATCACCGTCCTCAACGACTCCTACAACGCCAACCCCGACTCGATGCGGGCCGGCCTGGACGCCCTGGCCGCGATCGGCGCCGACGCGTCGGTACGCCGGACCGTCGCCGTCCTCGGCGAGATGCGCGAGCTGGGCGAGGACAGCGACGCCGAGCACGTCGCCATCGGCGAGTACGCCGCCCGCGTCGGCGTCGACCAGGTGCTGGTCGTGGGCGAGCCCGCGCGGGGCATCCACCGCGGCGCCGAGAGCGGGAACGCCACGGCCAGCGTCTTCGTCGCCGACAACGCCGATGCCGTCGCCTGGCTGCGCGAGCACCTCGGCGCGGGCGACGCCGTACTCCTCAAGGCGTCGCGGGGGGCGCGCCTCGACGAGGTCGCCGCGACCCTTCAGTAATGTCGGGCGACATGGCCGACGCTTCCCCCGCCCCTGCTGATCCGCCGCGCCCGAAGGTGCGGGTCGCCCTGCTCTTCGGCGGTCTCTCCGGCGAGCACGGCGTCTCCACCGCGACCGCCGCCGGGGTGATGAAGGCGATGGACCCGGCCAAGTACGACGTCCTGCCGGTCGGCATCACCCGGGACGGACAGTGGGTACTCGCCGGGGGCGACGCCTCCCGGTGGGAGCTCACCGCCGGCGGGCTGGCCGAGGTGACCCCCGACGCCGGCCGGGCGGTCACCGGTCTGGCCGACCTGGGCGAGGTCGACGTCGTCTTCCCCCTGCTGCACGGTCCCTTCGGCGAGGACGGCACCGTCCAGGGCATGCTCGAGCTCGCCGGGGTGCGGTACGTCGGCGCCGGGGTGCTGGCCTCGGCCGTCGGGATGGACAAGCACTACATGAAGCTGGTCTTCGCCGGTCACGGGCTGCCCGTCGGGCCGTACGTCGTCGTCCACCCGCGGGACTGGGAGCAGCGCCGCGACCAGGTGCTGTCCCGCGTGCAGGAGCTGCGGTTCCCGGTGTTCGTGAAGCCGGCCCGGGCGGGTTCCTCGCTCGGCGTCACTCGGGTCGAGGACCCCAGCGGGTTGCCCGACGCCATCGAGGAGGCGCGCTACCACGACCCGAAGGTGCTCGTGGAGCAGGGACTCGAGGGCCGCGAGATCGAGTGCTCGGTGCTCGGCGGTCGTGGGGGAGCGGCCCCGCGTGCCTCGGTGCCCGGCGAGATCGTCGTCGACCACGACGCCGCCGAGTTCTACGACTTCGACGCCAAGTACCTCAGCGCCACCCAGGCCCGCACCGAGGCGCCGGCCGACCTGCCCGACGACGTGAGCGAGCGGGTGCGCGACCTGGCGGTCCGGGCGTTCGAGGCCATCGGGGGCGAGGGGCTCTCGCGCGTCGACGTCTTCGTGCAGCCCGACGGCGAGGTCGTCCTCAACGAGATCAACACGATGCCCGGTTTCACGCCCATCTCGATGTACCCCAAGATGTGGGAGGCGACCGGGCTGGCCTACCCGGAGCTCATCGACGAGCTGATCCAGCTGGCCCTGGAGCGCCCGACCGGCCTGCGCTGAGCGCGGTCACTGCGCGAGCAGGTCCTCGGGGTCGGCGCCCTCGGCCACGCCCTGCAGGGCGTCGATCCACAGGTCCATCGCGGCCAGGTTGTGGGCGATCAGCGGGGAGACCAGCGCGGCCAGGACGGCATCGTCGACGTCGGCCTTCCCGAGGTCGATCGAGGTCCGGAGCCGGACGTCGCCGTCGGTCGTGTCGATCTCGAACGACCCGACGGTGAGCCCGTAGTTGGCGTGCGTGAGCACCGCGGCCACCGCCTCCCGGCGGTCCTCCGGCACCTCGTCGGGCAGCAGGCTGTAGAAGGCGATCTGCTGGTCGTCGGGGTCGACCTGGGCCACGAACGGCCACGGGGCGTCGCCGTCGGAGGGCTCCAGGAGCATGCCGCCCGGGTGCTCGTCGTCGAGCTCCACCTGCCACTGCAGGCCCTGGAGCACGGCGACGACGCGGTCGAGGAGCGCGCCCACCTCAGCCTCCGATCCCGGCCAGCTGGCCACTGACGATCTCCTTGATGGCCGACTTCCGCCGCTTGAACTCCTCCTGGTGCTTGGCGTTCTTGCGGTACGTCTCGTCGGTCTTCAGCTTCTTGTTCACCTCGTAGAGCAGGTCCAGGTCCTTGTCGTCGATCCGCGCGATCGCCCCGGCCAGGTTGGTCTCGGCGATGATGTGCAGGATCTCCCGGGCGCGCAGCCGGACGGTCGCGTTGTCGCTGAGCAGGCACGTGATCAGGTCGTCGACCTTCCGCTTGCACTGCAGGGTCAGCTTCTTGATCAGCGGCGTGGCCTCCGCCTTCGTCATCACCCGCGCCGTCTTGGTGACCGCCGCGCCGCCGACCATCTTGGCGGCGTTCGTCGGGGTCGCGCCCTTCACCGGCGCCGAGCCGGGGTCGGGGACCGGCGTGGGGCCGGGGGTGAAGATCTTGGTGAACTTCGCCTCGTCCCAGCCGGTGTCGTTCATGATGAGCTGCTTCATCTGCTCGTAGGTGTCGCGCTCCTCGACGTAGGCGTCGTACGCGTCCTTGCGGTCCTGCCACGCGGCGAGCGCCTGCTGGTGGGCCTGCTCGTGCCGCTCCGGCGCCGAGACGGCCGCGTTGAGGGCGCCGCGGGCGGTCTTCTGCTGCTTGTCGACGTTGCCGAAGAAGAACTGCTTGGCCCCCCACAGGACGCCGCGATCCTTCTGGCCGCCGTACTCCATGTCGTTCTTGGCGGTACGCAGCTTGTGCACCCGGCGGCCGCGCTTGACCAGGCTCTTGAGGCCCTTGTAGAGCGCGGACCCGGCCTTGAGGGCCTTGCCGGTGGCCTTGGTGGCGCCGAAGTCGCCGGCCGCGGTGAAGGTGCCGACGGCGTCGGCGTAGTGACCCGCGGCCTCGATGCTGTTGACGGTCGCCGTCTCGCCCTTGCGGCGCTGGCCGAAGCTCGCCACCTTGCCGAGGTCGCGCATCTGCTCGTAGTCCTGGGAGCCCTCCTGGCGGGTGCCGCCGGCCTTGAGGTCGTCCTCGTACTTCGTGCGGAGCTTGGTGCCGTAGCCGAAGTCCTTCTTGCCGGTGGTGCGCAGGAAGGCCAGGAACGCGGTCTTCTCCGCCGCGTGCTCGGTGGCCTTGGCCCAGTCGGCGGTGAGCGGGTTGAACGGCGCGGGCGGCGGAGGAGGAGGCGTCGTGCCGGACTGGATCGGTGCCGAGATGACCGGGGTGGGCGGGCCGGACGGCTTCTTCTTCGTCTTGGCGGCGTCCGGGTCGGGAGCGGCGAGGTCGAAGCTGCCGACCGCGGCCAGGCCACCTGCATGCGCGACCCAGGCGACGTGGAACTCGTGCCACCGCTTGCGGTCGCTGCCCTTGACCTTGCCGCCGGACTTCAGCGCGGTGGCGAACTCGCCGAACCGCTCGGCGCGGACGTCCTCGGGCAGGAACGTGTCCTGCTCGCGCTTGACGTGGGTCTTCTGCCGGCCGAGCTTGCCGGAGGCGACGCTGTCCTCGATGGCCTTCTTGGTCTTGACGGTGCCCTGGTAGGCGTTCAGACCGACGTCGACGAACGGGATCTCGCTACCGGCGATCTCCATGAAGGAGCTCACCCCGGAGGTGATGTTGCCGCCCCCGCCGAGGAGGTTCGTCGCGGCCGACTCCATCTGCTGGGCGCCGAGGTTCTTCCCGATCGAGTCCTGGCTCGGCCCGCCGCCGAGGCCGAAGTCGTAGCTCTGGTAGGCGTGCCAGAGGTTCTCGACCGCGTCCTTGCCCTCCAGCAGGCTGCTGCCGACCTCCTTCAGCCCACCGACGACGGCCATCGTCCCGCCGAAGGCCTTCATGCCGGCTGACCCGGTGAAGGTGTCGGCCTCGTCGAAGGCCTTGCCGTCGTACTTCAGGCCCTCGGCGTCCTTGAGCTGGGGGACCGCCTGCAGGGTGTCGGCGAGGTCGATGAACTCCAGCGGGACGCCCTCGTCGTCGGTGCTGAGCTCGCCCTCGCGCAGGTTGCCGACACCGGAGGTGCCGAAGAGCCCGAACAGCCGGCGGATCGTGGCGTCGGTGCTGCGGCGGGCGGCGGGGGCGTGCCCCGGACCGGCGGCGGGTGCGACCGGACGGCCCGCGTCGACCTGACGCGCGACCTGCTCGGCCTCACGCTCGGCCGGGTCATCGACCCGACCCACGCGGAGCCCGCCGCCACCGCCGGAGGTGCCGTGCTGGTGCTGGCGCACGTGGGTGAGCTCGTGCGCCAGCAGGGACCGGCCCTCGCGGCTGTCGGGGGAGTAGGTGCCCTTGCTGAAGTAGATGTCCGAGCCGAGGGTGAACGCCTTGGCCTGCACGGACCGGGCCACGGTGTCGGCCTCGGCGTCGGCATGCACCCGGACGCCGCTGAGGTCGGTGCCGAGCCGGTCCCCGAGGTCCTGGGCGGTACGGCGGGGGAGCGTGCTGCCCTTGCCGGCCCGCCGGCGGATCGTCTCCTGGACGGCGTCGGGCACGGCCTCGCCGCCCATCACGTCGGTGCTCTCGCCGGCCACGGCCCGGGCGAGCCCCGCGAGCGGGACCGGCGCGGCCGGTGGCGCCGCCTCGACGGTCTCGACGGACTCGTTCTCGGGGAGCGGGCGTCGGGCGCGGCCCTGGCCGCGGGTGGACCGGAGGGAGGACGTCACCCCCTGACCCTAGGGGAACCGCAGGGGTCGGCGCTGGGGTTCCGCGATCAGCGTGCCGCGATCCTCGCCTGCAGCAGGTCGTGCGCGACCTCGCCCAGCGAGGTGTCGCTCGCGGTGCACGCGAACGGCAGGACCGAGGTCTCGGTGGTGCCCGGGGTGATCGCGGTCTCGAGGAGCACGAAGCTGCCGTCGGGGGAGACGATGAAGTCGGACCGGGACAGGTCCGCGAGGCCCAGCACCCGGTGCGCCTCGCGGGCGACCTCCCCGAGCCGCGCCATCAGCTCATCAGGCAGGTCGGGCGCGAGCAGCGAGACGAACTCGGCGGTGTAGCGGGCGCTGAAGTCGAACTCGTGGCCCTTCTCGTACTCGATCGCGATCGGGGTCAGCGAGGTCAGCCCGTCGGCGGTCTCGTGGCACACGACGCTGACGTCGATGCCGTCGTAGAACCGCTCGATCAGCGCGTCCTCGCAGTAGGCGTAGGTCTCCACGAGCGCGGAGGGCAGGACCCCCAGCCCGTCGACCCCGGTGACGCCGAGCGCGCTGCCGCCCCGGGCCGGCTTCACGACCACCCGGTGGCCGAGGCGGTGCATGACGTGCTCCATCAGGGCGGTGGCGCCGATGTCGCGGAAGGTCGTCGCGGACAGGCCGACGCTGTCGGGGACCGGGATGCCGGCGCGGTGCAGCAGCTCGCGGGCGGCGCCCTTGTCCCAGGCCACCTTGCAGGCCCGGCTGCTGGACCCGACGTACGGGAGGTCGATCAGCTCCAGCAGGGTCTGGATCTCGCCGTCCTCGCCGAACTGACCGTGCAGCATGGGGAACGCGGCGACGACCTTGTCGCGCTCGAGGCTGTGCAGCAGCTGGCGGTCGAAGTCGTAGACGTGCGCCTCGACCCCGCGCGTGCGCAGCTCCCGGACCAGGTTGCGGCCACTGGCCAGGGACACGTCACGCTCGTGGCTGAGGCCTCCGGCGATGACGGCCACGGGTCCGGCGAACTCCTCGGTGGTCATAGGACGAGGATCCCACACCCCACCGACGTCAGACGCAGCGCTCGACGAGGTCGAGATGCGCGGAGACCACGGACGCCAGCTCGGCCAGGACGGCGGCGCTGCCCTCGGGCCGGTACTCGGCGGGGACGTCGACCCGCAGCCGCGGCGAGTACCCGGCGGACGTCAGCACCAGGTCGGCCTCGTTGTCCGCGTCCTGCGACGGCGGCACGAACCACCCGACGTCGTTCACGACCAGGCAGTCGGCCGTCTCCCGGAAGTCCTCGGGCTCCGGCGCACCGCAGGAGACGACGATCGGCGGGTCGCCGTACGCCGCCCCGGGGGCGCCCTCGGGCTCGGTGTCCACCGGCTTCTCCCCGGCGAGCGTGTCGGGCAGGTCGGCGACGAGCGCGGCACACGTGGCGGCGTCGGCCTCGTCGAGGTCCGGCGTCGCCAGCTCGACCGGCCCGCAGCCGGTCAGTGCGACCACCAGGGCCGCGCACGCGACGACGCCCCCGGTCCGCAGGGGCCGGGGGCGTCGGAGATCAGCGCGTCGCGTCACATCCGGGCGCACGCTCAGATGTGCACGACCGGGCAGGTCAGCGTGCGGGTGATGCCGTCGAGGGTCTGCACCTTGGCGACGACCAGCTTGCCGAGCTCGTCGACGTTGCGGGCCTCGGCGCGCACGATCACGTCGTACGGACCGGTGACGTCCTCGGCGAGGGTGACGCCCTTGACCTGGGCGATCGCCTTCGCGACCTCGGCAGCCTTGCCGACGTCGGTCTGGATGAGGATGTACGCCTGGACGACCATCGTGCTTCTCCCTGGGTGAGCGGGGGTTGCCCGCGTGTGTGACGGCCTGTGAACCGCTGCTCAACCTACCCGGTCACCCTGCCGTGTCCATAGTCGGCCGCCGGGCCGGAGGCGTCCCGGGTCTGGTGGGATGGGGACATGGCTTTCCCCAGCGACGCGACCCTGGCCGACGCCGGCGAGTTCGGGCTCATCGGCGAGCTCGTCCGGCTCTTCCCGCAGGGCGAGCAGGTGCTCGTCGGCCCCGGCGACGACGCCGCCGTGCTGCGAGTGCGCACCGGCCACGTGGTCGTGTCCACCGACCTGATGGTCGAGGGCCGGCACTTCCGCCGCGAGTGGGCGAGCGGCGCCGACGTGGGGCACCGCGCGGCGGCGCAGAACATCTCGGACATCAACGCGATGGGCGGTACGGCGACCTCGCTCACCGTCGGACTGGCGGCTCCGGCCGACCTGCCGGTGCAGTGGGCGCTCGACTTCGCCGCCGGCTTCGCCGCCGAGTGCGAGCTGGTGGGGGCTAGCGTGGTCGGCGGCGACCTGACCCGCGCCGACCAGGTGGTGATCGCGGTGACCGTCCTCGGCGCCTGCACGCAGGCGCCGGTACTGCGCTCCGGGGCACAGCCCGGCGACGTGCTCGCGCTCACCGGGCGGCAGGGCTGGGCGGCCGGCGGTCTGGCGGTCCTGGGACGCGGCTTCCGCTCGCCGCGGGCGCTCGTGGAGGCCTACCGGCGCCCCGCGCCGCCGTACCAGGAGGGCGCGCGGGCGGCCGAGGCCGGGGCGACGTCGATGATCGACGTGTCCGACGGGCTGCTGGCGGAGGCGGGTCACCTCGCGGCCGACTCGGGGGTGGCGATCGACGTCGACACGTCGTCCTTCGAGATCCCCGAGCCGCTCGAGGCCGTCGGCGCCGCGGTGGGTGCGGACCCGATGAGCTTCGTCCTCGGCGGGGGCGACGACCACGCCCTGCTCGCGACGTTCCCCGACCGGGGTTCGGTGCCCGAGGGTTGGACCGTCGTCGGCACGGTCGCCGCGGGGGAGGGCGTCACCGTCGACGGCACGCCGTACGACGGCCCCACCGGCTGGACGCATTTTTGAGCGCGCCTCGCCCGAGCTCGCGAGGGCGGGGAGGCACGCGCCAGGTCGAGTAGCCCCGCGTCCGAGGCACGAGGACGCGACGGGCGTATCGAGACCAGGTCCGAGGGTCTCGATACGCTCGCTGGCGCTCGCTACTCGACCACCGAGATCCGCTGGCGCTCGCTACTCGACCACCGAGGTTGGCCCAATGCAGAACGGCCCCCGACCGCGAGGTCGGGGGCCGCTCGTCAAGCTGGGGTCAGCGCGTGACCTTGCCCGCCTTCAGGCAGCCGGTGCACACGTTGAGGCGCTTGGGCGTGCCGTTGACGGTCGCCCGGACGCGCTGGATGTTGGGGTCGAAGCGACGCTTCGTGATCTTGCGCGACCAGGGTCGGTTGTTGCCGAAGCCCGGCTTCTTGGCGCAGATGTCGCAGACGGCAGCCACCGTGAACTCCTGATGGATCGAGGTTAGAAAGAGAGAGCCCGCTCAGCGGGCAACCGAGCAAGAGTATCCGACTCCGTGCGTCGGGCGGAAATCGAGCGAGGTGCCGCCCGGTGACCGTCGGTCCCCGACACTAGGGTGTCGGAACGGCGACGGACGAGGCGAGGGAAGGGGAGCGGATGGAGGTCCCGCACAGCGGCGGCGTGCAGCTCGCCGTGGTGCTGCGGTTCGTCGACATCGCCACGGACGCCCTGGCGAGCGCGCGCGAGGAGATCGACGCGCTCAACGTCTACCCGGTGCCCGACGGCGACACCGGCACGAACATGTACCTCACCGTCTCCGCCGCCCGCGACGCGATCCGCGAGGTCGCCGACGCCGACCCCGGCGCCGACGTCCCCTCGGCGCTCGCCCGGCTGAGCCGGGGCGCGCTGCTCGGCGCCCGCGGCAACTCCGGGGTGATCCTGAGCGAGATGCTGGGCGCGATCGTGCGCCGCCTCGCCCGGGCGACGGGCGAGGAGCGCAACGCGGTCGTGGTGGCCGAGGCGCTGCAACAGGCGACGGACGCCAGCTACGCGGCGGTCGGCACGCCGGTCGAGGGCACGATCCTGACCGTCTCGCGGGCCGCGTCCGACGCCGCGGCCCGGGCGGCCGGCGAGCCCGGGGCGCGGGCACGCGACGTGTTCGCCGCGGCCGCGCAGGCGGCCCGCGAGGCGCTCGCGCGCACCCCCGAGCAGCTGCCGGTGCTGGCCGAGGCCGGGGTGGTCGACGCGGGTGGTCGCGGGCTCAGCGTGGTGCTCGACGCGGCCGAGACGGTGCTGACCGGCCGCCGTCCGGTGCCCGTCACCAGCCCCATCGGCCGCCACACGATCCCGGTGCCGCTCGGTGCCGGCCCTGATCTCAGCCCGGACGGCCCGGCGTACGAGGTGATGTACCTCCTCGACGCGGACGACGACCGGGTGAGCGAGCTGCGTGGCCGGTTGGCGGCCCTCGGCGACTCGCTGGTCGTGGTCGGCGGCGACGGCCTGTGGAACGTCCACGTCCACGTCGACGACGTGGGCGCCGCGATCGAGGCCGGGATCGAGGCGGGCCGGCCGCACCGGGTGCGCGTCACCCACTTCGCCGAGCAGGTCGCCGAGGCGCGGTCGCGTCCGGACGCCCGGGTGGGTCGTCGCATCGTCGCGGTCGCGGCGGGTCCGGGCCTGGCGAGGCTCTTCGAGGAGGCGGGGGCGGTGGTCGTGCCCGGCGGTCCGGGCCGGCGTCCCTCGACCGGCCAGATCCTGGAGGCCGTCACCGCCTGCGGGGCCAGCGAGGTGGTGCTGCTCCCGAACGACCACGACTCCGTCCGGGTCGCCCAGATCGCCGCGTCGACGGCCGAGGCCGACGCCGACGGCGGTCTGCGGGTGGCGGTCATCCCGACGCATGCGCAGGTGCAGGGGCTCGCGGCGCTGGCGGTCCACGAGCCCGGTCGCGGCTTCGACTCCGACGTCCTGGAGATGACCGCCACGGCCCGCCATGCGCGTCACGGCGCGGTCACCGTGGCGGCCCGCCAGGCGATGACGATGGCCGGACCGTGCGAGGTCGGCGACGTCCTCGGCGTGGTGGCCGGCGACTTCGCGGTGGTCGGCTCCGAGCAGTACGCCGTCGCGACCGACGTCGTCGACCGGCTGCTCGGCGGCGGCGGCGAGCTCGTGACGCTCGTCGCCGGCGAGGAGGACGCCGAGGGCTCGCTGGCGACCCGGGTCGCCGGCTACGTCGAGGAGCACCACCCGGCGGTCGACGTCGTCGTCTACGACGGCGGCCAGGAGCGCTACCCGCTGTTGGTGTCGGTCGAGTGATCGGTTTCGACTCACCCATCGCCACGGTCTTCGGCTCCGAGACCAAGAAGCGGGACCAGGTGATCAAGGGGCTGCACCTGGAGACCGTCGGGGACCTGCTGCGGCACCTCCCGCGTCGCTACATCAGGACCGGCGAGCTCACCAAGGTCGACGACCTGGAGGTCGGCCAGGTGCTGACGGTGGTCGGGCAGATCGTGAAGAGCGACATCAACACCTACCTCGACCGGCGCACCGGCCGGACGGCGTACCGCCTGGACACGGTGGCGAGCACCGACGGGCCCTCGCTGCGGATGTCGTTCTTCGCCAAGAACAAGGGCGTCGCCGCCTTCAACGCCAAGCGCCTCGCCGTGGGCCGCCGGGGCATCTTCGTCGGGCAGGTCAGCTCCTTCAAGGGCAACTGGCAGCTCACCAACCCGCAGCTGACGCTGTTCGGCGGCGAGGACGACGACGGGGAGGAGCCCGTCGAGATCCCGGCGCTCTTCCCGGTCTACCCGCTGACCAAGGGCGTGGAGTCCTGGGACCTCCAGCGGGCGATCACCTTCGCCCGCACCGTCCTCGACGACGTGCCCGACCTGCTGCCGGTCGAGGTCCGCGAGCGCTACGACCTCGTCGAGGCGCGCACGGCGCTGAACTGGGTCCACGCCCCCGACGACTACGGCCAGGTGGGGGCGGCGCAGCGGCGCTACCGCTTCGAGGAGGCGCTGGTGACCCAGGTGGTCCTCGGCCGCCGGCGGCGAGCGCTGCGGGCACAGGGCGCCCAGGCCCGCACCGGTGGCGGCGGGCTGCTGGCGGCGTTCGACGAGCGACTGCCGTTCGAGCTGACCGCGGGCCAGCGGTCCGTGGGCGCCGAGATCGAGGCGGACCTGGCCGAGGCCCATCCGATGAACCGCCTGCTCCAGGGCGAGGTCGGCTCCGGCAAGACCCTCGTGGCGCTGCGGGCCATGCTGCGGGTCGTCGACTCGGGCGGACAGGCGGCGCTGCTGGCCCCGACCGAGGTCCTGGCCCAGCAGCACCACCGCTCGATCACGGCCATGCTTGGCGACCTCGCCGCGGGCGGGATGCTGGGCGGAGCCCCGGAGGCCACGTCGGTCGAGCTGCTCACCGGCTCGATGACCAAGACCCAGCGCACCGCGCCGCTGAGCCGGCTCGCGAGCGGGGAGGCCGGCATCGTGATCGGCACCCACGCCCTGCTCGAGGACACGGTGCAGTTCGTCGACCTCGGTCTGGTCGTGGTCGACGAGCAGCACCGCTTCGGTGTCGAGCAGCGGGCCGCGCTCACCGACAAGGCGGGCAGTCCGCCGCACGTGCTGGTGATGACCGCGACCCCGATCCCGCGCACCGTGGCGATGACGGTCTTCGGCGACCTGGAGACGTCGGTGCTCACCGAGCTGCCCGCCGGTCGGGCGCCGATCCAGTCCACCGTCGTCCCGCTCGCCGACCACCCGTCCTGGGTCAACCGGGTCTGGGAGCGGGTGCGCGAGGAGGTCGCCAAGGGGCACCAGGCCTACGTCGTCTGCCCGCGGATCAGCGGTGACGTGCAGGAGACGGGCGAGGAGGACCAGCTCGACCTGGACGCCGACGGCCGGCCCAAGGCCGCGCCGGGCGCGCTCGCCGCCGTCGAGGAGATGGCGAGCGAGCTCGCGGACGGGGCGCTGCAGGGCCTGCGGATCGCGGTGCTCCACGGTCGCCTCGCGCCCGACGTCAAGGACCAGACGATGCGGTCCTTCGCCGCGGGCGAGATCGACGTGCTGGTCTCCACGACCGTCATCGAGGTCGGCGTCGACGTCGCCAACGCGACCGCGATGGTCCTGCTCGACGCCGACCGGTTCGGCGTCTCCCAGCTCCACCAGCTCCGCGGCCGGGTCGGGCGAGGCGGCCTGCCCGGGCTCTGCCTCCTCGTCAGCCGCGCCGACGCCGGTACGCCGGCCCGGGAGCGGCTCGACGCCGTGGCCGCGACGACCGACGGCTTCGAGCTGAGCCGGGTCGACCTCGAGCAGCGACGCGAGGGTGACGTGCTGGGCGCCTCGCAGTCCGGCTTCCGCTCCAGCCTGCAGAGCCTGCGGGTGCTGCGCGACGAGAAGACCATCGTGTCGGCCCGCGAGGCCGCGAACGCGCTGCTCGACGACGACCCGGACCTGGCGGGGGCGCCGCTGCTCGCCGCCGAGGTGGCCCGGCTGGAGGCGTCCGCGCGCTCCGAGTTCCTGGACAAGTCATGAGGGGACCGCGATGACCCGGATCATCGGTGGCCAGGCCGGCGGCCGGCGACTGCAGACGCCCGGCGGTGCCGCGACGCGTCCCACGAGCGACCGGGTCCGCGAGGCCCTTTTCTCCTCGGTCGAGTCCTGGTGCGGCACGCTCACCGGTCTGCGCGTCCTCGACCTGTACGCCGGATCCGGCGCGGTCGGCCTGGAGGCGTGGTCGCGCGGAGCCGGCGTCGTGACGCTGGTCGAGTCCGACCGCCGTACGGCTGCTCTGGTCGGTGCGAACGCGCGCTCGCTGGGCTTCGCCCGGGCCGAGGTGCTGGCCGCGTCGGTGAGCAGCGTGCTGGCGCGTCGCCCGTCCGCCCCGTACGACCTGGTGTTCCTCGACCCGCCGTACCCCCTCGACGACGCGAGCGTGGCGGCCGACCTCGCCGCGCTGGTGGAGCACGACTGGCTGGTCCCGGGCGCCCTGGTCGTCGTCGAGCGCTCCGTGCGCAGCCCGGAGCCGGCGTGGCCGGACGGCCTGTCGCTGGACCGCCGACGCGCCTACGGCGAGACCGTGCTTTGGTACGGTCACGCCGCCCAGCCAGACGACCCGTCCGGTGACCCTCTCGACGAACAGGAGTGCTGAGTGCGCCGCGCTGTCTGCCCCGGATCCTTCGACCCGGTCACCAACGGGCACCTCGACATCGTCGGGCGTGCCGCGTCGCTGTTCGACGAGGTCGTCGTCGCCGTCGGGGTGAACGCCTCCAAGCGTCGGCTCTTCTCCGACGAGGAGCGCATCGAGATGCTGCAGCAGGCCTGCGCGGGCTTCGACAACGTCAGCGTCGCCGGGTTCAGCGGGCTGCTCACGACCTTCTGCGAGGAGCGCGGCATCCACGCCATCGTCAAGGGCCTGCGAGCGGTCTCCGACTTCGACTACGAGCTGCAGATGGCGCAGATGAACGCCTCGCTGACCGACGTCGAGACGGTGTTCGTGCCGACCAGCCCGGAGTACTCCTTCCTGGCCTCCAGCCTGGTCAAGGAGGTCGCCTCCTTCGGGGGCGACGTCTCGTCGCTGGTGCCGGGCTTCGTCAACGCGCGGTTGACCGCCCGGTTGGCCGAGCGCCGGGGGGAGTGAGGACGGGCGCTGGTTTGGTCGGTGGTCCGTCGGCCGGATAGCATTCCTGAGTTCTGTCAGTGCCCGGACCCGGAAGTGATCTCCTGACCAGCCTGGACCCGAGAGCGCCGCTCGTGCTCGACACCCGCGAGCTCGGCCGCCGCCCGGGGTCCCAGCGTGAGGTGACGCAGACGGTTCCGGCTCCGGCGGAGCTGGGCATCGAAGTCCTCCATGTCCCCGAGGGTGCGCCGGTCGAGATCGACCTGCGCCTCGAGGCGGTCATGGAGGGGGTCCTGGTCACGGGCACGGCGCGAGCCGCGCTCGAGGGCGAGTGCGTGAGGTGCCTGGAGCCGATCTCCGACGACGTCGAGGTCACGTTCCAGGAGCTGTACGTCTATCCCGAGCACCAGACCCCGCACGACGAGGACGACGACGTCAGCAGGCTGCAGGACGACCTGGTCGACCTGGAGCCGCAACTGCGGGACGCGGTGGTGCTTGCACTGCCGTTCCAGCCGCTGTGCGAGGACGACTGTCCCGGACTGTGCATCGAGTGTGGTGCCCGGCTCGCGGACGATCCCGACCACCAGCACGACGCGCCGGTCGACCCACGATGGGCCGGGCTGGCAGCGCTGAAGAACGACGACGAGTAGTGCAACTGGGCCGACCTCCGGCCCCGGATGAGGAGAGAACAGTGGCTGTCCCGAAGCGGAAGATGTCGCGCAGCAACACGCGTCACCGTCGTTCGGCCTGGAAGGCCGTCGCCCCGACGCTGGTGACCTGCGCGAACCCCGCCTGCGGTGCCAAGCACCTGCCGCACCGCGCGTGCGGCACCTGCGGCCAGTACGGCGCGCGCGCCGCTCGTCGTCAGGTCCTCTGAGCAGCAGCGCGTCCGGTCCGCTGACCACCTACGCAGAGCTCCGCAGCGCGCTCGGGGATCCGATCCTGGACCCCGAGCTGCTGGAGCGTGCCCTCACCCACCGCTCGTACGCCTACGAGAACGGCGGGCTGCCGACCAACGAGCGCCTGGAGTTCCTGGGCGACTCGGTGCTCGGCGTCGTCGTGACCGAGAAGCTCTACCGCACGCACCCGGACCTGTCCGAGGGACGGCTCGCGAAGCTGCGGGCCGCGGTCGTCAACGCCCGCGCGCTCGCGGGCGTGGGGCGGTCGATCGGGCTGGGGGAGCACGTCAAGCTCGGTCGCGGTGAGGAGACGACCGGCGGCCGGCAGAAGGCGTCGATCATCTCCGACACCGTCGAGGCCGTGATCGGCGCGATCCACCTCAGCGGCGGCTTCGAGGTCTCCGCGGAGGTCGTGCACCGCCTCTTCGACCCGCTCATCGAGGCCGCGTCCGCCATGGGCGCCGGTCTCGACTGGAAGACCTCGCTCCAGGAGCTCGCCGCGGAGCACTCGCTCGGCGTGCCGGAGTACGTCATCGAGGACGCCGGCCCCGATCACATGAAGACCTTCACCGCCCAGGTGCGGGTCGCCGACCGGCTCTACGGCAACGGCGTCGGTCGCTCCAAGAAGGAGGCCGAGCAGGCCGCGGCCGAGACGGCGTACGGCGAGATCGCCGCGGCCGTCGGCACTACCGACCCCGCGCAGGACGCGGCCGAGCAGGCCGCCGCCGAGTAGCTGCGGTGCCCGAGCTCCCCGAGGTCGAGGTCGTCCGGGCCGGCCTCGAGCGCCACGTCCTCGGCGCCACGATCACCCGGGTCGACGTCCTCCACGACCGGCCGGTCCGGCGCGACCCGCGCGGGCCCGCCGGCTTCGCGGCCGCCCTCGCGGGCCGTCGCATCGCCGCCGCCCGGCGCCGCGGCAAGTACCTCTGGCTGCCGCTCGACAACGGCGACGCCGTGCTGGCGCACCTCGGGATGAGCGGGCAGCTGCTCGTCCAGCCCCCGGGCGCGCCCGCCGAGCGGCACCTCCGCATCCGGCTCGCGCTCGACGGGGCCGACGAGGGACGTGAGCTGCGCTTCGTCGACCAGCGGATGTTCGGCGGGCTGTCGGTCTCCGCGGGCGGTGCGGACCTGCCGCCGGAGATCGCTCACATCGCCCGCGACCCGCTCGACCCGGAGTTCGACGACGACGCCTTCGTGGCGAAGGTACGCCGCCGCCAGTCCGGCGTGAAGCGGCAGCTCCTCGACCAGAACCTCGTCTCGGGCGTCGGCAACATCTACGCCGACGAGGCGCTGTGGCGCTCCCGGATCCACGGCGAGCGGCCGGGGGACCGGCTCAGCGCCGTCCAGGTCCGCGAGCTGCTCCGGCACGCCCGGGAGGTGATGGCCGACGCGCTCGGGCAGGGCGGCACGTCGTTCGACGCCCTCTACGTCAACGTCAACGGCGAGTCCGGCTACTTCGACCGGTCGCTGCACGCCTACGGCCGCGAGGACGAGCCCTGCGACCGGTGCGGCACCCCGATCCGGCGCGTGGCGTTCATGAACCGCTCGTCGTACTTCTGCCCGGTCTGCCAGCCGGTGCCGCGGCGCCGCCGGACCACCGCCCGTAGGCCCCCGCTCTCAGATTGACCCCAGGGCCTCGTGGTGGGACTCTTGAAGACGGTCCGCCAGAGTGGGCCGCACCCCCAGACCCGGAAGGCTAGTCCATGGCCAAGGCGCTGATCGGCTACCTGAACAGCGACCTGCGAACCCCCACCCGGCTCGTCGCCGACAACGCCCGGTTGCGGGCGCGCGTGGGTGAGCTCGAGGCACTCGTCCTCAAGCTCTCGGAGGAGAACGACAAGCTCGTCGCGGCCCGCGCCGCCGAGCTGTTGGAGATCGAGACCTCGCCGGCGCTGCAGGAGATGCAGCCCGCCTGAGCAGCACCCTCTCGGACCGGTCGGCAAACCGCTCCCGTTCGCGGCGCTCGCGCGCGTTAGAGTGACCCCGCTGAGCTTCCCCCGCGCAGCGCAGCGACGTTGCGACGCTCGTGCCCGACCGACCGCCGACGTTGAGGGAGCCCGACGTTGTACCTGAAGAGCCTGACCCTGAAGGGGTTCAAGTCCTTCGCCTCCTCGACGACGCTCCAGCTCGAACCGGGCATCACGTGCATCGTCGGCCCGAACGGCTCGGGGAAGTCGAACGTCGTCGACGCGCTCGCCTGGGTGATGGGCGAGCAGGGGGCCAAGTCGCTGCGCGGCGGCAAGATGGAGGACGTCATCTTCGCCGGCACCTCCGGCCGCCCGCCGCTCGGCCGGGCCGAGGTCGTGCTGACCATCGACAACTCCGACGGCGCGCTGCCGATCGAGTACGCCGAGGTCACGATCACCCGGACGATGTTCCGCAGCGGCGGCTCCGAGTACGCCATCAACGGCCAGACCTGCCGGCTCCTCGACGTCCAGGAGCTGCTCTCGGACTCCGGCATCGGCCGGGAGATGCACGTCATCGTCGGTCAGGGTCAGCTCGACCAGATCCTGCACGCGACGCCCGAGGACCGCCGCGGCTTCATCGAGGAGGCCGCGGGCGTCCTCAAGCACCGCAAGCGCAAGGAGAAGGCGCTGCGCAAGCTCGACTCGACCGAGGGCAACCTGAACCGGCTGAGCGACCTGATCACCGAGATCCGGCGCCAGCTCAAGCCGCTCGGGCGGCAGGCCGAGGTCGCCCGGCGCGCGGCCACGGTCCAGGCCGACGTCCGCGACGCCCGGGCGCGGCTGCTCGCCGACGACCTCGTGACCGCCCGCACCGCGCTGGAGCAGGAGATGGCCGACGAGTCCGTCCTGCTCCAGCGGCGCGAGCAGGTGGAGTCCGAGACCCAGCAGGCCCGCGAGCGGGAGAGCGCCCTCGAGGCCGCCCTGCGGGAGGACCTGCCCGCGCTCTCGCAGGCCCAGGACACCTGGTTCGCGCTGTCCGGGCTGCGGGAGCGACTGCGGGGGACGCAGTCGCTGGCCTCCGAGCGGGTCCGCAACGCCGCCGGCACGGCCGACACCGAGACCCACGCGGGCCGCGACCCCGAGGAGCTGGACGCCCAGGCCGAGCAGGTCCAGGCGCAGGAGCAGCGGATCGGCGCCGAGGTCGACGCCCACCGGACCGGCCTGGAGCAGGCGGTCACGGCGCGTCAGGCCGCCGAGGACGCCGCGGCGGAGGAGGAGCGGCGGATCTCCGGCCTGCAGCGCGCGGCCGCCGACCGCCGCGAGGGGCTGGCGCGGCTGCACGGGCAGGTCAACGCCCTGCGCTCGCGCGCGGCAGCGGCCGACGAGGAGGTCGGCCGGCTCCGGCAGGCCCGCGAGGACGCGGTGACCCGCGCCGAGCGGGCCCAGCGCGACTTCACCGCGCTGGAGACCAAGGTGGCCGGCCTCGACGCAGGCGAGGAGGGTCTCGACGCCGAGCACGAGGCCGCCGTCGGCCTGCTCGACGACATCGAGGAGCGCCTGGCCAAGGCTCGCGACGAGGCCCAGCAGGCCGACCGTGCCCGCTCGACGCTCGCCGCCCGCAAGGACGCGCTGGAGATGGGACTCTCCCGCAAGGACGGTGCCGGTGCGCTGCTGGCCGCCACCGACGAGCTCTCCGGCCTGCTCGGCTCGGTGGCAGCGCTGCTGAGCGTGCGTGGCGGCTACGAGACCGCGGTGGCCGCCGCGCTCGGCTCGGCCGCCGACGCCGTCGCCGTCACCGGCCCCGAGGCGGCGGTCGCGGCCATCGGTCACCTCAAGGGCGATGCCCTCGGTCGCGCCGGGATGCTGCTCGGCGGCGGTCCCACCGACGGCCTGCTCGACGACCGGGACTGGCCGGGCCTGCCCGCCGAGGCGGCGTACGCCGTCGACGTCGTGGAGTGCCCCGAGCCCCTGCGCCCGGCGCTGGCGCGACTGCTCTTCAAGGTCGCTGTCGTCGAGGACCTCGACGCCGCCCGGGCACTGGTGCGCGAGTCGTCGGACGTCGTCGCCGTCACCCGCGAGGGCGACCTCATCGGCGCCCACTTCGCCTCCGGCGGCTCGTCCGACCAGCCGAGCCTGATCGAGATCCAGGCCGCCGTCGACGAGGCCGACGCCCAGCTGGCCGAGGCCGTGGCTGCCGGGGAGCGCCTGGGCTTCGACATCAGCCGGCTGGAGGCCGAGCGTCTGGAGGCGCAGAAGCGGGCCGACGTCGCGCTGGCCAAGCTGCACGAGTCCGACGCCACGCTGGCGGCGGTGGCCGAGGAGCTGGGGCAGTACGGCTCGCAGGCCCGCGCCGCTCGCGGCGAGGCCGAGCGGCTGACCCAGGCGATCGCGACGGCCGAGGAGGCCCGCGAGCAGGCGGTGGCTGGGCTGGCCGAGCTGGAAACCCGCCTCGCCAGCGCCGAGGAAGCCCCGGAGGAGGAGCCCGACACCACGGAGCGCGAGCGACTCGTCGAGGCCGCCCGCACGGCCCGGCAGGCGGAGATGGACGCGCGGCTCGCGCTGCGTACCGCCGAGGAACGGGCCCGGGCGCTGCACGGGCGCGCCGACTCGCTGCGCCGGGCCGCCCGGGCCGAGCGCGAGACCCGCGCCCGCGCCCGCGAGCGCCGCGAGCGGCTGCTGCGCGAGGGCCGGGCCGCCGAGGCGGTGGGCGTGGCCGTCGCCGTCGTCCTCGCCCGCCTCGAGGTGTCGGTGCACCGCGCCGCCGAGGCCCGGACCGCGATCGAGCAGGCGCGCCGGGGGCGGGAGCAGGAGCTGATGACCGTGCGCACCCGGCTGCGCGAGCTGGGCAGGGAGCACGACGAGCTGGTCAGCTCGGTGCACCGCGACGAGCTCGCCCGCGCCCAGCAGCGGATGCGGATCGAGCAGCTGGAGGAGCGTGCGCTCGAGGAGCTCGGGCTGGAGCCCGAGGGCCTGGTCGCCGACTACGGTCCCGAGGTGCCGGTGCCCGCCGCCGCGCTCACCCCCGAGCAGGTCGAGGCCGGGGAGGAGGAGCCGCCGCCCACGCCGTACGTCCGCGAGGAGCAGCAGAAGCGGCTGCGCAGCGCCGAGCGGGCGCTGTCCATGCTCGGCAAGGTGAACCCGCTGGCACTCGAGGAGTTCTCCGCGATGGAGGAGCGGCACAAGTTCCTCACCGAGCAGCTGGAGGACCTCCGCAAGACCCGCAAGGACCTGCTCGACATCGTCCGCGAGGTCGACACCCGGGTCGAGCAGGTCTTCACCGAGGCGTACGCCGACGTGGAGCGCGCCTTCGACGCGACCTTCACCCGGCTCTTCCCGGGAGGCGAGGGCCGGCTGGTCCTCACCGATCCCGGCAACATGCTCACCACGGGCATCGAGGTCGAGGCGCGGCCCGCCGGCAAGAAGGTCAAGCGGCTCTCGCTGCTCTCCGGCGGCGAGCGCTCGCTGGTCGCGGTCTGCTTCCTGGTCTCGCTGTTCAAGGCCCGGCCCTCGCCGTTCTACATCCTCGACGAGGTCGAGGCGGCGCTCGACGACACCAACCTGGGCCGGCTGCTGGAGATCTACGAGGAGCTGCGCGAGAACTCCCAGCTGCTCGTCATCACCCACCAGAAGCGGACCATGGAGGTCGGCGACGCGCTGTACGGCGTCACGATGCGCGGCGACGGTGTCTCGGCGGTCATCAGCCAGCGGCTGCGCGAGGCCGAGCCGGCATGAGGGAGCGCCCGACCCGCGCCGACTACGTCGCGTGGCGCACTGTCACGACGCGCTGGCGCGACGACGACGCCTACGGACACCTCAACAACGCGACGTACTACGAGCTCTTCGACACCGCGGTCAACGCGTACCTGTTCGAGGCGACCGGCACCAACATCCGGCGCCTGCCCCAGATCGGCGTCGTCGCCGAGACCGGCTGTCGCTACTTCCGCGAGCTCGGCTTCCCCGAGCCGATCGAGACCGGCCTGGTGGTCGACAAGGTCGGCCGGTCGAGCGTGGTCTACCGGATCGGGCTCTTCCAGGGCGACGGCGAGGAGGCGGCCGCCGAGGGCCGGTTCGTGCACGTGTACGTCGACGACACCGATCCGGCGCGTCCGGTCGCGCCGATGCCCGACGTGATCCGTGCCGCAGTGGAGCCGCTGCTGCGTGCCTGACCCGCGACCGGTGGGACGCGTGTGGCACGGTGGGGGCCGGGGTATCGGCCCCGACGGATGCACACGCTCTCGGGAGGACGTCTCGTGGTCTACCTCATCGTCACCATGCTCGTGATCCTGGTGATCTGCGCCGGGGTCGTGCTCTACGCGGCGTACCCGCACCGCGGCGAGAGCATCCCGGCGGTGCCCTGGCTCGGCCGGGCGATGGCGCGGGCCGCCGAGAAGGTGCCGACCGTGGAGCCCGTGGAGACCGAGGAGCGCTCGATGGACTTCCACCGATAGCCGCTCGCGCGAGCACTCCTGATTGGATGTCGGCATGGATGCCGTCGCCGTTCTCGTCCTGATCGTCGCGCTGGTCGCGTTCGCCCTCGTGGCGACCGTCGCCGGCCTGGTGGTGACGCGCCGCCGCAAGCCCGGCCCGCTCCCGAACACCCACACCGACGTCCTCGGGAAGCCGCCCGCCACTCCGGATGCACCCCCGGTCGAGCTGAGCTCGCCGCCGGCGACCATCGAGCCCGAGGCCGACGTCCCGGTCGAGCTCGAGCCGGAGGCACCGGCGGCTCCGGCCCTCGAGAAGCCCGAAGGCACCGCCTCCCGGCTGGTCCGGCTGCGCCAGCGGCTGGCCGGGTCCCAGGGCGGCCTCGGGCGCGGTCTGCTGGCCCTGCTGAGCCGCGACCGCCTCGACGAGGACACCTGGGAGTCGATCGAGGACACCCTGCTGACCGCCGACGTCGGCGTCGCGCCGACCCAGGAGCTGGTCGAGCGGCTGCGCACCCGGCTGCGGGTGGAGGGCTCGCCGGCCGACGCCCGGACCGTGCTGCGCGAGGAGCTCGTCTCCCTGGTCGACCCGACCATGGACCGGCGCCTGCAGGTGAGCGGCGCCGACGGGCAGCCCGGCGTCGTCCTGGTGGTCGGCGTCAACGGCGCCGGCAAGACGACCACGGTCGGCAAGATCGCCCGGATCCTCGTCGCCGAGGACCGCCAGGTGGTCCTGGGCGCGGCCGACACGTTCCGCGCCGCCGCCGTCGACCAGCTCGCCACCTGGGGCGAGCGGGTCGGTGTCGAGGTGGTCCGCGGCGCCGAGGGCACCGACCCCGCGAGCGTCGCGTTCGAGGCGGTCAAGGAGGGCGTCGTCCGCGACGCCGACACCGTCATCGTCGACACCGCCGGGCGGCTGCAGAACAAGGCCGGCCTGATGGACGAGCTCGGCAAGGTGAAGCGGGTCATCGAGAAGCAGGCGCCGGTGACCGAGGTGCTGCTCGTCCTCGACGCGACCACCGGCCAGAACGGCATGATCCAGGCTCGGGTCTTCAGTGAGGTCGTCGACGTCACCGGCATCGTGCTGACCAAGCTGGACGGCTCGGCCAAGGGCGGCATCGTGGTCGCCGTCCAGCGCGAGCTGGGTGTCCCGGTCAAGCTGGTCGGCCTCGGCGAGGGTGCCGACGACCTGGCCCCCTTCAGCCCCGAGGCGTTCGTCGACGCACTGCTCGGCTGAGGCCGGAGGCCCGCTCGGCCGATGGCCCCGGGGGGCGGTAGGTTTCCCGGAGCGCGTGCGGTCCGTCGGCCGCACGCCCCTCACGTGGAACGGAGACCCATGCCCGAGAGTGCCCCCGCGCGCCCGACGACGGCTGCGTCGTACGGCGACCGGGAAGTCGTCTCCTGCGGCCGACGACCGTCGGTCTCGTGGCGGGTCGCCCGAGGCCTGGATCGGCTACGGTACTCGCGATGAGACTGCGCAGGAGTGAGGCGGCCCTGGTGGTCGCCGCAGGCGCTGCCGTGGTGGCCGCCGTCGTCGCCGTGGCCGGCAGCACCCGCTGGGCGGTGGCCGTCGCCAGTCTCGCGCTCGCGCTCGGCTTGCTCGGCCTGGCCCGCGTCGGTCAGTTGGTGCTTCGCGAGCTGAGTGCCCTCGGGGCACAGCAGCAGCGGACGACTCGGACCGTGCGCCGTCTCGACGAGGCGCGCAAGCGCACGGGCCCGCTGATCCGCAGGGCGTCGCGCAGCAGCGGGCGGGCGGCGCGGGACGCTGCCGCGCTCGGCAAGCGCCTCACCGCGGTCGAGGAGTCGCTCCTTCACGAGACCCGCGAGCTGCGGGTGGTGGCCGGCCAGAACCTCGCGCGCGTCGACGACGTCCTGCGGGGCGCGCGGGTCGACTCGCACCGCTTCCGCACGTCGCTGGACACCCTGCCCAGCGACACGCTGCGGCTGATGCGCACCACGGAGCGCCTGATGCCGGGTACGGCGGACTTCCCTGGCCTGGGCGACTGGGCGATCACGACCTCGAGCCTGCTGGCCATGCTGTCCGACGTCGCCACGCGCACCGGACCCGTGACCGTGGTCGAGTGCGGGTCCGGGACCTCCACCCTCTTTCTCGGCCTCGCCCTGCAGCAGCGCGGTGACGGCAGCCGGGTCGTCGCACTCGAGAGCGACGCCGCGTTCGCGGAGGAGACCCGCGGGCACCTCGCCCGGGCCGGCGTCGCGGAGATCGCGACCGTGGTCCACGCGCCGCTGGTGGAGCGCGAGCACACGCCCGGGGACCACCGGCTGTGGTTCGACACCTCCGGTCTGCCGGACCTCGACGGGATCGACCTGCTCTTCGTCGACGGACCGGTGGGTGGCTCGACGCACGAGGCCCGCTACCCGGCGTACCCGTTCTTCGCCGACCTGCTCCGCGACGGTGCCACGGTGGTGCTCGACGACACCGACCGCCCCGACGAGCGGTCCATCGTGGAGAAGTGGGCGAGTGCCGAGCACGCCGGTCGCCAGGCGACGGTCCACCGCCGCAACGTGCGCTCGACCATGCTGCGGGTCCGGGTCGTCGACGAGGCGGGGAGTGCTGACGACTGAGGAACCGGCGCGTGCCGTGTCCCGGCTCCGATGGGCGTGGCAGCTCCTCGGCGTCGCGCTGGCGGGCGGCGCCGGACTCCTCGTGGACGTCAGCGTGCTCTGGATCCTGGCTGTCGAGCTGGACGTCCCGCGCGCCGCGGCGGCGGCGACCAGCTACGCGGTCTCGGGCGTCGTCGTCTTCCTCCTGAACCGCAGCGTCTTCGGCGCCCGTGGGGGCGACGTGGCCCGGCACGGTCGCCGATTCCTTGCGCTTTTCGCGTTCAATCTGGTGGTGACTACACTCCTCGTGCCCCTGCTGGCCGGCGGTTTCGACGGCGCGCTGTCGCCGGATGCGTCGCTGCTGCTCGCCAAGGCCATCACGGTCCTGGGACTGCTCCTCGGCAACACGGTGCTGTACCGGACCTGGGTCTTCACGGGGGCTGCGACGGCCGACGGCGGGGAGAGGTAGTGGACGTGGATCCGACCCGGGTGCTGGTGCTGCTTCCGGCCTACAACGAGCGCGAGGCGCTCCCCGGTGTGCTGGCCGAGCTCGTCGAGGCGCTGCCCGACGCGACGGTGCTCGTGGTGGACGACGGCTCGTCCGACGACACGGCCGCGATCGCACGGGCCTCGGGCGTGCGGGTGCTCGAGCTGCCCTTCAACCTCGGGGTCGGCGGGGCGCTCCGGGCCGGTCTGCTGTTGGCTCAACGCGAGGGCTTCGACGTCGTCGTGCAGTGCGACGCCGACGGCCAGCACCGTCCCGAGGAGATCCCGCGCCTGGTCGCGGCCCTCGAGCACCACGACCTGGTGATCGGCGCCCGCTTCGCCGGCGAGGGGGAGTACGACGTCCGCGGGGCGCGGGCCGCCGCGATGCGCCTGCTGGCCGCCGTGATGTCGCGCGTCCACCACCAGCGGCTGACCGACGTGACCTCGGGGTTCCGGGCCTTCGGCCCGCGCGCCCTGCTGCTCATGAGCACCGACATGCCGCGCGAGTACCTCGGCGACACCGTGGAGGCGCTGATCGTGGCCAAGGAGGGCCGGCTGAGCGTCGGGCAGGTCCCGGTCGCCATGCGCGTGCGTCAGGGTGGCGTGCCGAGCCACCAGGCCTTTCGCTCGGCGCTCTACCTCTCCCGCGTCGGCGTGATGCTGGTGCTCGCCCTGATCCGCCTGGCCCGCGGCCGACGGAAGGTGGTCGTCGCATGAGTCCGGAGATCTTCGCGGGCCTGGTCGCGGTCCTGGTCGTGGCCCTCGTGCTGCGGCTGGTGGCCAGCCGCCGGCTGCTGGTGAAGTACGCCGTCCTGTGGCTGGTCGTGTCCGTGACCCTCGCGGTGATGGCGATCATCCCCGACAGCGTCGAGGCGCTCTCGGACCTGGCCGGCTTCGAGGTGCCCTCCAACTTCCTGTTCTTCGCGGCCCTCGGGCTGCTGCTCTGCGTGAACCTGCAGGTCTCGCGCGAGCTGACCACCGTCGAGCGCCAGCTGCAGCGGCTCGCCGAGGAGATCGCCATCCTTCGCGAGAAGCAGGACGGCGCCGGGTGACGGCCGCGCGCCGCCGCGCCGCCGCCCTGCTCGCGCGGCCCGTGCTCGTCCTCGGGCTGGGGCTCGGCGCCCTGCTGCTCCTGTTCGTCGGCCTCAACGTCAACGGGTCCTCGCTCGCCCTGCTGGCCGAGGACCCCGACGACGCCGGCACCATCGCGGGCACCCCCCGGGTGGTGCGCAGCGACGAGTTCCAGCTCCGCACGCCGATGGCCATCTCCGCGGCCCGCCAGGACTTCCCGGACCGCAGCTGGATGGGCCTGACGTACGTCGACAACGCCGCGGCCTCGCACGCCGGCCCGACCCGCACCTGGGCCAGCGTGCTCACCCCGCAGAACTGGGGCTACCTCGCGCTCGGGCCCAGCCGCGGACTGGCCTGGAGCTGGTGGTGGTCCTTCCTGGTCTGCCTGCTCGGCTGCTTCGCGCTCGTGCTGCGACTGACCAGCTCACCGGGTCTGTCCCTGGGGATCGCCACCGCGTTGACGTTCACGCCGTACGCCGGCTGGTGGACGTCGCCGACCCCCGCGATCTGCCTCGGGTACGCCGCGGTCGCGGTGACGCTGGTCGTCGCCGCGTGGACCTGCGAGCACCGGTGGCGCCGCCTGCTGCTCGCCTTCCTGGGCGGCCTCGCCGGTGCCGCCTTCGCGCTGCTGCTCTACCCGCCCTGGCAGGTGTCCCTGGGCATCCTCCTGCTCGGCCTCGGCGCGGGGATGTGGCGCGACCTGCGCGTCCCGCTGCGCCGCGTCGCCGTCACCCTGGCCGTGGCCCTCGGCACCACCGGGGTCCTCGTCGGGGCCTGGTTGCTCCAGCACCGCGACGCCATCAGCGCCACCCAGGGCACGAACTACCCCGGCCAGCGGGTGGCGACGGCCGGCGAGGCGACCTGGTGGCACCTGATGGACGCGCCGCTCAACTTCTGGCTGGCCGGCGACGCCGGACGCACCCTCGGCACCTCCGGACCCCCGAGCCCGATCGACAACCTCTCCGAGGTCTCCTCGTCGTGGCTGCCGCTGCCGGTGCTCGCCCTCGCCCTGGGCCTGGTCGCGTGGCGGGTCCTGCGGCGTACGCCCGAGACCGCCGGTGACGCCGAGCCGGCATCGACCGACGTGCCGTCCTGGCCCGCCACCGGCCTGGGCCTGGGCGCGGCGATGCTGCTGCTGCTCGCCTGGGCACTGCTGCCGCTTCCTGGCGTCGTCGGCCGGGTCACCATGCTGCAGTCGGTCCAGCCGACCCGGGTGCCCCTGGCGCTGGGCGCCGGGCTGCTGCTCCTGCTGGCCAGCCAGATCGGCCTGCTCCGCCGCCTCCCGCGCGCCGGCTGGGTGCTCGCCGGGGTGGCCGTCCTGGTCTCGGCGATCGCGATCGTCCCGATCGTCGACCGGCTGAGCTGGGACGACGCCGAGGTCCCGGTCCTGCTCGCGGTGCTGAGCGGGCTGGTCCTGGCCGCCTGCCTGGTCGGCCTGCTCGCCGGTCGGCGGACGGCCCTCGTGGCGGCCGCGGGTCTCGCTGTCTACTCCCTGATCAGCTGGGGTCTGGTGAACCCGCTCCAGCACGCGGCCGCGCCGCTCGAGTGGAGCCCGGTGGCCCACCAGCTGAATCGCCACGCCGACCCCGACACCAACCCGCGCGTCGCCGTCTTCTCGGACTTCCGGGTCGTGGCGCTGGTGCGGGCGGCCGGCTTCCAGAGCGTGTCGGGGACCACGCCGTACCCCTCCGAGGAGGTGATGACGGAGCTCGCGCCGACCCAGCGCGCCAATTGGAACAACTACGCGCAGTACCGCTGGATCCCGGCACCGTCGGGCGCCGACCCGGTCATCCGCCCGGTCCGCGGCACCTACATGGAGCTGGTCATCGACCCCTGTGACGACAGGCTGGCGAGTCTCGTCGACCCGGGGTGGGTCGTCTCGGACGTCCCGCTGCGCGGCGACTGCCTGGAGCGGGTCAGCCGGTTCCGCTACAAGGAGCTCCAGCTGCGGCTCTACCGCGTGGTCTGACGGCGGCGCAGACGCGTCAGTCGGCCCGCCGGCGGAAGACCACGTGGATGATGTCGCTGGTGCGCGAGGCGTTGAACAGCGGCGCGGCCAGCCATACGGCGACCACGCCGAGCGCGCTGACCGGGGAGACCTTGCGGTCGGAGTGGGCGCGCTGCCACAGCCCGGCCCGGCGCACGCTGTCGAGCGCGTCGACCGACACCACGTCGAAGCCGTGTCGGCGGCCGAGCCGGACGAGGGTGTCGCGGTCGAAGTACCACAGGTGCGGGGAGGGAAGGCCGAGCTGCCAGAGGCGCTCGTAGGCGGAGCGCAGTCCCAATGCGTGGCAGACCACCGCGAGGCGGTAGAACAACCCCTTGCTGTTCGGGATGTTCACCGACAGCAGGCCGCCCGGCTCGAGGTGGTCGGCCGAGGCCGCCACGGCCGCACCCGCGTCGGGGAAGTGCTCCAGTACGTCGTTGTAGGTGATCGCCGAGAACCGCTCGTCGGCGTCGAGGACGTCCGGGAAGAAGCCCACGCGGACGGCGCTGCTCGCGGCGCGGGCCGCGACGGCCTCGTCCGGCTCGACTCCCTGCGCCCGCAGGCCCCGCTCCTCGGCCGCGGCCAGGAACCAGCCGTGGGCCGAGCCGACGTCGAGCAGGCTCGCCCCGGGCGCCAGGCCCTGGCTGACCAGCCGGTCCACCACCACGGCGTTATTGTGCCGACGCAGGTCGGCCAGGCCGGTCTCGCGGAGGTCCTCGTCGAGGCCGGCGTGGGCCTCGCTGTTGATGCCGATCGGCAGCGTGGAACCCCACAGCCCGCACTCCGGACAGCGGTAGCTCCACTCCGCGATCTTGCGACGCATCGGGACGTCGCAGACGCAGCAGGTGGGTGGGGTCGCGGGGGAGGGTTCGACGCTCACGGAGGACACCGTAGGCGATGGTTCAACGGCGCAGCTCGGCGACGTCGTGCAGCAGGGTGGCCGCGCGGGCGGTGAAGGAGTGCTCCGCCGCGACCCGGGCGGCGATGCCGGTCATGGCCTCGTCGTCGGGGAAGCGGTCCCGCCCGGCCGGTGAGCACAGGTGCGCCAGCTCCTCGGGCGAGTGGTAGGCCTGCACCGCCCCCTCGAAGATCTCCAGGCCGTCGACCGGGTCGCTGATCACGCGGGCACCGGCGGCCACGGCGTCGAAGAGCCGGTTCGCCAGGAAGCCCGTGCGCGCCATGTCGGACCAGTGGTCGGCCAGCACGAGACCGCTGTCGCGGTAGGTCTGCAGCAGCTCGTGGTTGGGGACGTAGTCGCGACCACGGACCTCGTCGGGTACCTTCCCCGCCCAGTGCGGGCCGTGGACCACGAGGTCGACGCCCTGGTCGATGGCGTCGGCGACGATGGGCCGGACCCGGCCGCTGGGAGCCCCGCCCACGAAGACCGGGCGCGTGCCCGGACCCACGGGTCCGCTGAGGTGGGCGTGCTCGGCGTCGGTCGCCTGCAGCAGCGCACGCACCTCGCGCCCGGACCGGCGGGCGAGGTCGGCGGCCCAGGACTCGGAGGCGGCGTACACGAGGTCGAAGGCGAGCAGCTCTTCGTCGTGCACGTCGTCGGGGTGGCTGATCACCCACAGCGCGTTGACCTTGCCGGGCACCGGGTGGATGACGCTCAGGCCCCGGATGCCGAGGACGACGTCGTCGAAGGCCGAGGCCGGGTCGCTGTGCGCGCCCCTCCGGTAGCTGACGACCTCCTGCCCCTGTGCTCTCAGCCCACCGGCCAGGGCGGTCAGGAAGTGCGTGTCCCCCCACAACGCACCCGACTCCCCGCCGGGGGCGGGGTTGCGCAGACCCCAGCGCATCGGGCGGGCGGTCCCCTCGGGTGCCGCCGGACGGGTCAGGACCAGGCGGGGCGACGGGACGCTGGCGGCGTCGCCGGAGACGTGAGCGATCTCGAAGCCCAGATCGGTGTAGCGCCACGGCTCCGCGGCCGGCAGCCGGTCGTGCCAGCGGCGGTGGAAGGCGATCCGGTTCGGTCCGATGTTCGCCCCGCGTCCGGGGGTCTTGCCCTCCAGGTGGATGACGCGCGACTCCGGCACGACGACGAAATGACCGCCGTGGGCCTCGCCCGCGCGCAGGCACAGGTCGATGTCCTCCATGCCGTTGACGAAGATCGGGTCGAAGCCGCGCAGCTCGGCCACGAGGTCGGCGCGCAGGGCGACGGCCGCCGCGGTCACGACGCTGAAGCGGCGATCCGACATCCGCTCCGCGTCCTCGGGCGGGTGGCCGGCGAGGAAGTGGGTCGGCAGGAACCCGGCGACGGGGAACACCGTGCCCGCCGCCTGGATGCTGTTGTCGTCGTACTGCAGGAGGGGCTGTGCGCCCAGGACGTCGGGCTGCGCCAGCGCCGCGAGCAGCGGGTCGTGCCAGCCGGGCTGGACCAGGGTGTCGTTGTTGAGGAAGAGCACGTGCGCACCGGTGCTGTGCGCGAAGCCCACGTTGCAGCCGATGGCGAAGTTGAGGTTGCGGGGGAGGCGGACCACACGCACCGGGGGATGGGCGATCTCCGCCGTCGCCAGCAGCAGGCTGACATCGGGCCGCGAGCCGTTGTCGAGGATGACGATCTCGAGGTCGGCGCCGGGGGTGTTGCGCAGCAGGGCGTCGACCGAGTCGAGCGTCATGGTCGCGTCGTTCCAGGTCGGGATGACCACCGACAGCCGCCCCTGGACCCGGTCGGCGACGCTCGCCTGCACGGCCGTCCAGTCGACCCAGTGCTGGCCGAGGACGACGAACTGCCAGGAGTCCGCCTCGAGCGTCGTGATCCGGTCGGCCGGCTGCTCGACGCCGCGGGTGTCGTCGTAGTCGACGGCGATGAAGGGGAGCAGCTCGAGGTCGGCGTACGTCGCGACCCGCAGGGCGAAGTCGTGGTCGACCCACCGGCGCAGGCCCTCGTCGAAGCCGCCCGACTCGGCGAGCACGGAGCGCTCGACCAGCAGGACGTTGAGGTCGACGTGGTTGAGCACCATGAGGTGGTCGCGGCCGCCGCGGAAGGCTCGGTAGCGGCGCTCGTCGGGCTTGGCGTCGTCGCTCAGCGCCATGCCGGCGTACGCCGCCCGGTGACCCTCGCCGTGCATCGCGGCGACCGCGAGGCGCAGGAAGTCCGGGCGCCAGGTGTTGTCGCTGTCGAGGAAGGCGACGTAGCGGCCGCGCGCCTCCGCGAGACCGTGGTTGCGGGCGGCGCAGACGCCGCCGTGCTCGCGCGGGAGCACGCGGATCCGCGGGTCCCGGGCCGCCCAGCGGTGCAGGGTGCTCAGCGTGTCGTCGGTCGAGCCGTCGTCGACGACCAGCAGCTCCCAGCTGTCGAGGCTCTGCGCGGCGACGGAGGCGAGGGCGTGCTCGACGATGCCGGGCCGGTTGCGGACGGGCATCACGACGCTGACCAGCGGGCCGTCGTACTCCGGCAGCGGAGCGTCCGCCCAGCGCGCCCGCCAGGTGGACTCGGCGTCGCCGTCCCACTCGGTGGTGGTCCGCGGGTCGCCCAGAGCCAGCTGTCCGAGGAGCCGGCGCGCGGAGTCCACCAGGGCAGACCGGACCTGGCCGAGGAGCAGGTCCGGGCGCCCGGGGAGCGGCGTGTCGGCGGTCGCCGACTCGAGGAAGAGCCCGAGGACGCCGCCCGGGTGGGCCTCGCGCTCCTCCGGCGTGCCGGGCATCTCGTCCAGTTGCAGCAGGGGGCCGAGGCGGGCGTGGCGGGTCCGCCGCAGGTAGCGCAGCAGCGGACCGGGGTTGCCCTCGGACAGCTTCTCCTGCACGCGCTCCGGGAGGGCGTCGATCGGCAGCAGCGGGTGGGTCGGCCAGGTCGTCGGACAGGTGCGCAGGATGTAGGACGCCGCCTCCACCTTGCTGTCGAACACCTGACCGGTGACGAGCTGGCACCACCGGCGGTCGACCAGGCCGGCGCGGACCATCCGGCGGGCGAGGGCCTCGTCGAAGGGTGCTCCGCCCGGCCCGGTGAGCACGGGCCCGGCCGGGGGTGGTGGGGCGGCTCGCCGGCGTCCGCCGGGGCGGTCGATCCAACTGCGGGGCCCAGCGGGCGATCCGGAAGACGACGATCGGCGGGGCACAGGTTCCTTCGGGTCGGGGGAAGGCAGGGGGCTCATGCTAAGGGACTGGCGAGGCGGTCCCGGCGCCTGGTTGCGCGGTCAGAGCACGGGGCGCGTGACGGGCCGGTCGGCGCGTGCGTCGGGCGGCACCTCGTAGACGATGATGGTCGGTCCGTGCTGGCCGCCCCGGATCATCGCGGAGGCGTAGTCCAGGTTGCGGGCGATGGAGAGCGGCTCGAACCACGTCGGCACCGGCACGGCGGTCGGTCCGAAGGTGGCCAGCTCGTCGGCGTTCTCCGCCAGCCAGCCGTACACCTCCGCCCCGTCGCGGTACGCCGGGTCGCCAAGCACGCGGCCGTACATCGACGAGCTCAGCACGACGTAGCGCGCCGGTCGGTCGTGGCGGGTGCGGAACCGGTAGCCGTCGCCGACCTGCTCGGTGTGGTCGAAGATGAGCTGCGGCGCGTCGGGAAGGAAGGGCGAGTAGCCCTCGTCGAGCGAGTCGCGTCCCTTGATCCCGTTGTCCTCGACGAACTCCAGGGCGGCGGAACGCGTGTCCGGAGCCATCAGGCCGGTGACCAGCTGCGCGCTGCCGGCGACCAGGTTCACGACCACGACGCCCGCGATCGCCCAGGGGATCCAGCGGGTCCAGGCGCCACGCAGCTGCTCGACGAGCCACGGCAGCGCGACGGACGCGAGGAGGAGCGGCGTGATCCACATCGGCACGCCCCAGCGCTCCCAGGTCATCGGGAGCGTGCTGAGGCTGACCCACACGACCACGCTGACGAACCAGGGCAGGACGTCCAGGCGACGGCTGCGGATCACGACGACCAGCCCGACGGCGCCCAGGGCCGCGAGCAGGACGCCCGAGAAGTCGAGGTACGTCGCGGCGTAGAAGCGCATGTTGCCGAGCAGGCCGTAGTCGGGGTTGCCGAGCCGGCCGCCGCTCGCCTGGAACGTGAGCTCGCGACGCAGGTCGGAGACGTTGGTGAACAGCGAGGGGGAGATGACGAAGAGGAACCCCACGCAGGCGACGACCGATCCGGCGCCGTGCACCACGATCCTGGTCCACGCGCGGTCGCGCACGGCCGTGGCGATCACCGTCACGGCGATCATGACCGCGCAGACGACGCCGGGGTACTTGATGCCGACGGCGAGTGCGATGGCGAAGCTCGCCCAGAGCAGGCTGCTCCAGGAGCACGTCACGGTGTAGCGCATCAGTGCGTAGATCAGCACCATCACCGCGAAGGCGAGGGGGACGTCGGGCGTCGCGAACGCGGCGTGGTTGACGAACGCGGGGAAGATCGCGAACAGGACGGCGGCGACGAGGCCCGTCCGCCGCGACCAGCGGGCGCCCACGAGGTAGGCGAGCGCGACGGTGGCGACACCGAAGGCCGTGGTGACGAGGCGGGCCAGGAAGTAGAACGGCAGCGGGTCCTGGGCGAACGCCGCCTCGATCGACATCCCCTTGAAGACGGCGGCGTAGCCCGCGAAGACGATGTAGTCGAGCTTCATCTCGACGTGGTCGGGTCGCTGTGCCCAGGGCGGCTCGAACGAGTTCCGCCGCGCCATGTCGACGACGCCCTCGACGACCGCCCACTCGTCGGGGTGCAGGAGCAGCGGGAAGCCGAACCGGGTCCCGAGGGCCCGGATGACGGCGGCGACCACCAGGATCAGCGCCAGGGCCAGCCGGACCTGCCAGGTCCGCGAGCGCAGGGCGTCGGCCAGGCGATGACGGGGTGTGCGGCGTACGTCGGTGGCGCTCTCGGTCATCGATCGGAGGGGTCGCGGTCGCCCCGGTGCGGGGGGAGGTCGGGCCTGGGCACCGGCACACGGTACTCGCCGGGCTCGTTCCCCGGACCGGAACCGCGCGATCGGGCCGCGCGGGTGCGGCGGGATCGGTCTGGCATCATGCCGCGCATGACGGAAGCCGGGTCGCCTTCGATCGAGAATCCGACGTACTGGTGGTACCAGGCCCGAGCCCAGCTTCTCCAGACGGTGATGGAGGAGCACGTCCACGCCGAGGGGCGCCTCCTCGACGTCGGAAGCGCGGACGGCCCCAGCGTCGGCTGGCTGCGCGGACGGCGCCAGCGGGTGGCGCTCGACGTGGACCCGCGAGGACTCGACGACGGAGACGTCTGCGGCTCGGCGACGGCGCTCCCGTTCGAGGACGCGTCGTTCTCGACGGTCGCCGCCTTCGACGTCATCGAGCACTGCGAGCCCGAGGCGACCGCGCTCGCGGAGATCCACCGCGTGCTCGAGCCCGGAGGACACCTGCTGATGTCGGTGCCGGCCTACCAGTGGGCGTGGACGCACCACGACGACCTGAACCACCACCACCGCCGCTACACCCGCGGCCGCGCCCGGCAGGCGGTGTCGGCGGCGGGATTCGAGGTCGTCCGGGCGACGTACGCGTTCACCGGCACCTTCCCGTTCTTCGCGGCCGACCGGCTGCTCACCCGGTTCCGTCAGCGGCACCAGCCGCCTCCCCGGCTGCGCCCGGACGAGGTCGCCCCGCTGCCGTCGGTCGGGAGGGCGGTGGAGAAGGTGCTGCTCACCGCGACCGACGTCGACCGTCGGCTCCTGGGCGGGCGCGACCTGCCGTTCGGGTCGTCCGTGCTGCTGGTCGCCTGCAAGCGACGATCCTCCGGGAACGACGCATGAGCGACCACGACTCCGTGCACGACATCTCCGTCGTCATCCCCGTCTACCAGGGAGAACGGACCCTGGCCGGCGTGCTCGCCGACCTGGCGGCGTGGCACGAGCCCTTCCTGACTCCGGACGGTCACCGGGCACGCGTGTCCGAGGTGCTCCTGGTCCACGACTGCGGGCCGGATGCCTCCGACCGGGCGATCCGCGAGGTGGCGGCGGCGTACGACTGGGTGCGCCCGGTCTGGCTCAGTCGCAACTTCGGTCAGCACGCCGCGACCCTCGCCGGCATGTCCTCCTCCGGGGGTGACTGGGTCGCGACGCTCGACGAGGACGGGCAGCACGACCCTGCCGACCTCGGCACGATGCTCGACCGGGCCATGGCCGAGCAGGCCGACGTGGTCTACGCGGCCCCGCTGAACCCACCGCCGCACGGCTTCCTCCGCAACTCCGCCTCGCGCGCCGCCAAGCACTCGATCCGGATGCTGAGCGGACGCGCGGACGCGACGTACTTCAACAGCTACCGGCTCATGCTCGGCGACGTGGCGCGCTCGGTCGCGGCGTACGCCGGGTCCGGCGTCTACCTGGACATCGCGCTCGGCTGGGTCAGCCGCCGGGTGATCACGGCGCCCGTCACGCTGCGGTCCGAGGACCGGGCGTCGGGCTACCGGTGGCGGACCCTGATGTCGCACTACTGGCGGATGGTGGTCTCCGGCGGTACCCGCATCCTCCGGGTCGTCAGCCTGCTGGGCTTCGTCTTCGCGCTGCTGGGGTTCCTGCTCGCGGCGTACGTCGTCACGGCACGCCTCACCCACCAGATCGAGGTCAGCGGCTGGGCGTCGACGATCGTCGCGGTGCTGCTGAGTTCGGGAGCGCTGTTGTTCGCGATGGGGGTCGTGGCCGAGTACCTCGGGGTCGCGGTCAACATGGCGATGGGCAAACCCCTCTACCTCGTCGTGCGCGACCGGGCCGACGGGCCGCTCGCCCGGCCGAAGCCGGAGCGGTGACCCTCCTGGTCATCGGCCGCGGGCTGCTCGGCTCGCGGGTGGCGTCCCGCGCCGAGGCGCGCGGCGAGCGGGTGCTGGGCGCGCGGGTCCCGTGGGCCGACCCGGCCGCGGCGCTGGCCGCCCTGCTCGAGGCGGCCGGCCGGGCGGCGCAGGAGGACCCCGACTGGGACCTCGCGTGGTGCGCGGGCGCCGGCGTGGTCGCCACGTCCGCCGAGGACCTGGAGGCCGAGGTCGCGCTGTTCCGGGCCTTCGTGGCCGCCGTGCGGCCGGTCCCTCGCGCCTTCTTCCTCGCCTCGTCGGCCGGCGGGCTCTACGCCGGCTCCGCAGCACCGCCCTTCACCGAGGACCACGAGCCGCGTCCGCTGGCGCCGTACGGACATGCCAAGCTCGCGATGGAGGACGCGGCCCGCGACCTCGCCGTGGCCGGCAGCCGGGTCGTCCTGGCCCGCATCGGCAACCTCTACGGCCCCGGCCAGGACCTCGCGAAGCCGCAGGGCCTGGTCTCCCAGCTGTGCCTGACCCACGTCACCGGCCGCCCGTTGCGCCTCTACGTCTCCTTCGACTCGCGGCGTGACTACGTCTTCGTCGACGACGCCGCCGACCTGACGCTCGCCGTGTTGGACCGCGTCGCGACGCAGGCGCCCGGCTCGGTGGTGGTCAAAGTCGTGGCGACGGGTACGGCGACCTCGGTCGGCGTCCTGGTCGACGCCTGCGTGCGTGCGTTCCGCCGGCGTCCGCACGTCGTCCAGTGCGCGACGACCGGCGGCGCCCAGGTGCTCGACCTCGGACTGCGCTCGCGCGTCTGGACCGATCTCGACGCGGCGCTGCGCACGCCGCTGCTCATCGGACTGCGGGCCACGGCCTCCGACGTCGAGGCGCGGCACCGGCTCGGGGAGCTCGCCGGCACGCTCGCCTGAGCCCCGGATCCCCGCGAAATGCCGAAGTAACCGGGCGCCGGGGTCTGTTACGAGCCCGAAACATCGAGCGAGGGGTCAGGAAACCTCGGGCCAAGAAGGTACTGGCGAACGGGGCGAACCGGGCCGACATCGTCGTCAGGCCCGCCGCCTTCCCGAGAGGTTTCCCTGGAGGTTCTGTGGACGGCTATTACGCCTTCATGCTCGTCGCGACAGCGCTGGTCCTGATGATGACGGTGCCGGCACTGGCCCTCTTCTACGGCGGCATGTCGCGATCGAAGTCCGTGCTGAACATGATGATGATGTCGTACATCGCCGCGGCGATCGTCGGCATCCTGTACGTCGCGGTCGGCTGGTCGATGGGCTGGAGCGGGGACGGCACCTTCTTCGCCAACCCGTTCGAGCTGTTCTGGCTCGACGGCGTCGAGACTAGCGACTACATCTTCGTGATGTTCCAGATGACGTTCGCGATCATCACCGTCGCGCTGATCAGCGGCGCGGTCGCGGACCGGATGAAGTTCTCCGCCTGGGTGGTCTTCGTCCCGATCTGGGCACTGCTGTGCTACTTCCCGATGGCCCACATGGTCTTCAGCTGCACCGACGACTCGCTCATCTGCGGCCGGATCGGCGCGCAGGACTACGCCGGCGGCACCGCGGTGCACATCAACGCCGGCATCGCGGCCCTCGTCCTCGTCCTGCTCCTCGGCAAGCGCTTCGGCTGGCCGAAGGACAAGATGCGCCCGCACAACCTGACGCTGACCATGCTCGGCGCCGGTCTGCTGTGGTTCGGCTGGTACGGCTTCAACGTCGGCTCGATCGTCTTCGGCGGTGAGAGCGAGGAGGCCGACATGGCCCAGTTCCTCTCCGAGACCGGTCGCACCTTCGCGAACACCACCCTGGCCACCATGGCCGCGATTCTGGGCTGGCTGCTGATCGAGCGGATCATGCACGGCAAGGCCACCTCGCTCGGTGCCGCCTCCGGCATCGTCGCGGGCCTGGTCGCCATCACCCCGGCCGCCGGTGCGGTCGACCTCTCGGGCGCCGTGGCGATCGGTCTCGTCTCCGGTGCGGTCTGCGCCTGGGCTGTGGGCTGGAAGTTCCGCCTCGGGTACGACGACTCGCTCGACGTGGTCGGCGTCCACCTGGTCGGCGGCATCATCGGCACCGTGCTGATCGGCGTCTTCTCCACCTCCGACGGGGCGGGCGGCATCGACGGCCTGCTCTACGGTGGCGGCGTCGACTCGCTGGTCGACCAGCTCCTCGGTGTGCTGGTGGCGATCGTCTACGTCTCGATCGTCACCACGATCATCGGCCTGGCGATTAAGTACACGATGGGCCTGCGCATCAGCGAGGAGGCCGAGGTCGAGGGCATCGACATCACCGAGCACGGCGAGTCGGCGTACGACCTGCACACCGGCACCGGTGGCGGCGGCGGCAAGACCGGTGTCCTGAACACCGCCAGCAAGGAAGGGGTCAACGCGTGAAGCTCGTGACCGCGGTCATCAAGCCGCACAAGTGGGAGGACGTCCGCGAGGCGCTCGAGACCTTCGGCGTGACGGGCATGACCGTCAGCGAGGTCAGCGGCTACGGCCGGCAGAAGGGCCACACCGAGGTCTACCGCGGCGCGGAGTACGACATCGCCCTGGTGCCGAAGATCCGCATCGAGATCGTCGTCGACGACGCCGATGCGGACGACGTGGTCGGCATCATCGTCAAGACGGCGCAGACCGGACGGATCGGCGACGGCAAGGTGTGGGTCAGCCCCATCGAGACCGTCGTCCGGGTCCGCACCGGCGACCGGGACGAAGCAGCACTGTGAACCACCGGCGGCCCGGCTCCCGATGCGGGAGCCGGGCCGCCGCCTTCTCGGGCCCGGCCCGGGCATGATCCGACTCGTCCTCGCACCCGCGGCCCAAAGGGAACCCATGCTGCTGCTCATCACCGCCCACCCCGGGCGACGTCGCGCTTCGAGCCGCGGGTGACGGCTGCCGAACGGGCCGCCCGCACCGCGGCGGCCGACGCCCTCTGCGTCCGGGCGTACGACGACTGCTGCGGTCCGGACACCGGCGTGGCGCTGGTCGCGGTCGGCGGCTACGGCCGCGGCGACCTCGCCCCGCACTCCGACCTCGACGTGGTCCTGGTCAGCGACGAGGGCGTCTGCCTCGGCGAGGTCGCCGAGCGGATCTGGTACCCGCTCTGGGACTCCGGCACGACCATCGACCACTCCGTGCGGACCTTCCCCGAGATGGTCGCGGCGGCCGACGGCGACCTGCGGGTCGCCCTCGGGCTGCTCGACATCCGGCACCTCGCCGGCGACCCGAACCTCACCCTCCGGCTGCGCACCACGATGCTGGCCCGGTGGCGGCGCCAGGCGCTGCAACGACTCCCGTCGCTGAACGAGCTGGTACGCGGCCGGCACCGGCTGATGGGGGAGCTCGCCCATCTCTCGGTGCCGGACCTCAAGGAGGCCGAGGGCGGCCTGCGGGACGCGAACGTGCTCAAGGCCCTCGTCGCGACGTGGCTGGTCGACGTCCCGCACGTGGAGCTGGAGCAGAGCCGGGTCGCGCTGCTCGACGTACGCGACCTGTTGCACGCGGGCGCCCGCCGGGCCACCGACCGCGTCGCCCCCGAGGCCTGGGACGAGCTCGCCGTCGGACTCCACCTGGCCGACGCCCGCGCCGCCCAGGTGCACGTCCGCGAGCTCGGCCGACGGATCACCCACCTGTCCCGGCTTACCTGGCGCCGGGTCGAGGACCGGCTCAAGCGGCCCGCCGCGGTCGGTGCCCGACGTCCCGCCCTCACCCCGGTCGCCCCCGGCGTGGCGCTGGCCGGCGGCGAGATCGTCCTGGACCGGCGCGCCCGGCCGGGGGAGGACCCGGCCCTGCTGCTGCGGGCCGCCGCGGCCGCGGCCGAGCACGACGCCCTGCTCGCGCCGGCGACCGCCGCGCGGCTGGCGCGCGAGTGCGCGCCGCTGCCCGACCCGTGGCCCGCGGAGGCCCGCCGGCTGCTCGTCCGGCTGCTCGCGTCCGGGCGCGGCCTGCTCCCGGTGTGGGAGACGCTGGAGGAGACCGGCGCCCTCGCGCAGGTGCTGCCGGAGTGGGAGCGGATCCGGTTGCTCCCGCACGCGTCGGTCATCCACCGCTTCACCGTCGACCGGCACGTGGTCGAGACCTGCATGGAGGCCGCCGCCCTGATCCGCCAGGTCGCCCGGCCCGACGTCCTGATGGTCGCCGCACTGCTGCACGACATCGGCAAGGGCAGCCTCACCGAGCACAGCGTCGCCGGCGAGCCGATCGCCCGGGCGATCGCGACCCGGGTCGGGTTCGACCCACCGGCGGTCGAGCGGATCGCGACCCTCGTGCGCTGGCACCTGCTGCTGGCCTCGACCGCGACGACCCGCGACCCCGACGACCCCGCGACCGTCGACCTCGTCGCCTCGCGCATCGGCGATCCCGAGACGATGCGGCTGCTGACCGCGCTGACCGAGGCCGACGCCCGGGCCACCTCGCCGAAGGCCTGGTCGTCGTGGCGCTCCGGCCTGGTCCTCGACCTGGCCCGTCGCGCGCAGGCGGTGCTGGACTCGGGGTCGGCGCTCCCGGCGATCGTCACGGACGAGGTGTCGATCCCCGCGGAGGTACGTGCGGGCGCGCTCTCACTGAGCCTCGAGACGCTGGAGGACGGCGCGCGGGTGACCGCCGTCGCGCACGACCGGGTGGGCCTGCTCGCCGATCTCGCCGCGCTCTTCGCGCTGCACCGGGTGCCGGTGCGCGCGGCGCGGGCCTGGGCGCAGGACCAGTACGGCGTCTCCGTGTGGGAGGTCGGTGAGGGGCAGGTCGACACCGCCGTACTCCGGCAGACCTACGAGGGGGTCCGCGACGGACGGGTCGATCCCGCCGGCCGGCTGCGGCCCGGCGTCGAGCGCGCGCTGGCGCCGTCGGTGGTGGTCCGCCCCGAGGCCTCCGACCAGGCGACCGTCCTGGAGGTCCGCACCGAGGACCGGCCCGGGGTGCTCTACCTGGTGTGCGCGGCGTTGGCGCGGATGGACGTGGCGGTCCGCTCGGCCCACGTGGACACGCTCGGACCCCAGGCCGTCGACGTGTTCTACCTGCAGGAGGCCGCGGCGGGCTCGCTGGGCGACCAGCGTGCCGCGGAGGCCGCCCACGCCGTACGGGCCGCGCTCACGACTCAGGACGCCTGAGGTCGCCCGTGCGGCCCGAGTGGGCGACCGACGTTAGGCTGGCCCCGTCACGACCGCACTCTCCGCGAGGACCCTCTTGTTCGCCACTCTCTCCGACCGGCTCGCCGACACCTTCAAGAACCTCCGGGGGAAGGGCCGGCTCTCCGACGCCGACATCGACGCCACCGCGCGTGAGATCCGGATCGCGCTGCTCGAGGCCGACGTCGCGCTGCCCGTGGTCAAGGAGTTCGTGGCGGCGGTCAAGGAGCGCGCCCGCGGCGAGGAGGTCAGCGGTGCGCTGAACCCCGCCCAGCAGGTCGTCAAGATCGTCCACGAGGAGCTCGTCGGGATCCTCGGCGGTGAGACCCGCCGGCTGCGCTACGCCAAGACCGGCCCGACCGTCATCATGCTGGCCGGCCTCCAGGGTGCCGGCAAGACGACGCTGGCAGCCAAGCTCGCGCTGTGGCTCAAGGAGCAGGGCAAGACGCCGATGCTGGTCGCCTGCGACCTCCAGCGCCCCAACGCCGCAACCCAGCTGCAGGTCAACGGCGAGCGGGTCGGCGTACCCGTCTTCGCGCCGGAGCCGGGCAACGGCGTCGGTGACCCGGTCGCCGTCTCGCGCGCCTCCATCGAGGAGGCCAAGCGCAAGCTCCACGACGTCGTCATCATCGACACCGCGGGCCGGCTCGGCGTCGACGCCGAGCTGATGCAGCAGGCCGCCGACATCCGCGACGCCGTCCAGCCCGACGAGGTGCTCTTCGTCGTCGACGCGATGATCGGCCAGGACGCCGTCTCGACCGCCCAGGCGTTCCTCGACGGGGTCGGGTACGACGGCGTCGTCCTCACCAAGCTCGACGGCGACGCCCGCGGTGGTGCCGCGCTGTCGATCGCGTCGGTCACCGGCAAGCCGGTGATGTTCGCGTCGGCGGGGGAGAAGCCGACCGACTTCGACCTCTTCCACCCCGACCGGATGGCCTCGCGCATCCTCGACATGGGCGACATGCTCACCCTGATCGAGCAGGCCGAGAAGAGCTTCGACCAGGAGCAGGCGCTCAAGGCCGCGCAGAAGCTCAGCGGGCAGGGCGGGGAGTTCACCCTCGACGACTTCCTGCAGCAGATGCAGCAGGTCCGCAAGCTCGGCTCGATGTCGAAGATCATGGGGATGCTGCCCGGGATGGGGCAGTTCCGCGAGCAGCTCGACAACTTCGACGAGCGTGAGATCGACCGGATCGAGGCGATCATCCGCTCGATGACCCCGGCCGAGCGCAACAACCCGAAGATGATCGACGGCTCGCGCCGGGCCCGCATCGCCCGCGGCTCCGGTCGACAGGTCTCCGACGTCAACCAGCTCGTCGACCGCTTCTTCGAGGCGCGGAAGATGATGATGCAGATGGCCAAGGGCGGCGGCATGCCCGGGATGCCCGGCATGCCGGGGATGCCCGGGATGCCCGGGGCTGGCAAGCGCGGCAAGGCCAAGGCCCAGCCCAAGAAGGGCAAGGGCGCCAAGCGCTCCGGCAACCCCGCCAAGGCCGCCCAGCAGGCCGCCGCGGAGAAGGAGAAGGCCGCCGCGGCCGGCAACCCGTTCGGGAGCCCCGGCAACGAGCCCGTCGACTACGAGAAGGCCGCTGCCGAGCTGAACCTCCCGAAGGACTTCTCGAAGTTCCTCAAGTGACCGAGCGGGCTCGGTCATGACGACGGTCCTCGTGGTCGACGGCGCCAACGTCGTCGGCAGCCGGCCGGACGGCTGGTGGAAGGACCGCGCCGGCGCGGCCCGGCGGCTGCACGAGGGCCTGCTGGTCGCGGACACGCCGTACGACGTCGTGGTGCTGGTCCTCGAGGGGGCCGCGAAGGGCGGCGTCCGGGCGGGCCGGGACGGTCACGTCCGCACCGTGCACGCCCCGAAGGACGGCGACGCCACCATCGTCGCCGAGGCCCAGGCCGCCGCCGACCGCGGCGACCGGGTCACGGTCGTGACCGCCGACCGGATGCTCCAGGCCCGCGTCCAGGGCCTCGGCGCCCTCGCCCTCGGCCCCTCCTGGCTCCTCGACCAGCTCTAGATGCCGAGTCGGCAGAAGTTGCGCGTCGAGTCG